>CAZQCG010000003.1:90218-208507 GCA_964592425.1 uncultured Chloroflexaceae bacterium
GTCAATCAAACCCCGCCGGGGTCAATCAAACCCCGCCGGGGTCAATCAAACCCCGCCGGGGTCAATCAAACCCCGGTAGGGGCGCAGCAGCGTACGCTGCTGCGCCCCTACGCCATACCCGGATGCCATTACGACCGCTTCACCCGCCTATTCGCATCACCGGCAGATAGACCGGGAAGACCCGATTCTGGGGGGTGGTACAAATACTCGATGCATCGATCGTCCGGCTGGCAATGGCTACCATGCCCATACGATCGGTCACCTCGACCCGTACCGTGTGCGTATTGCCCTCCTCCGAGCACTGGTAAACGTGGCCTGCCGTACTGCTGAGCGAGGTCGTATACAGACTCTCGTCACCAAAGTCCCAGCGGTACTCCACTGGCGTTGCCCCAGTGGTTGTGCTGGTGTAACTGGCCGTAAAGATGGCTGTGCCGGTGCTCGAGATAGCCGCCGTCTGCGAAACAGTGGCCGTGCCGGGTGCCGCCTCCAGCCAGGTCATCAACGTACCGAGCAGATCGTCCGCAGAGGTGAGGCTGGCGCTGCCCAGTGTTGGGGCCGATGGTCTGAGCCCTTCGAGGCCGAAGGCCAGGTAGGCCGAGCGGCCACGGTAGGTGATCCCCGATCGTTCCAGCGCAATCTGGTCGTCATAGGCCATTGCGACGATGCCCTGATCCTGGTTGTTTTGCCCGCCATACATGAAGAGCGGCGTACTCTGGATGCTGTCACCGGAACCGGGAATTTCCGGGTTCGGGTTATCGGTCGGCTGTGCGTTGGTGAGCTCATCGATATAACTCACCTGGCCCGTGTAGGGCTCTGGCTCGATCTGCCCACGCACCTCGCCGGCGGGATTCTGGGTGGTGTGGACATTGATATAGAAGCCGTTGCTCAGCAAGGTCTCTACCTCTGTGACGGTGAGCGGCGGGTTGATCACACCACTGAGATTCAACGCTGTGGTGGGGCTCACCACGGTGGGGGTAAAGGGTGCAGTGGTCAGAACTCTAACCACCGGGCCATTGGCCCCGGCATCAGCGTCGTGGATGAATACCCCCGTCACGGTGACTTCCTGGGTAGAGGTCACCGTCACGTTATAGGTCAGGCGAGCCTGGTCGACGTTATAGTTGACCGCAAACGTGCCACCGGCCGGACTCACCACCGGCGGAACCTCGCTACCGCCCGTTAGTGAACCGCTGGCGTTATAGGAGCGCGGTACCGAAAGGTCAAGGCTGAGACCACGCAGAGCTGCCGGGGCCGTATGGGCCGCAATCACCGGCTCCATCGGGGTCTGATTGTTGCTAATACTGTCTTGCACAAAGACTGCGCCGAGACGGTAGCAGTAGAAGAACTCGCTACAATTCTCTGGCGTGGCTTCCCCCAGGGTTGACGAAAGATCCTGGCCCATAGCGATCAGGCGCCCGCCACTGTTGAGGTAATCGACCATCCGATCCTGCTGCACCAGTGAGAGACCCAGACTTACAGCGTAGTTCTCGCCGGTGAACCAGACCACCGTCTGGTAGCCCAGCATCTCGGCAACACTCGGCAGGTCAACCCCCGGCCCGAGCTCGAGGAGGTTGTAGGTCATCCCTAGCCTGGTCAGCGTGGTGGTGTAGTACCAGCTATAGTCAGGAAAGCCAGCGAAACTCCCATCATTGTCGATCAGCAGCACATTAGCCAGTTGCTGATTGGGGGTCACGCGGGCCCATGCGGCCAGATGGGCATCATGGACAGGGCCATCGAGGGTCAGGTAGCCCTGGTTATCACCATAACCACGCCCGTTAGCCGGATTGAAAGTGACGGTAAAGGTCTTCGTCTCGCCGGGATTGAGCGTCAGGCTGGCTGGCGTAAAGGTCATCCCTGGCACGGTTGTGGTCTGGGTTGGGGCGAAACCAGCCCCGGTCCAGATCGTGCCGATGGTGTAGGTCTCGGTCGCATTCGCAACACTCTGCACCGTTACCAGCAACGACTTCTGTGTGCCGGTCGGCACCAGGCCGAAGCTCAGGCTCTGCGGGTTGAGAATGACGCCGGGATCGAGCACGTTCTGCAGATCGAGGCGCCCGGCACCCATATCGAGGGGCTGCGCCGGGGTTTCGTCGAAGTTATAGACCTCAAGGTACTTCGCGGTCGACATGAGCGCCGACTTGACCGCCCAGTTGGGCCAGTTGGGGTAGGCCTGTTTAACCAGCGCCGCTGCACCGGCGACGTGCGGTGAAGCCATCGAGGTGCCGGAGGACTGGCCATAGCCCAGGTGCGCCGCCTCGCCGGTAGTCGTTTCGTCATAGCCCTGGGCCACAATATTGACGCCAGGGGCGGCGATATCGGGCTTGAGCACATTGCCGACCCCGGGGCCACGGCTGCTGAAGTTGATGATCCGATCGGCGATATTGCCAGCCTGGAAGGCAAGCGTGTTGACCTGGAAGCGAGCGCTATTTGCCCCAACCTGGGCGAAATGGTTGAGCAGGCCAAGGCCTGCCGTGCGCCCGACAAAGAGCGAGCTAATCGTGACCTGGTTGCCAACCGCGCCCGGCCCCATGTTGATCAGGCCCTCACCACCAGCCGCCGAGTTATAGACCACGACGAAGGTCGCCCCGGCCTGCTGAGCATTGAGCACCTTGACACCAAATTCACAGGTACCACGGCTGATCAAGGCAGCCTTGCCGATGAAAGTTCCCGCTGGCCAGGGCTGGCAGCCCTCCACATTGGCTGGATCGGCCGTCAGTGCCGGCAGGTACGGGTACTCTAGCACCTGGGCGGGTGGCAAAGGCGTGCCAAACGAGGCTCCGGCAAAGGCGGCATTCTTGACCGTATCGCTGATCGTTGTGGTGAGCCGGCCAGAGGCCAGCGTGCCAGGGGTCGTGCTCGCCGCAACAACGATATACTCCTGCGACGGATGGTCGGTAGTACCATTGCCAGGGCCAGCGTTCCCGGCCGACATGGAGACGAAGACGCCAGCATTCCAGGCATTGATCAGCGCCTGGTCGAGCGGGTCATACATGCCGCCTTCGCTGATGGGGCCACCGCCCCACGAGTTGTTGACCACGTCGGCACCGTCACGCACAATATCTTCCAGCGCCGCCAGACCCTCAGCCGTGTAGAAACTTTCGATGCCATTCACGCTGTTGTAAAAGACACGGTAGCTCATCACATAGGCATTCGGGGCCACCCCGCTGATCCGTCCGATATTCAGGCCAGAGATGGTTGCATTTTCAACGATGCCACCAGCCGCTGTCGACGAGGTGTGCATACCATGGGAGGTACCACCGAAGCCAGGCCATGGATTGGCATCGGCGGGGATGGGCGGATCCCAATCACGGAAGTAGACCCGCGAGGCAATAATCTTGCCATTGTTATTGCTGCTCAGGCCGAGGCCGGCAGGGCCGTAGCCATCGGGATAACGATAGCCCGTGCCGTTCATCATCGCGGCCAGGTGATGGACGCCACCGTCCATCGAAGCGACCTTGATCCCGGCACCGGCCTGCTCGCGCCCGCCGAGGGCTGCCCAGAGCTGTGGTGCATTGATCAGGTTGGTGCTGGTGTAGAGATCGCTGGCATGGGGCAAGTCGGGATAGACTCCCTTGACGCCAGGCAGGCGAGCGATAGTGCGCATCGCCTCATCTTTACTAGCACTACCGAGGTGGATGGCCATCCCGTTGAAGAGCACCTGATAGCTGTTCAACTCGGTTGTGCCAAACTCGTTGGTAAAGGTGCTCACCCGTGCACCAGGCAGAGCCCGCTGAAGATTGGTGGCAAAAGCGGCCTGTTCAGCTTCAAGTGCATCGATATAGCTCTGGGCCAGACTTGATTGCAGGCCCGGTGCACTCGTTTCGGTCTGAGCCAGAGCCGGTAAGGCGACGGACAGGGGCGGTGAGTCCAGTTCGACAATTAAGCGCGGTGATGCCAGCGGCACCGAGGCAGGCCCATCGCTGATCGACTCATCAGCAGAGGTACTGCGCCCGGGCGCAAGCAGCAGACCCAGCACGACCAGGAGCACTCCGAGGTACCTGACGCTGTTCATAACGACCTTCCTGCTTCCTGATATGACAGGGGCATTGACCAAACAACAAACCACGCCGGTAGGCTTCCCTACCGGCCAGCACCTATGGCTACGATGCACTGTAGAAGTTCGGCCAACCTTAACTCAACATCATCATTGATGCATATATGCAAAAAAGGGAGGCGTACTTAAGTACTATCAGCCCATAGTACTTTTGGTGCGCACCCCTCAACGCTCAGCTTGTAGTGTAGCGGCCTGGCGGTGGCGTTCAGCAAGCATTGCCAACAGCGCCAGGTAGCCAAGCAGGCCGAAGAGGGGCGGTACCAGGAAGAGCAGGCCCCAGCCGCGCAGGAGCGCAGCGTTCAAGGCCGGGTATAGCCGATACCATTCGGACGGCAAAAGCAGCAGCACCGTGGCCAGCACCATTGCGGCGTTGAGCCAGACTGAGCGGTAACGGTGCAGCGCACGCACCAGCACCAGCATGGGCAGCAAGAGGCCACCCAGGTTATAGTAGCCATTCACCGGGGCGAGCAGCAATGACGCGCAGAGCCACAGGCTAAAGCCGAGCAGGGCCCCAAGCGGGCCAGGGCTGCTGCTGCCGCGTACACAGAGGCCCAGGATGAGTAGGGCCACCAGCAGAGTAAGGCCATTGGCCAGCAGGGGCTGATCGGCCAGGGGTGTAAAACGGGTGCCGCTGATTGTCAGCAGGCGGCGCAAGAAGCCCGTCAGTGAGACATTAAATTCCGCCGCATAGGGATAGAAACTGCTGAGCAGCACCCGCTCGAGATACGAGCGATAGGGCTGCAGGCCGTGGAAGAGCAGCGGGATGGCCAGCAGCGGCACGGTAAACAGGGCAGCCCAGAGCAAGACCCGGCGCGGGCCGCGCAGCAGGTAGTAGATGCCCATCAGGCCGGGGTAGAGCTTGATCAGGGTAGCCAGCGCCAGGAAGCCCCCGGTCAGGGCCGGGCGACGTTCAGCCAGCGCAAAGCCTGCTACCAACACCAGGGCCAGCACAATCCCAAGCTGGCCATAGAGCAGGCAAAGGTAATTTGGCGGGGCAACTGCCACCGCAGCCGCAAGCCCGCCCCAGTAGTAGCGCAGGCCGGGAGGGCGGGCAATCCAGAGGCTCAGGCAATACAGCGCAACCAGGGCAGTAGCGTTGAGCACAAACCAGACCATACGCCAACTATCCGCGTCCAGTGCCACACCAGGCAGCAGCAGGTAGGCCAGCAGGGGCGGGTTGGGATAGGGCGGCGCCTCGGCATCTCCCGCGCCGGTCGTCGCATAAGGATCGCCAGCAATGATGAGATTGCGTGCCGCCTGGCGATACTGGGCACTATCGTCATGCTCAGGGCCAAGGTTGAAGCCAATCGAGGCGATGATCAGCAAGGCCAAAGCTGCAAAGCAGAGATTGATCAGCAGCCAGATGCGCGCATGCCGCCCGTCTGGAGCAACGCTCGAATTCCCAGGCTTCATAAGACAAGGTTTCGGGCTGGTTTACAATTCAGCGTCACTCGCCGCGTACTGATGCGCTCGGGCTATTTTCTATTTGCTATCGCCTAAATCCTTCTCTAAGGGATGAAGGAAGAATGCGCTTAACTTGCCTGCGCCTGCAGCTTCTCACGAATAGTCAGCACCTCGTTGCGCAGGCGCACATTGCTGTTAATCTCCTCGGCGATCTTCTCACAACCATAGATCACCGTAGTATGGTCACGTCCGCCAAGCAGATTACCGATATCAACCAGGCTACACTCGGTCTCTTCGCGCAGCAAGTACATGGCCACCTGGCGCGGCACAACGATATTGCGTGAGCGACCACGACCCTGGAGCACCTGCACCTCAACCCCGTAGTGCTCACTGACGGCCTGGATAATCATCTCGGAGGTGATGCGACGGCGCCGAGCACTACCGAGCAGATCGGCGAGCGCCTGGGCGGCCACCTCAACACTGATCGGCAAGCCGTGCAGGTCGGCATAGGCGGCTACCCGATTCAGGCTACCTTCAAGCTCACGAATATTGCTCTGCACCTTGTGGGCCAGGAAATCAAACACCTCGCCGGGCACATAGACATTCATCTGCTCACCCTTAGCACGCAGAATGGCGATGCGCGTCTCAAGATCAGGGGGCTGTACATCACAGATCAGACCCCATTCAAACCGCGAACGTAAACGCTCCTCCAGCGTCAGAATAGCTTTGGGTGGCTTATCCGAGCTGATCACAATATGCTTGGCCGCCGAATGCAAGGCATTAAACGTATGAAAGAACTCTTCTTGCGTGGCATCCTTGCCAGCGATGAACTGAATGTCGTCGATCAGCAAGACATCAATATTGCGGTAGCGAATGCGAAATTCTTCGGTCTGCTGACGACGAATAGCGTTGATCAGATCGTTGGTGAACTTCTCAGAAGAGACATAGAGCACGTTGATCTCGGGATCACGGTCAAGCACCTGATTGCCGATCGCATGGAGCAGGTGGGTTTTGCCGAGCCCAACGCCGCCATAGAGGAAGAGCGGGTTGTAAGCCTGGCCGGGATTGTCGGCCACCGCGAGACAGGCGGCATGCGCCAGGCGGTTACTCGAGCCGACAATAAAGCGTGAGAAGGTGTACTTCGGATTGAGCATGCCGGTGCGCATAGCGCTGGCCAGGTCTAACTGTACCAGCCGATCGCTACCGGAATCTTCATCGGTCGGGGCAAAGAGCACCGAGCCGGGTGTTTCGCTGCGCTGGTTGAGCGCCCGCCCGGCGATCACCACCTGCACCTGCACGGGATAGCCCACCACGTCACCCAGTGAACGGCGTACTGGCAGCAGGTAGCGGTTCTCCAGCCCCTCTTTATGGAAGGGCGAGCTCGTGCTGACCGTGGCTGTACCAGCATCAAGCGCAATCAGCGCTGTACCGCGTAGCCAGGTATCAAACTCCTGGCGCGAGGTCTGGGTCTGGATCGTGCCAAGTGCCGCTTGCCAGATCTGGTTCAAGTTCACGGCACCTCCTTGTTGAAAGCAGGGCATAGCCTGGGCGTGGGCCGATGCCCACGCCCCAGCATACGAATACATAATCAGACGCCTCGCTCCTCGAGTAACTCCAGGCGGGCGGATCAACGTCTGCGCGTTACGGCGTGCTGCCGATCATACTCGATCCTTGTTGCGATTTCAAGCAACCTGAGGTGCGATCTTCATAATTCTTGCTTATAGTTATCAGCACTACGACAGCATTGAAACTTTCGATTACGGTGGGCTATTTTGCTGCTTATGTCGAACCGTTTAGGGGAATAATGTGGATAACCTCTATGAGTGTCATGGGTTTTGCTGAATCAAGAGCGCATTACGACGGGGCAGACAGGCAGGCAGGCAGGCGACTTTGCTTCTCACCATGCATGTGGATAAGTACGGTAAGAGTGTGGAGAAGCTGTGGGACAAGCGGGCCACCCCTCAGACGCCCTCGCCAGCCAGGCCCTCGCCAGCCGTGGCGGCAGCCTGGCGCTCAAGGCGCGCCAGGTCGATGGGCGGCAGGTCAGTCAGGCTGGTGAGCCCGAACTGCTGGAGAAAGGTAGGGGTAGTAGCGTAGAGGATCGGGCGACCGATGCTTTCGAGCCTTCCGGCCTCGGCAATCAGGTCACGGGCAAGCAGGGCCCGCACTGTGCCGCTACTATCGACACCGCGAATGGCGTCGATCTGAGCCCGGGTCAGCGGCTGACGATAGGCAATGATGGCCAGCACCTCAAGCGCCGCGCTCGACAGGCGCCCGCTGGCCTGCACCCCCAGGAAGCGCCCGACCACCCGTGCCGAACCGGGGGCGCTGACAAACTGGAAGCCCGTCGCATGGCGCTGGATGCGTATCCCACGTGCCACACATGCAGTCTCCAACTCGGCCAGCGCCTGCACAACCTGCTCAGGCGGGACCTCAGTAGCACTGGCTAGTTGCGCCAGGGTCACCGGCTCGCCAGCCACAAAGAGCAGGCTTTCAACCAACTGTACCAGACTTGGTGGCTCAACCGGCGGCGGATCAACTGGCGGCAAGACCGGATCCTGGGTCACTGGGCGCTCCATAGGCTACTCCAACAGGCAAGCGGGCAGAGTATAGCACCAAAATGAGAAACAACAGCCCTGTGGTAAGATGGAGCAGCCGCAGCCTGAGCGAAAGGATGTGTCCATGTCGGAGCCTCACCGGGGGATCACACGGCATCAGGGACTGTCCGCCTCTTTTGCCCTCCTGGGGCTCTTGGTCAGCGGGGCCAACCTGGCCGGGCTCGCTGCCGATCCAGCGGTTGTGAGTAAGCTGGCCTTTGGTATGCCCGATCCGGTGGTAATCCTGCCCACAGCCCTCAGCCTGGTTGTGATCGGCCTCAGCTGGCTGGCTATCGGCATCCTTGGGTTGCTGCCCGGCAGTACCCGTTTCGGGGCCGGGCCGTTGTGGGGCGGCGCGCTACTCCTGTTGCCAGCCATCTTAATCTGGGCTGCCAGCGGCAAACAGACCAATGTCACCAGTCTGCTCGCTGAGACTCTGCGCCTCTCAACACCGATCATCCTGGGGGCTCTGGCCGGGATCTATGCCGAACGCTCAGGGGTGATCAATATCGCCATTGAGGGCATGATGCTCACTGGCGCGGCCTTCGGCTTTGCCGCCTTCATCTTTGCTGCCAACATCTGGGTGGGTGTCCCGGTTGCCATTATGTTCGGGACGTTGATGGCGCTGCTGCACGGCTTGCTCTCGATCAGCTTCAAAACCGACCAGATCATCAGCGGTACGGTGATCAACATTCTGGCCTTTGGCATCACTGGCTACCTACGCCGCCAGTTCATTGTCGACTCAGGTGGCGGGCGCACCACGCTGCCGCAGATCAATCTGCCCGTCCTGAGCGATCTACCAGTGCTTGGCTCACTGCTCTTCTCCGGGAAGCCGATCTTCTATACCATGCTGCTGCTCGTCGTGTTAACCCACGGGGTGCTCTTCCATACGCGCTGGGGCTTACGTATGCGCGCCGTCGGCGAAAATCCCAGGGCTGCCGATACGGTCGGTATCTATGTGCAGCGCACCCGCTATATGAATATCGCCATCAGCGGGGCTATCGCTGGCCTGGCCGGAGCCTGGTTCTCCATCGAGACGGTCGGCAATTTTGACGACGGTATGACCGCTGGCAAGGGCTTTATCGCCCTCGCCGCCATGATCTTCGGCAAATGGATGCCTTTCGGGGCCTTTACCGGGGCTTTGCTCTTCGGCTTCACCGAGGCCCTGCAGGTACGCTTCCAGATTCTGCAGGTCGAACTCCTCGGCGCACCGGTGCCAGCCCAGTTGCTGCAACTGTTACCCTATGTGACCACTATGGTCGTGCTGGCCGGGCTGATCGGGAATGCTGTCGGCCCGGCTGCCGCCGGCAAGCCCTACGAAAAATAGTCGTGGCAAAGAGATTAATTCACTGGCTGCTGCGCCTGCTCGGGCCAGCTCTGCTGCTGATCTTTCTACTCAACGCAAACCTTGATCAGCTCTGGCTGACTCTGCGCAACGCCGAGTCCTGGCCGATCTTGCTCTCGCTGCTGCTCATGCCGCCCTTTGTGATCATCAAGTCCTGGCGCTGGGTACGCTTATTGGGCGAACTTGGCATCGGGCTGGCGATGCCTACTGCGGTCGCACTCTATACAGTTGGTCTCTTCTACGGGGCGACCACACCCGGCCAGGCCGGTGATCTACTCAAGGCGGTCTACCTTCACGAGCGGGGCCATCCGCTGCCACCGGCGATGCTTAGTGTCGTACTTGATCGGCTCTTCGACCTGTTGATTATGGCGGCCCTGGCCACCTTCGGCATCTTCGCCCTGGGCCAACTGTTGCCCAGCCGCGAACTCCAGACAGGCCTGGTGATCGGTATGGGCCTGGGCCTGGCCATGCTGACCACCTTTTTGCTGGCGCGCGGCCCGCGCCAATGGGCACTCACTGTGGCGCTACCTCGGCTGGCGCCCGGCCTCAGTGCCAGCCTCGAACGTTGGAACAATCAGTTGCGCGGCCTGAGCTTACGTCCGCAACTGCTGGCCGTCGTGAGTGGAGCCACACTGATCTCGGCCGGTTTCACTTTCTGTCGCCTCTGGCTGCTCTTCCTGGCCCTGGGTCTGACCGCTGTGCCGTTCTATGTGATCGTCGGCGTCTCGGCTCTGGTCTCGGTGCTGCAGGTGCTGCCGATCTCTATCGCTGGGGTGGGTGTGCGCGATGCAGCGCTGATCGCCGTGCTGCTGCCCTATGGCTACAGTACCGAGCAGGCGATCACGCTCTCGGCGCTCTTCCTGCTGCTCAACCTGGAGCACATCCTGGTCGGATTCATCGTCTCGTTCTGGTTCCCGCTGGGGCAACCCGTGCAAACAGGCTAACTGGCTGCGTCAAAGATGGTAGTAGTCACGCACCTGGACGATCCAGCGCCCAAGACCGTAGACGATGATCGCGGCCAGGACGAGCACGGCGACGATGCGCCCGGTTCGCCCGCGTCGCCATAGGCTGGCCAGCAACGGCCCTGCGCTCAGACAGAGGGCCGGATAGAGGAAGAGGCCCCAGCGCAGGCTCTGGTCGGCCACGAGCAGCAGCCCCTGGCCTAGCAGGACGCTGGCCCACCAGGCGGCCAGGGTGGCCCGCAGCGCCCCCGCCCCCGGCCAGGCCGCCCGGCGCACCCAGAGCAACCCCAGCCCGCCAAACGCGGCCAGGCTGAGCAGGGTCGGTACGGCCAGCGAGCGCTCGCCCGGCGGAATGATGCCCAGCACCCCCTGCGCCGTCAGGAGCAGAATCGCCGCCAGGCTGCGCCCCCCCGCCCCACCCTGGCGCAGCGCCAACTGTTCGAGGTAGATCGGGGCCGAGTAGAAGAGCAGCAGGGCCAGGCCCAACCCGATTGCCGCTGCCAGCCCTAACTCACGCCCGCCGACCGGCGGCTGTAGCTCACGCGGGCGACGGAATAGAGCCATGAGCCAGGCCATCGCCACTAGTGCGCCTACTGAGAGCGTTACCCCTGAGTGGGCGAGCAGGGCCACCGTCAGGGCCACCGTCAGGGTGATCGATAGCGCCGGGCCGCTCAACGGGATGCTGAGCAGCAGGACGGCCCGGCGGCAGCTCTGTGGTGCGGCAAAGCCAAGGGCCAGCATGGTGATCAGGGGTATGGCCAGAGCCTGTCCGCCTAGATTGGCCAGTTCGCCGACGGCAAAGGACTCGAGCGCGCTGACGGGTAGAAGGTAGCCTGCTGCACCGAAGAGCGCGGCCTGGGTACCAGGCCCGGCCCTCCGCAGGATCAGCCAGATCATCGCCAGGCTCAGGCTGTCGAGCAGGGCGGTGCCGACCTGCATCACGATGACCCGCATAGCATGGCCTGCAGGGGCCAGCAGCTGCAGGGGCATCAGCACAATGAAGGGGCCGGGGGGATAGGGCTGACGCCCGCCACCGGCACCGCTTGGCAGGCCGGTGCTCAGAAAAATCTGTCCCAGGCTGGCTTCAAGTAGTTTGTTGGCCTGTAAGCCGGAGTCGCTGTAGATGGCGTGCGGATGCAGCATACCGATCACGCGCAGGGCAAAGGCTGCCGCGATTAGCGCAAGTAGCGGGGCCAGTCGGGCGGCTCCCTCCCGAGCTCGGTGGTGGTCGAAGGCCCGTCCAGCCAGACTGACTGCGGCACCAACCATGGCCAGCCCGGCCAGCAGTGGTGTGACCATCGTCAGGGCCAGGCGTTGTTGGACAAGCAGGTAGCCAGCAAGCAGGGCTGCCAGGCTGGCACCAGCCAGGGCCGATCGGTGACCAGCAGCCGCTGCGATCCAGAGCCATACCGCTACCAGACTCAGACTCAGCCAGCCAAGTTGGCCCCAGGCTGGCGGTTGAGGCGGCCTTCCGGCACTATCTACACGCACCTCGTAGAGCACAAAGCCCAGCTCGCGTGGGTCGCCGGGGGCGACAAAAGGCGGTGTCTGCATCGTCAGGCGCAGATCACCGGCAGCGTTGGTCGCGGCCAGCAGGTGGTAACGCCGCGGGCTGCCTTCGGGCAGCTCAAGGCGGTAGTCTAGCTCCGGCCCTGCCTCCCATACGCTGACTACGCCGCCGGGTGGCCCGCTGGCCAACACACGCACCAGGGCCAGGTGCCCGCCGGCCCCCGGCAGCGTCAGGGTCGTCAGGCTCTTCGTCCAGCGGTAGGGCCGCCCACCGTAGCGCTCGAGGTACTCCCACCACCAGAGCCGGGCCCCGGGGTTAGCCGGGTCATCAAGCTGGTCGCCCGGTTCCGATCCGTTGATGCCACTGAAGAAGGGCTGATCATCGAAGCGGCGCCGCGTCTCGCGGCTGCCACCAACCTCGAGCGTCAGATGGAACGGCACCTGATAGGCGCTGATCCAGAGGGCCAGGGCCGCCCCCAACAGCATGCAGCAGGCGAGCAGGGGGCCTGTTCGTACCATAGGTTACCCCTGTTGCGCGGCACCCCATGTGATCACGATCACGCCGATCACTACAATCACCGCCCCGACCAGCTTGTGAGGCGTGATTGTCTCGTTGAGCAGCAGGCGCGAGGGGATCATAATCAGCACGTAGTTCAGCGCCAGCAGCGGGTAGGCAAACGAGAGGTTGACCCGTGCAATCACGCCCAGCCAGAAGAGCGCCCCACCAAAGACCAGCCCAAAGCCCATGATCACGCGCCAGTCGGTAAAGGTCGCCCAGAGCACTGCCGGATCGAGCGAGAAAGCGCCAACCGCTTCGCCAACGGCATTGACCCCCAGCTTGAGCAGGACTTCACCCACGACGGTCAGGGTACTGGCAGCGAGGAGCAGGCTCAAGACAGGTAGCATAGCAGGTGCTTTCATGGGTGGTTCTGTGCGTTGCCCGATTCGTCGGTATGCGGACTGGTGGGGTAGTCCTGGCGTCTAAGCACATAGACGACATAATCACAGATGCCGCTACGGGTCGTATAGCTAGCGATCACCGTCAACTCCTGACCAAAGAGGCGGCGATAGTCCTGTTCGCTACGGATATGGCCGCCGCGATCAAGAGCGTGCATCAACTGCCCGGCAGGGTTGGCCCCGTCAGGCGGGGGAATATCCTCCAGCACCAGCACTGTCGCCCCCGGTCGCAAGACCCGGGCCAGCTCGGCGAGGGCGGAGCGGGCAACATAATCGGACAGATGGTGCAACACGCCACAGACGAGGGCCGCGTCAAAGCTGGCCTCAGCCAGGGCCAGACTCTCACCGCTACTGGCCAGGTAGGCCCCAGGCCGGTTGCGCCCAGCAAAACGTAGATAGCCGGTTGAAGGATCGACACCCACATAGCGGCCAGGCGGAAAATCGGCGGCAAACTCGCCGGTACCACAGCCCAGGTCGAGAAAGCGCCGCTGATCGCCAGCCCAGGGGCGCAGCTCACGGGCGATCACCGCCCGCTCGCCGCTGAAGCCAGCCTCGGCCAGCCAGCGTAGGCCATTCCAGAGTCGCGGCATCGCACTCAGCCGGTCGAGCAGGGCCGTCGCAGTATCAGGCATCAAGATCACCTTGATCTAAGAGAAGGATTTAGGAGATAGCAAAGAGAAAATAGCCCGAGCGCATCAGTACGCGGCGAGTGACGCTGAACGGTAAACCAGCCCGAAACCTTGTCTAAGTGGCAACACGGGCCAGACCAATCACTGACAGGCCGAAGGGCAGGCGCAGACCGCACCCGATCCAGGCCGCCTCGAGCGCCAGCGGCAGGCCCAGCGCCATATTGAGCATGGGCGAAGGCATGGTCATTGCCGAGCTTTCACCAGGGTCGGGGGTGAGCCGTTCGAGCAGGCGAGCCACGGCGACTGGCGGAAAGAGCAGGGTCAGGCCATAGGTCATGCGCTCGACTACAAAGCCTGCGGTATGCAACAGCGCCGTAGCTTCGGCGGCTGTGTAGCGTCGTCGTGTATGCACCTGGCGGTCGTGACGCGAGCGTAACCAGGCATAAGCGGGCAGGCGCAGCAGCAAACGGCCACCGGGGCGGAGCACCCGTCGTACCTCAGCCAGAGCGACGGCCTCGTCGGGCACCCCGGCGTGGTAGAGCACATCGAAGGAGGTGACCAGGTCGAAGCTCGCGTCAATGAAAGGCAGTTCGAGCACCGAGCCGCGCACAAAGCGGCCAGGCAGGCGCTCTAGCACAAGCGCAGCCGCCTCGGCGGCATAGTCCATGCCAACGACCGTGCCATACCGCATGAGCCAGCGGGCATCCCCCCCCGTGCCGCACCCGGCGTCGAGCACACGCAGGTCGTGGCGCTCGGCGTAGGGTGATTTGAGCAGGGCCGCATTGATCGCCCGCATACCACGGTACCACCAGTGGTGTAGCTCAACGGCGGCCAGAGTCGTGTATTCGCTCTTCTCCATAACGGAGGCTGACTATACCAGAGGAGGGCGTGGGGCGCAACTTGCCAGCTTGCTCATGGCTTCGCCGTCGGCTTGGTCGTCGTGGTTGGCTCAGGGCGGCGCTCAACCGGGGCCAGGGTTCGCACCTGTTCCTCGAGTTTGCGCACCTTGGCGTCAAGCTCTTTGTTGCGGGCCTCCAGCTGCGAGCGTTCCTTCGAGTCACGCATCAGGCGGATACTACGTTGGGCCGCACCCCAGAGGCCAAAGAGCCACATCAGCGCCGCGCCCATAATCACGGCCCCGATCACCAGCAGCGAGAGCGAGATGCTCTCGGTCGAAAAGGTGAGAAACTGGATCTTTACCGTCTGGGGATTTTGCACCCCGAAGATCACCAGCGCCACTGCCAGCAAAGCCGCCACAATCCCGATCAAGGTTCGCGAGATCGTTCGCATAACACCCTCATCTCTTCTACCTAGCCAATCATATTAACCAGGCTCCCCAGCCCGGTGATCTCCAGTTCAACCTGGTCGTCCAGGGCAAGCCAGGGGCCGTAGCCACTGGTCTGTTCGAGCAAACTGCCGCCGCCAACTGGCCCACTACCGATCACTTCACCAGGGTAGAGGGTGACGTCACGGCTGGCATGGGCGATCAGTTCAGCGAAGGGATAGAACTGGGTGGCCGCCGTCGCCTGGCTGCGTAGTATCCCGTTAACCCGCGCCTGTAACAACAGGCTCATACGGCCCGCATCGTCGGCGTAGAGCTCCAGCTCATCGGGCGTCACCAGCCAGGGGCCAAGCGATGTGGCAAAATCACGGGCTTTGCCCGGGCCAAGCCCCAATGGGCGCTCCTGGGCTTCGACATCACGGGCACTCCAGCTATTAAGAATGAGGTAGCCAGCGATCACAGCGGGAGCCTCGGCGGGTGTCAGGTCACGGGCGCACCGGCCAAGCACACAACCCAGACCCAACCCATAATCAAGCTCGTCGGTTTGCGGCAGCGCCAGCGGTGCACCCGGTCCGTAGATCGCCATATGATTGGCAAAACTGAAGGCTGGCCCACGGTACCAGGCCGGGTGCAGACTGCCCCCGCGCAACGAGGCAACGGCCAGGGCATGCTCTTCAAAGCTCAGATAGAGCCGCAAACTGGTCGGGCGGGGCAGGGGTGCCAGCAGGCGCACCTGGTCGAGCGGATAGAGCATCGTGGCCCCACCGATGGCCAGACTGCCAGCCAGATCCTCCAGCGCAGGTTCGGCACTCAGGTCATCCTCCCAGATCGACGTGCCGCCAAGCAACTGGGGGACAAGCGCCATAAGCGTGGCGGCCGTCTCCAGATTGACTCCCTCCTGATCGCCCTGGAGCAGACTCAGCAGATCCCAGCGCAGCCCCTCACTCTCCTCGATCACCAGCGGAGCAGCGGCAGCCAGGTCAACCACGGCCGGGCCGAGCAGCGCACCAGCCCGGGCTTCGCCATCGGGCGGCACAAAAGTTACGAGACGCATACAGGCAACTCAAGGAAATTCTGAAGGATCTGCTTGCCGTTCTCGGTCAGAATCGATTCGGGATGGAACTGCACCCCCTCAAGCGGGTAAGTGCGGTGGCGCAGGCCCATAATCAGGCCATCCTCCGTCCAGGCAGTCACCTCAAGCTCCGCTGGCAGATCGTCGCGGCGCACGATCAACGAATGGTAACGGGTAGCGCTGAAGGGTGTCGGCAGGCCCGCAAAGACGCCCTGGCCGCGATGGTGGATCGACGAGAGTTTGCCATGCATCACGTAGGGCGCACGTACCACTGCCCCTCCAAAGGCCGCCCCAAGCGCCTGGTGGCCCAGACAGACCCCCAGGGTTGGCACATGCGGCCCCAACTCACGGATCAACGCAATACTCACCCCGGCTTCGGCAGGGGTACATGGCCCCGGGCTGACGACGATCCGCTCCGGGTTCAGCGCCTGGGCTTCAGCCAAGCTGATCGCATCGTTGCGCCGCACCTCAACCTGCGCCCCCAGTTCGCTCAGGTATTGGTAGAGGTTATAGGTAAACGAGTCATAGTTATCAAGCAACAGCACGCGCATCAGCCCACCTCCCACATGCACAATCTACCATCCAGACGGGCAGTATAGCCTGGCCTGCCCATTGGTGCAAACCTCGTCCGATGGCTCTGTTCAGTTCAGCATCAGGCGGACTTCAGACATGAGTCATGCTCTGGTTATGCAAGCCCGTGAAAACTATCAGCCATAGTCGTTAGCATGATCTGAAGAGGCCAGGGCTGGGCCTTCGGCCATCCCCTAAAAAAGCCACCCGTTGCCATAGCCCTCAGAGAGGTGTAACGTGACTTATCCACTTCGTCTGCTGCTGCTGCTTATGCTCTTGAGTGCGGTGCCAGCGCATATGCTGGCGAGCATGCCGAGTGCGGCGCTGGCCCAGACCAGCCTGGCCCCCGGCGAACCAGCCCGGGTGAGTTTGTTTGACGCGGCAAGCTGGCCAGCCACTAGCCTCGGTCCAGATGATCCGGCCACCGGCTACCTCTCACCAATCAGCGCAGCGCCACAGCCCTTCAGCCATGCCATGCTGCGCTGGGAAGCAGCCATTCCTGACGGGGCCAGCCTGGGGCTCGAACTGCGCGTCAGTGACGATGGCGACGCATGGAGCGCATGGGGCACCGTCACCCCCGACGACGAGCTCTGGATGCCGGAGGATGGCCCCGAAGTCTTCTGGAGCCAGGTGATCGACACGGGGGTAGGGCAGCGTTTCTTCCAGGTGCGGGCGACCCTCGATCCTGCCCCTGACGGCGGCCTGCCGGTGTTGCGACGCATTGATGTCAACACAGTTGATGCCCGCTTCGGCCCGGCCCACCCCGAACCCACGGCCCCTTCCGCCGAACCGGGCCTGGCCAGCCTGAGCCGACCCTACGTCATCAGCCGCACAGCCTGGGGCAACCCCGACGGTCAGCAGAGCCGGGCCACCCCGGCCTACTACCAGGTCAGACATCTGGTGATCCACCACACCGCCGACTCAAACAGCCTGGGTAGCGGCCAGCAGAGTTGGGCCGACCGGGTGCGAGCCATCTGGTCCTTCCACACCTTCACCCGTGAATGGGGCGACATTGGCTACAACTACCTGATCGACCCCAACGGCGTGATCTACGAGGGCCGCGCCGGTGGTGACAACGCGGTAGGCTTCCATGACACCGCCAACTATGGATCGCTGGGTGTCTCCCTGATCGGCACCTATGCCACAGTTGAGCCACGCGCCCCTGCCGTTGACAGCCTGGTGAACCTGCTGGCCTGGAAGGCCGAGCAGCAAGGCATCAACCCCTTTGGGAGCGCCTTCTACTATGGTTGTTCGCGTAGCAGCTACTGCAACCCCTTCAACCCTGGCGGTGTGGTTGCGCAGATCGCCGGCCACCGCCAGGTGACGCCCGGCCACACCACCTGCCCCGGCGACCAGCTCCAGAGCATGCTGCCCGCCATTCGCCAGCGTGTGAGCGACCGGATTACCGGCGGTGCGCCAACCGCCCGGCTGGAGTTGGTCGGGGTGGACTACGAGCGCCAGAGTCTTGCCGCTGGAGAGTTGCTCAAGATCACCTTTAGCGTGCGCAATACTGGTGATGTGGCGATTGAGGGCCAGGCCCCCGAAGCGCCCCTGAGCAGTGGCCTGGGCGCCACATACGACCTCGCCGAAAGCTACGTCTACGACGAGGGCGAGTGTTTCCTGGGTGCCGCAGGCCAGAGCTACCCGAGTTTTCCCAAAGAGAATGGTCGTTTCCGGGTCATGCTTGGACCGAGTGACCCGGCCCGTCTGCCGAGTTGTCTTGGTGAGACCGGCGGCTACCCCTGGCGCTGGGGCATCAACGGCAGCCTTGCACCGGGGGCCACGCGCCAGGTGGTGGGCTACCTGCGCCTGCGCACGCCGGGGCCGATCGTACTGCGTGCAGGAGCCATTCAGGAGTATGTGGACTATATGGACACCGAGATTGGTGCCACAACGATCAGTGTGGACGCCGAGCGGACCATGCCCGCCCCTGCTGCCTACGACCAGGGCCTACGTCCGGAGGCCCATGTCTACCAGCTAGGCAGCGTACCCGACAACCTGCTGGCCCGTACCAACGACCCCACGGCAGCACCACGCGGAACCTACCTGGGCAGCTTCGGTTGGGACGGCAGCCCACGTGATTGGGGTGAGGGCGGCCCGTTGCCCGAACTGAGCGAGCGTTTCCTGGTCGAGCAGACCCGCGCCTTCAGCGCCCCGATCAGCGGCACCTACCAGTTCCAACTCAGCGCCGACGATGCCGCCTGGCTCTGGGTGGACGGCAATCTGATCGCGACCGATCCCGTCGGCAACAACGACCCGCTCACCGCAACAGTCGAGCTAGAGGCAGGTGTGCATACACTCGGATTCAAGCTGTTCGAGCGCAGCGGGACAGCGCAGGCGGGCTACCTGGTACAGTTGCCTGGACAGACCACCTTCGGTCCGTTGAGCGACGGGCTACTGATTGAGCCGGGTGATCGCCTGGGCGGCACATGGCGCAGCCTGGGCGGCCTGCACCTGGTCGCCGAGGACATGGGCGGCATTGGCGTTACGACCATGCGTATGGTCCTGAACGACGGGCCATGGCAGGAACTTCCTGGCCGCATTGCCAGCCTGGGCGCCCTGGTCGACGGCGACTACACCGTGCGCTACATGGCCGTTGATGCCGCTGGCAACCGCTCCGAGGAGCGCAGCCTCAATCTGCGTGTTGATGGCAGCTTGATCATGCACCGCGTGTATATGCCCCTGGCGCAGCGTTGAAGCGAAGGGGGCGTAGCAGCTACCGCTGCTACGCCCCTGCTACGCCCCTTCGCCCGTAGGGCCTAGCCAACCTCGATCTGATCAAGGCCACCATAGATCGTCCACCAGGGCTTGGCCCCACGCGCAAGGATCTGGTTGAGGGCGGTAATATTGGCGACGCCCCGATCCTCAAGCCAATCCTCAAGCGCAGCGAGGCCCTTCTGGCCGTAGAGCGGGATGCCATCCTGCCAGGTGGCCCGACCACAGAGCACCCCGGCGAAGGGTGTGCCAGCATCAACCGCCAGCTCAAGCGTCTCGCGGAAGACCTCGTCGGTGACGCCAGCACTAAGGTAGATGAAGGGTTTGGTGGCTGCACTGGCAGCATCACGAAAATGCTCACGGGCCTCAGCCAGCGAGTAGGCCTTCTCGCCGCCAAACACACGCATGCCCTCAACAAACTTCACATTCACCGGCACCTCGACCTTGAGCACATCGACGGCGTACTGCGGCTTGGAGAACTCGGCCATATAGGCCTTCACGTACTTCGGCTTGACTTTGGCAAAGGCGAGTGATTTGTCGTCGATACGGTCGTCGTAGGTAATCGGCTCGAGGAAAAAGGCGATGTCGTTGGCGACACACTCGGCACCGATCCGTTCGATAAAGGCTTGTTTGATCGTATTGATCGCCGCATCATCAAAGGGGTTGTAGTAGAGCAGGATCTTGACCGCATCACCCCCGGCGGCCTTGATCCGCCGCACACTCCAATCGCTGAGCAGATCAGGTAGACGCCCACGGACACTCACATCGTAACCGGTCTTCTCATAGGCCAACAAGACGCCCGTACCGGGGGCCTTATGTTTGAGGGCCGGTAGACCATACTCGGGATCCATCAGAATGGCACTCGAGTGGCGCGTAAGAATGCGCGTGACGGCACTCTTAAAGGCGATCAGGTCGGCCTGGTTGGCCTCACTGCCACGAGCCTTGGCGATCGCTTTGCGTAACGAGCCGCGCTGATCCATTGCTGCTGCGGCAATAATCCCATTGGCATCGGCGCATGCTTGAATTCCCTCGAATTTGCCCCTGGTTATTTTGATCGTCGCCATCGTCTAGGCTCCTTTGCAGCGAGGATGTGATACCGGCGCAGCCGGTGAATGGAGGCCATTATACTCGATACGAACATCACAACATTACAGCGCATTGCGTCACAAAGCAATTGAAGTATGGTACAATGAAGATCCCGCTGCACGAAACCTTTGCACAGGGACGACCTGGAGGAACTATGAAACAGGTTCTGGGTGCTTTTAGTTTCATTCTCGGGCTGGTGATGGGCCTGGTCGGTGGTGCCGCACTGCTTGCCTACGCCTACCAGGCGGCCGGCCTCTATCCGCCAGACGATGCAACGATCAAATTCATCGCCCGCGAGCGCGGCTGGCTCCGCGATGATGTGTAGGGATCGGCAGGCGGGTGCCTGCATCGTTTGTTGCGGCACCCGGCTCGCTCCGCCCCACCTGCCTCACTCATACCCAACGTCAGTGTTGTGGTAGTCTCGACCTAGCCCGCCCCGCAATATGCGATCAGGGGCGGTTGTTGTGTAGTGGTGATTTTACACCAGAATTTGCACGAGGAGGTGCCTGATGCAGAAACCCTGGTTCCAGAGCTACGAACAGGGCGTGCCCGAGAAGCTGACCTACCCCGGCCAGACCCTCAGCGACATGCTGCAGCAGGCCGCACGAACCTATGCCGATCACCCGGCAACCAATTTTGTCCTCAAATACCTGCTCGGTGGTCGCTACACGGTTGGTGGGCGGCTCAACTATCGCCAGTTGAATGAGTACGTCGATCGCATGGCGACGGCACTCTACCAGCTTGGTGTGCGTAAGGGCGACCGGGTCGGGATGATGCTGCCTAATTCGCCCCACTACATCATTACCTTCTTCGCCGCGATGCGCATCGGCGCAATCGTGGTCAATATCAACCCCACTTATACCAGCCGCGAGTTGCAGCATCAGCTTGAGGATGCCGGTGCCGAGACGATCGTGCTGCTGAATATCTTCTGGCCGCGCCTGCGTGAGGTGCGTAGCGAGACGCCCGTGAAACGGGTGATCGTTGCCCATATCTTCGATACGCTGACCTTCCCCTCTAACTTCCTGGTCAAGTCGTCCCAGCGCCGCGAGCCGGATTGGGTCGATGTGCAGGCCGAGCAGGATATCTTCTTCTTTGCCCGCCTGCTCGAGAAGTACGCCCCTTCACCACCACGGGTTGTGGTCGACCCCGACGACACCGCCCTCTTCCAGTACACCGGCGGTACCACTGGCCTACCCAAAGCCGCCATGCTCACCCATAATAACCTGATCGCTAACGTGTTGCAGGTCAATGCCTGGCTGATCAAAGGCGTACCCGGTGGCGAGAAGATGATGGCCGCCATCCCCTTCTTCCACGTCTATGGTATGACGGTCTCGATGCTCTATGCCCTCTATATGGGTGCTGAAGTGGTGATCGTACCCAACCCCCGCCCGATCGATAATGTGATGAACATTATGCAGAAAGAGCGGGCCACGCTCTATCCCGGCGTCCCAGCTATGTATATCGGGATTATCAACCACCCCGAGGTTACCAAGTACGACCTCAAGAGCATCAAAGCCTGTATCTCCGGCTCGGCCCCACTGCCGATGGATGTGCAGGAGCGCTTCGGCCAGATTACCGGCGGGCGGCTGGTGGAGGGCTTTGGCATGACTGAGGCCAGCCCGGTGACCCACTGCAACCCGGTCTTTGGCACACGTAAAGCGGGAAGTATCGGCATACCGCTGCCCGACACTGATGCCAAGATTATCGATATGGAGACCGGCGAGGTTTTGCCCTTCGATGGCGAGAGTCAGGGCGAACTCTGCGTGCGTGGGCCGCAGGTGATGAAGGGTTACTGGAACCGCCCCGACGAGACGACTTCGACGATCGATGCCGAGGGCTGGCTGCATACCGGTGATATCTGCAAAGTCGATCCGGAGGGCTATTTCTATATCGTCGACCGCAAGAAGGACATGATCATCGCCTCGGGCTTTAAGGTGCTGCCACGTGATGTGGAAGAGGTGCTGTTTATGCACCCCAAGGTTATGGAGGCGGTGGTGGCAGGTGTGCCCCACCCCACCCGCGGCGACGATACGGTCAAAGCCTATATCGTGCCACGCCCCGGCGAGAACCCAACCGTCGAGGAGATCAAGGAGTTCTGCAAGCTGCACCTGTCCCACTATAAGATCCCCCGCGATATCGAGTTCCGCACTGAGTTGCCCAAGACGATGGTGGGCAAGGTGTTGCGGCGGGTGCTGGTCGAGGAGGAGAAGGCGCGCCAGCAGGCTGCTCGCTCTGAGACGACCAGGATGTAGGCTCACCCCATGACGGTCATGCGTCCCCATGCGGCCCTGGCCGCCCGGATTGCCCTGGTGGTTTCGTGCATCCCCGCCGGCGAAGTGAGCAGCTACGGTGACGTGGCGCTGATCGTCGGCGGGGGCTGCGATGCCCGTATGGTTGGGTATGCCCTGGGTGACCTGGGCCTCAACGAGCGTGAGGTGCCCTGGCAGCGGGTCGTAGCCCGCGACGGGGCGATCAGTACCCCTGGCTTGCGTCAGCGTGAGTTGCTCGTCGCTGAGGGTGTAGCCTTCGATGCGCAAGGGCGTGTACTGATGGTGCGCCATCGCTGGCGTGGCCCCGACCCAGCCTGGTGCGCCGCTCATGGCTGTCTGCCCCTCCCCCTGCGGGAAGCTGCGCAGCAGTTGGGGCTGTTCTGAAGTCCTGCCGAGAGATGCGTTGAGTCACCCCTTCCAGCCATGGCGCCGGCTTCCCTACAGTGCCGGGCCAGCAGCAAAAGAACTGGCCGCAGCCGAGGGTCTGTTGGCCGGGTTGACGCTTGCAGCGCGCCCGGCGCTGCGCTGGTACGGTGCCCAACGCCCGGCACTTGTGCTTGGCTCCGGTCAGCGCCCCAGCGAAGTTGATGCTGCCGCAGCTCTGCGAAGCGGCATAGACGTGCATAAGCGCGGCTCAGGCGGCGGTGCCGTGCTCTTTGGGCCACCGTTGCTGATGCAGGATCTCGTCCTGCCGATTGGCCATGCGCTCTACCAGCAGGACGTTAGCGAGTCCTATCGCTGGCTGGGGGAAGTCTGGGCTGCCGCCCTGGTTGAGCTTGGCGTGACGACCGAGCTCGTGAGCGTGGCCGAGGCGCGCGTCGATCCACGCCAGAGCGATCCGCTTGTGCGCCGGGCCTGCTTCGGGGGGCGCTCCCCCTACGAGGTGTTGGCCAACGGGCGCAAACTGGTCGGCTTTGCCCAGACCCGCCGCCGCCAGGGGGCGCTCTTCCAGGTGGGCCTCTATCGACACTGGACCGGCAGCGAGCTGGTTGAGTTGCTACGCCTGAGCCCCACCGAGCGTGTAGCGACGCGCACAGCTCTGGCTGAGCGCGTGGTCGGTCTCGACGAACTCCTGCCTGACCCGCCCTCGCTCGCCACCCTCGCCGCAGCCTTCGAAGCAGCCCTCCAGCGCCTGCATAGCAGCACAACCACACCCGCCGCCTGGCAGCCGGACGAAGTAGCCGCAGCGCAGGCGGCGGCAGCCCGTTTTGCCCCGCTTGAGCCTGACGCAACCTTTCAACTGGCCCCCTCGTCGTAGTGGGCAGAGCGGAACGGCATGGAGGTCGTTCCGTACTGATGAATAAAGGTAATGCACTATGACCACAAGCACCTATCGTGAGGAGCACGGCGTCAACCTGCTGCTTCGGGCGATCTACTTTCTTGTCTTCGGGCTCTGGTTCAGCGCGATCTGGGCTTCGGTCGCCTGGTTCCTCTCGGTGACGATCATCGGCCTGCCCCTGGGCCTCTGGATGCTCAACCGGCTGCCCCAGGTTACTACTCTGCGCGCCCAGCGCGGCGACCTGAAGATCAATGCGCAGGGCGAGATCTCGCGCACGAGTGTGCCCCAGGCCCCCTTTCTGCTGCGGGCACTCTGGTTTCTGCTGGTCGGCTGGTGGCTCAGCGCCCTGTGGCTGAGCGCGGCATGGGCGCTCAGTGCAACGATCATCGGCCTACCCTTCGCCTTCTGGATGTTCGACCGCGTGCCAGCGATCATTACGCTGCAGCGCAACTAAGGTCTTTCCTATGTACAAGTCTACCGGCATGATCGTGCTTGCGGTGAGCCTGCTGATCCTGCTGGCGACCTGTAGCGCCCCGCGCTGGGGTGACCACAACGAAGAGCTTTCGCGCTATGTGGCCGGATCGGGTGCAGGGCCTGGGCCCACCATCCTGCCAACAGTAACCCCTCCGCCTGGGGCGGCACTCGCCCCAGGCCAGGAGGATCCGGCGGCCCCACCACTTTCGGCGGTGATGATGCCGACCGACTGGAGCGGCCCCCCCGCTGACGCGGCGCAACGGGCGGCCCGTATGGACGCCACCCTGGTTGACCTGAGCAACCAGGGGCGTTTCAGCGGGGCGGTGCTGGTTGCCCGCAACGGCTATGTGCTGCTGAGCCAGGGCTACGGCCCGGCGAACCGTGAGGCAAGCATCCCGGCGACGGCCAAAACGCGCTTTCGCCTGGCCTCGCTCACCAAGTCACTTACCGCACTCGGGGTGTTGCGCCTGGTTGCCGATGACCAGGTGCGCCTTGATGCGTCGATCTGCACCTACCTCGAGCCCTGCCCGCCCGCATGGCAGCCGATCCAGGTATTCCACCTGCTACATCAGAGCTCGGGCATCCCCAATTACACCGACTTCGCCGACTTCGCGGCCGTCGAGCAACAGCCTGCCACACCTGAGCAGGTAGTCGCCCGCTTCCGCGATCTGCCCCTCGGCTTTGCCCCTGGTAGCATCTACCACTACACCAACTCCAACTATGTTCTGCTGGCGTTGATCATCGAGCGGGCCTCGGGCCGCGCCTATGCCGAATACATGCAGGATGCGCTCTTAACCCCCCTCGGTATGGGTGATACAGGCGTCGATCCGGGCGACTTTAGTCCCCTGGGTGGGACGCTCGGCTATGCCGGTGGGGCGCTCGATATTCCCCTTAACGTGAGCAACCTCTATGGTGCTGGCAACCTCTACTCGACCGTAGAGGATCTCTACCGCCTGGCCCAGGCCCTTGATCGCGAAACGCTCCTGCCGCCCGAGCTGGACGCCGAGATGAGCAATCCCTGGCCGGGGCACTACGCTCTTGGTTGGATGGTCGAGCAGCGTGGCCCTGGGCGCCTGATCTACCACCCCGGCTCGATGAGCGGCGTCGCCAGCTGGTTCGGGCGCTACCCCGAGGCAGGCCTGACGGTGATCGTGCTCAGCAACGACTACTACACCGATGTCTTCGGCATTGCTGATACACTGACACGCCTGGCACTGGAGTAGAGCGAGGAAGCTATGCGCAACCGTCTGCTATGGTCAGGGTTCGGTCTGCTGATCGGGCTTGGTTTGCTGTTGAGTGTTGGCACCCGCTCGGCTGAGGGCTTCGCCGAGGAGGAGTTGGGCTTCAGAGATACTGACGGGACGACCTATGCGCCCAGTGGGCAATTCCCGGCTAACCGGATCAGTACCTTCCACGATGATCTAACCCTGACCCTGGCGCTGGCAGCCGGTTTCACAGTTCCAGATAGCCAGCGTTTGCGGATCTGGGATCAGCTGGTCGATTCTGAGATTCTACCGGGGATGTCAGGTGGCTATAGCTATGACAATGCCGGCTTTCCAGCCCCACCGTTGGCAAATCTGGCCTGCGAGGGCAAGGAGAGTGGTCATCAGATCTGGCCTACCGCCGACTTTGACCCGGAGACTGCCGCAGTCACCTCGCGTTTTGGGCCATTCTCACCTTTTTTCCACTTCCCACACTTGAACGGGGCCGATCTGCAGGCCCTACGGGCCTGGGGATGGGGCCAGAGCAGCACCCTGGAGGGTTATGCTGCCTATGCCTGGGGCCGCCGCAGCGACCTGACGCTGGTCAAGGCAACGCAGAACAACGGCTGCGTGATCACCCATACCGTAACGATCAGCATGCCCGTGGCAGCTGGCTCGCTAGAAGCCTTCGCTACCTACCTGCACAGTCTGGGTGACGCCTATTCGCATGCTGATTGCCTGGCAGAGCTTGCTGCCACAGCACCTGAGGCACCCTGGGGCACGCATACCTTGCCGATCCTGGGCGATCCCAGCGTCTATGCCTGCGACTATAACCCCTCCAACCCGCAGAACGATGACCCGCATGGGCGCGAATTCGGCAGCGTCTACACGGATACGGCGCGAACGATTGCGGCGGCAGAGGCCATCTATGACGAGTTAGCGGCACGCAGCCGGACGTATGAGGGGCTGTACCAACCCCTGTCCTTGAGCAGTACACTTACTGTCAATGGCACATCTATCACGTTGGATGGGGCGATTCGCCAGGCACTTAGTGGCTGGAACTATGATCAGCCGGAGGA
Organism: uncultured Chloroflexaceae bacterium; assembly: GCA_964592425.1. Classification (GTDB taxonomy): domain Bacteria; phylum Chloroflexota; class Chloroflexia; order Chloroflexales; family Chloroflexaceae; genus Viridilinea. Next base: position 116,702 of record CAZQCG010000003.1, read on the forward strand.
GCGGCGGGCCTATCTCGATCAGCTAGCTGCTGCGATCCAGGCCCAGCCGCGTACGCACATCCGGCGCGTGGTTCTGCCCGTCGTATTGCGTTGATGTGCTGCGTGACTCTGCCCTGTGCGTCAGGGGCGCAGTAGGGGCGAATCCACGTGTCCGCCCCCCATGCGTAGGGGCGGACCCGCGTGTCCGCCCTCGCTGATGCCGCAAAAATGGGCTGGGGATCATCAGAGCCGTTCGCTGATCACCTTGGCCTGGGTAAAGAGGGTAACATAGTCGGGGCCACCGGCTTTGCTGTCGGTGCCCGACATATTGAAGCCGCCGAAGGGCTGCACGCCAACCAATGCCCCGGTGCATTTGCGGTTGATGTAGAGGTTGCCAACGTGGAATTCGGCGTAGGCCCGCTCGATGCGCCCAATGTCCTGCGAGAAGAGCGCCCCGGTCAGGCCGTACTCAGTATTATTGGCAATCTCCAGAGCCTCTTCAAAGTCACTGGCTTTGATGATTGCCAGCACTGGCCCAAAGATCTCCTCCTGGGCCAGGCGCGCTGTCGGAGCCAGATCGGCAAAGACGGTCGGATTGATGAAGTAACCGCCGTGCTCAAGGAGGTCATGGTCGATCACTTCGCCGCCAGCTACCAGACGCCCCTCTTCGTGACCGATGGCGATATAGCTGCTGATCTTGTCGAAGGCGGCTTTGTCGATCACCGCGCCCATAAAGGTCTCAGGCGCAACGGGGTTGCCCAGCTTGAGGGCCTGGGTGCGTGCGGCAATGCGCTCGACCATGGTGTCATAGACATCAGCGACGATGATTGCCCGTGAGCAGGCGCTACATTTCTGGCCCTGGAAGCCGAAGGCTGCTGCGACAATCGCAGCGGCGGCGGCATCAAGGTCGGCCGTCTCATCAACGACCATGCCGTCTTTGCCGCCCATCTCGAGCACGGTGCGTTTGATCCAGCGCTGGCCGGGCTGGCGCATACTGGCTCGCTGGTGGATACGCAGCCCTACCTCCATGGAGCCGGTAAAACCGATGAAGCGGGTCTGCGGATGATCGACCAGCACGTCACCGACGGCAGCGCCGGAACCGGGCACATAGTTGACCACCCCAGGTGGCAGGCCAGCCTCTTCGAGCACCGCCATGAGCTTGGCAGCGATCACCGGGGCGGCGCTGGCCGGCTTGAGCACAATCGTATTGCCGGCCACCAGAGGGGCAACAACCAGGCCGGCGGTGATCGCCAGGGGGAAATTCCAGGGCGGAATGGCCACCCCGGCACCTAAAGGGATATAGCGCAGGGTGTTTGCCTCGCCCGGCCAGGGCACCAGCGGCTGCGCGCTGCCCTGGTGGCGGAGAGCCTGGCGGGCGTAGTATTCGCAGAAGTCGATCGCCTCGGCCACATCACCATCAGCTTCGGCCCAACTCTTACTCACCTCGTAGACCATCCAGGCGGCCAGGTCTTCCTTGCGCCGACGCATGATCGCCGCCGCCCGCAGCAAGACCATCGCCCGGGTCTCGACCGGCACACGCTGCCACTCGGCGAAGCGGACATGGGCCACCTCGACCGCCCGGGCCGCCTGCTCGGCGCTGGCGCGGGCGACGTAACCGACCACCTGTTGCGGATCAGCCGGGTTGAGTGAGGCGATGGTCGCCTCGGTCATGATCCGTTCACCATCAATAATCAGTGGGTAACTGGCCCCCAACTGGCCCCCAACAGTGCGCAGAGCGCGTTGCATCGCGCTGCGGCGCTCGGAGCTTGAGAAGTCGCCAAACGGTTCGTTGCGGTACTCGGGCAGCATCCAGGTCTCCTATCTGTCTACATCTATAGAGCATGTCACCCTTCACCCAGACGCCGGGTGGCATAGGTCAACTCACGGGCAGTGGCCCCACTGATATGGCCGGTGATCGCCAGAGCTTCAGCCTCATGTGCGGCTGCCGCCGCTAGGGCCGATTCACCAAGCTCGTGCAGGCGTAGGGCAGCCTGGCGTAGTAAGGTGGCCGCTCGCTGGGTCTCACCGACAGCCGCCGCAGCCCTGGCGCGTATCTGCAGGCGCGCCACGGCAGCGCGGGCGGCGGCATCAAGTACTGCCGCTGGCGGGCTGGTTGGCATAGGGGTGTAATGCGCTACCAGGTCAGCCCGGGCCTCAGCCGTGCCGCTGCGCGCCGTCAGGGCCGCCAGGCGCATGCGCGGGCCAGCGGCGACCGGCTGAGGCGGGAGCGCCGGGGCCAGCACTTCGAGCAGCAGGCGTACGGGGACACCTCGTTCAAGATCGCCCAGGTGCAACTGCAAGCGCCCCGGACTCAACTCACTCCACTCCAGGGGAGCCAGACTTGGACTCATGCGGGTAACGCGGTGCAGGCTGACATTGCGCGGCAGGGCTAACTCAAGGCTCAGGGCTGCCGCCGCAACGCCACGGGCTGCCTCTAGCTCAGCGGCAACCACTGGCGGAATCGCTTCGGCGTGACGCACATAGACCGCCCGCCCGCCACTCAGGTCGGCCATGCGCGTCAATAGATCATCCTGAAACTCACCACCCAGGCCGATTGTGCTGATGCTGATACCACCCAGCGCCGCCGCACGGGCCAGTTCCAGGCATGCCTCGCTATCGCGGGTAAAGCCATCGGTGAGCAGCAACACGCGCCCGCTGCCGTTGGCCTCAGCCCCATGCTGCTCCAGTTCAGCCAGGGCCAGCTCAAGCCCCAGAGCCAGGTCGGTCGCTTCACCCAGGCGCAGACTGGCCAGGCGGGCCACGCCTGCCACCAGTGCAGCACGTCGATCGCCGTCGGCGGCAACCAGCAGCAGAGCCTCTTCGGCGCAGGCCACCAGCACCAGCCGGTCAGCCTGATCGAGGCGCTCAATGATGCTGTGTAGGGCTCGGGCCGTATGCTCCAGGGCACTTGGTGCCGTGGCGCGGATAGCCTCGGGCACGGGGCCATTGAGTTGCCAGACGGGCAGACCATCAACCAGCACCTCGGAGGCCCCTCCGCTGCGCACCAACTCGCGGAACTGCTCCTCGCTGACGATGGGAATACGCATCGAGCGACTGGCATCGGCCACCACAGCCCAGTGAATCGGGGCCGCCCCAGCACCCGCGTCCGCCGCCAGGTGTACCAGGGCATAGGCAAGCTGGGGCGCAGCGAGCGGCGCCAGGGCCAGGGGCTGCGGGCTGATGCGCAGTTGCAGGGACATGGCCTGTATTATACCAATTCCCGTTGAATCCGGCGCATGGCATACCTTAGTCTAGCTTGCTCTGAGCATTCACAGCTTCAAAGCAACAGTCAGTGAAACAGAAGCGCTCCAGGGCCGGGACTTGATGGTACAATAGGAACAATTGCAGCCCTTCTAATCGCAACGGAGCACGTTCGTAGCGCCATGCCGATCGCCTATCAGGAGCAGGCCCGTCTCACCTGTCCCGCTTGTGGTGCGGAGCTTGAGGCCCCGATCTGGTTGATCCTCGATGCCCAGGAGCAGCCGGATGCGCTTGCCGCCCTGCTGCGCGACGAGCTCAACCTGGTGCGTTGTACGGCCTGCGGCTATGCTGGCCCCGCCGGAGCGCCTTTGCTCTATCACGACGGCCTGGTGCGCCGGGTGATCTTCGCCCCCAGCCCCGGCCTCGCTGAGCACGAGTGGCGTGAGCAGGCCCGCGAGCTACATGCGTTGCTGGTCGGCTCAATCGCCGAGGAGCAGCGCCGCGCCTACCTTGGCGAGGTTGAGATCGCCCAGGATGTAGCCGGGATTGGCCACCTGCTGCGCCGGGCGGCCCAACGCCGCTCGGCCCGCCCAACGCCCACACCAGTGGCGGCCACCCCGCCCGCTTCAACGCCACCGTCCGAACCAACCCCACCCCTGCTCGTGGCCGTTGAAGCTCTCCTTGGTGCTGATACACCCACCGATCTTGAGCGCATCCTGGCTAGCCATCCGCTTCTGCTCGAGCCCGCTGCTGATGCGACCCTGGCCGAACTGGCCGAGGTGGCCCAGAACCAGGGTGATCCGGCGATTGCCGCAAGTCTGCGCGAGGCCCGGGCCCTGCTTGCACGCCTGGTAGCTGCCGCTCAGGCTCAGCAACCCGCGTCGCCAAACCTGCCTGCGGCCCTCCCCGACGAGGTGCTCCAGGCCTTGCTCAAGGCATGCAGTGCGCGTGAGTTGGCCGCAGCCGTGGCGGACAATCCGCTGCTGGCCGAGCCGGGCGCTGATCGGCTGATCGCCGCACGGATTGAACTGGCCCTCGACGAAGGTGACGAGCGCATGGCCCTGGCCCTTGAGGAGCGCCGCGAAGCCCTACTGCAGTTATTGGCTGCCCGGCTTACGCCGGGAACCGGCAACGAAACCACGCTCGATGAGGCGCTTGAGGCCCTGCTGATCGCCGAAGATGAGCCAGCGATTGCCGCTGTCCTTGACCGTTATCCCCAACTGCTCACAGCGCCCGCCGACGAAGCCCTCTGGCAGTTCGCTGCCGAGGCGCGGGCCAGCGGCGACGAGGAGCTTGCCCGTTATGCCGTTGCCTGCCGCGAGATGTTGCGGCGGATTCGTGAGGGATTGGCGCAGTAAAGAAAGTCCTACCTGTATGCTCAAACGTACTCCATTTTACGCGGCCCACCTGGCCGCCGGTGCGCGCATGGTCGAGTTCGGCGGCTGGGAGATGCCCGTTCAGTACAGTGGCCTGATCGATGAGCACCAGGCCGTCCGCCAGCAGGCTGGCCTGTTCGACATTAGCCATATGGGCCGCGTGATCGTGCGTGGCCCCGAGGCTCTGGCCTACCTGCAACACTGTGTTACCTGTGATGTCGCCGCCATCCCGCCAGGCCAGTCGAACTATGGCTTGCTCTGCCGCCCCGACGGCGGCGTGATCGACGATGTCTTCGTCTACCACCTGCCCGACGAGTTCCTGGTGGTGATCAATGCCGCAAACCGTGAGAAAGATCTGGCCTGGCTGCACAGCCAGCAGGCCGGATTCCAGGTTGAACTGGAGGATCGCTCGGAGGTATGGGCCATGCTGGCGCTACAAGGGCCAGCCGCCGAAGCCCTGCTTGCCGCAGCGCCCGACTCGGCCACCGCCACGGTAAACGGATTGCCCTTTCACGGCGTGATGAGCAGCAGCCTCTTCGGTGTCACCACACTGATCGCCCGCACCGGCTACACCGGCGAAGATGGCTTCGAGCTCTTCTTTGCGACCGACGCCGCCGCGCTGGTCTGGGAGCGCCTGCTGGCGCTTGGGCATGCCAGCAGCGTCAAGCCCTGCGGCCTCGGCGCACGTGACAGCCTGCGCTTCGAGCCCTGTCTGGCCCTCTACGGCCACGAGATCGACGAGACGATCAATCCCTATGAGGCGCGTCTGGGCTGGGTGGTCAAGCTGAGCAAGGGTGATTTTGTCGGACGCGAGTCCCTGGCCGCGATCAAAGCAGCCGGCCCGACCCGGCGCCTGGCTGGCTTCGAACTGCTTGAGCGCGGCGTCGCCCGCGGCGGCTACCGCATCACAAGCCTTGACGGCGAACCGTCAGGCTATGTCACCACCGGCATGCCCTCACCGACGCTCGGGCGGCCCCTGGGCATGGCCCTGGTACCCACCGCCCTCAGCCATGAGGGAAGCGAGTTTCTGGTGATCATCCGCGACAAGCCGGTGCGCGCACGAGTGATCAAAATGCCCTTCTACCGCCCGCGCTATAAGAAGTAGCGCCAAGCGCCCGGCCAGGAGCCGGGCCTGAATCTGGAGTTAACCCTATGGCAAGCAACATCCCGGCCGATCTCCGCTACAGCCGTTCAGACGAGTGGGTGCGAGTCGAAGGTGATGAACTGGTGATCGGGATCAGCGACTATGCCCAGGACGCCCTCGGTGACATTGTCTATATCGAATTGCCCACCATCGGGACAATACTGACTCCCAGTGCATCCTTCGGGGTGATCGAGTCGGTCAAGGCCAGCTCCGATCTCTATGCCCCCGTCGGTGGTGAGGTCGTCGCGATCAACAGCGCCCTCGAAGCAAACCAGGAGCCGATCAACCAGGATCCCTACGGCGAAGGCTGGCTTATCCGCCTGCGCCCCTCCGGTGAGGAGGAGGAGTTGCTGGATGCGGCGGCCTACAGTGCTTACTGCGAGGAGCGAGCCCACTAACATGTCCCACTATATTTCGATCACCGCAGCCGAGCGTGAGGCCATGCTCCAGGCGATTGGGGTCGCCTCAACCAACGACCTCTTTGTTGATGTCCCGGCTGAGTATCGTTTCCCCAGGCTCAACCTGCCCGAGGCCATATCTGAGCCTGAGCTGGTGCGGGAGTTACTGGCACTAGCCGGGGCAAACGGCCATGCCCACAGCCACAGCATCTTTCTTGGGGCCGGGGCCTACAACCACTTCGTACCGGCAGCGGTCGACCAGATCCTGCGTCGTGGCGAGTTCTACACTGCCTACACGCCCTACCAGCCTGAGATCAGCCAGGGGACGTTGCAGGCGATCTTCGAGTACCAGAGCCTGATCTGCTCGCTCACCGGCATGGAGATTGCCAACGCCTCGCACTACGACGGGGCCACGGCGATTGCTGAGGCAGCGATCATGGCGCTCAATGTGGTGCGCAACCGGCGCAAGATTGTCGTTGCACGTGGGGTGAACCCGCAGTACCGTCAGGTGCTGCGCACCTACCTGCAAGCCCTCGACATCCCCATTGTTGGCGATGAGACACCTGGGGCGACGCTTGAGGACGCCCTGGCGATGGTCGATGAGAAGACAGCCCTGCTGATCGTGCAGAACCCCGACTTCCTCGGTCGTCTGCACGATCTACGCGGCCTGGCGGCCCAGGTGCAGGCTCGCGGGGCCCTGCTCGCCATCCACTTCGACCCGATCGCCCTGGGGCTCTTCCAGACGCCTGCCGAGGCTGGGGCCGACATTGCTACCGCCGAGGGCCAACCGCTTGGTCTGGGGCTCAACTTCGGCGGGCCGTACCTGGGCATCTTTACCACCCGCCAGAAGTATGTGCATAAGATCGCCGGGCGGATTGTCGGTGTGACCAAAGATCTTGATGGCCAGCTGGCCTATGTGCTGACCCTGCGGGCGCGTGAGCAGGACATTCGCCGTGAGCGGGCAACCAGCAATATCTGCACCAACCAGGGCCTGATGGCTCTCGCCGCCACCGTCTATATGAGCCTGATGGGCCGCCAGGGCATGCGCAAAGCCGCCGAGCTCTGTTACCATCGGGCCCATTATGCTGCAGCCCAGATTGCCGCACTGCCTGGCTACAGTGTCACGCAGACCCCCTTCTTCAAAGAGTTCGTGGTAAGCTGCCCACGCCCCGTGCGTGAATTGAACGCCGCCCTGCGCGAGCAGCACATCATCGGTGGCTATGATCTGACCCAGGACGAGCCGCAACTTGGCCATGCTATGCTGCTTGCCGTAACCGAGATGAACAGCAAGGCTGAGATTGATCGGCTGGTGGCTGTTCTGCATGAGGCCGCTTGATCAGTGATCTCCAACTTGAACGGTTGCTCACTCAGGCCATGCCTGGCGCCCGTATTGCGGCAGCCGAGTTGCTGGGTGAACGTACCGTGCGCCTCGATCTGCGTACGGGCCGCCCGCTGGTGTTGCGCCTGGCCGGCCCGGAGGATGTCGGTGCGGGTGATCCACTTGCGGCCGAGGCCCTGGCCCTGCAAGCCCTGCAGGCTGAGATCGACCTGCCCCTGCCCGCAGTACTGGCCAGCGACTTCGAGGGAGTGAACGGGCGACCCTACCTGCTTACCAGTTACCTTGAAGGTATGACCCTGAATGAAGCGTTGCCAGCCATGCTCGAAGAACAGCGTTATGGCATTGGGCGCGAACTGGGTAGCCTGATCGCCCGAGTGCATAGCTACAGCTGCGCCGCCTATGGGGCGCTTGACGCCAAGCACCCGCCGGTGATCGGCAGCGAGCAGGCTGGATGGGTGGCGGATGATGCAGATGTGCGCTACATGCGCGCCCGGAGCGAGACCGCGCTGCAGATCGCTATAGCCGAGCACGAGATCGATCAGGATGGCGCTGAGCGCCTGGCGGCGTGGGTGGCGACCAACCTGGTTGGCAGCGGACGTGCGCCATGCCTGGTTCACGGCGACCTGCGTCCGGCCGGTATTCTTGTGCAACGACGTGAGCGGGGCTGGCGTCTCGCGGGGCTCGTTGGCTGGGGTTGCGCCATGGCCTGGCGCCCGGCCTGGGATCACGCCGCGATCAGTGAGCAGTTTGCTGGCGAAGTCTACTTCAGCCTGCGTGTCGGTTACGGGAACGCCTACGATGTAACCACCGAGCGGCGCTACGACCAGCTGCGCCCGTTCGCCCTGGCCCCTTTTCGCCTTTTGCTCTGGATCGAGGCGGGACGCGCCGATCTGGCCCTGGCTCTGCTGGAACGCGAGGAGCAGCGATGAGTAGCACGACAACGCTCTTGACCGCCGAAGAATTTGCCACCCTACCGGGCTCACGCTACCAGGAGTTGGTGGGGGGAGAGATTGTGACAACGATGCCACCTGGGGGAATGCACGGCATACTTGCCGCCTTGATTGCCGCCCTCCTGATTCAATGGAATCGCGAGGTTCGCAGCGGACTTGTCGGCGTCGAGTCGGGCTTTATTCTGGCCCGCGAGCCCGATCTTGTACGCAGCCCCGATGTCTACTATGTGCGTGCCGAGCGCCTCCCGGCAGGCGAGGTAAACGAAGGCTTCTGGAACTTGCCGCCCGACCTGGCGGTGGAGATCGTCTCGCCCAATGACAGCGCCGAGGAGGTGACGGCCAAAGTCTACGAGTACCTTGCCGCCGGCACCGCCGAAGTCTGGGTGGTCTACCCGCGTCTGCGGCGGGTGATTGTCCATACGCCCGATGGTATGGCCCGTAGCTACGACACCGAGGCACAGCTGCGTAGCCCGATCCTGCTGCCAGGCTTCAGTCTGATCATCAAGGAGCTGTTTGGATAGGGCAGGTTGCCGTTTTTACATAAAGAGGTCAGTTTGATGGATACCTACGAGCCGCATATTTACGAACGCTCGGCCCCTGGCAAGCACGGCACCAGCCTGCCACGTCTTGATGTGCCCGCGACGGATTTGCCCACCGAACTGCTGCGCCAGGATGGTATGCAGGACTTCCCTGAACTGACTGAGCCAGAGGTGATTCGGCACTACACGCGCATCAGTCAGCGCAATGTTGGGGTAGACACCACCTTTTATCCATTAGGCTCCTGTACCATGAAGTGGTCAGGTAAACTGCACGAAGAGGTTGCGCGTTACGCTGGCTTTGCGGCAGCCCACCCGCTGCAGGGCGACGAAGTGAGCCAGGGGGCGCTGCAGCTGATGTATGAACTGCAGGAGTACCTTGGCGAGATCTCCGGCTTCCCGGCCGTCTCATTGCAGCCTGCTGCGGGGGCCCAGGGCGAACTGACCGGCATCCTGGCCTTCCGGGCTTACCACCTGGCCCGTGGCGACCATGAACGCAGCGAGATACTTGTACCCAACGCGGCCCACGGCACCAACCCGGCCACCGCAGCGATGGTCGGGCTAAAGGTGGTGGAGGTGCAGAGCGACGCTCGTGGCAACGTCGATCTGGACGATCTACGAGCCAAGGTGTCGCCGCGAACGGCCGGCATGATGCTGACGAACCCCAACACGCTGGGCCTCTTCGAGGAGCAGATCGTAACAATCTGCCAGATCGTGCATGAGGTAGGCGGGCTGATGTATGGCGACGGGGCCAACTTCAATGCCATCCTGGGGATCGCCAAACCGGGCGAGTTGGGTTTTGATTTTATGCACTACAACCTGCATAAGACCTTTACGACACCCCATGGCGGTGGTGGCCCCGGATCGGGGGCAGTAGGCTGCACAGCGGCCCTGGCCCCCTTCCTGCCTGGCCCACGGGTACAGCGCAGCGCCAGCGGGGGCTACGAACGCTTCACCCCTGAGCAGAGCATCGGGCGGATGAAGGCTTTTCAAGGCAACTTCGGCATGCTGGTACGCGCCTGGACCTACATCCGCAGTGAGGGCGGGACGGGCCTACGCGAGGTGAGTGAGATTGCCGTACTCAACGCCAACTATGTGCGCGTGCAGCTGATGGAGCTCTACCCGCAGGCCATCGACCGCATCTGTATGCACGAGACCGTGCTGAAGGGCCAGATCGCCGGGGCGACCGATATTCGCACGCTCGATATTGCCAAGCGCCTGATCGACTACGGCTTCCACCCGCCGACGGTCTACTTCCCGCTGATCGTGCCCGAGGCGCTGATGATCGAGCCAACCGAAACCGAAGGTAAAGCCACCCTCGACAGCTTTATTGAGACGATGCGAACAATCGCCCGCGAGGCAGTGGAGACGCCCGAACGCCTGCATGAGGCCCCGACCAGGGCACCGGTACGCCGGGTGGACGAAGTACGGGCAGCGCGTCAGCCCATCCTGCGCTACGACGCCGACGCTTTTGCCAAGCTTCGCGCCTAAAGGCAAGCAATCTATGAGTCTCTACAAGAGCCGCCACCGCTCGGCACGCTTTCTGCCCGCGATCTTCGTCCGCTTTGTACAGATCTATGTACGCCCCAAAGTTGAGGGGCGCGAGTTCCTGCCGCCCGAGGGAGGCTTCATTATTGCTGCCAACCACCAGAGCCATGCCGATACGGCCGTGGTTTTCGCCTCACTGACCCCGGCTGCCCGTGAGCGATTTGTAGCGGCGGCAGCCCAGGACTACTTCTTCCAGGGCGGGCCACAGCAATACCTCTCACGGGTGCTCTTTAACGCAATCCCCATCTCACGTGACCGGCGTGGTGGGCTCGACCCACTGCGCCATCTCAGCCGCGCCATCCGTGAAGGCTACGCCCTGCTGATGTTCCCCGAGGGTACCCGTAGCAAAGACGGTACCCTGGGGCCATTCCGCGCTGGCATCGGCAAACTACTGGCCGAATTTCCCGGCACGCCGGTGGTACCTACCTGGATCGGCGGCACGACCCGTGTGATGCCCAAGGGCAAACTCATCCCGCGCCCGGTGCAGGTCAACGTGCGCTTCGGCACATCACTGCAGATCAAGGCCCACCCACGGCTGCGGGCCACCTGGCAGAGTGCTGCCGACGAGATCCGTGAGGCTATTCGTCGCCTGGGCGACTACCCCAGCGACGACAAACCAGCGCCAGACAACGCCGAACAGCCACCCGAAGCTGAATAATGGGCGCGGTGTTGATAAAGAACCCTCTAGCGCATTCCAATGCATAGGGACGTCCCGGTGGGGCGTCCCTATGCATGCACGAAGAGCAGTGGGTTTGCGGGATATCTTCCTGCGGTTCACCGCACCTCGGCCTGGGCCAGCGTTAGCGGGCCACCGGCACTGAGGAAGATAGAGGTAGCCCCTGGGGCAACGTCCAGGGGAATCTCAACCTGCTGACTGCCTCCGTGCAGATCGACCTGGGCCAGCAGGTCGGTTGCACTACTGATCGTCAGGGGGCCAGACGGGGCGGCAAACAGCTCGAGGCGCAGGCTGGTTGGGCCGCCCCTGGCACTGTAGAGGATCAACTCGCCCGGCCCAACCGCTGTGCGCGTCGTGACGCCATTGTCGACAGAGGTTGGCTCGCCCCAGCCACTGCCCACGCCAAGAAACGGCTGCGGGTTAGCGGGGGGCACAACCTCGTAGATAAGCACAGCGCCGGCGGGTGCTTCGGCTTGCGTATAAAAGGAGCGGTGCAGGCGGGAGGCGCCCGAAGCGTCGGGAGCAATGACCGAGGAGGCTTCGATGCGCGGTGTGGCCCCCCCAGACGCGATTGCAGCAATGCTTTTCAGGGCCTCGTAGCGTAACACCCCGCCAGCGCTATGCAGCAAGAGGTAACGAATGTTGAAATAGCTGAAGACATTGGCAGCCGTTGACTCAAGATCGCGCCCGACAATATCAGGGGCCGGGGCGGCAAAGGCAAGCTGGCGCATAATCGGCAGCTGGTCAAGCAGTGCGTAGGGCAGTTGCCGCGAGGTGTAGCCACCAACAAGCGGTTTGTTATGGACAATCTGGTAGAGCAGGTAGAAGGGGTTGTTATGCGCGTAGATCGGAGCTTCCAGCACCGCGTAGGTTTCATCATCAGCGGCCAGTTCGGCATAGAAAGGGGGGATATAGACGCCGACGAGCGGGAAGGGGATGGTCAGGTTATCGAGGACGATCAGGGCGATCAGCAGGCCAGTGACAATCGCAGGGCCGGGCCGAAAGCCGAACGCACGTGGCTGCGCCCGCTGGCGCTCAAGTGCCGCGCTGATCTGCTGGGTACCAAGGGCAGCCAGCATCGCCAGGGCCAGCATCGCCAGAGCCATAAAACGCATCGGGTAGCGGAAAATACGAATCAGCGGCAGTTCAAAGAGCAGGCCGCCGGGTAAGGGCAAACCCGTCTGCCAGCCCGCTACCTGCAACATCGGCCCCATCGCCAGTATGATAAACACCAGGGCGCTTAACAGCCAGAAGCTGCCCTCGCGCCGTCGTACCCCCAGTGCCGCCAGGATCACGGTAACCAGGCCAAGATAGGCCGTCTTGTTCTGAATATGGGTCTTGGCTTTATAGCTCTGCATCTGCTCAGCGGCCAGGCCCCAGAGCGGATGGAGCTGGCTGGGGATGATCAGGTCGGCCAGGTCAACCGACTGTTCGAGACGGAAGGTGGGGCCACCCTCGGTTGCGGCGGTGGGGACATTGGCTGAGGCCCGTGCCGTTGCGATGGTCAGCGGGGCAATCAGGATCAGGGCGGTAACAACAGCACCGGAGGCTGGTAGGATAGCCCGCCAGTTGCGCTGCTGCCAGAGTTGGGCCAGGGCGTACCAGCCAGCCCAGATCAGCGCAAAGAGCATATATTGCCAGTCGGCCAGCAGATTCAGGGCTAAGGCCACCCCGGCGAGGAGAATACGCATCAGGGTTGGTCTGGCCTGGGCGCGGCGCAGGGCAAGCACGGCCAGAGGTAACGGCCAGGCAGCCAGCATATGCGTATGGCCGCCCATGACCTGTGCCAGCAGATAGCCGCTGGTTGCAAAGACCGCTCCGCCCACCAGGGCAGCCGGACGATCAACACCCACATCACGCGCCAGGGCAAACGCGAGCAGGCCGCTCATCGTCAACGAGAAGATCACCACAAAGTTGTAGGCTGCCACCAGGCCGAGCAGGGCATGCACTGGCAACGAGACAAGGAAGTTGAGCGGGTTGAGCGTTTGCAGCAGCAGCGAGGCCCCCTGCGGGTAGTAGAGCATGGGCGTGAAGTAGGGATTAAGGCCCTCCAGCAAGGCTTTGCGTAGCCACCAGATATTCCACATATTCTGCCAGCTATCAAAGCCGTTGCCCGGCACGGCCGTCGTGAAGCGGGCCGCTATCGGCCAGGTCAAAAAGATCGCCAGCGCCAGGTAGGTGAACAGCGGCAACCCGCCCCCCCGCAGCGGGGCGATCAGGCGGCGCAGTGCGCTGAATGGTTGCATAAAAGTCCTGTGGCTATCCACGCAGTGTCTGAAAGTTGAGACCCGGACTTATCATAGCAGCTTTGCATGGATGCGTGACATACCGTTATTGTTTGCGGCATAGCAGTAGAACGCGGTATAATACACCATTACAGAATGCTTCAGGCGATCTACGTGCTCCTCGACGCTGCCGATCGCCGGGTGCTGGCACAGTTGAACCTGAATATTGCCCAGTATGCCGTGATCCAGTTGCTCGATGGTGATCCGGGCTGGCACCTGACCGACCTGAGCGAGCGACTGTTGTTAGATAAAAGCACGGTGACCCGGCTCATCGATCGTATGGAACAGGCTGGGTTCGTTCAGCGGGTTGCCGATCCCGGCGACCGGCGCGTGCAACGGGTGGTGCTGACAGCAGATGGACAGCGCTGCCGTGATGCTGTACGGATCGTCCACGAAGAAGCCGTTGAGCACCACTTTGCGCAGCTTGATCCCCACGAGCAGCGGTGCCTGAGCAACCTGCTGGCGAAAGTGCACGCATGTCTGGAGTATGAATCAGGTCTGAAGCGCTATGCTTAGGCTAAGCCCCCTGGAAGGAGGTGGTTGCCAGCCCCCAAATTGAGCGCTGATCTTCCTGCTGGCCAGAGTTGGCCAATCCTTATGTTAAGGAGTATCTGACTATGAAGCGGTTTCTTTCGCTGTTCGCCCTGATGGCCCTGTTCGCAACCCTGCTTGCCGCTTGTGGTGGCGGTACGTCCGCACAGCCTACAGCAGCCCCGGCTGAGCCCACCACCGCTGCCCCGGCTGAAGCTACGACTGCCCCGGCTGAAGCTACGACTGCCCCGGCTGAGCCCACGACGGCGACCCCACCTGCCGCCACCGGCATGCCGATTGAGGGTACCGTAACCATCTGGCATGCCTATGGTACCGGTAGCGCTGAAGAAGAGACGATCAACAAGCTGATCGACAACGCCCGTGCCGCCAATCCCGGCGCGACGATCAACGTCCTGCAGATTCCCTTCGACCAGATCTTCAACAAATTCCAGAACGAGGTCACCTCGGGCGCTGGCCCCGACCTCTTCGTCGCCCCGAACGATAGCCTCGGCGACCAGGTGCGCGCTGGCCTGCTGGCCGACCTCAGCGAATACATTCCCGCCCTTGAGGCCGAGAATGTCTCCCCGACCGCCATTGCCGGGATGACGGTGGACGGCAAGCTCTACGCCATTCCTGAGTCCTTCAAGGCCGTGGCCCTCTACTACAACAAGAGCAAGGTTGCCACGCCGCCCACCACCACCGATGAACTGCTGGCCGCCATTCAGGGTGGCAACACCATGGTGGTCAACCAGAACGCCTACCATAACTTCGGCTGGCTGCAGGCCTTCGGCGGCCAGTTGATGGACGAGACCGGCAAGTGCGTCGCCGACCAGGCCGGCGGCGTCGAGTGGTTCACCTTCCTCAGCGACTTGAACAAAGAGGCCAATGTCACCTTCACCATCGACGGTGGCCAGGCCAACTCGCTCTTCCAGGAGGGCAAGGCCGACATGCTCGTTAATGGCCCCTGGGCCCTGGGCGACTTCCGTGAAGCCCTGGGTGACAACCTGGCCGTGGCCCCTATGCCTGGTGCCACCAACCCGGCTGGCCCCCTCACCGGCGTTGACGGCTTCTATGTCAACGTCAACAGCGCCAACCCGGCCGGTGCCGTGGGCCTGGCGATGTTCCTGACCAACAAGGACTCGATGCAGGTCTATGTCGACGAGGCTGGCCATGTGCCCGCGCGCACCGACATCACCATCGCTGACGCGCTGGTGGCTGGCTTCGCCGAGGCTTCCTCGACCGGCTTCCCCCGCCCGCAGGTGCCTCAGCTGAGCGGCTTCTGGTCCAACTTCGACAACGCCGTTACCAAGCTGATTGACGGCGGCGGCGAGCCAGCGGCAACGATCACCGAGGCTTGCACCGCGATGAATACCGCCAACGGGAAGTAGGTGCTTCGCTAGTACACGATCCGAGCAAACATGACGGGAAGGCTACGCACCCGTAAGGGCGCAGCAGCGGTAACCGCTGCTGCGCCCCCGACGCCATCAAGCCATCAGCATTACTCGGACGGAGTATGAGCACCTCCTCAGCCCCCCGTTCCGCTTCGGAGTGAGGGGCGTGGACGTGATTAGATTATCAGGACGCCCGCTATCCCTCTCCCCAACCACCCCCCCTGCCCCCGTGTTGCGACAATGGCGTGCGCTGCTTCAGCCCCAATGGAGGAGACCCTATGGCTGCGACAAACCCGGGTGTAGCCGCAGCAGGCAGTAGCAAGACCAGCTCATCAGTAGGCGAAATCTGGCGCCAGCTGAAGACGCCCCTGGTCTATCTCTTGCCGGCGGCAATTTTGATGCTGATAGTAACTTTTTACCCGCTGACCTACCAGATCTGGATGTCGTTCACCGACTATGGGGTGATCAAGGCTGAGGGCAAGCAGACCCTCAATCGCTTTGGGCCTAGTGGTGAACCTCCAGCCAACTACCGCCCGGCCCAGTTTGTCGGTATCAATAACTATCAGAACATCCTGACCAACAATCCGCAGTTTGTCGCACAGGTCGGCGGCAACTTCAATTTCTGGCGTCAGCTAACCTTTAATCTCTGGTGGACCTTCTCGAATGTTGGCTTCCATGTGGTGCTGGGCGTATTGATCGCGGTCATGCTCAACATGGAGGGCCTATGGGGCCGCAAGATCTATCGAGCAATCTATATTTTGCCAATGGTCTTGCCGGGGATTGTGATCGCCACCGTCTGGAAGAATATGTTTGATGACCAGTATGGCGCGGTCAACCAGCTGCTGAGTATGATCGCCGGTTCGCCGGTCAACATCCGCTGGTTCAACCAGATCGAGCCGCCCATCGCTGGGATTCCCCTGCCGCTGAGCTACTATGCCATGCTGATGGCCAACATTTGGCTGGGCTGGCCCTTTATGACCATCGTTGCCACCGGGGCACTCCAGTCGATCCCCAAAGAGATGTACGAGGCCGCTTCGATCGACGGGGCCACCGGCATGCAGCAGTTCTGGAAGATTACCCTGCCCTTGCTGCGCCCGGCGATGGTACCAGCAGCCATGGTCGGCATTGTCACCACCTTCAACCTCTTCCATGTGATCTATTTTATGAGCGCTGGCGGCCCGCTTGGTCAAACCGAGATCCTGGTGACCCAGACCTTCAAGCTGATCAACTCCTACCAACTCTACGGCATGGCGGCGGCCTTCTCAGTGATGATCGCCCTGGTGCTGATCCCGATCTTCCTGATCACCAATCAGATCTCACGGGCCACGGAGAGCTACGATGTCTAGTTCTGCAACCCCGTTCAAAGCCACCCACAAGACCGGGAGTACGGCTGCTGGACGCCAGCTCAAGTGGTGGCAACAGCTGCTGGCCCAGCTGCTCTGCCTCTTTGTGGCCGCCACCGTGCTCTTCCCGATCATGTGGATCGTGAGTATGTCGCTCGACCCGCGCAATCTCTCGCGCCCGACCGAGCTACGGCTCATTCCGCCCGGTGCTTCGTTTGAGGCCTACCGGGCGGTGCTTGATAAACCAACGGCCAACCCGGTGACCTTCACCCAGCTGGCGATCAACAGCTTGATGCTGGCTGGCGGTGTCTCGCTCTTTGCCCTGCTGATCGGTGTAAGCGCAGCCTACGCCTTCTCGCGCTTTAAGTTCGCCGGACGCCAGTGGATGATGATCGGCGTGTTGGCCGTAACCGTGCTGCCAGCCGTGGCAACCATTGCGCCACTCTTTGCCCTGCTCAACGGGATCCGCCTCAGCATTGGTGCCTTCCAGATCGCCCTCTTTGTCGCGGCCCTGCTTGTCGCAGGCTTCGGTGTGACGGTGATCTTTTCGGCGCTCAATACCGGTAGCGCCGACACCAGCACCTGGATCCTGGGCGGCATCGCCATCGCCTTCGGTCTGGCCCTGGGCTGGGGCGGCCTTAATCCGCCTGCTGGCGATATGTTCGTGTTGCGCAACTCGCTCTTCGGCGTCGGCATTGCCATGATCTCGGGGGCCTTGCCCTTTGCGATCTGGAACCTTAAGGGCTACCTCGATACCATCCCCAAGGAGCTTGAAGAGGCAGCCATCATCGACGGGGCCAGCCCTAACCAGATCTTCTTCCAGATCGTGCTGCCCCTGTCCGTCCCTGCCCTGGCCGTCACTGGCTTCCTCGGCTTTATGGGGGGCTGGACCGAGTTCTTCCTCTCCTGGCAGTTTCTCACCCGCCCCGAGGACTTCACCCTGGCCATGGCCCTCTATAATATGACTGGCCAGTACGCTGGATCGGTGCCCTGGTCGCGCTTTGCAGCCTTCTCCATCCTGATCTCACTCCCGGTGGCCCTTGTTTACCTGTTGCTCCAGCGCTATATCGTCGGTGGTTTGACTCTCGGTGGAGTCAAGGGATAGCTGGTTTGAGGTACAATCTGGTGCCGGATGTGTATGTTGCTACGCGGCCACTGATGCCCGCCGGATCGGCTTGCGCAAAGCCGAACGGGCGGGCATTCGTCATCATGAAGCCTCGCCTTAGGATAGGGAACGATGCAGATACTTACGATCAGTGATGAGATCGTTCCCGCGATCTACAGCTTGAACATCAGACAACGTTTCCCACAGGTGGAACTCATCCTCGGCTGTGGCGATCTGCCCTTCTACTACCTCGAATTTGTCGTCACGATGCTGAGTGTGCCCTGTTTCTATGTCTTCGGCAACCACGACGGGCCGCAGATCCTCGAAGGCGGCGAGGAGTTACACGAGGCCCGCGGCGCGGTGCTACTGGAGGGACGCGGGGTACGCCACCAGGGCCTGAGTATTGCAGGGCTAGGCGGCTGCCTGCGTTACAAGCCCGATGCCCAGCATATGTACACTGATGCCGAGATGATGCGACGGGTCTGGCGTATGGTGCCCTGGATGCTCTTCAATCACTATCGCTACGGTAGCTACCTGGACATCCTGATCACCCACGCCCCGCCCCTCGGTATCCATAACGGGCCGGATCGCCCGCACCACGGCTTCAAGGCTTTTCTCTGGCTAATGGATCGTTTTCGTCCGCGTTACCTCATCCATGGTCACATCCACCTCTCATACGGCTATGACAGCGGCGTCGAGAGTGTCTATGGGGACACAACGGTGATCAATACCGCAGGCTATCGCCTGCTTGAGCTTGCAACCCTGCCGCACAGGGTTACAAGGAGCTAACATGATCAACCAGGTAACCCAGGACGACTTTAGCCGGGCACGCTGGGGGGCGCTGATCGGCCAGTTGCTGGCTATGCTGCGGCGACAACCCAACGACCTGCTCCCCTTTGAGGAGGTGCGCAAGCGCCTGAATGTGCGAGGCCAGCACGAGCTTGGCTACCGCAGTGTGCCACTGGCCCAGATTGTGGGAAGCCAGGGGCGCTACAGCGATTTCGACCGCAAGTTTGCGCCGCTGCACGAGGCGACCAGGCAGCGCTGGCTATCGATTGACCGCGCCCACCACCAGAATGTGGCCTTACCGGCAGTTGAACTCTACAAGATTGGCGCGATCTATTTCGTCAAAGACGGCAATCACCGCATCTCAGTGGCCCGGATGCAGGGCATGCTCGAGATCGATGCGCTGGTGACCGAACTCGAAGTGGACGTACCACTGGCACCGACACTCAGTATGCAGGATCTGTTGTTGAAGGAGGAATACAGCGACTTCCTGACCTGGACCAACCTGGCCCAGATCCGCCCTGACCAGCAGATCGAGTTTAGTGAGCCGGGCGGCTACCTCGACCTGGTGCAGCATATCAATGCACATCGCTACTACCTGAGCCACGAACGTGGTTTTGAGGTACCGCGTGAGGAGGCGACCGCCAGCTGGTACGACCAGGTCTATATGCCGGTGATCGAAGTACTGCGCCGCAACGAGGTTTTGCGCGCCTTCCCCGGGCGCACCGAAGCTGACCTCTACCGCTGGATTATGGATCACCGCTGGTACTTGCGTGAGCACAACGG
The DNA here is from genome assembly GCA_964592425.1 of uncultured Chloroflexaceae bacterium. Classification (GTDB taxonomy): domain Bacteria; phylum Chloroflexota; class Chloroflexia; order Chloroflexales; family Chloroflexaceae; genus Viridilinea. Next base: position 136,076 of record CAZQCG010000003.1, read on the forward strand.
CGGAGCCGACCCTGGCCCGCTGGTTGCCGCCGAAGATTATGTGCGCCTCTTCGGGCGGCGCAGCCTGGCCGATTGGACTGAGCGCCTGGTACGTGGCATCTTGTGATGAGCCCGGTAGCGCACACTGCCAGCCGAGCCTGGCATAATTATGGGCTGATACCGGCCCTGCTGCTGCTGCTGACCTTGGGGCTATTGCTGGCCGGTAGCACGCTGGCCTATCCCGGCTTTGCCCTGAGTGTAGGTGAGGCCGGTGTCGGCCGGGTGCTGGTGCGCTTCTACGGTATCGAGCAGAACGCCAGCGATCATTATCGCTGGTCGGAGCCGCAGGCCGGGCTCTTCCTCTACGGCTTCGAGGATCGCCCGGCGCTGGTCGGGTTGCGCATGGCTGCGCCCCGCCCTGCTGGCACCCCACCGGTGCAGGTGAGCCTGGTGGGAGGAGGGACGGCCCTGGGGACGATCACAGTTGAGCAGGACTGGCGGCGTTACCAGCTGCTGAGCCCGACTCGCTCGGCGGGCGAGACGATCCTTGTGCTGGCGACACCCGCCTTCACGCCTCAGGACGACCCGCGTGAGCTTGGGGTGGTGTTGAGTGCAGCCTCGGCGTGGCCAGCGGGAGGCGCAAAGCTGCCGCTGGTACGGGCACTCTTTCTGCTGGCGTGGCCACTGCTAGCCTGGCTGTCCGCTGTACGCCTGGGCTGGCGACGACGCTGGGCGATCCTGGCAGGACTGGCCTTCGCACTCCTGGCGGGATGGGCCGCAGCCTTCCCAGGTGCTGCGGGCTACTGGCTGCCGACTCTGGGCTGGCCATGGTGGCCGATCCTACCGCTGCTGCTGCTGGCCTTTGCCCCATCGATCAAGTATGGACTTGGAGTGGCACGCCGTTGGATCCATGATCGCCCCCTGGTCAGCTATGGCGGCCTGGTGGCCAGCCTGGTCGCCCTGCTGCTGCTGCGCCTGGGCCTGTCGCCGATGCTCGGCATGAGTATACTCGTTGGCGGAGTCTGGCTGGGGTTGGGCATTATCCACGTTGATGAAACGAAGCCTGAAGATCGTCCAGGGATGCGGGGCGGGCTACTGCTGCTCCTGATCGTCCTGTTAGCCCTTAGTCTGCGCCTGTTCAACCTTGACGGCCAGCCGGCGGGACTCTGGCGTGACGAGTCGCGCCACGGCTTGCAGGCCCTGCGCATCTGGAATGAAGCGGACTATCGCCCGATCTATGTGGTTGAAGGGGCTGACCTACCGGCGCTGCTCTTCTACCTGATGGCCCCGGTAGTCGGACTGCTTGGGCCACACCCCTGGAGTGCCCGCCTGGTCAGTGCGCTGGCTGGCGCACTGACACCTTTGGCACTCTACTGGGCGGCGACGCCACTGATCGGGCGGCGGGCCGCCCTGTTTGGGGCAAGCCTGCTTGCCGTAGCCTCGTGGGGTCTGAGCATGAGCCGCTGGGCCTTCCCGGCCACCCTCGATCACCTGCTGCTGCTCAGCGCGGTTGGCTTGCTCTGGCGCAGCCTGCCCGATCCGGCCCCTGAGCGTGCCCGACAGTGGCCAGCCTGGCTTGCCACTGTGGGCATGGCCCTGGCCGGACTGCTGGGTGGCCTGGCAGCCTACACCTACCACACGGGGCGGGTGGCCCCCCTGGCAATGGCAGCAGTGGTGCTACTCCGGCTTGGGAAGCATCCAACGGCATGGCGCCGGGCAGCCCCCCTGCTGGCAATCAGCGCCGTGGCCGGCCTGCTCACGATCATGCCGCTGGCCCTCTATATCCTTGGCGATCAGGAGGGCTACAACCGGCGGGTCGGCAATGTCGGCCTGCTCGACAGCAACGACCTGACGACACACACGCCGGCCGGCCTGCTGCTCAGCAATCTGGCGCGCTACAGCCTGGCCTACCATGTTGAGGGTGACCGCAACGGGCGGCACCACCTGCCTGGCGCACCCCTGCTCGACCCGGTTGCTGGCCTACTTTTTGCGCTGGGGCTGGCCATAGCTGGTGCAAGACGCAAAACAGGTCTGGCCGTACCGCTAGTCATTGGCGCGATCTATCTAATCCCCGGTCTCTTCAGCGGCAATGCGCCACACGCTATGCGCTCGCTCGGCACCCTGGCCCCTGCATGTATGCTTGGGGGAAGCGCCCTGGCCGCGCTGGCGGCACCGCAGATCCGGCATAAGCGTGCGACTATGCTGATCAGCCTGCTGCTAGGGGCAAGCCTGCTCTTCAATGGGTGGATCTACTTTGGCGTGATGCGGGTTGATCCGCAAGTCTACGGTGAGTTCGATCTGCTGGAGACAAGCCTGGGGCGAGCGGTGCAGGCTCCCACACAGGTAAATGACCCGGCCCTACGGGCGGTGACGGTCTACCTGCCTGAGCGACTGCGCGGCACTGACACGGTGCGTTTTCTAAGCTGGGGCTTGCCATCGCAGGGCTACAGCGGGGCGAGCATCCCTGGTGACGGCCCGGTGCTGCTACTACTACCCGCGCCACTCAGCCCGGCTGCCCAGGAAGAAGCCCTGGCAGCCCTCGGAGCAGGAGCAAGCCTGCTTGGCCCGGCAGCAAGCTACCCCGGCACAGACGAGCCAATCACCATTGCCTTCGGGCGTGGGGAGGCGGCGGCAAGGCTCTTCGCCGAACTGGTTGCGCGGTGAGCGAGCTACCGCGCGCCCGCTTAATAGGCAGCGAGTTCGGCACCAAGCGCAGCAATTGCTAAGACCAGCTTCGTGCTACGACGTTCGGCCTCAAGGGCCAACTGCTCCAGGCGGGCAAGCTCTTTGGGGCAGAGGTTGCGCTTCGGCAATGCCTCAAGGTAGGTGCGAGCAGCAACCGCCGCATGCACCACACCAGCCTGGCTATCAATAAGGGCCTCACGCCGGTTCTCGAGATAGGTTCGCTGAGCAAGGTCGGTCGACGTCACGGGGGAGTTCCTTTCCGTAGGATGCGGGCCAAACCACGCATACAATGTACCTGGGGATAAGCGCACGCTATTTGTGCGCAACCCCAGGAGCCACGAAAAGGTTCTACGACGAACCGGGCCAGTCAGTTCGTTGACCGGCAGAAGCCATGGATCATTATACTATCCGAACGCTCCGATGCCTAGAGCCAATCCTATGTCGCCTGAGCTAATCGTCGAGGTCGCCCTGCGCGCCAGCCTGGGGCCAGGAACGAGCCCCGTGCTCTCCTACCGTGTGCCGCCCCACCTGCGTGAGCTAGTGCAACCTGGGCGGCTGGTCTGGGCCCCCTTACGCCAACGAAGTGTGCAGGGGGTCGTGTTACGCGTTGCTAGCGACCAACGTCCCACCAGAGCGCTGCGCCCACTCGATGGCATGGGTGATCCCGAAGCCAGCCTGACAACAAGCGGCATGCGCCTGGCCGAGTGGGTTGCCACAACCTACCGCGCCCCGCTCTACGAGGTGCTGGCCCTGCTGCTGCCGCCGGGAACCGCCCAGGCCAGCGAGACGATCTGGCAGGCAACCCCGGCCGGAATTGCCGCTGACCTCGCCAGCCTACCCGAACGCGAGCGGGCAGTGCTCTACTACCTGCGCCTGCGCGGTGCCCAGAGTGAACGCGAACTGCGCAGTGTGCTGCGCGGTACGGAGAGCGACCTACGTTATGTCTACTATGCCCTGGCCGAGCGCGGCCTGTTGATGCGCGAGGCGACCCGCAGTACCCCAGGCGCTCGTCCGCGCTTCGAGCGCATGGTGGCGCTGAAGCTGCCACCCGAGCAACTTGCGCCAACCCTGGCCAGCCTGGCCCGCGCCCCGCGTCAGCGCGCCGTAGTGGCATGGCTGGCAGAGCAGGCTGCGCCGGAGAAGACAATGCCAGCGACCCTCCCCGTGCGCGAGGTCTATGCCGCAACCGGGGCCGACGCTGGCCTGTTACGCCAGCTTGAACAGCGTGGGCTGGTCAGCTTGAGTCAGCGCGAGGTGCGGCGTGACCCGCTGGCCGGCCTGGTCGTGCCGCCCGACCAGCCACCACCGCTCAGTCCGAGCCAGGGTGCCGCCCACGCTACCCTGCTCACCGCCCTCGAACGACTACGCAACACAGGCGACCGGACGGTAAGCAGCCCACCGCCCATCTTTCTGCTCCACGGTATCACCGGCAGCGGTAAGACCGAGATCTACCTGCGGGCCATCGCCCGTACAATGCGGCTGGGCCGTCAGGCCCTGGTGCTGGTACCGGAGATTGCGCTTACCACCCAACTGGTACAGCGTTTCGCGGCTCGCTTCGGCGGTCAACTGGCCGTGCTGCATAGCGGCCTGGCCAAAGGCGAACGCTACGACGAGTGGCGCCGGCTCCGTCGAGGCGAGGCGCGCCTGGTGATCGGCTCACGTTCGGCAGTCTTTGCACCGCTACCCGAGTTGGGCCTGGTGATCGTGGATGAAGAGCACGAACTGACCTACAAACACGATGCGGGGCCACGCTACCAGGCCCGCGACACCGCCCTGCAACTGGCCCGCCTGGCCGGTGCGGTGAGCATCCTCGGCAGTGCCACACCCTCGGTCGAAAGCTACGCCCAGGCGCTGCGCGGCAACTACAAGCTGCTTGAACTGCCCGAACGCATCAGTGGCGGGATCGGCGTTGATGGCATGCCACGCAGCGCACCGCTGCCCCTACCACCCGTGCGGCTGATCGATATGCGGCGCGAGATCCAGGCCGGCAACCGGGCCATCTTCAGCCGCGCGTTGCACGAAGCGCTTGCGACAACCCTTGCCCGTGGCGAGCAGGCCCTGCTCTTCCTCAACCGACGCGGCGCAGCTGCCTTTGTGATGTGCCGCGATTGCGGCCATGTGGTCGGCTGCCAGCATTGCAGTGGGCCGATGACCGTCCACTACGACGATGAGGAGGAACACCAGCCCGGGCAGACCAATGAGCAAGCTGGCCTGCTGATCTGCCACAACTGCGGTGCCCGCGCCCCCATGCCCTACCTCTGCCCACAATGCTTGAGCCTGCGGGTACGCAGCTTCGGCGTCGGCACCCAGCGGGTCGCCGCAGAGGTCGCCACACGTTTTCCCCAGGCCCGTATTCTGCGTTGGGATCGCGACACGGTGGGCAGCAAGGGCGCCCATGGGCGTATGCTGGAGGCGCTGCTCCGACGGGAGGTAGACGTGCTGGTCGGCACCCAGATGATTGCCAAAGGCCTCGACCTACCGCTGGTAGCGCTGGTGGGGGTTGTTGCCGCCGACACCGGTCTGCATCTGCCCGACTTTCGCAGCGGCGAGCGGGCCTTCCAGCTGTTGACCCAGGTGGCGGGCCGGGCCGGACGGCGCTCAGCCGGAGCGAAGGTGATCATCCAGAGCTATAACCCGGAGCACTACGCCCTCCAGGCGGCCCAGGAGCATGACTACAAGGGCTTCTATATTCAGGAGATCGCCTACCGGCGGCAGACGGGCTACCCACCCTTTGGGCGGCTCGTACGCTTTGTCTACGCATCAAACAGTGAGCACAATGCCCGTCGTACCACCGAGGAGCTAGCCGGGCGGCTCAACGCAGAGCTTACGACGCGCCGCCTGGAGGGCTGGAGCCTCGTGGGGCCAGCACCGGCCTTTATTCAGCGCATCCGCGGACGCTGGCGCTGGCACCTTATCTTACGCACCCCGCCCGACACGGCAAGCAGCCTGACCAGCCTGCTTGAGGCGCTTGGCCCCCTGCCCGGCTGGATCGTCGACGTTGACCCGGCCCATGTGTTGTAACCAGTTTCAGGGTGACTATGCTAGCTCTTTCAGGAATTGCTATAACTGGTTCGCCCGGCGCGCTACAATAAGGCCGGTTGAATCAGAAACTCCGGGAAGATAGCAATGCTCGTCCGCAACACCTTCATCCCAGAGATGCGTGTCTTGATCAGGCGCATCCCGCTTACCGTATGGATCGGCACAGGCTTCGGCTCCATCTGGCTGCTGGGAGTTGCGCTCGGACTGCCCCCGGTCTGGCCTGAGCCAGGGCACGCCATTCCCTTAAACCTGCACTTCTTCGGACCAATCGTCATTGCAATACTCTTCCAGTTTTTGATCACCTTAATCTACTCAGTATTTCGCATCAAGCAAACAACTGATCGCCATGACGCTTATACGATGATCAAATTGTTTCCGTTGTTCATTCTAGCCGTCTTCCTCTATTTCAACTTCAAAGCCTGGACACCTCTGGTACGACCGGTACTCTATGATGAGACACTCTACCAGACAGATCTCTGGCTTCAACCCGTTGTCAACGCATGTATCAATATACGCCGCTATCTAGACTCTCTGTCATTACCTATCTCGGTCAACATGTGGTATGGCTTACTCTTCTATCTACTCTTTTTTCTCTCCTTCGGCATCCATACCATCATTGATTCAGGTCATCTTCAACGTCAGTTTGTACTTGGTCTTTGCTTGAATCTGATGGTTGGCGGCTTGTCGTACTGGATTCTACCATCGCTTGGTCCTTTTCTCTATCGCACCGGCGAGAATCAGAGCATCACCAACATGCAAGCAGTTATGCTGAGCCAATACCTCTCGCTGCGCGAGACGGGTGTGCCTCCGGGGGGCTATTTTACGATCGCCCTTGGAGCCATGCCCAGTCTGCATGTCGGGCACGCGCTCTTTTTGTTGCTCTGGGCTGCATGGCGTTTTCGTCCCTTACTGATCATCTACGTGCCGATTTTTCTCTTTATTCTGATCGAGGCGGTTGCCTCAGGCTTCCATTATGTGCTGGATCTACCTGCTGGCGCACTGCTCGCGGTCTTTTCCTTTACCACTGCCCGCTGGCTGGTGGATCATTGCCCGTTGCGAGAGGCTGGCGTATAATCAAGAAAGTCCTGCCGGGCCAGACCCGTGCAGCAGTTTTCTGTAGACAGTGCCAGGGCTTTTGCCCGGCGCTGCCCTTGAGTGAGAAGGTCTTATGGCGACACGCCGGGTATTGCGCATTGACGACGAAATTGATAAGAAGACCCTCAAAACCAACTGTCGCCCCATCAAGCTGCCTGACCGTGGGCTCAAGCAGCTGGTGAGCGATATGTTTGAGACGATGCAGGCGGCCAATGGGGTCGGCCTGGCCGCACCGCAGATCGGCTTGCCTATCCGTCTCTGCATTATCGAGATCCCGCCCGAGATCGAGGAGCTTGAGGACGGGAGTGAGGTTGAAGTGGCCCCTGTTGAGCAGTATGTGCTCTGCAACCCGCGCATCGTCAAGACCAGCGGCGAAGAGATTATGCGCGACGAGGGCTGCCTGAGCCTGCCGGGCTGGTACGGCCAGGTGCCGCGTTATAGCTGGGTCACGGTGGAGTTTCAGGATCTGAGCGGTAAAATGCGGCGCATGCGCAAAGCCGACGGGCTGCTCGGCTGGGCCATCCAGCACGAGGTTGATCACCTCAACGGAATCCTCTTTACCGAGCGCATCCGTGACCTGAGCACTCTCCGTGATATCACAACTGGCGAGGCCCCCCAGGAGATCCTGGCGTAAGAAGGATGCGAAGGAAGCAGGTTTGCTCGCGCAACCTACCCACAGGTTGGAACTAGCAGGGCCATACTTCTCCGTGCCCGCGCCGCCTAGCCAATCCGCAGCCCGCTGCTTGTCTCGAAGGCCTCGACCAGGGCAGTGAGGGCGGCGTTGAGCGGGGTAGCCACACCGAGGCGGGCACCCTCACGGGCAATCGCCCCATTGATCACGCCGACCTCGCTGGGCACACTGCGCAGGATGTCCTGCAGCATCGATGACTGGTTGCTTGCCGTCGCTTCAGCCACAGCCAACACATGGGCCACCGGGTCTTTGTAGGGCAGGGCGACACCGGCGACGGCGGCGACGGTGGCCGCCTCCTCGACCAGTGCCGTCAATAAGGCCCTGGCCGAAGAGGTAGTGACCAGGGCCCCATTGGGGACACGCAAGAGAGCAGTCAGGGCGTTGATGCCGACGTTGACCAGCAGTTTGCCCCAGACCAGGCTGGTGATCTGCTCGCTGACCGTCGTAGGCAGCCCGCAGGTATTCAGTAATTCCGCCAGGGCCTCGGCAAGATCGAGGGCGGGGGAGGCCCCAAGTATCGTTGGCCCCATCCCGGCATGGCGGATCGCCCCCGGTTCCAACAACGTCGCACCGAGGGTCGTCACACCCTGGCCAGCCCGCGCCGGGCCAAGCGCATCGGCCAGCAGTTCGTAGTTGCCCAGGCCATTTTGTAATGTATAGGCGACCCCGTAGGGGGCCAGGGCCCGTTTGCAGGCACTGATCGCCCAGGCCATCTGGCGCGCTTTGACCAGCACCAGGGCCACGTCGGCGGGGAAGGCCGTTGACGGGTCGAGAGTTACCGTAACCGCCCGGCGGCTATGCCTGCCATCGCGCTCACAGCGCAAGCCATGGGCCGTGATCGCCGCGACGTGGGCTGGCCAGGCATCAACCAGCACAAGCTCAGCCTGTTCAGCCAGATAAAAACCGAAGAGCCCACCGATGGCACCGGCACCGATGATGGCAATACGCATCACCCAGGCTCCTTGCGTGGGGCTGCAACTTCGAGTAGAATCGCACGCATCTCAGCGTAGTGATTGTACCATGGCTGGCCCGGGCCGCAGGCGGCTCTTCCGATCTGTGTGCCCGGGCGTAGTATGATCAAGGAGGCCCTGTGACGATTGAGCATGACCTGGTTCAGGCTGATCTCGCCCATGTCCTACATCCGCTCTACCACCCGAGCGCACACCAGGCACCGAAAGTCTGGGTCGAAGGACACGGCGCGATCGTGAAGGATGCCAGCGGGAACGAGTATATCGACGGCCTGAGTGGGCTCTGGAACGTCGCCGTCGGCCATGGCCGCGAAGAGTTGGCCCGCGCCGCCTACGAGCAAATGCAGCGTCTGGCCTACTACTCCTCCTACGTCGGCAGCACCAACCCACCGACGATTGAGCTGGCAGCCAGGCTCGCCGAACTCTGCTACCCCTCGATCAACACCTTCTTCTTCACCAGCGGCGGGGCCGAGGCGACAGAGAGCAGCTTTAAGACAGCGCGCTTCTACTGGAAGGCCGTCGGCAAGCCCGAGAAGGTCAAGTTCATCTCGCGCATGAAGGGCTACCATGGTGTCACGATGGCCGCGATGAGCGCCACCGGCCTGCCAGCCTACTGGCCGATGTTTGAGCCGCGTACACCCGGCTTTGTGCAGATCGACTCACCCTACCCCTACCGCTTTGTCAATCCGACCCCTGAATTGAGCGACGGCGTTGCAGCGGCCAACCTGCTTGAGGCGGCCATTCTACGCGAAGGCCCCGAGACGGTGGCAGGCTTCATTGCCGAGCCGGTGCAAGGAGCCGGGGGGGTTATTCCGCCCCAGGACGACTACTTCCAGCGTGTGCGTGAGATCTGCGACCAGTACGAGGTGCTGCTGATCGCCGACGAGGTGATCACCGGCTTCGGACGCACCGGGCGCTGGTTCGCGCTTGAGCACTATGGCATCGAGCCTGATATTATGCAGTTCGCCAAGGCGATCACCTCAGGCTATGTGCCCCTGGGTGGGATTGGCGTCAGCGACAGCATCCGCGAGGTGATCGACCATGTGCCCGGCGACAAGCGCTGGATGCACGCCTTCACCTACTCGGGCCACCCCACGACCTGTGCGGTGGCGCTGGCCAACCTGGCCATCATCGAACATGAGGGCCTTGTCGCCCGCGCCGCCGAAGTAGGTGCCTATATGAACCAGGCCCTCCAGGAGCTTGAAGAACTGCCCACGGTCGGCAATGTGCGCGGCAAAGGCATGATGGCAGCGGTCGAACTGGTCGCCGACAAAACGAGCAAAGCACCCTTCCCCGCCTCGGCCAATGTCGGCGGGCGCGTCTTGCAAGAGATGACCCGGCGCGGCCTCTTCACCCGGGTCGTCGGTGATACGATCTGCATCGCACCGCCCCTGATCACGCCCGTTGAGACGATCGACCGCCTGGTGCAGATCGTTGGCGAGGCAATTGCGACCGTACAAGGGTAGAGCCAGCGGGAGGGCTCCGTAGCACGAGCGTAGGGTCACAGCAGCCAACGGTTGCTACGACCCTACAGATGATGATCCAGAACATTATGTCAATCTTAATTGTTCGCGAGGAGATCGAAGATCAGCCAGTGGTGCGGGTTGAGACCGGCCCGCTGAGTCTGGTGCTTGCCCCAGGGTTGGGGGGTAAGGTTGTCAGCCTGTACGACCGGCGCAACGGGCGCGAATGGCTGTGGCGCAACCCGCGCATGTCCTTGCGCCCCCACGCGCCGGGGGCGTCCTATGTGCTGGAGGCCGACAGCGGCGGCTGGGACGAGTGTTTCCCCACGGTAGCGCCCTGCACGTATCCGCAGCCGCCCTGGGCCGGGCAGCCGATTGCTGACCACGGCGAGCTCTGGTCACAGCCGGCCCAACTGACGATCCGCCCGGCTGGCCTGACGATGGAATTCCACTGTATCTGGCAGGGCCATGCCCTGCCCTACCGTTTCGAGCGAACGCTCAGCCTGACCTACGGAACGAGCCGGGTTCACTGTGCCTACGCCGTAACGAATCTGGCCGATGCGCCGCTGGCCTTTATCTGGTGCGCCCACCCCTTGATCGCGATTGAGTCGGGCATGCGCCTGCTCCTACCCGCCACGGCGCGCATGCAGCGCTGGATGGCCATCCCACCCGAGCTACCCGGCCTCAGCTTTGATCCGCTGCCGGGACCTGAGGCGGCAGGGGCGCTCAAGCTCTGGAGTGAGCCGCTTGAGGAGGGTATGGTTGCCGTGATCGCCCGCGATGGGGCTCTGCGGATGCGCTGGGATGTCACCCAACTGCCTCAGGTAGCAGTCTGGGCGAACCTGGGTGGGAGCGCCGCCGACGGTGGCCCGCCCTACTACAACCTTGGGCTCGAGCCCTGCATCGGGGCCCAGGACTCGCTGGAAGAAGCGGTGACCCGCTATGGGTGCTATGCTGAGTTGGCACCCGGGGCCACACGCACATGGTGGCTGGAAGTTGAACTTGAGGGAAGCTGATCATGGTCAACCTGGCCCAGGCTAACGAGGCGTTACCGCCGATCTTTATCATCTCGGGCGGCGCGGGTGCCCTTGGCAAACATATCGCCCGCATCGCCCTGGCCCAGTTTCCAGGGCTGACCCCCCAGGTGATCGTTATTCCACAGATTAGCCAGGTCGAACAACTCGGCCCGGCCCTCGCCCAGGTAGGGGAACGCCAGGGGGTCATCCTACATACGATGGTCGATCCAGTGATGCGCAACGCCCTGGAGCGCCTGGCAGGCGAGCGTGGGCTGGTACTGATCGACACGATCGGTCTGCCGCTTGAACGCCTGGCGGAGTTCTTTGGGCGGCAGCCCCTGGGCGTGCCCGGACTCTACCAGCGCCAGCACGAAGCCTACCTCGAGCGGATCAAGGCCATCGAGTATACGGTCGACCATGACGATGGACGCAATCCCCACGAGCTCGACCAGGCCGACGTTGTCCTCACCGGGGTCTCGCGAGTGGGCAAGACGCCCCTGAGTATGTATATGGGCGTACTAGGCTGGAAGGTAGCCAACGTGCCCCTGGTGCGCCAGGTACCACCCCCACGCCAACTCTTCGAGATCGACCGTCGCCGGGTGATCGGCTTGACGATCGATGGCGACGTTCTGGGCCACCACCGTCGCTGGCGTAACCAGGCCTTTGGCGGCACGGCCGGTGCCAGCTACACCGCTGCAGATGAGCTGGAAGAGGAGCTGCGTACGGCACGCAAGGTCTTCCGCCAGGGCGGTTTTAGCGTGGTTAATGTGACCAACAAACCCATCGAAGAGACGGCTGACCAGGTGATTGCACTGATCAGCCGCTACTTCGAGCACCGCATCGTGACCTAGACTACGCGCAGCATTATGCCGCCGCTGGCTGCTCTTCGCTACGAAACTGGCTCATATAGAGATCGTAGTAGGCCCCCCGCAGGGCCAGCAACTCGTTGTGGGTACCGCGCTCGATGATCTGGCCATCGCGCACCATCAGCACCAGGTCGGCATTGCGAATGGTGCTCAGGCGGTGGGCGATCACGAAGCTGGTGCGCCCGGCCAGCATCTGGTCAAAGGCATGCTGGATTAACCGTTCGGTGCGCGTATCGACACTGCTGGTCGCCTCGTCAAGGATGAGGATGCGCGGGTTGGCCAGGGCCGCCCGGGCAATCGCGATCAACTGGCGCTGACCCTGACTCAAGCCGGTGCCCCGCTCACCGAGGACGGTCTGGTAACTGTTGGGCAGGCGCTCGATAAAAGCATCGGCGGACACGAGTTTGGCCGCCGCAATCACCTCTGCGTCACTGGCCTCAATCCGCCCGTAACGGATGTTGTTGAGCACCGTGTCAGAGAAGAGAAAAGCATCCTGGAGCACAATGCCGATCTGGCTGCGTAGGCTGGCCTGGCTCACCTCGCGCACATCATGGCCGTCGATGCTGACCCTACCGCCGGATACCTCGTAAAAGCGGGGAATGAGATTGACGATGGTCGTCTTACCGGCCCCGGTCGGCCCGACGATAGCCACCATCTGACCGGGCTCGGCCACAAAGCTGACCCCACGCAGCACCGGCTCGCCGGGTTTATACTCGGCATGAACCTGGTCGAAGACGACGCGCCCGTTGATCAGCGGCAGAGCGGGCGCGGCAGGCCGATCCACAATCTCGGGCTGCAGGTTGAGCAGCCCAAAGATCCGCTCACCGCCGGCCACGGCACTCTGCAGGTTCGTCCAGAGCACGGCAATCTGCTGGATGGGCTGGTTGAAGCGCTGCACATACTGGATAAAAGCGAAGACCGTGCCAAGGGAGATCACAGCGGTGCCGAAGAGGGGTTGGTTGCGCATGGCGCTCAGACCACCCACTACGACCACCAGGGCCAGGGCCACATAACCGAGGGCCTCGAGCACCGGGTTGAGCGCGCTGGTGAAGCTGGCGGCGCGCACATTGGCGTCACGGTTAGCCGCATTGGCCCGCCGGAACTGTGCAATACTCTCCTCCTCACGGTTAAACGCCTGTACCTCGCGCACCCCCGCAATGCTCTCCTGCAGACCGGCATTCACGCTCCCCATCTCCTGGCGGCTCTTGCGAAACGCCTTGCGGGCCTGGCCCGAAAAGTAGATCGTCGCCCAGGCCATCAACGGAGCCACACTCAGGCTGAGCAAAGCGTAAGGCACATTGGTCGCCAGCATCAGGCCGCCGGTGATCAGCAGTTGCAAGATCCCGCTCACCACGCTGAGCAGGGCAAAGCCGAGCACCTGCTGGATGGTATCGGTATCACTGGTGATCCGACTCATAACATTTCCGGCCTCATTGCGCGCGTAGAAGCTGAGCGAGAGGCGGTGGATCTGTGCGAAGGTATCTTCGCGCATCCGGCGCAGCGCTCGCTGGCCGGCCCAGTTCATACTGAAAAAAGCCAGGCCCTGCAGCATTGAGCCGCCAACGAAGAGCACCACTAGCAGCAGCACCAGCCTGGTCAGCCCGGCCATACGCAGCGTGCTATCGCTGACCGCCGCCGGCTCGAACCAGCAATTTGCTCCATTGGGCAGCAGATAACAATCGACCGCCTGACCGATAAAAGGTGCCGTCCCAACCTGCATCACCGTCGCCGCCAGAATGAGCAGCAAAGTCAGCGCCACCGCGTACCACCAGGGCCGCAGATAGGCCCAGAAGCGCACCAGGGTCGCCCCGACCCGTTTCGGCTTATCGATTTCCGTATTGAGCATGCGGCCGGGGCCGCCGGGACCACCCATCATCATGGTTGTCATTCCTTCCGTCGCTGCATCGATCCTAACTCAACTGGGAATGGTAGATCTCCGCATAGATCGGGCTGTTTTCCATCAATTCGCTATGGGTGCCGCTAGCGACCAGGCGGCCCTGGTCAAGGACGAGGATCTGGTCGGCGCTGAGTACCGTGCTGATGCGCTGGGCAATCACGAAGCTGGTACGGCCATGCATCAAGCGGTCAAGGGCGGCCTGGATCACACGCTCGGTCTGCAGATCGACACTACTGGTCGAGTCGTCGAGGATGAGCAGGCGCGGATCGAGCAACAGGGCGCGGGCGATAGCGATACGCTGCTTCTGGCCGCCCGAGAGGGTCACACCGCGCTCACCGACGCGGGTGTCGTAGCCTTCGGGGAAGCTCAGAATGAAATCGTGGGCGGCAGCAGCCTGCGCTGCCGCGCTGATCGCCGCATCGTCGGCGTCGGGCCGGCCAAAGGCGATATTCTCGCGGATCGTCCCGCTGAAGAGGTTGCTCTCTTGCAGCACGATGCCGATCTGGCTACGCAGGCTGTCAATGGTGACTGAGCGTACATCGTGGCCATCGATCAGCACCGCGCCAGCGCTCACATCGTAAAAGCGTGGCAGCAGGTTGATAATACTCGTCTTGCCGCTGCCGGTCGCGCCGAGCAGGGCCACCATCTGACCCGGCTCGGCCACAAAGCTCAACTCGCGCAGCACTGGCTCACCGCCCAGGTAACGCAGGCTCACCTCGCGCAGCTCCACGCGGCCCGCGATCGGCGGCATCTCAATCGCATCGGGCCGGTCGCTGATCGTACTCTCAGCGTCAAGCACCTCAAAGATGCGCCCGGCCGAAGCCGAGGCCTGGGCCATCAGGGCGATCACAAAGCCGAGCTGACCGAGGGGAAAGAAGACATAGACCAGGTAGAGGCTGAACTTCTGATAGGCCCCCAGGTCAAGTGTGCCAGCCATGATCTGGCGGCCACCGAAATAGAGAATAGCCGCCTGGCCGATCTGGGCCACCAGAAAGACCACCGGGAAGAGGAAGGAGAAGATCCGACTGACACGCAGCTGCTGCTCCATCAGCGCCGTCGCCGCCGTATCAAAGCGCTGCTCCTCGTAGGGCTCACGAGCAAAGGCCTTGACGACCTTGAGCCCCGAGACATTCTCCTGCAGAATCGTGTTCAGCACGGAAAGCTTCTGCTGAACCACCATAAAAAGCGGCTGGCTGACTCGCCCAAAGACGATGAAAACCACCAGGGCAATCGGCAGCAACGGCAAGACGACCAGGGTTAGTTGCAAATTGGTGAAGGCCAGGATTATCAGCGCACCCGTCAGCAACAAGAACGACTGGGCCGTCATAATCAGGCCCTGGGCGATGAAGGTGCGCAGACGTTCGACATCATCAGTGGCACGGATCATCAACTGGCCGGTCTGATTCTGATCGTAGTAGCTGAAGGAGAGGCGCTGGATCTTGCTGAAGATGGCATTACGCAGGTCAAAGGCCAGGCCCTGGCTGGTACTCTCAGACATAAATGCCTGGAGGAAGGAGAAGGCCCCGCGTAGCAGCGCAAAGAGCAAGATCAGCCCGGCTGCGTTGAAGAGGGCCTGTTCGGCAGCCGACCCACCCACAGTTGAGGCCTGGGTCACTGCGTCGATCATTGCCTGGACAAGGATGGGGACGGCCAGCTGGGCCAGGGTGGCGATCACCAGGGCCCCATAGGCAAGCGTGGCCGTGCGCCGTTGCCCACCCAGGTAGCGAATGGCGCGCCCCAGCGTACCCGGGGTCATGCGCGACCGAGTGGCAGGGCCGCCGGGCCGGGTCATTGGTGCCTGCACAATAGAACCTTCCTTGGCTTAGGGTTGCGACTCAAGCGCCCGCTCAAGCAGATCAAGCAAATGCGCCTGTTCGATAAGGCTCAGGCGTTTGAGCAAGCTACGCATACGTTCAAGCTGTTCGGCATAGAGGGCGGCGTAGAGCGCCTGGCCCTCGGCAGTCAGTTCAACTAAGACGACCCGGCTATCTTCGGTGTGCGGCCGCCGGGCCACCAGCCCGGTCGCCACGAGGCGGCGGGTCAGCGCCGTGAGCGAAGGCGGCTTGATACAGAGCTGATCAGCCAGGTCTTTCATCGCTAGCGCCTGGCCGTGGTGCAGACTGCGCAGCACCCGCAGATGCGAGGGTGAAAGTTCAAGCATGTGGAGGCGGCTCAAGGCTGGCCCGAGCACCTGCGGGCGCAGACGCTCGAACAGATGTAACAGGCGCACCGCAGGTTGCTCGTCGTCGCTCATTGCATCATTTAGTTAGTTGAACTAAATATCATAGAGGCAGGGTAACAGATTTTGCTGAGCGCGTCAAGGATCGGTATGAGAGCGACATAGCCCTGTATTGCAGAAGAGGCCCAACCACCGCTATACTATGCCAAACTAGTACAGCTTTAACCGCAGAAGTAACGCTGTGAGACCTGACAGGTCTGCGAGACCTGTCAGGTCTGGCGCAGGTAACAGCGTTACTTTTGCTCTACTGCGCCTTCACCCAGAGGCAGAAAGAGCATGTGATGCATACAAACTTCCAGCCGGAAACACATGGCTACCAGTTTATCAACGCGTGGAAGTTGAAACCCGCTGAGCACGCTGCGGCCCGCCAGAGTCTCAGCCGGGCCACCGGCGAAGCACTTGAGGCCACAGGGGCCAACGACCCATTCGGGCTGTTACGGGGTATGGTTGGGCCGCAGATCGAGGGCTGGATCGAGGCCAGCCTGCCTGATTACTACGGGCTTTGTGGGGGCATGGCCTTCTCGGCGGCCGATCACTTTCGGGCTGGCAAGCCTGTGCCACATGGCTCCGATCCGCGCCACACGCCTGACAGCGACGATCCCGACGAGAAACCGATCCGCGACTATCTCTGGCAACGCCAGTTGGAGAGCCTGCAACCCAATGCTGGCGTGTTACTCTCATGGATGGTCATGCTGCACCTACCACTGCCAGGAGCCGGGCCAGCCTGGCTGCGTGACCGCACCCGCGAGCAACTGAAGAACCTTGAGCTCTTTCTGGCCCACGGTCCCTGGCCGATCTGCCTGATCGGCAGCTCGCTGTCACCCTTCGACAATCACCAGGTCCTAGCCATCGGGGTCGAACAGGGCGACAGTGAGAGCGGCACCCTTTTTCTCTATGACTCAAACGGGCCGGGGCGCACGCAGACCATCCAGATCGATCTGCGCAGCGCGCCGATCAGTGCCGTCGAGAGCAACCCCAACCCGGCCCGCGGCCCCCTGCGTGGCTTTTTCTGTATGCACTACACGCCTGAGACCCCGCCCGACCTTGGGCTGGGCCACCGGCCCCACCCCGACCAACGCCACCCGGAGCGGACGTGAGCCATCCATCCCAGGCCCGACGTTCGTCCAGTTGGCTGCGTGAGGCCGTGGCGCTTGCCACTGCGGCCCTGTTGGGCTTGCTCCTGCTAGCCGCCGCCTTCAGCCGCGCCTGGCCGCATCTATTGCTGGTGGGGCAGGAGGATACCCGCTTTGTGCAGGGCTTTCACGACCCTGAGCAGTTTGCCGGGATCGCCAATGGCCGCTGGAGCAAGCCGGTTGCCGAGCTGGCCCTGCCCCGTCCGCCCGCTGTCCCGGTTGTGCTGCAACTACGCCTGCATGTCGGACGCCCGCCTGATCAGCCCGGCCCGCAGATCAGGCTGAGCGTCGACGGTCAGCCTGCGGCAACCTTCAACGCCCTGCAGCGTATCGACGGTACCCGTCGCTATTACCTGCTTGTGCCGAACCAACCCCGCCTGGACTGGGCGATGCGCTTCGCCTTCACGATTGAGCCCCTGGTTGTCCCAGGTGACCAGCGCGAGCTTGGCGTGGTTGTCAGTACCGCGCAGCTGTTACCACTGGCACCCCTACGCATCCCACCGCTCTTTACAAGCCTTTGCGCCCTGGCGATTGGGGCGCTGAGCTATGGCTGTGTGCGCCTGACCGGCGCCTCAACCTGGGCTGGCATGCTTACCAGTCTCGCGCTAGCGCTGCTGGTGGCATGGGGCGTGGCAACCCGCCCGCTCGAACTGCTACCCTACCTGCAGCGCCTGGCCCTGCTGCCAGCGCTCGGCAGTGCCGGGCTCCTGCTGGTACGCCTACTCTTACCGCTGAGCCCGGCAGCGCCAGGCCCAGCGTCCAACCAGTCTCCGGCCGACCGCCTGCCGCATCTGGCCGGGATCAGCCTGCCAATCATGCTCGGCCTGGGCTGGTGGCTGGCCCTGGCCTTCCAGGTGCTGATCAAACTGGACGGGGCGCAGGCGATCTATCCGGCCAGCCTGGCCCAGTACACTGGCCTGGCACTTGGCAGCGCCCTGTTGCTGATCGGGGGATGGAGCTACTGGAAGCACGGTGGGGCGACGATGACGACCGTCCGCTGGGCCCTGGCGCTCTGCGCCCTGGCCGCCGCGATTATGATCATCGACCAGGTACGCTTCGCCTTCTCACGCCAGGCACCAGACTTCTGGATCCTCTTCAAAGGGGCCCGCGCCTGGACCCGTGGCGGATCACTTTATGATCTTGAGGCGGTATATACCAATCATTTCGGCCACGTCTTCAAAGTGCCGCCGTTCTATGGCATGTTCTTTGTCCCCTTTGTGACGCTGGGCGGCGAGCAGGTACTCTTTTTTCACCGGCTGCTCAACCTACTGCTGATTAGCGCCAGCACGCTCCTCTGGATCTGGATGGTGCGCCCCGCAGACTACCGGCGCACAGCCCTGATCGTCGTGGCAAGCAGCCTGATCATGCTCAACTTCCGCCCGCTCTACGATACGCTGGCCTATGGTCAGATCGACCTGCTTTTGCTCTTCCTGCTCACGTTGGCGCTCTGGGCGTTGCAGGAGCGCCGTGAGCTCCTGGCCGGGGGGCTGATCGCGCTGGGTGCGCTCTTCAAGATCTACCCGGTCTTATTGCTTGCCTTTCTGGTTATGAAAGGGCACTGGCGTGGGCTGGCTGGTTTTGTGCTCGGGATGCTGCTGGCCAACGGCCTGGCCCTGCTGGTTATGGGCTGGGAGATGCACCGGGTCTACCTGACCGAGGTGCTCCCCAACATTGGCGGAACCACGGCCTGGATCGAGAGCCAGACTCTGGCCAGCTTTGTCGCCCGCTGGTTCGCACCGCCTACGCACGCCGAAATCTTCGCCGAGCGCACGCTCACGCTCATGGCCATGGCCGGTTCAGCAGGACTGGTGCTGCTGGCCAGCCTGCTGAGTCTGCGCCCGGCAGAAGCCCACCGCCCGGCCTACGCCCTACAGTATGGCCAGTTCCTCTTACTGATGGTTCTGGCGGTACCGGCAGCCTGGATGCACTACGAAACCCTGCTCTTGCTGGTGTTCGCCGCGCTGCTCTGGAACTACCGCGACAGCACCATCAGCCTGCCGCAGGCTGGCCTGATCGCCCTCAGCTTTGCCCTGATCGGCTTCGGCAACCAGTGGAGCTTTTTTGGCGGCACCGTCAATGGAGTGTTGACCCTGCTCGGGCTCTCGCACAAATTCTTCGGAATGTTGCTGCTGGGTTGGGCCCTGGTCTGGGCGATCATGCAAACGACGGCGGCCCCGCATCTGCCTGTCCCGATGCGTGCCACCGTCGTCTGGAAGTACCTGCGTCTCAGGTGAGTACGGCTACACCGCCTGGAGGACCAACTCGAGATTGCTGGTCGGATTGCCCTGCGTGATCACGGCATAACGCTGGGTGGTGATGAAGCGTAGCTGACCATCAACCGTGATGCGCGCCTCGACGGCGTAGCTGTTGCGTGGGTCGATCTGGGCGGGATTGTAGGACAGGCTAAAGTCGAAGGGCACCTGGCGCCCTGCCGCCTCAAAAACCTGGCTGGCAATCACGATGGACGGGGCATCGGCCCGTGAGACATCGACCAACTTGACCTCGATCACCGCCTGGGGTGGCAGAGCAACCCGCTCGCGGTAGGTCAACACGCCAGTAACCACCGCTTGCGCATTGCGGTAGACCAGCACCTGGCGTCCACCATCGTAGAAGATCCAGAGCTGATCGCCAACAAAGCTGTAGCTGACCTGGCCCTGCAGGCCCTGGAGAATAGCACGCTCCTGGTTAGTCAGCTCCGTGCTGGTACATGCGGCCAGCGTCGCAGCCAGAGGCCCGACCGTAAGGCTAGTCTCACTCGCCGTGTAGGTGCCGTTGAAATTGTTACAGCCAGTTGTGCCACTCAGGCGTGCGCCATCCAGGGTCAGGTTGGCACTCGGCGCACTCACCGCCGGTACCAATGCCGTCATTGGGCCAAAGCTGTGCAGCTGCCAGGGCCGATTCTCAAGCACCGCTCGCCCACCGACCACATAGACCAGCATCTGGCGACCCTGATCATAGGTGATCTGCAAGGTATTGTTGGTAATTGTGTAGCCCACTTCACCCTGGAACGCCTGGAAGAGCGCCTGTTCCTGGCGGTTCACATCGTCGCCGGCACAGGCGATCAGGGTAGTGATCACCGGCCCAATATTGAGGGTGGTCTCGGTAGCGGTATAGGGGCCGCTAAAATTATTACAGCCAGTCGTGCCACTGAGGCGCGAGCCATCGAAGCTGAGCACGGCCGCCTGTTCAAGCACCGGCGGGCGGCGGGCAGTAAGTTCGCCGAAAGAAGCCAGTTGCCAGGTCTTACCCAGCAGGGCGGCCCCTGCGTTGCTACCACCGCGCACCTCGGCCCCAAGCCGCCCGAAGAGCACCTTGTAGGGCGGATTATTCTCAGGGTGCAGCTCGAAGCGAGCGCGCTCGAACCACTGTACCTGGTACCCACGGCCCTCAATCGTCTCGGTCAGCAAGCCCGAGACAGGCAGCCCAAAGAGGGCCAGGCTCTCTTCAAAGGTGATGCCAGGACGGTTGGCGAAGTTAAGGCCGTAACTGCGGAAGGCCCGCAGGAACTCATCGCAAACCTGCTGGTTGGTCTCGCGGAAGAAGGCACAGCGCTCGGCATCAGCATCGTTCGGGTCGAGGGTCGGCAGGTTGCGCCAGTCACGACCCTGCTGGGCCAGGCGCTCAACCCCGATGCGCCCGAGCAGGACATTGTAGGGGGCGGAAAGCTCAGGGTGAACTTCGAGCCGATGGCGCTCGAACCACTGGGTCTGACGGGTGACCCCATCCTCACCCAGCAGCGCCTGCTGGGGGCCAAGCGGCAGCCCGAAGACCGCCAGACCACCGTTCTGCTCCCAGAAGGTACGAATAGTACCACTGATACAAAAGCCCGTCTCAGCGAAACAGCGCTCGCCACTCTGCGCCTGCGCCGCAGGTACGGTCGCAAAGCTGCTCAGGAAGACCAGCGCAACCAGGATGGTCGCGGCCACACTACGTCCATGCGCCATTGCAATCCTCTTCTTCAAGGGGGCTCAAGCGGCGTAGCTCGCCGCAAGGGTCGCTACGCCGCTTGAGCCAGCGCGCCTACCTGCGAGGATTGTACCGCATATTAAATGGGCGTCTTCGAAGTTGTACGAGAAGCGATGAATGTGCATTTCCAGCAAGCAAATTATGCGACTCGATTCCACCTGTCATGGCATAGATTTCGCCATGAACGTATTCATGTTTGATCGCACTTGATAACTCAAACTCCAGGTACTCTTGCTCAGTTATATAGCGCTTTGGTTGCGGTGTCATCGACTCCTCCGCTCATGCCTCTCGCGTGCCAGCGCCACACCCTGGAGGCCATTATAGTTCATATGTTCTATATCTACAAGTTCGGATTGGAGCAGTCCGGTTATTCAGAGCAAGCGCATACGGCGCAGGTAACGCAGGGGATAGCCAAAAATCCGTGCGCCGATCTCGAGATCAAGCAGGTCGGCCCGCTGCAGGGCATCACGGTCAGCGGCACGACGCAGGGCGGCACGTTCAGCCGGATCGGAGCAGGCCAATAAAACAAGCACGCGTTGCCAGACATCATCGCGCCAGTTACGGATCAGGCGCGCCGTGGCCCACTCGTCCAGCGGCCCGGCGAGCAGGTCGGCCAGGCCGAGCGCATGGGCGTAGGGGGCCACCACCTCGGTCTGCACCATATCAATCGTCTCACCAATGATCTGGTTGACCAACAGATAGTCGTGGTGACGCTCGGCCCGTACGGCTGGCGCAAGCCCGGCCCAGGTCGGGCTGAGCAAATCGTCGAGCACAAGCACCAGGTCGCAGTTAATATGGGCATTGACGCCAAGCAGCAGGTGCTGAATGACCAGCGTGGTCGGCTGGCTAGCCAGGTCGAAGGTACGCTGCCAGACGGCTGGCAGCGGCCCGGAGCCATGGCCATCATAGGCTGCCAGGGCCGTGAAGTAGTAGCCAGCAAAATGATGCACCAGCTGGGTAACCCAGGCTTGATCACGGAAACGCCCGGTGGCAAGCCCGGCAAACATCTGGCGGGTCATCAGCCGGTAGCAGGCCAGGAAGAAGCATCGCTGGTCGGCCTGGGCCTGCCAGGCTGCCAGCTGGGCCTCCATACGAGCCAGCAAGTCGGTGTTCACGTTAAAGTTAGCCCTCATTATGATGAGGCCGGGCAAGCGGCCCGGCAACAAGCGCGGCTGCGGACCAGGCAAGCGACGCCCGGCAGCGAAAACGAGCACTACCGTCACCCCTGCTGCCAGCGTGATGACCAACTGCAGCAGCAAAACGGTTTTGAGAGAGCCAGCATCCCTAGTACGACAACGAGGGTTCGCTTTTCGCCGCATCAGAACGCAGTCAAGTTGTCACCCTGAACGGAGGCGCAGCCGGAGTGAAGGGTCTCGGCGTGGCATCAGGAACCGGGATTCCTCGCTTCGCTCGGAATGACAACCTTCGTTGTAGTACTAGATGCGACAAACTCAGCCGGGGCCAGGTAATGCAGCATACCACATACCGAGGTACCGGAGACATAGCGGCATCACGGTGTCCAAGCGCACCACAAAGGTTCTACCGCCTGACCACCTGTAGGGAGACTCGCCGCATAGGCTTGAGGACAACAGCGGTAGTCGACAAAATAGCGTAGCTTAACTGCGCTTCAGCATCCAAAAGAGTAGGGCGATGATCAGTATATTACGCAGATTCAGTATCAGCACTGCCAGTGGTTGAAGATGCACGAGATCAACATACATGAGGAAAAAGTTAAAGTTTGTCAGCACACAGATGACCCCAACTGCGAGGGCATGTCGTACACGCAGGAGTGGGGCAAATGGCAGAAGCCAGAGCAGATACTGCGGCGATAAGACCTTATTTGTACTAATGAATGCCAACAATGCGACAACACAACCAGACACAAGTGTTACTTCATCGATCTTGCCAGCTATCGCATACTCGTGGCGAAACCATACGGCAACACGAACTAAAACAGCGCCAAATACAACGACAAACATGAGTGGCAGCCACTGGATCACAAAATCTGCCGACGGAGAGACGAGATGTCGACCGCCGTAATTACGTACTATGCTAACGTCCACCCATCCAAGCTGGTGCCCCAGCAGAATAATACCCGCAGGCAGACTTTCGATCTGCAACCCGCGCTCCTGATGGTAGCGTAGAAAGGAAAACAGATCGTCAGGAGCCAGCAAAAAAAAGGGAAGCATAATGCCCAGGATCGCGATCATACTCCCTAACACAAGGCGCAGCACTGCCTGCCACTGCCTACTGAATACATAGTAGAGCCCGAAGATCGGAAGCAGGACAACTGGGTACAACTTCGCCATGACACCACATCCAAGCCACCAACCGGCCAATCCAGGTCGGCTACGCTGGGCAGCATACAGTGCTAACAACGTGAGAAGAGCGGGGAAGGAGTCATAGCGCGTCGATAGTAGGGGCGCGGCTGAGGCAATCAGAGTAGCATAGAGTGCCAGAGCCGGTGTACGCCATTCTGGACGCTCAGGCGTTAGCACCAGCGCGATCCCGATAGCAATCAGCGAGATCAGCAGCCCAATTTGGCTTTGAAACCACCAGATATATGTGGGAAAGTCAATCATCGGCCCACCCGCCGCCAGCAGCGGCAGGGTAAAGGGTACTAGCGCAAGAGGAGGATATTCCAACATGAAATCGCGGTACGGTAGCTTACCGGTTATAAATGCACGGGCTGCGCGGAAGTAGAGCTCTATATCGGCGGTGTGGCTGTCGTGAAATTTAGGCTGGGTGTAGCGAACAATTAGCACAAACAATAGAGCCTGGAGTACAATCAGGAGTGGGATTTGCCACCTGTTGGATAAGCGCGTGAAAGACGAATTTGAGACGGTTGACATTAGTTGAGTGGCTCCTCTTTACGCTAGGTGGGCACGGCGTAGACGACCTCGTAGCCCTCACGCCAGCGGGCGATGCAGCGGCGACATCTTCGGTGGGGATTGGTGCCAGAGGGTCATAGGCAGTGGGATGGACAAGCGCCTGGCCCTCGTGAAACCCACGAGGCGACGAGAGCCCGATCATAGGATGGCGATCCTTTCGCAGTTGGATGAGTACCCGACAAGATCCCCATAACCAACAGCATCACGATTATAACAAATGGATGTGACCAGAGGGTTAGCGGCATGCCGAGCAGGCATACCACCACCGGGGGCATATCCAACGACGCAGTAAGCAGAAAGCCACCATACCCCAACGCTTTGAACCGCTCACCTTGCACCAGGTGACCCTGCGCAACCGCTGTCGAAGCGCACGGTCGCATCTCACCCGGCCACCCTCGCGCCTACCGGCGCCGCCAGCGGGAACGCGGCGAGTCCCGCGTAGACGGCGCTGGACCCCAAGCAGTCGGTTGTACTTGGCCGTACGCTCGCCGCGGGCCGGTGCCCCAGTCTTGATCTGCCCCGTGCCCATCGCCACCACGAAGGCGGCGATCGTATATCCGCGAGGCCCTTGCCGCTCCGAAGAGCACCGCGATCTCGGTCACTATCGAGGAGATAAATGACCGGTCACAACAAGTGCGGGTCACGCGACTGAAAGAGTCTCAGGCGGCAGCAAGTGTGAAACGCCGACTTGGCCCCAACTGGCAAGATGACAGCGGCGCGCTCACCACCAATCAGCCACTCCTGTATGGTCGTCGGTTGAACATGCTCACCTACTCGAAGAATCCCAACTACCGGCGGAAGGTCAACCTGCTCTTCCGGCGCTCCAATGAGCTAGAGGTGCGGGTGATCGATGTAACGGGCATCGAAAGCCTACGGCCATACCAAGAGCAGAACCAGCCGGTTCGCGCGAAAGTGGTGACCGTGACCACCGATGCGGTTTTCGTTAAGACTGAGGACGGGTATGAGACGCCCATCCCGAAGCGGGAAGTCGTCTACGACCCCCGGCGCGAGCTGAGTGAGGAAGTTCAGGTCGATCAGGAAGTGGAGGTGCGGGTCAAGCAGATCGACCTTGAGCAGGGGCGGGCGAGCCTCTCGATGCTCGATCCTGCCAAACACTCATTGCTGCCATTCGTGGCCCTGACTGGGCAGATCGTCTCAGGTGTAGTGGAGAGCGTGAGGCCAAATGGAGCACGCGTGGAACTGGCCCCTGGAGCTATCGGCTTCGTGGAGATTGGCGAGTTGGCATGGTGGCGCGTCGAGGTTGTGGCTGATATTGTGACGGAAGGGCAGCCGATCCGGGTTCAGATTCTCTCCGTCGATATTGAGAACAACCGGGCGGCGCTCACCATGTGCCTACCTGAAAACGACCCCCTGCGCAACTACGCTGTCGACCAGCGCCACAGAGGGCAGGTCGTTGGATATACACGAGACAGTTTCGGAGTCTTTGTCCAGCTGGAGCCGGGGGTAGAGGCATACCTGTCGCGTGATGAGATTGCGGTGGCGCAGACCCAGAACGTACATCAGGCGTTGCCCGAGGGGACAGCTGTCTATGGACGGATCACGCAGCTTGATCGTGAGGAGCGAAGGCTCCGTCTCACCGTGAGGGCACTCTACGAAGCAAGCATCTTTGCGCCGTTAAGCCACCGTGGCTTGCTCATCGGCCGAAACGGCAGTGTGATCAAGGAGCTTCAGCGGGAGACGAGCACCTATATCGCCCTTGATGACGATGGGTACTGCACTATCCAGGCGCCTGATGAGCAGGCGGTTCGCCAGGCCGAGCAGCAGGTGTGCAAGATTCTCCTCTAATGCAGCAGGAGAGCCATCACCTACGGTGATACTCAAGATACGTCAGGCCAGCCCGTTTGCTTGTGATGAGTTGGCCGGGGTAGGGTGCGCGGTAGCTGCCGGATACCGGCGACACGTCGCGGTAATCGCGGCCAGTAGCAACAGTGATGTAGGCTGGTGTGATGCGACGATCGTTCGTCGGATCAAACGCGATGGCTTGGTAGCCACCCGCAGGCGCCTTCAGGAGCACCTCGACCCAGGCGTGCGAGCCGCCCTCCCCAAGCATATGGCCGGAGACATAGCGAGCTGGCACAGACGCCGCGTGACAGAGTGCCAGCATACTATGGGCGTAGTCCTGGCAGAGGCCCGTTCCGATCGCCAGCGCCTCCGTCGCGGACGTGCTGACTGTGGTGGCCCCTGCGCCGTAGCGCATCGCGCGAAACACCCAGGCGCTGATCGCCTCACACAGCTGCTCCGGGGCAGCGTGCTCGGCTGCAAGGCGCTGCCCGACGGCAAGCAGCCTCTCGTTCGGGCTCGTCAAGGCTGTTGGCATACGGTAGTGGGCGACGTCCGCCGCGCTCAGGCGCTGTGCCCCCAGAGCAGCCAGATCGCGCTCGACAACGAGGCGCATCTCGAAGGTTACCTCGTCGCTCGCATCTGGGACAGAGATCAAGAACACACGATTACCAAAGCCGTCCTCCTGGGTAGTGGTGGTGGCGTCCGGAACCGAGACGCGCAGCGTAAAGGCGCATACCCGCTGGTCACCATACTGCGCTTGCGGGATGACGATGAGGCGCTGCGACAGCTCGCGGATACGGCCCGGGTAGCGGTACTGGAAGCGCTGGTACATCCAATAGCGGCTGCGCCGGACGTTGTTCCAGGCCACGCGGTGATGGTCGAGCAGCGCCGCTGGGTCGGCTAAGCTATCCAGGTCGCTCACCGCTGTCCCCCCCCTCGCTCGGCAGTCCGGTGTTCGGCAGTTCATAAGCCCAGACCGTAAGGCCGGTCAGGTGGCTGTCGCCGTAGCTGGTCAGGATCGCCGTGTCCACTGCATCACGGCCTCGGGCAATCACCACGCGGCCACTGCGGGGCTGGTTGTGGCGCGCATCGAAGGTCTGCCACGCCCTGCCCAGGTAGGCCTCGAACCAGGCGTGAAAGTCCATGGGCTCGGGGTTCGCTGGCACATTAATGTCGGGGAGATAGCCATAGACATAGCGCGCGGGGATGTTCAAGGCTCGACAAAACATCACAGCGATATGGGCAAAGTCGCGGCAGACGCCCTTGCGGCTCTGGTAGGCTTCATAGCCCGAGGTTGTCCCCGTGCTGCTTCCGGAAGCGTAGACGATGTTGCGGTGAACCCAATCGCAGATCGCTTGCACACGCACCCAGCCGTCCGGTGCCTCCCCGAAGATCCGCCAGGCGTCGTCGCGCACGAGGTCGGAAGGGCAGTAGCGGCTGGGCAGGGTATACATCAGCACCGCATCGGGAAGCTGATCGACCGGCGTGCCGGGCAGTTCGGGGTAGACCAGATCTGCGAGCGGCCAGACCTCCGCAATGGCGTCATAGTGGACGCGCAGCCTACCCGTGGGTGCGATCCAACGCCAGACAATATTGCCAAAGCTATCGAAATAGGAGTGCAACGGCAGCTGGGGGGTAAGGGTCAGGCGTGGGGTAAGGATCCGCTGCCCATCGTACGAGGGAGGCTCAATAATTGCCGCTGTCGGCGTCGGCGATCCTGAATCAAGCACAAGCTCGAAGCCAATCTGAATCTGCATGGCCTGGCCCTCACGATCAAGACAAAAAAGCGGAGCGCTATCGGGCCGTCGCTCCGGAGCGGCTTCTTCACACCCTGGAGCCGCCAGCGCAGGCTGGCAGAGCTGCGCCGCTATGACGCGCCGGGCAATGGGAGCGCTGGCGGCAGAGCGACGCCCATCGCCGCCGCGATGCGAGCGAAGTCGTTCTGCCCGATGGCGAAGAGGCCGCGGCGGAAGGGGAAGCCCCAGCGCTGCTTGTCGGCGATGAAGTCGAGCGCTGGGATCAGGGGCTTGATCGGCGCTTCGTGGCTCGGGGCCACGCGCAGCGAGCGACGCCACGGGTGGAAGCTCGGGGTCATCTCGACCTGATAGGGCACGTCGTCGCTGATCTGGCCGATGGCGGTGAAGGCCTGAAGCGGCTCGCCGCCGTGCAGTTCAGTGCGCGGTGAGTAGAAGACCAGCCAGTCGTCGCGCTGCAGCTGGCGCAGCCGGGTGTCGCGCCCGTGATCGGCCTGGGTGAAGCCACCCGCCACGCCCACCAGCACGTGCGATCGGGACACGGTGTTGATCCAGTAACGCATTGGAGAAAGCCTTCTACCGAATGTGGCGTCGCCTGAACCCGATCAGGCATCGAAGAGCAACGACATGATACAGCCCTTCGCCTCGACGTGTTCACCGCGCTGCGGCCCGGTCACCTTGTAGCCCCAATACCTTACAGATAAGCTCACGCAACGCCGCAACGCTTCTGCGTCTGATCGGCCTTGATCGATCTGCGCTTGCCCCTATTTGAAAGGGGTAGCCCGCACTATTCTAGCATGTCATAGCTGATACAGCCTCTCAGTGTTGACAAGAACGCAGACATGATGATACTATCTCTCAATAAATCACTGGTACAATGTATCATTTGGCAAGGTGCGCAATGCCCCTGTATGTCTATGGCTGCCCCGAGTGCGAGATTGAGCTTGAGGAGCTGCGCCCGGCCTGGCGCGCCGATGGGCAGCGCCTCACCGCGCCCCGTCTTGCGATCATCGGCTGGCTCGCCGCACAGACCACGCCCTTCAGCGCCGAGGCCCTGACCGCCGCCCTGGCCCATCACCCGGCGGGGGTTGGTCGAGCGACGGCCTACCGTGCCGTCGACTGGCTACGCGAGCGGGGCTGGCTGGCCCGGGTGCAGACCGAGCGGGGCGACTACACCTACGCCCGCACCCTGCCCGGCCACCACCACCACGCCGTCTGCACCCGCTGTGGTGCCACCCTGATCCTGGAGGGCTGCTCGGCCATCGAGGTGCTCACGGCGCTGCTGGCCCGCCAGGGCTTCCGCGTCCAGGGCCACATCCTCGAGCTGTTCGGCCTCTGCGCCCGCTGTCAGGCGGCTGCGGGAGGAACCCGATGACGATAGCGACCACGGCGACCATTCTGCTCCGCCCAGCCGCCGACGACATCCGCGGCCTCTACGCCGCCGACGCGTAACGTAAGGAGAGACTCGATGACTGTGAGTGCCACCGCCGACCCGCGCACGCCCGTGACCGTGCTTACCGGCTTCCTCGGCGCCGGTAAGACCACCCTGCTCAACCGCATCCTCACCGAG
Organism: uncultured Chloroflexaceae bacterium; assembly: GCA_964592425.1. GTDB lineage: Bacteria > Chloroflexota > Chloroflexia > Chloroflexales > Chloroflexaceae > Viridilinea. Next base: position 165,131 of record CAZQCG010000003.1, read on the forward strand.
CAGCACGGCAAGCGCATCGCCGTGATCGAGAACGAGTTCGGCGAGGTCGGTGTAGACAACGACCTGGTGATCAACGCCGAGGAAGAGATCTTCGAGATGAACAACGGCTGCATCTGCTGCACCGTGCGCGGCGACCTCATTCGCATCCTCTCGAACCTCATGAAGCGCAAGGACAAGTTCGACTACGTCCTGATCGAGACCACGGGTCTGGCCGACCCTGGTCCCGTGGTGCAGACCTTCTTTATGGACGACGAGCTGAAGGCCAAGCTGCGCGTCGACGGCATCGTGACGCTGGTGGACGCCCGGCATATCGTGCACCACATCGACGACGCCGATGAGGCCAAGGAGCAGATCGCCTTCGCCGACGTGATTCTGCTCAACAAGACCGACCTGGTCGAGCTCGGTGAGCTCGACGCCCTTGAGCGCCGCATTCTGGGCATGAACGGCGCCGCGAAGCTCTACCGCACCCAGAACGCCGTGATCGACCTCGATGCCGTGCTCAATGTGGGTGGCTTCAACCTGGATCGGGCCATGGAGATCGACCCGCTGTTTATGGAGCCCGAGTACCCTTTCGAGTGGGGCGGCATCTACCAGCTGAAGGCTGGGACGTACACTATCGTGCTGGACGAGGGGCCGGATCCTGCCATGCAGCTGGCACTGGTTTCTGCCGCCGCCAGCACGCGCGCGGCCCTGGAGTTGGTGCAGGAGCAGGCGGTGCTGATCTTCTCCGCCGAGGATGATCAGGCGCTCGACGTGGGGGCCACCATCACGCCCGGCGACGCCCTGCTACGCCTGAATCTCTGGGCGACGCCGCTACACTTCACGCTCGAGGTCCCCACAACCGGCGCCTATGCGCTCTTCACCGAGCATGGCCCCGAGGAGTTCAACCTGCGCCTGCTGGCCGACGGCGCGGCCCTGACGCCCGAGGTGCAGCACGCCTACAAGCCCGACCACGAGCACGACGAGGAGGTCACCTCGGTGGGCATCACCGTGGCGGGTGATCTCGACCCCACGCGCCTGAATACCTGGCTCGCGCGGCTGCTGCGCGAGCAAGGCACCGACATCTTTCGCATGAAGGGCGTCTTGAGCATCAAGGGCGATGCGCGCCGCTTCGTCTTCCAGGGCGTGCATATGCTCTTCGACGGGCGTCCTGACCGCGCGTGGGGCAGTGATCCGCGCACCAACAAGCTGATCTTTATCGGGCGCAACCTCGACCGCGAGCAGCTCAACGCCGACTTCGGCACCTGCCTCGCCTGAACGCAGAACGCAGAACGCAGAACGCAGAACGGTCGGGCAGCGCCACCACTGTCGGCGCCCGGTTCATTTGCTTCTGCTATGGCGGTGCCCGTCGCCGAGCACGGGGCCGAATATCGTGATGACTATGTTTCGATCCAGGGGCCGCGCCGTGCCGCCGCCCACCACTGTGACGCTGGAGCGCCGCTGGCGCGAGGTGCTCGACGGGCATATCATCAGCCTGTGCTGGGCGCCTGACGGCACCCGGCTCGCCGCGGCCATCGCCGACGGGCCGATCACGATCCTCTCCGCCGACGGCGAGCATCTGCACGAGCTGCCCGGCCACACCATGGGCACCACGGCGCTGGATTGGTACCCCGACGGGAGTGGACACGCAGGTCCACCCCTCCTGGCCTCGGCGGGGCAGGACGGCCATGTGCGCCTGTGGGACGCTGCGACCGGGGTGCAGGCGCAGGCCCTGCGCCACGCCACCAGCTGGATCGAGCGCGTGGCCTACCACCCCTCGGGCCGCTATCTCGCCGCAGCCGCTGGCAAGGAGTTGCGGGTCTGGGACAGCGAGGCAAATCTCGTCTGCGCGCACCGCGACCATGCCTCGACCATCGCCGATATTGGCTGGAAGCCCGGCACGGAGCAGATCGCCGCCGTGGCCTATGGCGGCACGACCCTCTGGGCCCTCGACCAGCCGGAGGCGCTGCGCCGCTACGAGTGGCAGGGCTCGTCGCTGGTGCTGGCCTGGAGCCCCGACGCCGCAATGTTCGCCACGGGTGACCAGGACCAGACCGTGCACTTCTGGTACGCCGACAGCGGCAAAGACTTGCAGATGTGGGGCTACGAGACCAAGATGCGCGAGCTGGCCTGGAACCCCACCAGCCGCTACCTGGCCACCGGTGGTGGTCGTGACCCGGTGGTCTGGGACACGCGGGCCTCGAAGAAAGGCCCCGAGGGCAGCAAGCCGGTGATGCTGGCCTTGCACGAGACCTATCTGAGCGCGCTGACGTACCAGCGCAGCGAGACGAAGGACGCGCCAGCCATCCTGGCCTCGGCGGGGCAGGACGGGCTGGTCGCCCTCTGGCGCCCGACCCGCGGGCAGAAGCCTCTGGCCCAGCACGGCTTCAACACGCCGATCAGTCAACTGGCCTGGTCGCCCGACGACCGTACCCTGGCCGTCGGCGGTGAGGACGGCACTGTGGCCGTGCTCGCATTCACGTAGATGGAGCGCGCTCATGTGCAGCCCGGATGATCCAGCAACAACCCACGTCGCAGATAGTGCGCACGACTGGCGTGCCGCAGTTGAGCGTGCGCTCGACGCGGCCGGGCTGCACACATCGGCGGCGCGGGGGGCCATCCTCGATTGGATCGCGGCTGCCGAGCGCCCTTTCACCGCTGAGACCATCGTACACGAGCTGGTGCTTGGCTTGGGCCTGGGCAGCCGCCCCACGATCTACCGCACGGTGGACTGGCTGCGCTGCGGCGGGTGGCTGGCCCGCCTGCACGTCGAGGCCAACGACCGGGCCTACGTCCGTAGCCTGCCCGGCGGCCACCAACTTGTCTGCACCGACTGCGGCGAGAGCCAGACCATCACCGGCCTGGAGCTGGCGCCGCTGGTGGCGTCGCGACTCCAGGACCTTGGGTTCGAGCTCCAGGGCGAACACCTGGAGCTGTACGGCCGCTGCCGGCAATGTCGCGGCGCTGAGGCCGCTCTTCGCGAGGGGGCGGCCGTGATCGCCTCTGCTGATACCCTGTCCGTTACTGAAGGAGCGTAATCCTATGCACGCATCGGTCCATCGCCGACTCACCGCCCTGAGTCTGATCGGTCTCTTCGCCCTGCTGCTCGCCGCCTGCGGCAGCGCCCCGGCCGCCCAGCCCACCCAGGCCCCTGCCGCCACAACAGACACTTCTGCCGCCCAGCCCACGATCGTCGTGACCTATAGCGTGCTCGGATCCGTGGTTCGCGAGCTGGTCGGCGAGGCCGCCGAGGTCGTCGTGCCGATGCCCAACGGTCAAGACCCCCACGAGTGGGAGCCCTCGGCCAAGGATATCGAGACGATCATGAAGGCCGACCTCGTCGTCCAGAATGGGCTCGGCCTTGAGGGCGGGATGGAGAAGACCCTGGAGCAGGCCCAGGCTGCGGGCGTGAAGTTCTTCACCGCCGCGGATCACATCACCATTCGCATTGTCGGCGAGGGCGAGGGCCTGCCCACCGGCGACCCCGACCAGGCGGTCGGCGCTGAGGATCCGCACCTCTGGATGGACCCGCTGGCGATGAAGAGCGTAGTCACCGCCCTGGCTGCGCAGCTCAAGACCGATCTGAATCTCGATGTGGCCGCACGCGCCACCAGCCTGAGCGCGCAGCTGGACGCGCTCAACACCGAGCTCGTCGCCGAGGTCGCGAAGCTGCCGGAGGCAAACCGCAAGCTGGTCACCGGCCACGAGTCGCTTGGCTACTTCGCTCAGCGCTACGGGTTTACGCTCGTAGGCGCGATTATTCCGGCGATTACCTCGCAGGCGGAGGTTTCCGCCGGCGACCTGGCCAGCCTCAAGCAGCTGATCGAGCAGAATCAGGTCAGGGCAATCTTCACCGAGCTCGGCACTCCGTCGCAGGTCGCGCAGGCGATCGGCCAGGAGACCGGCGTGAAGGTGGTCGAGCTGACCACCCACGCCCTACCAGAGGATGGCTCGTACTTCACCTTCATGCGCAACCTCACGGCAGTGATCACGCAGGGCCTGGCCTGATTGGTACGCCCACAGTGGGCCGGGCTTGCCCCGGCCCCCCCAAGGAACCTATGGACTGGTGGCTCACTCCGTTTCTGACCAACGGCTTCATGCAGCAGGCGCTGCTGGCCGGGGTGCTGGTCGCCATCGCCTCAGCCGTGGTCGGCACGTTCGTTGTGCTGCGGGGGCTGGCCTTCATCGGCGATGCTCTCGCCCACGGCGTGCTGCCGGGCATCGCTGTCGCCCTGCTGATCGGGCTCCCCGGCATCGTGGGGGCGGCCCTGGGCGCGGCGCTGATGATCGGTGGGATCAGCCTGATCACCACGCGCTCGCGGCTCTCGTCCGATACGGCCATCGGGCTGCTCTTTGTGGGCATGCTGGCCCTGGGTGTGGTGATCGTCTCGCGCTCCACTTCGTTCAGTGGTGACCTGGTGCGGGTGCTATTCGGCGAGATCCTGGGGATCAGCGGGGCGGCGGTGGCCATCCAGGCCGTCGCCACCCTCGTCGTGATCGTGGTGGTTCGGATCTGCGCCCGGCCCTTCTTGCTGCTCTGCTTCAACCCGGAGCAGGCCCAGGTGATGGGCTTCGCGGCGCGGCGCTACCACACGATCATGCTGGCGCTGATCGCGCTCACCGTGATCGCCGCGTTTCAGACCGTTGGCACGCTACTGGTCTTCGGCATGTTGCTGGCCCCGGCCAGCGCGGGTGCCCTACTAGCCCGCCGGATCGGGGCCATGATCGCCTGGGCCTGCCTGATCGGTTCCGGCTCGGTCTACCTGGGGCTGCTCGCCAGCTACCACTTCAATACCGCCGCCGGCGCGACCATCGTGCTGGTGAGCACGCTCTGGTTCTTTCTGATCTTCGTTATCCAGAATCTGCGCGCCGGCCCAACGCGCCCGGGGCAGGTGGTGCAGTCATGAGCACGGCGCAACAGGTTTATGGGGGTGCCAAACGCATCCACGGACGCATGGCGCCGCCCGTCGTCGAGACGCACGACCTGGCCGTCGGCTACGCCGACGAGTCGATCGTGGACAGAATCAGCGTCGTTGTGCGCCCCGGCGAGTCGCTGGCACTGGTCGGGATCAATGGCTCCGGCAAGTCGACCCTGCTGAAGACCCTGGTGGGTCTGCTGCCTACCCTCGGGGGTAGAGCGACGGTGTTTGGCCAGGCACCGGGAAGAACTGCACGCCGGATCGCCTACCTCGGGCAGACGCGGGCCTCGAGCTTCCTGCTACCGCTACGAGCCCGTGACGTTGTGCAGATGGGCTGTTATCCACGACGTGGGCTGTTCGGGCGGATCACCGCTGAGGATCGGGCGATAGTGCGTGCTGCCCTAGAAACGATGGGCGTAGCGCACCTGGCCGACGCACCCCTGCGTGCGCTCTCAGGCGGCCAGCAGCAGCGGGTCTACCTGGCCCAGATGCTGACCCAACAGGCCGATCTGTTCGTGTTGGACGAGCCCACCGGCGGGCTCGACGCGGGTGGGCGCGAGGTATACCTGCGCGCAATGGAGCACGAGCTCGCCCGCGGGGCTGCCCTGATCAGCGCCACCCACGACATCCAGGAGGCTGCCGCCTGCACGCAGGCCATGCTGCTGGCGCGCCGCGTGGTGGCCCTTGGGCCGGGGCGGGCCGTGCTTACGCCCGAGGCCCTGCTCGAGACGTTCGGGGTGGTGATCACCCTGACTGACCGCAAACTCGGCGTGGCGGTGGTCGAGCGAGAGCACAGCCATGAGCACTAATGGAGGATTGTCGATGTTCACCAATCGTTGGAAGCAGTGGGCACTGGTCGGAGCCGGTGCCTTGACCCTGCTGGTCTTCGAGTCCCGCCCGGTCTATGCAATGCACATTATGGAGGGCTTTCTGCCGCCGCTGTGGGCCGCCTTCTGGTTTGTGGTCGCCATCCCCTTCTGGGTCGTCGGCATGCGCCGGATCAACCGACTTGTGCGCGAGCAGCCGGAGACCCGATTGCTCCTCGGCCTGGCCGGTGCCTTCACCTTTGTGCTCAGCGCCCTGAAAATCCCAAGCGTCACCGGCTCCAGCAGCCATCCCACCGGGACCGGCCTGGGCGCCATCCTCTTTGGCCCGGCGGTGATGAGCGTGCTCGGCGCGATCGTCTTGCTCTTTCAGGCCCTGCTGCTGGCACACGGCGGGCTGACCACCCTGGGTGCCAATACGGTCAGCATGGGTATCGCCGGACCCCTGGTGGCCTGGGCGATCTGGCGGGGGTTGAAAGAGCACGCTCCACTGGGGCTGGTGGTCTTTCTGGCTGCGGCCCTGGCCGACCTGGCAACCTATGTGGTGACCTCGGCCCAGCTGGCCCTGGCCTACCCGGATCCGGTCGGCGGCGTTAGCGCCTCGTTCGCCAAGTTCGGCACAATCTTCGCCGTGACCCAGATCCCCCTGGCGATCAGCGAGGGCCTCCTCACCGTGTTGATCTTCAATGCGCTGCGCAGCAATGCCCCCGACGATCTGCGTGCGCTGGGAATCGAAGGAGCACACGCATGAACTCCACCGCATCGACCGCGACCACCACCCGACCGCCGGCCCGATCCCGGCTCCCCTGGCTGCTGATCGCGCTCGTGATCGGCCTGGCCATCGTACCGCTGCTCCTCGTGCGCAACTCGGAGTTTGGCGGTGCCGATGGTCAGGCCGAGGCGGCGATCAGCGAGGTGGCACCAGACTACCAGCCCTGGTTTCATCCGCTGCTGGAGCCGCCTGGCGGCGAGACGGAGAGCCTACTCTTCGCGCTTCAGGCGGCGCTGGGTGCCAGCCTGATCGGCTACTTCTTCGGCCTGAAGCGAGGTCAGCGGCAGGCCGCGCCGCCGCGATCCGGCGATGGGGGACAACCCTTCGCTGGCAGCGAGCACCCGGAGCGGTGATGCAAACGATCGATACCTACGCCTACGCGAGCCGGCTCCACAGGACTGACCCGGCGCCACGGGTGCTCCTCGCGCTGACCGTGCTGATCCTCTGCCTGGCGAGCGAGCGGCCGGCGGTCGGTCTGCTTGCGGCGGCGGGGATGGCCGCCCTGACCATCGGGGCCGGGGGCATCCCGGCACACGTCGTCGGGCGCACGCTCCTGGCCGAAGGGACGTTCCTGGCCCTGGCGGTCGTCGGAGTGGCACTGAGCGTAAGCCCGTCAGCGTCGCCCAGCCTACCCTGGGGCCAACAGCTCGGCCCGCTCTGGATCGGCACCGGGCCGGCAGCCCTCGCCCAGGCCGTGCGACTCTTCGCCCGCGCGCTGGGCGGCGCGGCTGCGCTGGGCTTCCTGGCGCTGACCACGCCCCTGGTCGCCCTGATCGATCTACTGCGGCGCTGGCGGGTGCCGCCGCTGCTGCTCGACCTGATGACCCTGATCTACCGCTTCATCTTTGTGCTGCTCGATAGCCTGGTGATGATGCGCACTGCCCAGGCGAGCCGGTTGGGCTACGCCACGCGGCGCCAGGCACTGCGCAGCGCCGGCCAACTCGCCGGCCAGCTCTTCATCAACACCTACCTGCGCAGCCGCCGCCTGTACCTTGCCTTGAGCAGCCGTGGGTTCGATGGCGACCTGCGCGTGCTGCCGGAGACCTACCGGCCCGCGCCGGGGCTGGCCTGGCTCGGCCTGGCCCTGGTCGCCGCGCTGCTGCTCGTCGGGTGGTGCGGATGAGTCAGGCGCAGGCGCTCCGTCGCGCCTCCCCCAGGGTGGCTGCGTCGCCCCACCACAGCTGATAGGTTCACCATGTGCCTGCTTGAGTTCGACCAGATTGTCTATACCTATCCCGGACAGGCGCAGCCCGCGCTGCGGGGCGTGACGCTCAGCCTGGCGGCAGGCATACGGGTGGCCCTGGTGGGACGCAACGGATCCGGGAAGTCGACCCTCCTGCTGCATGGGAATGGCGTGCTGCGCCCGGCACACGGAGCCGTGCGTCTCGCGCACCAGCCGGTGCGCTATGATCGCGCCGGTCTGCTGGACCTACGCCGGCAGGTGGGGTTTGTCTTTCAGCAGGCGGACGACCAGCTCTTCAGTGCCAGCGTGGCCCAGGATCTAAGCTTTGGGCCGCTCAATCTGGGTCTACCAGTCGACGAGGTACGGCGTCGGGTCGCCGACGCGGCCAGGCTCTGCGGCCTGAGCGACCTGCTCGACCGGCCAACCCACGCCCTGAGCGGCGGCGAGCGCACCCGTGCGGCCCTGGCGGGTGTGCTGGCGATGGAGCCGGCGGTGCTGCTCGCCGACGAGGTGACGGCCAATCTGGACCCGCCGATGCGGCGGCAGGTGGTATCCATCTTCAATCAGTTGGTGGCCACGGGACGCACAGTGGTGTGGAGCACCCACGACCTGACGGTGGCCCGGCGCTGGGCCGACCGTGTCGCCGTGATGGATGCCGGGTCGATCATCGCCTACGCGCCACCAAATCAGATCTTTGCCGACGAGGCCATCCTCGCACAGGCTGGCCTGACCGACCCCTGGGAGACCCTCGCACCGCAGGGGCTGGCTTGAACCTATAGGAGGAGCTTGCAGATGACAACGATCACCGACTGGGCCGACCGCTGGCTAGGCGGCTTCTGCACGATAGGGGTGCTCGGCGGGCTGCCAGTGCGCGGGGCAGACTACGCCGCTCACCCCCCACTTGACAGTCTGCTCACCCTGTCGCCCTTCTACGACCCGGTCCCGACTGACCTGAGCGCGGCGCGCACGGCCTGGTCGGAGGCCCTGGGCGGCGGCCGGTCGTTCTGCTGGCGAGCGTGGAGCGGGCGCGGGCGCTGCTGCTGGGGGCCGTCGGGGTGCAGCCGGGCGAACCGGTGGGCCTGCCCGCCAACGCCACCCGCGAGCTGGCCGAGGTCGTCAAGCACCACCCCGCCATGCCGCGCTGGCTCGACCTCGGGCCGGAGCTCACCCTTCTGGCAGCCGCAGAGCGGCTGACCGGCGTACGTGTCGTCTGGGCGCAGCCCTGCGGCGGGGCGTGGGCGGCGAGCGCACCGGAGGGTACGGCGCTGCTGGTGGACGCGGGCGACAGCCTGCCTGACCTCGTTCCGACCGAGCGCACCGGGGCTGTGGCGACGATCTTCGGCCTGCACGTCGGGGCCGACCCGCGCCGCGCAGGGGCGCTGGTGGTCTGCCACGACGCGGCGCTGGCCCTGGCGCTGGAGAGCCTCGCTCGCCCCGAGGATCGGCCCGACGCGGCGCTGGCCCTGGCCCAGCTTGGTCGCCTGGCGGGGCCTGAGGGGCTCGCGGCGCGGCAGCGCGTGGCGCTGGCGGCGGCGCGCCAGGGGCTTGAGCAGGCCACCGGGCTGCCGCTACTCGAGGCAGCCCCAGGCGTGCTGGCGCAGCAGATCGCCGTGCGCGTGCCCGAGCCGTGCGACGCGGCGACCTTCTACGCCTACGTGCTCGGTGAGCAGACCCCGGTGCGCTGGCTGCCGGCCCTGCGCCCGCTGCACTACGCGGCCATCCGCACCGATGGCGCACCGGCAGCGCTGGCGACGGCAGGACACCTCGCCCGCGTATTACTCGTGCCGGTGGGGCCAGACTACACGGCGGAGGAGATCAAGCACGCTGTGCTCGGCATCACTAAAGCCGCCGACTACCTGGGCGTGCGGTGGGCGACCGATCCCAGCCGAGCTGCCTGGTACGCCGATCTTATGACCGAGTGGTACGGGGCTGACCACGATGCATACCGGCCTCTGGGCACGTTCGACGCATAAGCCGCTTCACAGAGGGGCTTAGGGAGGGCTTGCCCTCCCTGAGACCCCCCCCTTCCTCAGTTCGCGTGCCGCAAGCAGGGCTTTCTCTACTTGTACACCGCGACAGGTTGTGGTACATTCAAGCTTGTGAGGGAATACACACACAACCGAAACTGGCTTCCTGCTTCCCTGCGCCGTATTCATGGCTGCGGGCAGATCGGATTGGGCCTTGGCCGCGTCCTTCGGCGCTGGGCCTCACACGTTCTCGCAACCCTCATCGCCCTCGAGCTCGGGCTGCTCAGCCCGCTCAGCTGCGTGATCCACTGTGTCATTCAGCAACTGCTGACCGAGCGCTCTGCCATCGCCTTCTTCCTCTGCGGCGAGCATGGCCGGATGTCGGTCGCAGCGCCCTCAGTACAACCCGCGAACGTATACGATCGCTTCACTCCCGACACCACCTCTACTCCCATCTCCACGATCAAGCCACAAGCACTCTACGAGCTTGTCTCCCTCGACTCCTCTCTGATCACGGTGGTCAGCCTGCTGGTGGCTGTGCTCATTGCCCCTCCCGCCCGCCGCCTTGCGTCACTGATCCACATGCCCCCAACCCCGCCCCCACGCCTTTCACCGGTCTGAGTTACCCAGCCTGCTCGTTCTGTGCGCAAGCCTATGCGATATTGCGCCCTGCTGGTGTACCCTCACGCCCTGTGAAAGGACAAACCCTCTATGCTGCGTCATCTACGCGGCCTGCTGCTCGTGACCCTGCTCGTGACGGCTCTTGCCGCCTGCGGCCCGGCCAATAACACCGACGGCAATGTGACCCTCCAGTTCGCGCTGAACGTCGGCGATAAAGCTGCCGCCTGCGGCCAGAGCTACCCCGACGTCGGCAGCTCGAGCACCGAGATCTCATTCACCGACCTGCGCTTCTACGTCTCGAACATCCGCCTGATCAACGCCCAGGGCCAGGAAGTGCCCCTCGAGCTCGCCCAGGATGGCGTCTGGCAGTACCAGAACGTCGCCCTGCTCGACTTCGAGGACGGCAGCGGCAGCTGCAGCGAGGGCGGCAACACGGCTCTGAACAGTGTGGTCAAGGGCAGCGTGCCCGCCGGGCGCTACACCGGGGTTGCCCTTGACCTCGGCGTACCCTTTGCGCTCAATCACGCCGATGTGACCGCCGCCCCCTCGCCGCTGAATATCCAGGCCCTCTGGTGGAACTGGCAGGGCGGCTACAAGTTTATCCGCGTCGATATGCAGACCGGCGCACCCGGCGCTGCCTCGGCCCCCGCGATGGACATGAGCGCCCCGGCCCCTACGATGGACATGAGCGCTACCGCGCCAGCTAGCCAGGGTGAGATGCAGGAAAGCGGCGCGCCCGCGCCGACAGCCTGGTTCATCCACCTCGGCAGCACCGGCTGCCAGTCGAACGACCGTGCCGCAGCTCCCACAGCGCCGTGCAGCAACCCTAACCTGCCCTCGGCACGCCTCGACGACTTCACGCCCGGTACGAGCGTCATCGTCGCCGACCTCGCGAGCCTGCTCAAGGGTGTGCCCCTTGACCAGAACACGCCCGAGCCTCCTGGCTGCATGTCCGGCCCGCAAGACCCGGACTGCCCGGCGCTGTTCCCGGGCTTCGGCCTGGATCTGGCCACGGGCGCCGCAACTGGCACCCAGCAGTTGTTCCGCCTGCAGAATCCGTAGCGGCTGCCAGGGGTCAGGGGTCAGGATCTGATTCCCGATTCCCGACCCCTGATCCCCGACCCCCGATCCCTGATCGCTACACGAGGAGTGTACCAATGTTCTCTGTCCCACGGACAGTCGTGATCTGCCTGGTTGTCGCCGGGGCGATCCACCTGCTGATCGCTCCCGAGCACTACGCCCACGCGCCAGCCCACGGGCTGCTCTTTGGCGCGCTGGGCCTGGCCCAACTTGGCTACGTGGGTCTGTGGTGGCGTCGCTTTGGGTCGGCCCTGCGCCTGCCAGGGCTGATGCTCTCCGGTGGGGTGGTAGCCCTCTGGCTGTTGACCCACCTGGTGGCGACACCCTTCGCCACAGGGCCGCACCCCATCGACTGGGCGACGACCGCGACCAAGCTGGCCGAGGGCGGCGCGTTCCTCGGGCTGCTGTACCTGGATCACACGGGCGCCTTTGGGCGCCGGCACGGCAACCCAGCGACGCTACTGGTGCGCAGCGCTGCGCTCTGCCTGGGGGCCGGGGTGATGCTCTGGGGCGGCGCTCTTGCCGCCGCCCCAGCGCTCCCGCAGTTGGCCGAGGTGGCCGACCACAGCCACGACGGGCACGACCACGTGCATGCCGACCCGGCGCAAGTTGGTTACGCTGTCACCCCTACGGCGGCAGACACCTACGCCTGGAATCTGCCTACCGGCTTCCCGCCGCCCTACGTCCCGCCCGATAACCCGATGACGGCCGAGAAGGTCGCGCTGGGGCGCCTCCTTTTCTACGACCGGCGCCTCTCGGCCAACGGCACCATGGCCTGCGCCAGCTGCCACGAGCAGGGCCGGGCCTTCGCCGACGGCAAGGCCACGCCGCACGGCTCGACCGGCGAAGCCCTCGTCCGGAATAGCCAGGGTCTTGCCAACGTGGCCTACTACAGCACGCTCACCTGGGCCAACCCGGTGCTGACCGACCTGGAGCGCCAGATCCTCATCCCGATGTTCGGCGAGTTCCCCGTCGAACTGGGCATTACCGGGCACGAGACCGAGGTCATGGCCCGTTTCCAGAGCGACCCGCAGTATCAGGCGCTTTTCAGTGCGGCGTTCCCCGCCGCGGCCGAGCCGTACACCTGGGGCAATATCGTCAAGGCCCTGGCCTCATTCAACCGAGCCCTGATCTCGGCCGACTCGCCCTACGACCGTTATATTGCCGGCGACCTTGATGCGCTCTCGGAGGCAGCGCTGCGGGGCATGGACATGTTTCTTTCAGAGGAACTGGAGTGCCATCATTGCCACGGCAGCTTCAACTTCACCGGCTCGACCCGCCAGCGCAACACCGTCTTCGTCGAGGCACCCTTCCACAACACCGGGCTCTACAACCTCGACGGGCGCGGTGCCTATCCCGCCAACAACACCGGAGTGGCCGGGGTGAGCAACCGCCCCGAGGATATGGGCCGCTTCCGCGCGCCCAGCCTGCGTAATGTAGCCCTGACCGCGCCTTACATGCACGACGGCAGCGTCGCAACGCTGGAGGAGGTTGTGCGTCTGTACGAGGCGGGCGGGCGGCATATCCTCGACGGATCCTATGCAGGCGACGGCCGGCGCAGCCCGTTGAAGAGCGGTCTGGTGAGCGGCTTCACCCTGACCGAGCAGGAGCGAACCGACCTGCTCGCCTTCCTGGAGGCCCTGACCGACCCGACCTTCATCAGTGACCCGCGCTTCGGCGATCCGTTCGCAGCCGAAGCCCAGGCGCTCCCCTGAGGTACACACGGTGAGAAGCGGATCCCCGTGACGGTCTCGCCCAAGCCAGGGCTGGGCGACGGCGTCTACACGGTGAACTGGACCAACGCCAGCACTGCACTCTGAGGAAGGGAGACTTAGATTCACGGTCGGTGCCGCGACGGTCGCGACCCCGGGGCTACCAGCGACTGGCGCCGCCACCGACCTCCCCGCCGCCGGGCTGCTGGCACTAGCCATCGCCTGTCTGGTGCTGGGGCTGAGCCTGCGTCGCCAACGCGCCTGGAGCGCTTCGCGCTGGGGTTGGGGATTCGGGGATGGGGCTTGCCGCGTCGCCGACCCGCCGCGCCCAATCACTCGTGCGCTGCTTCGCCTGCCTGACGTTCCTGAATCTACCCCAGCGCTAATGGTTTTTAAGAATTAAAACGGGTATCCGTCGCATCGATAGACCTCGCAGGTCTGGCAGACCTGCGAGGTCTGGTTTACCCGATCTAATTCTTAAAGTTCATAAGCGCGGGGGTTCTGGTGGTCACGCGCCCAGGCGGCGAACGCCTGCACGCTGACCGGGCTCGGGTTGAGCAAGCCCTATATGCCGGCTACAGCACGGTCACCGGGCCGTGGTCAGCGATCGTCACTTGGCAATACACCAGGCTGCGCACTGGAGCGAACCTGGCCAACCCGGTGGATCTGGGACGCGAACCAGCCGATCTGTGCATCGGGTCGATCATCAAAATGCGGCACATAGGGCTTGATATCGAGCAGCGGCGTCCCGTCGAGCATATCAACATCGGCAATCTGCAGCGTCGTTCCGGCAACGCCAAGCAAACGCACCGTAGATAGTCCAAGCCCGTTTGGACGCTTAGGCGAACGGGTGGCAAATACGCCGCGCAGTTGCGGGTCGAGAAAGGGCGTTACCTCGAGTGTCGGTGCCTCCATCCGGTGCAGATGATACACCAGGATCAAGTGTGAGAAGCCCTCAATGTCGCGCAGACCTGCGGCAAATGCCGGATCAAGCTCGATCTCGCCCAAGATGTCGGTTGCCGCAACCGCCTGGATCGGCATGCCTTCGAACGTCGTGAACGGAGTACGGATCACCCCGATGGGAGTAAGGGTTATTGGTTGCATCAAGTTCACACCTACGCGCTGTTTGAGCAGCACCTTCACCAGAGCGAGGACGCTGAAGGAGATGACAAGCAGGATCACCGCGAGGGTGAGCGCCTGGTTGAGATCGCGCCCGAAACCGAGGTAGATCGCCAGCGGCATCGTCTGGGTGCGTTCAGGCAGATTGCCCGCAAAAATGATCGTCGCGCCGAATTCACCCAGCGCCCGCGCCCAGGTCATCACCGCGCCGCTGAAGAGCACCGGCCAGGCCAGAGGAATGGTGATCAGGCGGAAGGTCTGGCCGGGGTTCGCGCCGTCGAGCGCTGCAGCCTGTTCCAGTTCACGATCAACGCCCCAACCCCAGCGCAAAGCGCTCTAATTCCCGTGCGAGGTGCGCTTTCACATATGACGTGCTTCCATGCGTGCCGACTCGGCCTCAGCGGTACGTCCTTGCGCCGCAAAGCAGCATGCCAGGTCTTCCCAGATCGCCGCTTCGAGCGTACGCGCCCCGGCCCGCGCACTCAGAGCCAGGGCCAGGCGGGTATCCCGCTCGGCCTCGGAATAGGCCCCCCGCACCATAGCCACAGCGGCGAGGGTACGGCGCGCCAAAGCCTGGCCGACGCGGTCGCCAGCAGCACTACTGGTCGTCCAGGCGACTCTGGCATCAGCCTCGGCAGCGCTCAGATCGTCAAGGGCCAGCTGCACCAGGCCCCGTTGAGCATAGGCCCGGCACTCGCTACTCCAGTCATCCACCTGGCGGGCCAAACTGATCGCCGCGTTATAGCAATACAGGGCCTCGTGAGGGTTGCCGAGCGTCAGGGCCAGCGTGCCCAGGGCATCCTGGCAACGGGCGGCAATCCCCAGCGGCGACAGCAAAGCGATCTCAGTTGGCGTGATCGCCCGACAACGGGCCAGGGTCAGACGGAGGCGGCGCTGAGCGGCAGGTAGGTAGCCAAGCACGGCCAGGGCCCGCGCATAGGTTTCGGCACAGGCCACTGCGAGCAGGGCCAACTCGGCACGATCAGCACCGGCAGCCTGCCGCCGCCGAATACAGCGCATCAGCGTAAAGACAGCCGCCGGCACATTGGCCGTTTCACCAACAACCAGGGCCCGCCGGAGCGCAAAGTAGGCCGTGGAAGCACTATGCAGATCGTCGTGTACCGCCAGAGCCTCCAACTCGGGCAGATCCTCAGACTGGCTGCTGTAGCTGCCGGTACGCTCATAGATGGCCATACGCAGCAATAGCAACTCGATGCGCTGATCGGGGTCACTGCTGAGCGCCAGGGCCTGTTCGAGGTGGCGCAAAGCCGTCGCCGTCGCTAATTGCCGGGTGGCCAGCCGGGCCGCCAGGTAGCCGTAATGGGCGCGCCGGTGCCACGCCTGGGCATGACCAAGATGGGCGATCAGCACATCGTAGAGGGCTAGCGGGGCCGTCCCGGCAGCAATTTCAGCCTGATGCAGGCGCTCATAATGTTTGATCACCGCGCTATGCAACTCGCGGCGCTGGCCAAAGAGCAGGCTGGCATAGGCTACCTCATGGGTAAGGCCATGCTTGAAACGATAGACGGGTGCCGGCCCGTCCAGTTCAAGCTCAATAATCTGCAGCGCCACGAGGGTCGCAATCTGCGTATTGAGCAAGGCAGGATCGGGCCGGGCCGGATGGATTGAACGCAGCAGTTCGAGCTGAACGGTTGGGCCGAGCACTGCTGCAACTTTGAGCGTCAGGCGGGTGGCCTCATCAAGCTGATCAACACGCGCCTGAATGATGCCCTGGGCCGAGTTAGAGAGCTGTACGCCGGAGGTTGATCCGACCAGGCTAGCACTCCCGCGTTCAATGCGGATCAGCTGGAGCTGGCGCAACACCCGCAGGTACTCTTTGATAAAGAGTGGCTGCCCCTCAGTATGACGCTCAACCTGGCGCCCAAGCTCCAGCGCAATCTCCTTTACCCCCAGTTGCTCACGGATCAACGCGCCGGTCTCATCGCCGGTAAGCCGGCTGACACTGACCCGGGTGCAGGCAGGGTGCGCCCGCAGCTCTATAAGGGCCGCCGGTGGCTGTTCCATAGGCCGGTGTGAGAGGGCCAGGCAAAGTTGGCCGGGCTCCGCCACGAGTAATGCTGAGGCCAGACGCAGCGAGAGATCGTCGGCCCACTGAATATCTTCAAGCAATAGCAGCAGCGGCCCACGCTGCGTCTGGAGCCGGATCAACCAGCTGGCCAACTCAAGCAGGGCCAACTCTTCGGCAGGGCTCACCGTCAGATTGGTCGCCAACCGCTCAGCGGTACCGGTCAGCATACGCACAAGCAATGGGCTGGCTGCTTGCAACGGTTCAGGCAACCGGCTGAGCGCCTGCCTGATCTGGGCCGCCTGAGCCGCCGGGGGGCTCTCCAGCTCAACAGCGGCAAGGGCAAGCAAGATCGGCCGCCAGGCCGAAAGGGGCTGTGGCCAGGCCCCACTACTACAGGCCGTACTAAAACTACGCTGGCCCTGGGCCGCCCACTCACCCAGGAGCGCACGGAGCAAGACGCTTTTGCCAATCCCCGACTCGCCCTCAACCAACAGGGCGGTAGTCGCTCCGGCGGCAGCCGCAGTGGCCGCTGCCGCCAGGATACGCCGCTCGGTGTGCCGTCCCACCACATGAAGGGGCGGCTCAGCGGGCAGCGGCGGCGGAACTGGCAGCAGACTCAGCCCAACGCTAGCAAGGGGACCGAGCACACGAGCCGCAGGGACACCCTGATGATGGCCTTTGGTGACCACCAGGGTTGTCGGGCCGGTACGGTAGCGATCGAGCACATCGTTGCGCATGCGCCCCGAGATCATGACCGAACCAGGCTCGGTCTGCTCCATCAGGTGGGCGGCAAGGTTCATATCATTGCCCTGGGCGGTGTAGACGCGGCGTTGCGGACCACCAACGGCACCGACAAAGAGCCAGCCGAGGGTAATCCCTGCGCGCACAATCAGCCCACGCTCACACAGCTCGAGGCAACAGCCGATCGCCCGGCTCGAGTCATCGCCGCGGGCCAGGGGGGCCCCAAAGAGCAAGACAAAGACGGCGCCTTTGTCACCAATTTCGATCTCGTTCAGCCAACCGCCCCAGCGCAGCACGACCGTCTGCACTTGAATCACCAGCGGATGCAGATCCTCCGGGCGGGACGGCGACGTGAAGCCGGCAAAGACCGGCACACAACGTCGGTATTCGGCAATCAGCTGTCCCAGGCGCAGGCGCTCAACAAAACTGGGCGGCAGAAAATACTCCCAGCTCAGCGGGCGCGCCGGGGCGGGCAAGGGTGGATCGTGCAGCGGCAGCAACGAAGCTGGCGGCAGTAACGCCAGCAGACTGTCACGCGCACTGTCACGTTCAGCAAGGGCGGCGGTATTGATCGCCGAGCCGCAAAGCACAAAGTGCAAGCCGTCACGCGGCAGGCCAGCCAGAATGGCATAGACCGGCCCGGCACTCAGTCCGATGCGCAGGTGCAGGCGGACCACGCCTGTCGGTGTGACCACCGGGGGCAGGGCGGCCATGGTAGCCAGCATCTGGGCCGCACAGCGCTGCCCCAACTCCAGATCGGGATGCCCAGGCCACCAGGCAATCAGTGCGTCGCCAGCAATCGAAGCAATGTCACCCTCAAAGGCTTCAATCGTCTCGACCAGGGCGGTATAACAGCGGTTAAGCGTCTCGTGCAAGCGCTCAGCCCCATCGGGCAGCACGGCAAAGGCAGCTGTTAGCTGGGTGAAACCGCTCAGATCGGCGAAGAGAATCGTTGCCATACCAGCATAGACCACCCCCGGCTGCAACTCAGGCGAGCCGATCCGCTCGCGCAGCCAGCGCGGGAGGTAGGCGGGAAAGATCGGGCTACTGACACTCTGCTCCATAGAGCCTATTGTAGCACCCGCTCAAATCAAGCTCGTCCGCACCCACCCATCAGATCGGGTAGGCCCCTCCCGCCCAACTCACCCTTGACGTAGTGCGTCATTTTGGTTACGCTACCCCTTAGTCACTTCGTTCAAGGCGTCACAAGTCGTTGTCGCTAAAGTCGAGCTGTGCGCTGTATCTGTAGCCTGTACGCTGTAGCCTGTACTCTGTATTCTAGCCTAACCCTGGAGGGTCAACGATGATCGAGGCCCCGTCCCTCGCCCCACCGCGTGCTCCACGCAGCAACCCGATCCGTAGCCGTGTTGACTGGGAAGCCCAGCGCCAAGCCTTCCTGGCCGACCCGGGTGCCTTCTACGGTACCATCGCCCGCAGTGCTATCCACTGGTTCGACGCCACGCTTGGCGCATGGATCATCTGGGATGAGGCAACTGCCCGTTGGACCGGCCTCGATGCCGCCAGCGGTCGGGTGGTCGAGGTTTCCTACGGCGCTGAACATCAGCCCTGGACGAGCACCTTCCGTGGCGACGAACCGCCGTTCTATCGCTGGTTCGAAGGTGGCCTGACCAACGCCTGCTTCAACGAGGTCGATCGCCATGTGCTGCTCGGCTTCGGCGACGAGACTGCCTATATCTTCGAGGGCGACCGCTGGGACAACTCGCTCAACGACGGGCGCGGCGGCCCGGTCACCGAAGTGCATCTGTCGCGCAAGCAACTGCTGCTCGAAGTGGTCAAGGCGAGCCTGGTACTTAGCGGGCTTGGCCTCAAGCAGGGCGACCGCATCGCCCTGAATATGCCCAACATCCTTGACCAGATCTACTACACCGAAGCGGCCAAGCGCCTGGGCATTATCTACACCCCTGTCTTCGGCGGCTTCTCCGACAAGACCCTCAGCGACCGTATTCACAATGCTGGCGCCAGGATCGTGATCACCTCCGACGGTGCCTACCGCAACGCCCAGATCGTCCCCTACAAAGAGGTCTATACCGACCAGGCCCTTGATAAATTTATCCCGGTCGAGACAGCCATCACCATTGTTGAGCAGACCCTGGCTAGCCTGCAGGTTGGGGCGGTCGAGGTCGATACGATTATGGCGACGGTCAAAGAGACGATTGCCGAAGACATTACCGTTGAGCGTTCGGATGTGATGCGCGGCGTCGGCAAGGCCCTGCACGAACTGAGCGAGCTTGATGTCTCGGCGCAGTCGCAGATCCGCACCGCCGTGGCCCAGGCGCTTGTCGCCTCGCCTCCCCGCGTTGACGCCGTAATTGTCGCTCGCCACACCGGCCAGGACATCCTCTGGCGCGCCGAGCGTGACCGCTGGAGCGACGAACTGATGGCCGAAGCCGGGGCCAAGGTGCTTGCCGCTGCGCGCGCTGCTGGTCACGAAGTGGCCGACGAGGCCGCCCTGCTAGCCCTCCCGGTTGAGGCGTTCTACTCTGTGCTGGCGGGCCTGGCCCCCTGTACGCCCGTTGACGCCGAGTACCCGATGTTCATCATCTACACCTCGGGCAGCACCGGTAAGCCCAAGGGTGTGGTGCATGTGCATGGCGGCTACCTGGCTGGCCTCGTGCATACTATGAAGGTCAGCTTTGATGCCGAGCCGGGCGATACGATCTTCGTGGTGGCCGATCCGGGCTGGATCACTGGCCAGAGCTACATGCTCAGCGCGACCATGGCCAGCCGCTGCACCGGCGTGCTGATCGAGGGCTCACCCGTCTTCCCGAGTGCCGGGCGCTATGCCAGCATCATCGAGCGCTACAATGTGCAGATCTTCAAGGCTGGCGTCACCTTCCTCAAGTCGGTGATGACCAACCCGCAGAACGTGGCCGATGTGCGCCAGTACGACATGGGGGCGCTGCGCGTCTGCACCTTCTGCGCCGAGCCGGTTAACCCTGCCGTGCAGCAGTTCGGTATGGAAATCATGTCGCCCCAGTACATCAACTCCTACTGGGCCACCGAGCATGGCGGCATCGTCTGGACGCACTTCTACGGCAATGACGACTACCCCCTGCGCCCCGATGCCCACACCTACCCCCTGCCCTGGGTCGTCGGTGATGTCTGGGTGGCCGAGCCCACCGCCGACGGTTCGAGCAGCGTCTACCGCATCGCGGAGGAGGAGGAGAAGGGCGAGATTGTCATCAGCGCCTCTTACCCCTACCTCACCCGGACGATCTGGGGCGATGTGGGCGGCTTCGAGGCTGTCTTGCGCGGCGATCAGCCCCTGCACGCCTGGAAGGGTGACGCCGATCGTTTTACCAAGACCTACTGGCGCCGCGGCCCCAACGGAGAGTGGGCCTATGTCCAGGGCGACTTCGCGATGAAGTACGCCGATGGCTCCTTCAGCCTGCACGGTCGTTCCGATGATGTGATCAACGTCTCCGGCCACCGTATGGGCACTGAAGAGATCGAGGGTGCCATCCTGCGCGATAAGCAGATCACCCCCGACTCACCCGTCGGCAACTGTATCGTCGTCGGTGCCCCCCATCGCGAGAAGGGCCTCACCCCGGTGGCCTTCGTGCTGACCTTGCCCGGTCAGCGGCTCGCCAGCACCGACCGTCGGCGTCTCGACGATCTGGTGCGCAACGAGAAGGGGATCGTCGCCGTCCCCGAGGATTATATTGAGGTGTCGGCCTTCCCCGAGACACGCAGTGGCAAGTATATGCGCCGCTTCCTGCGCAGCCTGATGCTCGACGAGGAACTGGGCGATACAACCACCCTGCGCAACCCGGAGACGATTGAGGAGATCGCGCATAAGATCGAGGAGTGGAAGCGCCGCCAGAAGTCTGCCGATGAGCAGCAGATCTTCGAGCGCTATCGCTACTTCCGTATCGAGTATCACAAGCTGAACGCTACCCAGCGCGTGGCGATCGTCACTGTCACTAACCCGCCGGTCAACGCGCTCAATGAGCGCTCGCTCGACGAGTTGAATACGATTGTCGATCACCTGGCCCGCCGGCAGGATGTGGCTGCGGTGATCTTCACCGGCCAGGGCACCAAGAGCTTCGTCGCCGGGGCTGATATCCGCCAGCTGCTGGAGGATATGCATACCTTCGAAGATGCGATTGCCCTGCCGAATAATGCCCATCTGGCCTTCCGCAAGATCGAGCGGATGGAGAAGCCCTGCGTGGCCGCGATCAACGGTGTGGCCCTCGGTGGCGGCCTCGAGTTTGCCCTGGCCTGCCACTTCCGCATCGCCGACAGCCACGCTGAGTTCGGTCAGCCTGAGATCAACCTGCGTATGCTGCCCGGCTACGGCGGCACCCAGCGCCTGCCGCGCCTGCTCTACAAGCAGAACAACGGTACCGGCACTCTGCGGGCGCTTGAGCTCATCCTTGGCGGGCGCAGCATTCCCTCCGATGACGCTGCCGAGATCGGCTTGATCGACATCCTTGCCACCGGCCAGCAGGATGCGCTCAGCCTGGCGACGGCGCTTGTCCGCGAATACGTCGCTGGTAGCGGGGTGCTCAAGGATGCCTACACCCAGCGCAAGGTCGCCCTGAGTGAGTGGGAGCAGCCCAACGCGGTCTTTGTCCAGGACGAACTGAACGCAATCATCCAGAACCCACGCGTGCAGCGCATTATGCAGCAGGCCGAGGGTGCCGGTCGGGCTAAGGCGGTCGCCCGCGCACTGGAGGCGATCACCTACGGCTTCGCACATGGCTTCGAGCAGGGTCTTGGTCACGAGGCCAGGCTCTTCGCCGAGGCGGTGGTCGACCCCGAGGGCGGCAAGAAGGGTATCCAGGACTTCATGGACAAGCGCTCGGCGCCACTGCCCACGCGCCGCACGCTGATCAGCTCCGAACAGGAGAAGATCTACCGCGAGACCGGCCAGCTGTTGCCGATTGGCGCGCCCTTCTTCCCCGGCGTCACGCCCATCCCGGCCTGGCAGTACGCCAAGGGTGTCATCCGCGACCCGGTGAGCGGTGGCGGCCTCGTCGGTGATCCTAAGGATGCCGAGCGTGAGGTGATCATCCCGGTTGAGCAGCCACGTGCCAACCAGGCCCTGGTCTATATCCTCTCCAGTGAGGTCAACTTCAACGACATCTGGGCGATCACCGGTATCCCCGTCTCGCTCTTCGATGAGCACGACCGTGATTGGCATATCACCGGTTCGGGTGGGGTGGCCCTGGTGGCGGCCCTGGGTGAGGAGTTGCGCCGCGACGGGCGCATCAAGGTCGGCGACCTGGTGGCGGTCTACTCAGGCCAGAACAACATGCTCTCGCCGATGGTCGGGCTTGACCCGATGGCGGCTGACTTCGTCATCCAGGGCTACAACACCCCGGATGGCTCACACCAGCAGTTTATGATCACCCAGGGTCCGCAGTGTCTGCCCCTGGCCCCCGACATGTCGCTCGAAGCCGCTGGCAGCTTTATGCTCAACCTGGGTACGGCCTACCGCGCCCTCTTCACCACTCTGGGCATCAAGGCTGGCAAGAGCATCTTCATCGAGGGTGCCGCCACCGGCACTGGCCTCGACGCCTCACGCTCGGCAGCACGCAACGGCCTGCGTGTGATCGGCATGGTCTCCAACGAGGCCCGGGCCCGCACGCTGATCGAGGCTGGCGGTAAGGGTTCGGTCAACCGCAAGGATCCGAGCATCGCCGACATCTTCACGCGCATCCCAGAAGACCCCGCCCAGTGGGCCGCATGGGAGAAGGCCGGTGAGCCACTGCTGACGATGTTCCGCCAGCAGAATAATCACCACCTGGCCGACTACGCCATCTCGCACGCCGGTGAGACCGCCTTCCCGCGCAGCTTCCAGCTGCTCGGCGAGCCGCGCGACGGTCATATCCCCACGCTCACCTTCTACGGGGCCAGCTCCGGCTACCACTTCACCTTCCTCGGCAAGCCCGGTCATGCCAGCCCCGAGGAGATGATGCGCCGCGCCGGCCTGCGTGGCGGCCAGGCCGTGCTGATCTA
The DNA here is from genome assembly GCA_964592425.1 of uncultured Chloroflexaceae bacterium. GTDB lineage: Bacteria > Chloroflexota > Chloroflexia > Chloroflexales > Chloroflexaceae > Viridilinea. Next base: position 188,062 of record CAZQCG010000003.1, read on the forward strand.
CTACGGCGTCGATGGTAGCGGGAGCCTGGTTGATGAGGCCGGGCTAGAGGCCATCGAGGCGGCCCGTGCCCTCGGTGCCCGCATCGTCACCGTGACCTACACCGATGCTCAGCGCGAGTTCGTGCTCAGCCTCGGCTTCGGGGCCTCCCTGCGGGGAGTGGTCAGTATCGAGGAGTTGCACCGCCGCTATGGCGAGGAGTTCGACTGGCCGCGGGCGATGCCCAGCCTGCCCGACTCCAAGCTTGATCCCGAAGGGCTCAAGGAGGCCATCCGTCGCTTCAACGACCTGACCTTCAAGCCGCTGGGCAGTGCGGTTGGCGGCTTCCTGACCAGCGCCGACAACCCGCGTGGTTATCCTGACATGATCATCGAGCGAGCCGGCCACGACACGCTCAACGTCAGCGCCATGCTGGTCAAGCCCTTCATCGGGCGCATCGTCTACTTCGAAGAGTTGGGTGGGCAGCGCTTCTCGTTCTTTGCCCCGCAGATCTGGATGCGCCAGCGCCGGGTCTACATGCCCACCGCCAACCTCTGGGGCACGCACCTCTCCAACGCCTACGAGATCCTGCGCCTGCTCGACGAGATCTCCGCCGGCCTGCTCTCGATCACCGAGCCGGTCTTCGTCGATTGGGACGGCCTCGCCGAGGCCCACCAGGCGATGTGGGAGAACCGCCACGCCGGTTCTACCTACGTTGTCAACCACGCCCTCCCGCGCCCCGGCCTCAAGACCAAAGAGGAGCTCTACGAAGCCTGGGCCGAGCGGCTCTAAGCATCACCCATAGCGCGTAGAGCAAACGCCCGGATGGCCTGCAGGCCATCCGGGCGTTTGGGTAGGGGAAGCCTTGCCCCTTTCTATGCATGCCTTGCAGCCCTGCGCAGCAAATCTGCTATCATAGGCTCCGGCATCAATGGGCAGCGGAGGAGTAAGCATGACTGTCAAGTACACCCGCTGGCTACGCAGCTATGTCGGGCACCAGCGCATTATGCAGGTGCGGGCAAGCGCGTTCGCCCGTGATGAGCAGGGGCGCATCCTGCTCTGTCGCCGTGCTGATGTAATGCTCTGGGATGTGCCGGGTGGCACAATCAGTCTCGACGAGGTGCCAGCCCAGGGTATGGCCCGCGAGGTACAGGAGGAGACTGGCCTGCTGCTCGAAGCCGATCGGCTGATCGGCGTCTATGGCGGCCCCGATTTCCACTGGAGCTACCCCAATGGTGACCAGGCCCAGATCCTGGCAATCTTATTCCATGCACGCATCGTCGGCGGTGCCTTGGACCCCAGTGGCCATGAGAATGTCAACGTCAGCTTCTTTGCCCCTGAGCGCCTGCCGCCCCTGCTGCCGCGCACCCGCCGGATGCTCCGTGACGCGCTGACGGAACGGCCTGAGGCCCAGTTCGACCATTGAGACGAGTGATAGGCGGCCAGTGACCTCACCCGCTGACTCTCTCCTGCAGAGCAAGAGAAAGGCGGGGGGCGAGGTCAAGATAGCTACGTGAGCGAATAATTCGCCAACTGCACACTCAGATCAGCGACCTGCGCATAGCGCCCATAGACCTCGTCCAGCAGCGCCTGATCAACCGAGGTGGCATTACGATAGACCTGTTTATCGAGCATACGGCTCTTCTCGCCAGCGGGCCAAATGCGCCACGAGTCGTTGTCGATCACATCGGCGATCAGCAGCGCACCGTCCGTAGCCACACCAAACTCGATCTTCAGATCGACAAGCGTCACCTCAAGGGCTGCCCAGGCGCGTTCCAGCAATGTAAAGACCTGGAGCGCCTGTTGCTGCATGGTATGCACCTGGGCTGCTGAGGCATAGCCTGTGAGGTCGATGGCGACCTCGCTAATCAGGGGATCGTGGGCAGCATCATCTTTAAGGAAGAACTCAACCCGTGGCGGGTCAAAGCGCGTCCCTTCGGCCACCTCAGGGTGGCGTTTCAGGTACGAGCCGGTCGCCAGGCGGCGCGTGACCACCTCGAGCGGGATCATCGTGCAGCGCCGCACGATGGTCTGGGTGGGCGTAGGTGCCTCGATAAAATGGGTCGCGAGCCCGGCCCGGTTGAGTAGCCGGAAGACGTTCGCCGTTGTACGCCCGGCCAGCGCCCCTTTACCGGGGATCTGATTGCGCCGGGCACCATCGCCAGCGGTGATCCCGTCTTTATGGATCAGCAGACAGAGGTCGGGGTCATGCGGGTGAGCATAGACGATCTTCGTCTTGCCTTCGGCGATGACTGCGCCAGGTTCCATCAGCAGGCTCCTCTACAGCGCCAAGGCCAACTCATGCTGCTCATCAACAACAATAAAGCCACTGCGCAGATAGGCGGCAGTGAGGGGACTGTCGGAGGGTTCGTTCAAACTGGTGAGGCCATTGGTATGGGCCTGCAGGCCAGCAATCAGCCGGCGGGCGCTGGCCTCATCACGAGCACCCAGATCTACAATCCGCGTCGCCTCATCCTCCAGCAACAGGGCATAGCCACTCAGCGCCATGTCCTCATGCAGGGCCATGCCACGTATATCAGGCAGGGCGAGCAGGGCGGCCGGCTCACGCTGCCAGGCTGCGGCAACGGGGTGCATCGCAGCAAAATGCTCAAGCACCAGCCCGCTCGGCTCAGCCGGATCGAGAGCAGGGCCACTCATTGTATGCTCGTCGTCGGGGCGCCAGGCCAGGATGAGCAAGCGACGGATAATGCTGAGGCCAGCCCGCTCATAGATGCGCAGGGCAGCCGTATTGCGCGTCAGCACTTCGAGTGTCAGGTGCGTTGCACCCGTAGCCCGCGCCTGGCGCAACAACTCGCTAGCAAGCAGATGGGCATAACCACGCCCGCGATAGGTTCGGGTGACGCCAAAGCCGCCGCACCAGGCCCGCGGCCCACGCCGGGCGAGCAAGGCCACCCCGGCCGGATCACCATTGACACGCAGCACGATCGAGTGCAGCAGGTCGATATTTTCGACGGCGACCCGCCGCGCCAAGACCTGGGGCGTCGTCACACCCGGATAAAAATAGGTCTCGAACGAACGGGTGAACAGCTCGGCGAGGGCCTCAAGCGCCATGGCTGAGGCCGGTGTGAAGGTAACCACATCTGCCATGATGATGGATCTCCGCAGATCGTTTCAGGCCAGCACAACCCCAGGCGTGGCCCTGATCACCCCAACCTGAGTCGCCTCAGGCACGGCTGCGAGAGCCGACACGGCGGCGGCGGGGTCAACCAGCACCAGCATACCCAGGCCCATATTCAAGGCGTGGAAGGCTTCCGTCTCAGTCAGGTTACCGCGCTCAACCAGGTAGCTACAGATCGGGGGCACCGGCCAACTCCCACGCATAATCGTCGCCCCCAGACCAGCGGGCAGGATGCGCGGGAGATTGTCGAAGAGGCCACCGCCGGTGATATGGGCAAGGCCCTTCAGCGTGACTGCGCCTCGCAGGGCTTGCACCTCAGGCAGGTAGCAGCGGTGGATGGCCAGCAGGGCTTCGCCCAGCGACTGCCCAGCGAGCTGGGCAGGCCGGGCGGCATAACCTTCCACGACACCGGCAACGATGCGCCGGGCCAGCGAGTAGCCGTTGGTGTGCAGCCCGGTGGATGGCAGGGCCAACACGATGTCACCGGGGCTGATCGCCGGGCTGGGCAGCATAGCAGCGCGGTCGACCACCCCAACAATGGTGCCAGCCAGATCAAAGGCACCGGGCGCATAGACATCAGGCATCTCGGCGGTCTCTCCGCCCAGGAGGGCGCAAGCGACGGCCCGACAGGCCGTTGCCACCCCCCCGACAATTGCCGCCACCTGCTCAGCATCGAGGCGGGCCGCCGCGACATAGTCAAGGAAGAAGAGCGGCGTCGCGCCCTGCACGAGGATGTCGTTGACACAGTGGTTGACCAGATCTTGCCCGACGCTGTCATAGCGGCCCATTGCCGCAGCCACCAGGGTTTTGGTACCAACTCCGTCGCTGCTACTGACCAGCACGGGGGCCTGGAGGCCAGCAAAAGCCAGCCCTGGATCGAAGCAACCGCCAAAGGCACCCATACCAGCCAGCACCGCCGGGCCGTGGGTCGAACGTACCGCAGCCGCCATCAACTGCTTAGCCCGCGTGGCAGCGGCGATATCAACCCCGGCGGCAGCGTAGGCGTCACTCATAGAGATGCTCCTGCTTGGGGGGGCACAACTGCAGGAGGGTTGGGATCATCAGCGCAAGCCGTTGCCCCAAGGACTCATGCGTGTACATCAGTGCTATATCGTAGGGATATTATAGCATACGATATGGTGCACTGTGCGTTACGGACGAGCTTGATCACCGGCTTAGCGCTGGGCGTCGTGTTCGAACAGGTCGTTGTTGGCCAGGTCAACGGCAGGCAGACTGAGCGAGGTGGAGGTGCAGCCGCGGGGGCACTCAGCGTTCAGGCGGAGTGAGCGTAGTGGCAGCCAGGGCGGCAGACAGCTGATCGCGCACGGCAACCACGGTGCGTCCTCGGCAGAGGGCGACCTGGGGATGATCCTCGACACGCCCACAGAACCCGCTGCCGACCTGCCAGATGAAGGTGCGATAGTCCACGGCAGCGACCTTAATGTGGTAGATATGACCCTTGCGCACGATTCGTTTCGTTGATTCAGCCATGGATTCGTCCTTCTTCTTCCACGATGCTACCGAGGTTCTCCTCATCAGTGCGGCCCACCCAGAAGTGGTGAGGCTGCACGGTTCGCGTACTGCGTACCTCAATACCGGCCAACTCGGCTGTATCGGTAGCACAGACTAGAACCAGATTCGGTGCCGCGTTGAAGCGACGGCCGTAGGCGGCGAGGGCATCCTGGATCTTCGCGCCTATCGAGTGCCCAGTATCAGGGTCGTACCAGACGAGGAAGAGCATGAGGTCGCTCCTGGTCAGTGCGTTATTGGTTAGGAGTGTGTAGGTGGCAGAGCAACTTGACGACATTGATGAGGCCACATAGCGCACCCTGATCCAGGTACACACGACCATTCGCACGAGAAAGAAGCGGAGGCCAAGGGATTATCCCTTGCCTCCACTTGGATCTAATGCCCAGCGTGAGTAGTACTGGAATTAGTAGCGGTCGCGTCGCCCGCCGAAGCCGCCGCGTCCGCCGTTATTGCTGCGCCCGGGGGCCGGCTTATCCTCAGCCTGATTGACGCGCAGGTTGCGCCCATCGATGGCGTAGCCGTCGGTCGCCTGCAGCAGCGCGCCGATATCATTTGTCTCCATCTCGACAAAACCAAAACCACGCGAGCGACCGGTGTCCCGGTCATTGATCACCCGTGCGCTCTGAACCTCGCCATGGTCGGCGAAGATCTGGGTCAACTCGGCATCGCTCACGCTCCAGGGCAAATTCCCAACAAACAGTTTGACCTGCATCCCAACACTCCTCATACGCAACTGCGCAATACTGGTGGAGGGCAGCACTGCTACCCTCACAAGACATCCATCGATAAGCTCGAACTGCCGGTGTCCAGGCGCTAGCCCGGCACGCTCGCTCCGGCGAACACAACAACAACATACTTCGAGCGACGAAGGATATCCGTGGAACCAGGAGAGAAGGGGTGGGAAGGGGTCTCACAGCAGATGATGTTGGTTGATATATGTAGTATAGCAGCCCTTGGGATAAAAAGCAACATGCACCGGCGATGGACTGCGTGGAGCGCTTCGGCCCGGGTCAATCCCTGGCACTGACGGGATTCACCTGACAGACGAGCCACGCTTCGCCCGCTACCCTTGGAAGTCACTTTCTGCTACACTGAGCAGTGCCGCCAGGTATATACGTATTGAATAAAACCAGAGCAAATTTTGCATTGCGAAGGCTTGCTTAAGGAGTCTCATGTCTGATCGCACCTTATCCGTGTACGAAACTGCTAACTGGTGGGCACGGCTCGCTGGCGTCGCCCACGTCCGCTATGATGTACATGGTACCCTGTTTGTGAATGAGGTAGCCGTTGAGGCGATCCGCTGCAGTGGGCACTTCAGCGAGCTGCGCTGTGTAGATGGAAGTACGAGCGTGGTACTGACAAGTTTTCTCCGCCTGGTACCAGATCTACGCAAGCGCGACGGGCGGGTCGAGGAAGCAGCGACAAGTGGGTAGTGAGGGTGCAGCAGCAACTACCGCTGCTGCACCCCGACGCCGTCAACTCAGCAACGGCTAGCGCCCGATCGGCTGACGAGGCGCCGTCGCCATAGCCCTTTAGCGCCCGGTCACCGCGTCGATCTGCTTGACGGTCGCGTCCAGGTCGGGCACCAGGCGCACGCCCAGGGCCTGCTCCAGAGCGTAGCCCACCGCAATCAGGTTGGCGTCCGAGAAGCGCGGGCCGGTGAGGTAGACGCCGGTCGGCTCGTTCGAGCCCTCCAGGCGCCCGATGGGGATGTTGAGCCCGGGTGCGCCAGCCGAGCTGAGATTGGCGTACAATGCACCGTACATCATTACGTCGACGTTGTAGGTTGCCTGGGCAGCAGTTAGCCAGCCCTCCGCGATCTGCCGTGCCGTACGCACGGCTAGCGCGTACTGCTCGGCGGTGATGGTGGTTGCAACGGCGCCTTCGACATAACGCTGCCCGTAGGGTGCGCGGGCGGCCAGATCCTCGTTCACGATCGCCACAACATCGTCGAGTGAGCGGATCGGCGCGGGCTGGCCCAGGCCGCTGAAGAAGCGGCTGATGCCCTCGCGAAAGCCATAGGCAATATAGGCGAATTGCGTGCCCGGAATGATCGGCGGCAGCTCGCTCTCCTTGATCAAGACCACCTCGATGCCCTGGCTTTTCAGCAGGTCAAGGATCTGCTGGTTCGGGCTGAAGAGCTGGGGCTGGAAGAGACCCAGGAGGGCCACGAGCTCTTCAGGGGTGGCCCTGGCTAGCTCTTCCGCCGGCAACGGCAGCGTGCGGTCGGGCACGATGACGCCGACGCGCAGCTTGCGCGCCACGTCGAGCGAGAGGTACTGCGTGAAGTCGGTGTCGGCTACCGCCGCAGTGGCGCTCTCGGGGTCGTTCGGGTCACGGGCAGCCAGGGCGGTCAGAAGCACGGCTACGTCGGTCACCGAGCGACCGATCGGGCCAGCGGTGTCAAGGGTCGGCTCAAGCGGGATGATGTAGTCGCCGCTGATGAGACCCTTGCTGGGACGCATGCCGACCACGCCATTGGCTCGCGCTGGCTGCACCAGTGATCCGAAGGTCTCCGAGCCAACACTGACCGTCGTCAGCTCGGCGGCCACCGCGACGGCCGAGCCCGAGCTGGAGCCGAGGGGGTCGTAGGGGCCGTGGGGGTTGCGGGTCTGCCCGCCGAGAGCCGAGAAGCCGCTTGGCGCGCAGGGGTCGGTGTAGTACGCCCACTCGGAGAGGTTCGATTTGCCCAGGATGATCGCGCCAGCCTCGCGCAGCTGCGTGACCAGGAAGGCGTCGCGGTCGGGCTGCCAGTCCTTCAGGGCATAGTTACCGGCAGTGGTGTGCATGCCGTCACCAGTGGCGATGTTGTCCTTCAACAGCACGGGGATGCCATGGAGCGGGCCGCGCAGCGTGCCAGCGGCGCGCTCGGCGTCCAACTCCTGGGCGATGGTCAGGGCGGCGGGGTTCAGCTCCATCACTGCGTTCAGGCGGCCCTCGTCGTACTGCTGGATGCGCGTGAGGTAGGAAAGCACTAGCTGCTCGGAGCTGAGCTGGCCGCCGGCCATCAGGGCCTGAAGCTCGGGAACCGTCTTGCCGTCGATGGCGGTGTCGACCGTCGCCGCCTGCTCGGGGCTGAAGTTGAGCAGCGCCGTGCTGAACGGCGCAAAGTCGAGCGGGCGCTTCGCGCTGGCCGACGGGTCAGGGATCGGGAAGCTCAGGGTCGAGCAGGTGGCCTTCATCGCCGCGTTGGCCTCATCCGCCTGATTCTTGAGCGCCAGCAGCGTGTTGAGGTCATCCTCCGACGGGCCTGCCGTCTCCGGGGCGGCGGTCGGATCGGGCATCGCAGTTGGCTCCTGGGTGGCCGCCACAGCCTCTGCCGTCGGCGCGGCACTGGCCGCGGGTGCGGCGCTGGGTGCCACAGCGGCAGTGGTCGGCGCGGGCACGGTGGTAGGCGTCGCGGTCTGGTTGCCGCATGCCGCCAGGAGCAGCATGAGCAGGGTGCCGATCAGGACATGACGGCTTATCACACGGTTGAGCATGAGGGTGTCCTTTTGGGCACCCCTTGGTGGGTGCCCCCTACGTGAGTGGTTAGCGTGTTTGTGGGGTTGATGGTCAGCTTGCCATCCACAGCCTGGTAGCTCCCGACGGCCTGATTGCAATCGGCCTTGACCGCCAATGTTCCGTCGGCGTTGAAAGTGAGGCTGTAGTCAGGCGTGTCGCTGATGGTCGCAATGACCTCGGTCGGGCCGCTGTACGCGACCCACTGCCAGGCGTGCACCTGGAGCTTCGCCAGATCATCGGTGGGCACCGCAGCGGCTGCGGTGGGCGTGGGGGGCACGGCGGCGGGCAGAGCTAGCAACGCCCGTACAGCGTAGCAAAGCATCAGGTTCAGCGAGGATATGCTCACTGAACCTGACGAAGTCAAGCTACTGGGCCAGCAGGTAGGTACGGAACCAGATCAGCTGCTCCTGGGCACCGTAGAGCTCGTAGGGCGGGATCCCGCCAAAGCCGTGGGGGGCATCCTGGAACTTGAGCAGCCTGGCTGGCACCTTGTTGTTGATCACCTGGAGCATAAAATTCTCCATCAGCGTGACCGGCAGGAAGTCTTTGGTGCCATGGAAGGCCAGCAGCGGCGTGCGCACCTTGTCGGCGTTGTAGGCTGGCGAGTCCTTCGCATACTCGGCCAGGGCCGCCTGCGGCGGCAGCCCCTGGAAGAAGGGCATAGCGTTGGCGTAGCCGCGGCTCCACTCGGTCACCACGTCGATGATTGAGCACATCGTGTGGGCGGCGTCGTAGGTGGTGGGATAGCGAGTGACGCTCTGGGTGGTGAAGTAGCCGCCGTACGAGCAGCCGGTGATACCGACTTTGCTTGCCCAACCCCGCGCCCGCAGCTGCCCGACGATCTCGTTCATCGCGTCAATGTCGATCTGCCCGAAGTTTGCTCCGTCGGCCAGGGCCTCGAAGCGCTCGGGGCCGATCCCGTAGCGCCCATAGAGCGGCACCACCAGCAGGCCGAAGCCGAAGTTCGGCAGTAGGCCGAAGGGGCTCTCGATCAGCGCGATCCATTGATTCTTGATCTGCGTTCGCGGCCCGCCCTCCTGCCAGACGATGATCGGCAGGTTCTTCGGCGGGAAGGGCGCGTCGGCGGGCATGATCAGCACACCGCTGTGGGTCGAACCGTCGCGCAGGGTGAAAGAGACCGGCTGTTGCTTCGTCTGGCTGAACTGGCGCGCCGCCTCGTTGAGCCAGGTGATGCGGGCGAAGGCGGTACCGTCCCACTTCATGCGGTAGACGTCGGTCGGGTCAGTGAACGAGGTGTACAGGAAGACGATCTCGCGGGAGCGGTTCGTCGCCATGACGTTGGCGAAGGTGCCAGCCCGGTCGGCGATATTGCGCAGCTCGCCCGAGCGCCAGTTGTAATAGTAGGGGTGCTCGTTGAGGCGGTAGTGGCTCTGGATGATCAACTCGTCTGGCGAGACGAAGCTAGCGGTCATAGCTTTGTCGGCGATCTCGATCCGATCCACACGGCGGATCTCCTGCAAGCTGCTGTCCAGAAGGCGCAGGCCAGAACTGGAGCGGCCCTCGAGTGAGTAGACCGGGTAGCGCCGGCCGAGCAGGCGCGACGGCTGCTGCACCGTTACCGCCAGAGTCTGATTATCGGGGCTCCAGCTCACGCCGTGATAGATCGCGCCGTCACCGTCGGCCGCCCGCAGGGTCTTGACCTCGCCGCTGGCGAAATCGAGCGCGATCAACTGATTGCCCTGCAGCCAGGGATTCTGCGCCGGTGGCAGGTTCCCGGTCACATCGCGGTAGCCGAACTCCGAGAGGCGGGCACCATCAAAACCGCGATCCGGGTCGGCTTCGATCAACTCCACCGTCAGGGCGAACTTGTTGCCGTCCTGGCTGAAGCTGAGCTCCCCGGGTGCCGAGCCAGCCGGAAGCGTGAAGAGCGGCCGCGCCGCGCCGGTCACAGTGTCCACGACCGTCAGGCGCGTATTAACGTTAAAGACCTTCGAGGCCAGCGTGCCTGCCGGGATCGGGTTGAACAGGGCCGCGAAGTCGGCCAATGCGCGGGCGGGCGAGCCAGCCGGCAGCCGGCTGGCGGCGCTCACCGCAGTCGGCAGCGGGGTGGCCTGGGCGCTGCTGCCTGGTGCCGGCACCGTCAGCGCGCTGGTGGTCTGCGGCGGCGCCGCGAAGAGCACCTTGCGCCCGTCGGACGAGGCAAAGACGGGGAAGCCGAAGCCAGCAGGCACGGGCGAGAGTACCTGACCCACACCCGTTCGTCGGTCGGACCCGTACAAGATCGGCTTGAGATCGGGGAGCGTCACGCCGTATGAGGCAAGCGTCTCGTTGTCGAGCCAGAACCAGTTGGAGAGCTGCGCGTAGTTTGGTACTTGCGGGAACAGCACCGTGCTTCCGTCGCGAATGTTCGTGAAGCCGAAGCCCTGCGATGTCGCCACCAGGACGGTCTGGTCGTCGGGGCTGACTGGGCTGAGGATTACGAAGAAGGCGCCCGGAGGGATGCGCTGCAGTGCAGCGATCTTCTGCACCTCCTCGGCGGGCAACAAGTTCGGGATCGACGCGTTCGTGCCATCGACCAGGTAGATGTTGTTCCCTTCGTCGGTCACCGCCGGGTTGCCACCCTGAGCACGAGCTGGCACACTCATCGTCACAAGCAGGATCAGGGCGAACAGAGCGAAGAGTGGGGCCTTGAAATGCATCGGTCTCTCCTTTGCTGGGCAACCAGGTGAACTGCCGCCATCAAGTCACAGTGGGAAGCCGCAGGCGGGCACGACCCGCCCTGCGGCTCCATATGCATCAGGTCACGAACGTTCGCCGCGCCGTCGCTACTGCGTCTCACGGTTCAGCAACTCGATCGCTGCGTCGAGCAGGGGGTCGCCGCCGGCCAACTGGGCCGCGAGGAACTCCTCGGTGATTGGCACGAGCAGATCGGGCTGTACGCCCTTCGCCTCGATGTTCGGCTCCTGCGAGTCGGACCAGGTGGTGCGCTGCTTGGTATAGGCGAAGCCAAGACCACCGGGCATCGGGATCGTCTCGGGGTTGCCGCCGCCACCCGCGCTCGGGGTCGCACCCACGATCAGGGCGCGCTGATGAAACTGTAGATCCTGTGAGAAGTACTCACCGGAACTGCCCGTCCGATCGTCGACCAGCACGACCACCTTCCCGGTGTAGGTAAGGTCAGGCCGCAACGAACTGCTGGGGTAGTCGGGCTCCGCTTTCTTGACAAACTGGCCCTGCTGCGCGTCGTAGAGATAGGTATCGTACCAGTTCAGCCTGGCTGGCGCGTCAGAGGTGTAGAGGTAGGAGCTCATCACACTGGCGAGGGTGGTGCTGCCGCCGCCGTTGCCGCGCATGTCGATGATGATCCCCGGCAAACTGCTAGCCTGGGCGAGGAAGTCCTCCCAGACGGCAATTTTGTAGCGCAGGTTCATAAAGTTACGCCACTGGATGTAGCCATAACGCTCCCCCACCAGATCGGAACTGATGTCTTCGGTCGGGTAGGTGTGTAGCACGGTGCCGAGCCGGTGAGCGCCCGTCGTAAGGGTGACGCTGCGCAGCTCGGTCTCACCTGGCAGGCGATACTCGACGCTGTAGCTGGTGTCGGGCGGCCCTGCAAAGGTGAAGAACTCCTTGATCGAGCGAATCTTCTGTGGGGTCGCTGCGGTATCACGCAGCGGAAGCGCCTCGATCCAGTCGTTTACCGGCTGCCCCTGGACGCTGATGATCTCGGTGCCAAAGACCCACCCGGCTGCTACTGCCGGGCTGTTCGGGTCGAGGTAGTAGACGATCACGCGCCCGTCAGAAAGGGTCTTCACGCCGGCACCCAGGTTGGTGCTATACGGGAGCGTGTCTTTCTGGTTCGCCGCTGCGGCGATCTCAGGGGCAACCCCCATACCGGTAACGCCGACGTGAAAGTCACGCAGATCGAAGGCCAGCGCGTTCAGCGCGAGGAGGTACTCGCCAACATCATTGGCCGCGTCGGCTGCCTCGATCCGCGGCAGATAACGCTGGCGGATCGCCTCCCAATCGAGCCCGCGCAACTCAGTGTAGGCGTAGCGCACCTTCAGCAGATCGATCAGCGAGTTGTAGCCCTCAAGCAGACCCTGGTCGGCAAAGCTAGCCAGCGCCTGGGTCGGCGCCTCACTGACGTCGATGCGTCCGAGGCGCGGGCGGGTAAAACTCACCGTGCCGTCAGGCCCCAGGCTCGCCAGGGTATAGCCAGCGGGCAGGCCGACGGTCGGGTCGTCGGCGGTGAAATACACACCGTCGGGGCCAGCCTCTGCCGGGAAGCCCTGGGCAGCATCGGGAGCATAGACCAGCAGCGTGCCCTCGCGCACCGCCTGGGTGAGCGGGTCGGTCAAGAGTGACTCGTAGCCGCCACGCTCATAGACCGAGACATACGAGTCGCCAACAAGCACGGTCGACACGAGCAGCGAATAGACCTGCACGCCGGCATCGTCACGGCCGTTGTTGTCGAGGTCGACCGTGGGGCCAGCAGGCTCAATCGGCAAGCTGACGCGGTAACTGGTGGGCGAGGGGGCGAGGGGGCTGGTCATCATGCCGAGGATCTGGCCAGTGTTACTGATGCCCGTGCTGAAGTCGCCGACCAGCTCACGCGAGACATTTAAGAGGAGCGGTGTGGGGAGCGTGTAGATCTGGGGTATCTGCGCGTTGGTGTAGCTCATCGCGCCCTCGATCGTCACCGGCCCACCTTGATCGTCGGTAATAGTGGCTGGCGTCAGCCCGGAGGCACTCGCCGTAGTGGGCGCGACAGCGGCGGCGGTGGGCGCGGTGGCGGGTGTGGGGGTTGGGCTGGGGCTGCTGTTACTACAGGCGCTTAGCAGGAGCGCGAGCAGGGCGAAAACTAGTACGCGTCGCTGTGTGATCACCAGGTAGTCTTTCTAAATATTCTGATAATTCACGGAAGTTCACTACAAAGGCAGAGAGGGCTCCACAAACCGATCATTGGGGCAGTTGGTGTGCTGTGAACCTATTATCGGCATAGCGTTGCCGTTGCCACAAGTGATAAATAATCAATCTTTTGCTCAACAAAATGCCCCCTACAAATGTAGGGGGTCATGGGTAAACCTGCGTGGTCGACTAACTTAGCAGATGATGTCGCGCGCCCTTCAGCCGCCCCCACTAAGCGGAATCGTAAGCTCCAGCCTGGTGCCGCCTGCGGGCGTACTGGCAAGCGTGAGCCGACCGCCGAGGCTGGTGACTCGCTCGCGGATGTTCCTGAGCCCCATACCGGGCCGGGCCTGATCAACCTCAAAGCCGCACCCATTGTCGCAGACCTGCAAGCAGATTTCCTGGGCGGCCTGGGTTAGCTGCAAGGTAACCCGTGTTGCGGCGGCGTGTTTGAGCACATTGTTGAGTGACTCGACGACAATATAGTAGAGCTCGGCCTCGGCCTGCGGGTCGAGACCAACGAGCTCGTCAAGCCGGGCGGAGATCTGCAGGTCGGTTCGGCGCTCGACCGCCTCGAGGCGCAGTTCGATCGCTCTGACCAGGCCCTCCTGCTGAAGATCGGCGGGGCGCAGCTCGTAGAGCAACAGGCGCATCTCGCGGAGAGCCTGGAGCGTCGTCTGCTGCAAGTTATCGAGACTAAAGGCGAGGCGTTCGTTATCACCGTCGTCGGCGGCCTCACGGCCTGCCCTGGCGAACAGGGTCAGGCTGTAGAGGGTCTGGGAGATCGAGTCGTGCATATCGCGGGCCAAACGCTGGCGCTCCTCCACGATAGCGAGCGTGCGCGTCTGCTGGCGCAGCTGCTGGGCGGCCAGCATCATACCGATCTGCTCGGCAAGCGCAGTCACCAGGGCCACCTCGCCCACACCATAGCCGCGGTCGGTGGCGCGGTAGCAGCTCAGCACGCCATCAATGCGCGGGTTGACCTTGATCTGGGCCCCGAGATAGGTTGGTAGGCCGAGGCTGCGCAAGGCTGCCGGGAGCAGGGTGAAGCTGGCGAGGTTCGTCGTAAGGAGTGAGTCCGCTGGCTGAGTGAGCCAGCGCCGGAAGGCTTTGGGCAGCTTCTTCAGCCGTGCGATCTGGGCAGCACGCGCACCGAGGTTGAGTTGCCCCACGAGTTGGAGCTCGCTACGATCTTCGTTGAACAGGTGGATCGCGATCGCATCACTGCGCGTCACCTCAATGATCCGCGGCAGTACCTGAACGAAGGTGTCGGAGAGCTTGACCGCGTGGCTGGCGAGCAGGGTCAGGTCGAAGAAGGTGGCCATCTCGGCGGTGCGTGTAGCGAGGCGCTGTTCCAGGGTTACTACCAACTCCTGGACAGCCGCCTCGGCGCGCTCGCGCTCGCGCACCTCCCTACGCAGCAGGTCAACTGTCTTGCTCAGCTCGGCGGTACGCTCATCAACGGCGGACTGAAGCTCATCGGCGCGCAGGCGCAGCGTCGCCGCCTCTCGCCGGGCCGTTTCGGTCTCGTGGATGACCTGAAGTACCTTCAGACGCTGATCGGCCTTTTCGCCAGCGACAAGCTCCTTGAGGGTGTGATGCTGTTTGAAGTGAGCCAGGGCCAGAGCTGGCTCACCCTGATCCTCGAAGAGCTCGGCAAGAGCAAGGTGCGCAGCGAGTTGTTCGGGTTTCGCCTGAATGTGCTCGGCAACGGCGATGGTCTGTTCGAGGAAGTGACGGGCCTGGGCGAACTGCCCGAGCTCACGATGGGCACGACCAAGGTCGAGCAGGCACAGGCTCTCGTTCACCTTTGAGCCGATGCGACGCGCTGTGGAGAGGGCTTGCTCAAGATAGTCGAGAGCGAGAGCACTATCGCCGAGCTTCAACCAGATCTGGCCAAGGTAATCCAGGGCATAAATTTCAAAGATCGCGAAGGGGACTGCGCGCACCAGGGCCAGGGCATGCTCGGCAGAGGCCAGGGCTGCCGTAAGCTCACCGAGTTTGAGGTATTGATTGGCCAGGTTCAGATAGGAGATCGCTTCGATGCGCCTGTAGCCGCTGGCGACCGCAGCCCTGGCATTCTGTTGCAGAAGCGTGAGCGCACGCTCAAGCTCGCCAGTCTCACTATAAATATGGACAAGGTTGTTGCGGGCATTGGCGATCCGGCGCAGGTCGCCGCGAGCCTCGGCGAGTTCGAGCATCTTGTAGCTGTAGGCAAGGCACTCGGGCAGATCGCCCATCTGGCCATAGATGCCGGCGATCCCGTCAAAGACGTCGCCCAGCCCATCCTCGATCGGCGGGCCACCGTCAGAACGCAGGGCCTCAAAGAGGGTCTGGGCGAGCAACAGGTGCTCCATACCGCGCGGGTAGGAACCGGAGCGCATATCGAGATAGCCCTGGGTTCGCAGGCTGTAGGCCATGCCGCGCTGGTACGGCGCGCCCTGATGGGCCTGCGCTTCGGCCAGAGCGTAGGCCGTCTCGGCGAGAGCCAGGGCACGACTGACATCGCTGTCGCTCAGCTCCCAGGCCAGGGCATTGAGCAGATCGATGCGCCTGATGATCTCAGCAGCAGTTGTTCCGCCCGCTTCGCCGAGGGCGCGTTCTAGCTCATCAATCGTTGCCGTAACGTCCATGGTGTAAACCCGACAGCTAGCGCGTGAACACCTACTGCGGTTCCAGGTAGCAGGATGCTTTTCGCGCTCTTACCGCCTATCTTACACCAGGCGAGGAAAGCTTGCCGGAAGGTTGTTTCCAGTTCGCTGCTTGTCGCGCGAGCCTCGCGGCAGCGCTGAAGTCTCTCTGGCCCTTCTTCACAGGCCCTTGTCGCCAATAAAGGCCCTGATGCGCTCGGCGAAGAGGCCGTGACCGCTGATGCTGCTGGGGGGCGAGTCGCCGAGGGAGAAGATGCGTTCGAGCTGGTTCGGGCTGAGTTTCGTGGCCTCCAACTCGTCGATCATAGCGCCGCCCAGGTGATGTTCAGCGTTGCGTAACCGGGCCAGGTGGGCGAGTTGCCGTGCAGCCGGAAGCCCACTCAGAATCTGGCGCACCCGCTCGGTGAAACGTAGCGGATCGCCGGTATGCTCAAGGTAGGCCAGCAGCACGCGCTGCTCGTCGCGGGTGAGCACCTGGAGCTGGTCGGCCAGCGTATCGGCCAGGCCTGAGTCGAGGGCCACATCCCAGGGCATGCCGATGACGTGGCCGCTGAAGAGGGCGCTGCAGACCGCTTCGGCCTGGGCGGTGCCGAGCTGGCGGTAGATGCGGATGGCACCGAAGATGCGCCAGAAGGAGGCAAACGCCGTCTCGCCAACTGGATCGTCCCACACGAGGATATAGCTGGGCGCGCCGCCGGCCTCCGGCTCGGCTCGGGTGATCGTGAGCACAGCTTCCCAGCTGAGCCGGCCCGCCGCCGGATCATGGGTGAGGTCGAGGAGGCCCTGCTCATCCAGCAGGCGCAGCGCTCGCGTGGCCGCCACCCCGCGCTCTGCATCGGCCAGGCTCCGCCCTGGTGGCAGCACGTCGATGAAGGTGAAGCGGCGCTTCATGGCCTCGCTGATCTGGTTGAGGAAGTGGCGATCAAAGCTGTTCAGCGTGCCGATGATGCGGAAGTCGCGTGGCAGGGGCACGTTCACCTCGCCGTCGTCGGTCGGCACGGCCAGCGGGCTGCGCTGTCCGCCCAGGGTGGTGAGCAGGCTGCCGAAGGCGGCATCGATCGGTGCCCGTGTGAATTCGTCGATCACCAGCCAGCGCCCGCGACAGCGCTTCTCGCCATCAAGCACGTCCTGGCGCTGGAAGGTCGCGGGCGGGACGATCCCGTCGTAGCCAACGTAGTTGCTCAGCACGGCTCGCGTCAGGCAGCCATGGCGCACCTGGTAGACGAGGGTCGAGCGCCCGTCCTCACGGATCACCTGGGGCGTAATGCCGCCGATCACATTGCGTACGCCCCAGTCCTCGGTGGCGGTGACCACCTCGGCCACGTAGCCGTCGCGGTAGATCTGGCGCTCCTCGGGCGGCTCGGCTGGCGAGCGGCGTGGGTCGGTGCCTATGCTGAGCTGCACGACGGGCTCGGCGTCGCGCCAGAGCACGCGGGGCAGCAGCTTTGCCAGGTGGGTTTTCCCGGTGCCGGGCGGGCCGCTGAGGATCACGTGCTGGCTGGCGACCAGGGCGCGGTAGATGCGCAGGATGGTGCCGCTGTCGATCAGTAGCTCGCGCTGGATCTCGGCGATACGATCCGCGAGCAGGGTGGGGTCAAGGATGGGCAGGGCGTCGTCGGTGATGGGTGGGAGCCCGGCCTGGGCCTGCTTGAGGTGGCCGAGAAAGCGGTTGAGGGCGCGGGCGCAGTCGTTCTCGGCGGCGAGGGGGCTCAGGGCGTCCGGAAGCGCCTGCCAGCGCCCGTCTCCGGCTGGCTGCACCAGCCCGGCCTCCTCGTACCAGGCGAGCAGCGCCTCCTGGTAGGGCCAGGCGGCAGTGGGGTGCGGGTCGCCGTCGAGCGGGGCGCGCAGGATCGGTAGCTCGTGGCGCCCGTCGCCGAGGGGCACGAGCAGCGTCAGGGCGACGTAGCGTAGTACCTGGCTCTCGATGGCGCCGTCGAGGTGCGGCCAGCGACGGTAGGTGCCGCCCGCCTCGATCGGCTCGAGCAGTCGTAGCCGCAGCAGGTCGCCAACCAGGGCCGCGGGGTCGGGCAGGGCAGTGAGGTTCGCCACGGGCGGGCTGACGCGGCCGAGCCGCTCGACGATCTGGGCGGGTGTATAGCTGGCACCGTCGAGCAGCGCCGCGAGGCGCACATAGGGCTTCAGCGAGGTGCCAAGGGTGCGCGGGAGGGTCTGGTTGGGCATTGGATTCCTTACCGAATAGCGAGCGAATAAACGAATGCGATCACTGTCGGTCATACCTGCCGCGGCGCTCCCACCAACCAAACCAGACACACCACACCGAATAGCGAGCGAATAAACGAATGCGATCACTGTCGGTCATACCTGCCGCGGCGCTCCCACCAACCAAACCAGACACACCACACCGAATAGCGAGCGAATAAACGAATGCGATCACTGTCGGTCATACCTGCCGCGGCGCTCCCACCAACCAAACCAGACACACCACACCGAATAGCGAGCGAATAAACGAATGCTATCGTTGGCCGGGCGGTCGCCGGTCATACCTGCCGCGGCGCTCCGGCCCAGCGCGCCGGGGCGGGAAGATGCGCCGGTACTCCAGGCGCCGACGGGCGAAGTTGAGCAGCAGCCCCACCGGCGCGCCGGTGCCCTTGAGGTAGGTAATCACCTGGGCTAACTCGTCATTGGTCGTCAGGTGCCGCATTGCCTTGAGCTCAACGACCACGGTTCGCTCCACAAACAGATCCAGGATAAACAGGCCAATCTGCACCCCCTCGTGGTACACCGCAAACGGGTATTGGCGCTCCGCTGTGATGCCCAGCCGCTCCAGCTCGACGACCATCGCCCGTTCGTAGACGTGCTCGCGATACCCCGGCCCCAGCGCGTTGTGCACCGCCATCGCCGCCCCAATGATCCGATACGTCAGATCATTCCCCGTCGCATCAACCGCCAGCCCATCATCCATCTTTATCCTCGCTGTTACTATAAATGGTTCCCAAGCATGAACCGTTCAAGGAACAGCAAAGGCACGCCCCCGCTCTCTTATTCGCTTATTCGTTCTCTACCCGTGCTCACGATCCCAGGCCTCCAGCACCAGCCTTCTCGTCCGGTACTCCCCGTAGAGCTTCATCTCCTTCTCCTTCAGCACCCGAAACGTCTCCCCTGGGAACTCCGGCCCGTAGATGTCCGCCGGGTCGAGGATGTAGCGTAGCTCGTCGCGGGTCAGGCCGTAGAGCCTCGCGATGCGTGCGTCGAGCTCGGCGCGGGCCTGGGCGCGGCGGAGGTCGTGCCAGATAAAGGGCGGGACAACGAATTCGGAACGAATATACGAATGGGCCACGTCGAGGTGCCTGGCTACTGCCGGATTGCTGGCAGCCAGCGGTTCGGCCGCCGCGATGTTCTCCCGCCAGCATTCGTATATTCGCTCCCTCAATTCGTTCTCTGCCTCCGCCCAGACATCCTCTGCAAACGCCCTGATGTCCCACGCCGTGTATACCAACTCGACCACCCGAGGGACAATATACGCGATGTCCGCAGGGGTGAATGCCGAGGGGGGAACCACGGGGAGCTGGTTGAGGTAGGTGTAGGTCAAGTGGGTGCCGCCGATCTTCTGGCGGGTCACAAAGTCACAGACCAGACTGTTGATCATCGCAAGCAAACAAGCACCCAGGGTTGCCCCTGCCGTCGCGAAGAAGACGAGCGGCATGGTGTGCCCTACCCCCACCCGTGGCAGCAGGCTGAAGATCGCGGTGCGCTCGTCGGTCGAGCGAGCAATGTCACGGAAGCCGAGCAGCCAGCCGCGCTGCCAGCGCCCGGCCATGCGCTCGGCGACGGCGGCGGCGGGGACCCAGTAGCGCGGGGTGATCACCAGCGTCGGGTCGGCCAGTTCGTCAGGCGACACGTCACGGGTAGCAACCTCAGTGTCTCTGTGCCTCTGTGGTGAGGCTTCATACGTCGCCCAGCGATGGGTAAACTGGTGCAGTAGCTTGGCCTCGTAGAGCAGGAGCAGCCCATCGCCCGGCGCACTCTGGAAGAGGTGGCTGTCGTTGGCCATGTGGAACATCGCCATAAAGCGCACCCCCCACGGATTGGCCCCGCTCTGCTCGTTGAACAGCACCGGCGTGCGCTGGTAGATCTTTTTGGTCAGCTCGGCGTCGGCGCGGGTGCGGAAGACGGGCGCGGTGCGCGTGTTGGGGTTGATCAGGGCGATCTCGGCGGGGGTGAGCGTGAAGGCACGTTGGGGATCGGCCAGCTGGGCGACGTTGGTAGCAAAGAAGAGCAGCCGCGCCGGGGCCTGGGTCTGGCCTATGGTCAGCAGGCTGAATTTGTAGCTGCGGTGGACACCGGGGAAGATCGCCTCACGGTTCTCGAAGTCATAGAGGCTGACCAGCCCGCCAGCACTGAGGCTGCCAAAAAAAGCCTTGGTCGTATCATCGGTGGCAATCCCGGTGGGCACAATCACCCCGGCCCGCCCAGTCGGCGCAAGCAGGTTACGTGAGTGTTCTGCGAAGAGCGCATAGGTATTCACATCACCCACGGCGGTGAGCGGGAAGCGCCCGGAGGCACGGACAAAGCGGCTCTCGGCCTCGGCGCGGTACCTGGCGGCGTCGAAGAGAGCGATACGGGCGCGCTGGCGCTCGTCGCCGGTGCGCCAGACAGCGATAGCCTGCTCACGGGCCGCTTTGTTGGCGGCCTGGGCAATCGCGGGCACATCGACGAAGTGCTCCTGCTCCTGGAGCTTGATGCGCTCCCAGGGCGGATTGCCGAGGACGACATCAAATCCATCACCGAATGGGGAGCGAATAAGCGAATGGT
>CAZQCG010000004.1:0-184479 GCA_964592425.1 uncultured Chloroflexaceae bacterium
GTGTCAATCATGGGCTGAAGCCGCTGAAGCGGGGCGCTTCCTCCCAGGGCTGAAGCTCCTGGGCTTCCGCGCCTAAAGGCAAGCATCCGTGAACCGTCGCGCTCCTGCCCATTGCACGAACACCGCCTCTTGTTCAGGCGTCGGCTGGAGCCGGTAGCGGTAGGCTTTCTGGTGGATGCTCATCTGTTCGTATTATACCATATTGACAGGCTGTTTGCCGCATTGAGCTACGCTCAAACGCGCTTCACCGCCTGCCGCAAGCGGCGGGGTTCTCGCGCTACCGAACACAGAGTAGCCGCTTGCGTGTCAACCCAGGTGATCGGATGTTCTCGTAAGGTGATCACGTCCGCCATAGTTCGTTGAAACTCGAGGGGTTATACTGGACATGGTGTTAGTGTTCCTGTCCATGCCGGCCATTCCTGCATTGTTACGTACGGACAGAGATTCGAGACTGGGAAGCCAGCGTTGGTGCGCCGGAGAGCGCAATCTCAGCCCCAAGTCTGCTGCCTGAGCCGTCCGGATTGACCGGCAGGCATAGGTTTATTGCCGAGGAGGGGTAATTATGACTCCGAGCAATGTAGATGAACCCGTCCGCCTGGCTCAAAGCTCGCTCGAGCGAGCGTATATCGAGGAGCATCTCCGGAGCCAGGGTTTCTCGCTTGAAAAACTGCACGATCTGCCCAGTGGGCAGGCCCATGCCCTGATGCGCGAGGCATCACTCTTTGCCTCAATGCGACTCACCGAAGTCGAGTCACGCTCACAGTTGATCGAAGAGTTGCATGGCGGCCCGACACCAATGTAGTTGCCATCCGTAAACCGCGATCTCGCCTCACCCGCCAGGCCAAACCAGACCAACCGCCGATCACCAAGTCCGTGATCGGCGGTTGGTCTGTCGTCAAATTAGGCCGTGAGCGCGGGTGTTCACACGTGGGTAACGGGCGTTGTCACGCTGAGCGGAGCCGCACGGCGCAGCGCAGCGTCTCGGTCGGGAACGCCGGTCATGTCGCCGGGACGCTTCGCTGCGCTCAGCGTGACAGAAACGCGGGCTTCCGTAGGAGCAGTGTGAACAGTTACCCGTGAGCACGGGCGTTCCAACCACCCAGGCTCAGATGCGGGCCAGCGGCCCGCGCTCCCAGGATGCTCATGGTGCCTGTCGTGTAATCTCTGGACAGGATGAGCATATAATAGCCCTCATGGTCAAGGCAGGCTCTTGCAGGCATTGTCGTCTCTTAGCCAAGGAAACAAGCCCATGCGTGCAGCAGATCCAGGCGAGCAGTCGATCGGGGAACGTGAGGCGCTGAAACGCCTGGCTGCCGAGATGGCGGTCGGGCTAGTCGAATCGGGCATGGTGATCGGGCTGGGAGTGGGCAGTACTGCTATCTATGCCGTGCGCAAGATCGCGGCCTTGCTGGCGATGGGCGAGTTACAGTCGATCATCGGCATCCCCTGTGCGCTCAGTGTCGAGGCCGAAGCACGCCGGCTCGGCATCCCCATCGGCAGCCTGGATGCGTATGCCCGTGTCGACCTGACCATCGATGGTGCTGATGAGGTTGACCCGCAGCTCAATCTAATCAAAGGCGGCGGCGCAGCCCTGCTGCGCGAGAAGATGGTCGCCCAGGCCAGTGCCCGGGTAGCAATTGTCGTGGACGAGGCCAAACTCAGCCCGCACCTCGGCAGTAACTTCGCCCTGCCGGTCGAAGTTGTCCCCTTTGGCTGGGGAGCCTCGGCCCGCTTTATCAGCGGGCTGGGCGCGACGGTCAGCCTGCGGCGCACGGCTGACGGCGAACCCCTGCGTACGGACCAGGGTAACTATCTACTCGCTTGCAGCTTCGGGCCGATCAGCGATCCCGCCGCCATCGCGACAGCCCTTGAGCACCGGGCCGGCATCGTTGAACATGGCCTCTTCCTTGGCCTCGCCAGTGACCTCTTCGTCGCCAGTCAGTCCGGGGTCAAGCAGCTGCGGCGAGCCAGCTAAGCCCAGCATTCGCTCCCCATACCGGGCTACGGTATGTTACAATAGTTGCAGTTGTTCTAATTGTGAGCGATGAAGGAGTGCCGATGGCTGCACCACGAGGCGCTGCGTCGATGTCGCCCGCGCTACAAAAGAGCTTCGAGCGCCTGGGCACCCCACAGAGCTTCCGGCGTCATAGCTATATCTACACTCCGGGCCAGCCAGCCCACAGCTTCTACCTGCTCAATGCCGGCCAGATCGGGCTGCAACTGCTCTCGGCAGAGGGCCGGGCGTTGACGGTGAAGGTGATTGAAGCCGGGCAACTCTTCGGCCACAGTGCGCTGGACGGTGGCCAACCTTACGATACCTACGCCCAGGCACTCGAATCCGTGCGGGTCATCGCTGTCTCTGGCGCTAGCCTGCGCGAAGCCGTATTAACTACCCCGGGCCTGGGCCTCGCCCTGATCGAGGCCCTTGGCCAGCATCGCCTGATCGTCAGCCGACGGCTTGAAGAGGTCGCCTTCAAGTCGGTGCCAGCGCGGCTGGCCTCAGTGTTGCTTGAGATGTCGGAAGATCAACAGGCCGATCCGCGCCCTCAACAGCGGGTCGCCCGGCGCACTCACCAGCAGCTCGCCGAGATGGTCAACGCCTACCGCGAAACGGTGACTAAGATCATCAATCAGTTTCGTGATGCGCGCCTGCTTGATGTTGACCGCTCCGGGATCACCCTGCTGAATCCCTCACGCCTGCGTGAGCTGTCGCAGAGTTAGGGCGTGCTACGGACAAGATGGGCCAGTAGGGCGGCTGCGCCCGTGAGGTCGCTGCCGGGGGCCAGGCGATAGGCTGGCGCGCTGATCAGGGCTGTGGCGGCCTGTGCCGCTTGGGCCTGCAATGGGCTCAGCCAGGCAGCGTGATCATCGCACAGGGGGGCCAGCAGTGCTGTCGTATCCAGCGGCTCAAGCCGGCTGGCCTGGCCCGTCTGTGGCTCCACCAGGCAGAGGATGACCCGCTCGGCAGCGCGTACCTCATCTGCCCTGGCAGGTGAGGCCGCAGGCGGCCCGCCCATGCCCCAGACGCGCAGGCGCGGGCGCAGGCTCACCCAGGTGTAGTCACGGGCCAGCCAGGTGAAACCGGCCTGGATACAGGCAGCGCAGAGAGGGGCCAGCTCAAGCTCCGCTGCACCCGTCAGCAGCAGGGCCAGCCCGTCACGGACAAGGGCCGCCGCCCGCACCGGGCTGCGCTCGTGGTGACCCACTAGCAGGAGGCCCGGGTGCTCGATCACTGTGCGGCGCAAGGCCAGCCCATCGGCGGCAAGCGCCGGGCTAATCAGCGCCAGGGCACTGCCAGCAACCCCATGGATGGCGAAGAGGCTCGTGCCACGGGCAGCCAGCAGCGTGTCGCCATAGGCCCGATAGACGTAGCCACCGTGGGACTCAGCGGCGGCGGCAGGGCCAACCACCACGGTGACCCGCAAGGGCGGCGTAGCAGCAACCAGCGGCGGCGGCAGGCTGCGCCAATGGCCAAGGGCCTGCTCGACCATAGTTATCACCAGCGAGCTATTGCTGGCATAGGTGACCGGAACGCCAAGCAGTGGTACGCTTACTTCAAGCAGCGCCGCTGCGTCTGCCATGTGAGTCAAGGTGACACCTACCCATCAAGCCCTGCCGCGTCTATGCAGTCATGGTACAATCTTTTCCCATGGAATATCAACCTGATCCGCAACAGATTCGTGACAGCGGCGGCCTGATTACCGCTGTCGCCGCTGATAGTCTCGCGGCCGCCCTGGGCTTGCAGCCTGGTGATCGGCTGCTTGCCGTGGGTGATCAGCACCTGCGTGACGTGATCGACTATCGCTTCGCGATTGCCGAGGAGCATATCAGCCTCCTGGTGCAGACCGCAGCAGGCGAGGAGCGCGTCTATACGCTGGCCAAAGATCCCGATGCCGACCTGGGCCTTGAGTTTAGCGAACCGCTCTTTGACCGCCTGCGCACCTGTAATAATAAATGCCCCTTCTGCTTCCTCACCCAGATGCCACGTGGCTTCCGCAAGACGCTCTACCTGAAAGATGACGATTACCGGCTCTCCTTTCTGTACCAGAACTTTGTCACCTTCACCAATCTCAGCGAGGAGGATTGGGCACGCATTGCACAGCAGCGTCTCTCGCCATTGCACATCAGCGTCCACGCGACCGACCCCTTCTGGCGGGCGGTGATGCTGGGTAAACGCGATCTGCCCGATGTGCGTGCGCAGATCCGTCGCCTGGGCCAGCTGGGTATCAGCGTGCATACGCAGATCGTTGCCTGCCCTGGGGCCAATGACGGCGAGGTGCTGCGCCAGAGCATTGATGACCTGGTCGCCCTCTATCCGGTGGTGCAGTCGATTGCCGTGGTGCCCGTTGGTCTGACGCGCTACCGCTTCGATGGCAAGCGTCCGAGTACGATCAAGGCGGCGATTCAGGTTCACGAACGGGCCGAGTGGATCGATACGAACTGGGAGCGCCAGCCGCTCTGGGAGGGCCAGAGTAGCCTTACGGCTACGGCGGCCCCGCCACTGCACGATCCCGAACTGGGCTTTTGTGCGCGGCTGGGCACGGTAAGCGACATTCCGCTGCGCTGCTTCAGCGCCGCGGAGGCTGCCGCAGTCATCGACCTGATCGAGCCATTCAGCGCCCACTGCCAGCGTGAGCTTGGTCTGCACCTGGTCTACCCGAGCGACGAGTTCTACCTGCTGGCCAAACGGTCGATCCCGCGCGCCACACGTTACGACACTATGCCCCAGTACTCCAACGGCGTGGGCATGGTACGTGACTTTCTGGATCTCTGGGCACGGGTGCGCCGCCGCCTGCCCACCCGCATGGCCCGCCCGACCCGCCTGGCCCTCGTCTGCGGCACGCTGGTCGGCCCACTGCTCCACGAGGTTGCCGAGCGCTTGCGGTCAATCGCAGGGCTAACCGTCGAAGTCCTGGCTGTGCCAAACCAGTTCTTCGGCGAGACAGTGACGGTAAGCGGGCTGCTGACGGCCCAGGATGTCATCCCGGCCCTACGCACCGGCAGCTACGACCATGCCCTGCTGCCACGGGTCATGTTTGACTACCGTGCGAGCCGCACGATCGATGACTATAGCCTGAGCCGCATCAGCGCCGAGGCAGGGATGGCAATCGGCCTTGCCGGTGACCCCGATGAACTGGTGCGGGCCATCCGTGACCTGGCTGCGTCGGTCTGACTGGTTCCGGGTGAATCACCGGCAAGTAGTCAGCAGCCGTGCGTTTGTTAACAACAGATGTGAGCCACACCCAAAGGCAGACGAACATGATCAGCAGCCAGATGCGTCCAGCTAACCTGATTGAGATCATCCAGCGGGCGAACCAGATTGCTGCCAGCACCGAACTCGATCCCTTGCTCGATCAGATGCTCGATCTGTTGATTGCTGTGACCAAAGCTGAAGCTGGGACGCTCTACCTCTACGAAGAGGCAGGCAACGAGCTGATCTTCAAGGTGGTCAAGGGCAACGAGGCCAGTCGCAAGCTGATCGGGCAACGGATCGGTGCCGACCAGGGCGTGGCGGGTTATGCGCTGAACCAGGGCGAGCCGCTCTTCATCAACGACGTGGTGCATGATCCGCGCTGGAATCGCACCATCGGTGAGCTGGGCGATATGCACCTGCGCACAATGTACTGCATTCCCCTGCTTTTGCACAACCGACCAATCGGCGTGGTACAACTCTTTAACCTGGCCCGCGAGGCCTGCGAGAACGTCGATGAGCTGGCGATTGTTGATCTGCTCTGCTCGCGCCTGGTGACCGAGGTCGAGAAGGCCAACCTGCTAGCCCAGGCCCAACACCGTGAGCGGCGGCAACAGGCCCTGCTCGAAATTATCTCGCGCCTCACCACCACCCTCGACCGTGACGAGTTGCTCGACCGGATTATGAACTACGCCTGCGAGCTGCTCAATGTTGAGGCAACCTCGATCTGGTTACGCGACGAGCAGGAGGGTGACCTGGTGCTGCACCTGGCGACCGGCTATCGGCACGAGCATATGCACGCCAGCCGCGTGCCCAGCGGCCAGGGCATCATTGGCCATGTTGTGGCAACCGGCGAGACGGTAGTGGTCAACGATGTACGCAACGACACCCGTTTTTACCGCCAGATCGACGCCAACAGCGGCTTTATCACCCGCGCCATTCTCTGTGTACCCCTGCGTGCGCCGCAGATCGAACTGGGTGGCCAGCGCGGACTAATTGAGGGCAGCATCGTCGGGGGGGCCCAGGCCCTCAACCCCAACGATGGGCGCAGCTTTAGCCGCGAAGATGTCACCCTCTTCGAGTTGCTGGCTGGCCAGGCCGCCACGGTCATCCGCCTGGCCCAACTCTACACCGACGTTGATAAACTCTCAACCCGCATCATCGACGCGATCACCGGGGCCATCGACCTGAAAGATCCCTACACGCGCGGCCATAGCCAGCGGGTCAGCGAGTTCTCGGTCGCCATTGCCCAGGAATTGGGCATGGACAACGACACGGTCTACCGCATCCGTATCGCCAGCAAGCTGCATGATGTGGGCAAGATCCGTGTGCCCGACCGTATTCTCAAAAAACGTAAGGCCCTGACGGAGCCCGAGTTTCGCCAGATGCGCTGCCATCCACGCTACGGGCTCGAATTCTTGCAGGACAATGGCCTGCTTGAGCTAGACCTGCTACGCGACTCGTGGCCGGCCCTGTCACAACACCACGAGCGCCTTGATGGGCACGGCTACCCCGACCAGCTGCAGGGCGAGCAGATCTCGCTGATTGCCCGCATCGTCGCCGTAGCCGATGTCTTCGACGCGATCACTAGCCACCGGCCCTACCGCCCGGCCCGCACCAGCGAGGAAGCTATCGCCATCCTGCGGCGGATCGCCGGCAGCGAGCTTGACCCCAACTGTGTTGAGGCGCTGATCCGCGCCCGCACCAGGGGCTATGTGCTGACCCAGGACGAGCGCGGGGCATAAGGCTCAGGCCCGCCGGAAATCCTTCACCTTGAGCTGGAGACGGCGCTCGCCGTTCCACTGGTCTTCGCTAAAGGTGTAGGCAACATCGATGCGCGGGTGGCGGCGCAAGGGCTCAGCCAGGTGGCCAAGGCGGAAGGCAATGGCCTCGAAGGTGCTACCGCCATTACGGTGCAACAACAGGCGCAAGTGTTGCCCATCAGGGCCACGCTGGCGGGCATCGAGCACTTCGACCGCCGGGCTCATCAAGGTCGGCGCAGGGTTGGCCTGGCCAAAGGGTTCGAGCCGGCTCAACTCGGCGCTGAGATCCCAGCCCAGATCGTTCAGGTCAACCTGGGCATCAATGACCAGGCGTGGCTGGAGCAGATTTTGATCAAGGCGCTGGGCGGCAAAAACGAGCAGGCGCTGCTCCAGTTCGCCAATCCGCTCGCTGGCGATGGTGAAGCCCGCGGCAGCAGCGTGGCCCCCAAAGCGCACAAAGAGGTCGTGACAAGAACCAAGGGCCTCGATCATGCTGAAGCCAGAGACAGAGCGGGCCGAACCACGCGAGTATTCCAGACCACGCTCAATCATCAGGACAGGACGGCTCCACTCCTCGGCCAGACGCCCGGCCACCAGCCCCACCACGCCTGCGGGGAATTTCTCGTCGGCGAGCACCACAATCGGGCGATCCTGCACGCCTGAACGCTCGGCAAGGCTACGGGCATCGGCATGCACCCGCCGGGTCAACTCCTGGCGCTCGCGGTTAGCCTGGTTGAGCTGGCCGGCAATCGCCGCCGCCTCGTCGCTGGTCTCGGCCAACAAGAGCTGGTAGGCCAGGCGCGCATCGTCAAGCCGGCCGGCAGCGTTGAGCCGCGGGGCCAGGGCAAAGGCAATGTCGGTCGAGGTGATCTGACCGTAGGCCAGGCCAGTCACATCGATCAGCGCCCGCAGCCCGGGGCGCGTGGTGCTATTGATCGCCTCAAGCCCAGCCTTAACCAGCACCCGATTCTCGCCGGTGAGCGGCCCCATGTCGGCGACCGTCCCCAGGGCCACCACATCAAGCAGGTCACGCCCGCGCAGGGCACCGGGCTTAAGGCCCTGGCGCCAGAGGGCCTGCACCAGCTTGTAGGCGATGCCGACGCCGACGAGATGCTTGTAGGGGTAGGCACAGCCGGGCTGGCGTGGGTTGATCACCGCCAGAGCAGCCGGCAACTCCTCAGGCGGCTGGTGGTGGTCGGTGACAATCACCTCCAGCCCGATCCTGGTGGCCTCGGCGACTTCGACGAGGTTGCTGATGCCGCAATCGACCGTGATCAGCAGACGCACGCCCTCTTCGGCCAAGTGAGCCACGGCCTGGGAGTTGAGGCCATAGCCCTCACGGGTACGATGGGGAATATAGGGGCGGATCTGGCCACCCATCGCCTTGATCGCCTGCACCAGCAGGGTCACGGCGGTCACCCCATCGGTATCAAAATCACCATAGACCGCCATCGGCTCGCCACGGGAGATAGCCGTGCTGATGCGGGCCACGGCCTCGGTCATGCCGCGCAAGAGCAGCGGATCGTGCAGGCCGTTACGCAGATCGGGTTTAAGAAAAGTATCAAGGGCGGCGGGATCTTGCTGTTCACGCTGGTAGAGCAGATTGGACAGCAGGGGACTCAAGCCGGTGGTGCGCACAAAACTCTCGGGGGCGGGCGGGAGCAGATCCCAACGCTTACGAAGTGCCGACATGGGAGATCTTCCAGTAGCTGCGACGGGCGCAGGACGAGGATGTAGTAAGCGCATTATAACGCGCTACGGCAAGCAACGATACGCACTCTCTGTACCGCACTTGCGGCGCGGGAGGTACGCCAGTCGCCTATTTGATGCCCGTTGTGGCAACCCCTTCGACAAAATAGCGCTGGGCCAGCACAAAGATCAGCAAAGGCACGGCGACAGCAATGGTTGTGCCAGCCATCACCAGGGCCGGACTGTCTGCGGCGCGCCCTTGCAACACCATCAGCGAGAGGGTAAGCACCTGATTATCGTAATTGCCCGTATTGATCACAATCAGCGGCCAGACAAAAGAGTTCCAGGCGTAGAGGAAGGTGAAGGTGGCCTGGGTAGCGATGGCCGGCCCGGCCAGGGGCACAAAGATCTGCCAGAGGATGCGCAGACGTGAAGCGCCGTCCATCAGCGCAGCCTCCTCCAGATCTTTGGGGATGCTGAGAAAGAACTGGCGCATCAGAAACGTGCCGTAGGCCGTGAAGATCCAGGGCAGAATGAGCGCAGCGATGCGGTCAACCCAGCCGACAATCACCATCAACTGGTACATCGGGATGATCAAGACCACAAAGGGGATCATAATCGTCCCCAGGTAGAGCAGGAAGAGCCCGTCGCGCCCGGGAAAACGCAGGCGGGCAAAGGCATAGCCACCAAGCACCGAGGTGATCACCTGGCCAACCACGACCAGGATGGTGACCAGCATCGTATTGGTCAGGCTGCGGTCGAGGCTCTGCAATTCGAGCACGCGCCGGTAGTTCTCGGTGGTGAAGCTGACCTGCTCGACCGGGTTGACTTCACTCATACTACGCTCAGTCGTGCGGGTGGGATCATTCGGGTCGGCGAAGAGACCCTTATTGCCCCGGCTCAACTCATAGACACGCAGCACCTGGCCCTCAACTTCGATCTCCCAGAGCTTGCGTTCAACCCCATCGATGATCGCGGTCGCCTGGGCGGCAAAACCACCTACCGGGCGCACCTCACGCGGGACACGCTCGAAGGTGCGGGCGGGATCAGCAACGTCCGCCACCAGCACCACCGGCGAGCCTTTGTCAATCAGGGCCAACTGCTGCATGCGCCCGTCAAGCTCAACTCGATAGAGTGGGAAGGGCTGCCCATCGATCAGCGCCGTCTCGGCGGCAAAAGGCAGCAGACGCGGCGGCGAGCGAAAGACATCACCTGGCTGCTTGAACGAGGTGAAGAACATGAAGAGGAAGGGAAAGAGGATCAACAGACCGAAGATGCTGAGCACGCCGTAGGCACCTACGTAGGTGAGCAGGCGCTGCGTACGGTACGACTGGCTGCGTTTCATAGATCAACCTGCTGGGCCTACATATCACCGTAGCGGCGCTGCAGGCGGAATTGCACCAGCGTGACGGCAAAGATGAAGAGGAAGAGCACCCAGGCTACAGCGGCGGCATAGCCCTGGTTAAAGCTACGAAAGCCCTGCTGGTAAAGATAGAGCACCGCCGTCATCGTCGCATTATTCGGCCCGCCGCCGGGGGGCGGAGTCATCACAAAGGGCTCGCTGAAGACCTGGAGCGTGGTAATCAGGGTTGTCGTAACAACGAAGAAGCTAGTCGGGGCGAGCAAGGGCAGGGTCATGTAGCGAAAGCGCTGCCAGGTGGAAGCGCCGTCGATCGTTGCCGCCTCATAGACTTCGGCGGGAATACCCTGAAGCCCGGCGAGGAAGAGGATGGTATTGAAGCCAAGCAGTTGCCAGGCCGCCATAATGATGATCGAGGCCAGGGCCGTCTGCTGGCTGGCCAGCCAGGGGATCGCCACCGGGGTGATCGCGACACCGGGGAGCCAGTTCAAGACGCCAATCACCTGATTGAGGCCATAATTGAGAAAGCCGATATTGGAGTTGTAGAGCCATTTCCAGATCACTGCCACGCCAACGACGCCAGCAATGCTGGGGATGAAGTAGAGGGCACGAAAGACCGGCATACCGGGGATCTTGCTGTTGAGAATATTGGCCACCAGCAGGGCGGGCAAGACACTCAGCAGCGTGACCCAGAAGCAGAAGAGAACCGTATTCCAGAGGGCGATCCAGAAGACCCGGTCGCGTGCGCCAAGCACAAAGTCACCGATACGAGCCAATTCCAGGTAACCACGGCTGAGCAACTCGGTGGCGGGCTGGTCAGGCCGAGTCAGAGTAACCAGCTGCAGGCTAAAGATCTCGACATAATTGCGCAGGCCGATGAAGCTGGCGGTGAAGGAGTCCGAATCGGTGAAGCTAAGCCAGAGCGAGAAGAGCAGCGGCCCGGTGAAGAAGAGCAGAAAGCCGATCAGGTTGGGGGCGATAAACATGTACCCACTGATCGCCTCGGCGTCACGCTCACCGGCACCAAAGGCCCATGCGCCTGCCGGACGCCAGAGCAGCCAGAAGGCGGTAGCAAAGAGCAGGCTAGCCACCAACAAGGCCAATGCCAGAGGATTGGCCAGGCCGCCGAGCAGCGCCACAAAGCCCTGGAGCAAGCCCATCGTCAGCAGCAGCAGGCCAGCCGTCGCAGCCATAATCAGGTTGCCGGCACGGTGCAGGGCAGCCTGGGTTGCCGGTGCGTGGGCATAACGATCACCAAGTGAGCCGACGAGGAAGCCGATCAGCACGCCGACGAGCAGCCAGGCGCGCTGGTAGAAACGCTCGGCGACCTGGTCGAGGCCGATATAGAGGCCCAGCAGACCCAGCAGGCTGAGCAGCGAGCCGATAGCGAGCAGATAATTGAGCAGCATGCTGAGCATGCGCCCGCGCCGATCACGTCGCAGTAACAGCAGGGCGGCCCCCAGGCTGGTCAACGCGCCGACGAAGAAGGCCCCAACCGCGACGAGGCGCAGCCCGTCACGCTGAACCCACTCTACCTGTAGGAGGGCCACGCCAGCCCAGCCCAGGCCAAGGGCCAGCAGAAGCTGCCAGGCCGCAGCCAGGCGCATCAGGCGGAGCACAGCGGCTGGAATGCTTGGCGAGGGTGCCGTCGTGGTAGCCATAAGGCGTTCCTCTGGGGATCTGGTGGGTGAGGGGAGGTCTGAAGGTCCTCCCCTCACCCATCACACAGATGCGGTGGCTTTCACGAGCCAGCGCGCTGAGGCATAAGCGGACTCACTCAAAGGCCTGGTTGGCCTCAGTGCAAACATTGGCGCGGTACTCTTCGATGGTCTGATCGCCGGTGAGTACGGCGGTCATCCGTGCGCCCATAGCGGTATCAAACTCGGGCCAGGAGCCGGCCCAGAGGGGGCCTTCAACGGCTGGGTCGTTAGCCAGACCATTGATAAAAGCCTGGTTGTTGGCCGGGGGAGTGAAGCCAAGGAAGGCCGCGATTGCCTCATCGGAGACCCGTGAGGGCACGTTGGCCCCCAACGCGGCGATCTGGCCCTGTACATCAGCGCGGGTCAGGGCCTGGATCAACTGCCACGCGGCTTCAGGATTGGGCGTATTGGCATTGACCACATAGGCGCCCCAGAAGAGCCAGCTGCGGCCACCGGCGGGGCCGGCAGGCACGTCAACCACGTCCCAGTCGAAGGTGGCATTGGTGCGGGTGCCAGGGGTCGCCCAGCGCCCGTTGAGGAACATACCCACGTTGCCGGCCAGGAAGGGCGGCTCGCTGTCTTCGCCGTAGGGTACGGCAACCTTGAGCTCGTTATAGAGCCGTGAGGCAAACTCCATCCCGGCAATTGCCTCATCAGTATCGAGCGCACAGGCGGTGCGATCTTCATTGAAGAAACTGCCGCCAGCCGAGTTGACGAAGAGGCCTGGATTGGCCCACCAGGCATTCATACCAAAGCCCTTCACGTCACCGCCGAGGTTGTTGACCGCGACCGCTGTCTCGACAAAGGCATCCCAATCCCACTCACCGGCAGCAGCCAGCTCACGCGGATCGGGGGCCCCGGACTGCTCGATCAGGTCATTGTTGATATAGAGGGCGAAGGTCGAGACATCGCGGGGCAGGCCCCAGAGCACCTCACCATTACTGCCGTTCTCAGGATTGAAGGTGAGGTGGAACATCGGCCCTGCATAGAAATCGGCATCGTTATAGTCGGGGGTTGCGGCCGCCAGCTCACGCAGGTCGAGGATCAGGCCACGGGTGGCAAAGTCGGCCACATCGGTGCCGGGGATCCAGAAGACATCGGGGGCGGTACCGGCAGCCAACTCGGTGCGCAGCACATCCTGATATGAGGCACTCTCCGAGCCACCGGGCTCATAGCTCAGGCTGATGCCCTCCAGCTCAGTATCAAGCTGATCGGAGATCGCCTGATAAACATCGATCTCGGCCTGGTTATCGGGGCGGGTGCGCCAGCGGAGGGTGAGCCCCTCGGCGGCAGGGGCCTCGGTCGCCGTCGCCGCCTCGGTTGGTGCGGGGGCTTCGGTGGCCATTGCGGGGGCTTCGGTGGCCATTGCGGGGGCTTCGGTGGCCATTGCGGGGGCTTCGGTGGCCGCTGCGGGAGCCTCGGTCGGTGTCGCTGCGGGGGTGCCGCCACAGGCGGCCAGGGCCAGAGTCAGGATCGCCAACAGGCTGATCCAAGAGAGTCTGCGCTGCATTGCGCTCTTCCTTTCGTATCACGGTTGATCGCAAATCCGGTTCGATCATCTGATGAAAGTTATCGTGGTATTGCGCTTGATCGCGTGGCGAGCGCCTTCAATTCGCCCGCATCCTCCTCTCTGGCAAGCAACACCACAGTGGCCAGCCTGCACAACGAGCAGGGGCAGAAGAAGGGAGGCCGGGGATGACGGGATGCTGCAGGTTGCCACGAGGGCCCAACGGGCCGAGCAAGCTATGGCTTAGCACACGCGCAAGATCAGCGTACCAGACCGAGGGCGGCACACACGGTTGGTTGAGCAGCCTGGCAACAGTCGTGGGCAGATGCAACCCAAACCACACTCGCAGCGTGATCGAAGCCATAGACCTACCCATCATTGGGTGTGCCCATCATCGGGCAGGCGGCCTTGCAGGCCCAAGTATCGCATGCACCGTACGGATCGTCAAGGTGAAGCAGATCAGAGCCAGGGCTGATGCAAAGTCGCCTCAGGCAATCGCACACGGATACCGCAGATGGAACAGATTCGCGCTGCGCTGCCGCAAAAAGCTCCGCGTCAATCCGTCAGATCAGCGCGATCCGCGTTCTCGTTCGGACTTTGCATCAGCCCTGAGATCAGAGCAACAGCCCATGCTATAATAGCCCCGCCCCATTCACGGCTGAATCCTCAAACAGAGTTGCAGTATGGGCACTGATCATTTCTGGCTGCTCAAGACTGAGCCTACCTCCTACAGCTATGCTGATCTGCAACACGACGGCGTCACCATGTGGGACGGAGTCGCCAATACGGTTGCCCTGAAGCATATGCGGGCGATGGAGGTAGGTGATCTGGCTCTGATCTACCATACCGGTGACGAGCGCCGGGTGGTGGGGATAGCCGAGGTGATCCGGGCTGCCTATGCCGACCCCCAGGCTAGCGACCCACGCATGCTGGTGATCGATCTTCGTGTTGTGGGGCCGCTCGCGGCCCCGGTGAGCCTGGCATCAATCAAGGCCGACCCCTTCTTTAGCGACTTCGCCCTGGTACGCCAGGGGCGCCTCTCAGTGGTGCCGGTCACGGCGGCCCAGTGGGAACGCCTGCTGGCGCTGGCCTCATAGTGAACTGGGCGAAATGAGGTGCTGCGATGGATGCAGCCACGATTCTGGTCGTTGACGACGAGCAGCCGATTGTTGACCTGGTGGCGAGCTATCTCTCCGCCGAGGGTTTTGTTGTCCACCGCGCCTTTGATGGCCCTGCCGCCCTGGCCCTGGCGCGCACCGTTCGCCCTGACCTGGTCATCCTTGATGTGATGCTGCCAGGCATTGATGGGGTTGAGGTCTGCCGGCGGTTGCACCAGGAGACGGCGGTCTATGTGCTGATGCTTACGGCGCGTACCGACGAAGTGGATAAGTTGATCGGGCTTTCGGTAGGGGCCGACGATTATCTGACCAAGCCCTTTAGCCCGCGCGAGCTGGTGGCCCGGGTCAAGGCGATCTTGCGCCGCTCACGAACGCTGGTTGAGAAGACGCCGGAGCGCCCGGTGTTGCAACTCGGGACGCTCAGCATTGATCCTGAGCGGCGCGAGGTGAAACGCTACGGTGGTGTGATCGAGCTCACGCCGCGTGAATTTGACCTGCTCTACGCGATGGCAAGCTACCCTGGGCGGGTCTTCACCCGCGACGAACTGCTCGAGCGCGTCTGGGGGGCCGATTTTTCAGGCATCGACCGGGTCGTCGATGTGCATATTGGCACCCTGCGCCGCAAGCTCGAAGAGAATGGCTCGGTCGATCTGCCCCTCGTGCAGACGGTGCGTGGAGTGGGTTATAAGTTTGTCGGTGGCCAGCGATGAGGTGGTACCGCGAACTGCGCTGGAAACTCTTCTTCTCGCACCTGATCATCGTGGTGATCGCCGACGTAGTATTGCTGGCAACGGCCTGGTTCCTCGCCCGCCTGGGGCTGGTTGATAGCGCGCCTCTGACAATGGGTGCCGCCGCCGCCGAGACCGGCTTGCTCAGCCCGAACACCGTGGGCAGCGTCGAGACGCCCCTGCTGAACCAGTTTCAGGCAGTTGTGCAACAGGCCCTGCTGGTAAGCGGCTTTGCGGCCCTGGCAGCGGCAGTAGTGGTAAGCCTGTTTGTTTCACGACGGATCGTCGAACCACTTGATACACTCTCGCTGGTCAGCCGGCGTCTGGCCGAGGGCTTCTACCGCGAGCGTACGCGCATCTCCAGTGATGATGAGATCGCCCAACTCTCGCAGAGTGTCAACCAGCTTGCCGATGCGCTCGAACAGACCGAGCGGCGGCGCCTGGCCCTGCTGGCCGATGTGACCCACGAGCTGCGCACGCCCCTGGCGACCATCGGTGGCTATATGGAGGGCCTGCTCGACGGGGTGATCAAGCCGAGCACGCAGACCTTCAGCCTGATCTTGCACGAGAGTAACCGCCTGCAGCGCTTGATCGAAGATCTTGAACTACTCTCGCGGGTTGAAGCGGGCCAACTGCCGGTGGTGGCACGGCGGTTTGCGATTGAGCAGACCCTGGAGGATGTGGCAGCCCGCTTTGAGCCGATCTTCAGCTCGAGCCAGATCGAACTGGAACTGCTGGTCGAAGCCGACCTGCCCGCAGTCTGGGCCGATCCCGACCGGATCAACCAGGTCTTGATCAACATCCTCTCCAACGCAGTACGCTATACCCCCGCAGAGGGCCGGGTGACGCTCGGCGCGGTTGCGGTCGAGCAGGTGGTGCGGGTGTGGGTGCGCGACACGGGGGTCGGCCTCAGCGCCGAGCACCTGCCCCACGTCTTCGAGCGTTTCTATCGGGTCGATAAATCACGCGCCCGGCAGAGCGGCGGCAGTGGCATCGGCCTGGCAATTGCGCGCCACCTTGTCTATGCCCAGGGCGGCGAGATCTGGGCCGAAAGCGACGGCCCCGGACACGGCACCTGCTTCAGCTTCAGCGTACCCCTGGCCCCAACTCTGCTCGATCTAGCTACAGCGCCCGAGACACCGCTTGAAGTGGTCGAGGCCGCATGATCTCACTGATGCTCACAGGTCTCTTTCAGCTCTTCCTGATCATTGGCAGTGCTCTGGCAGTCGCGCTACTGCTGGTTGACCGGCTCTTCCCGTCAATGGAGCGCACCCGCGATGCACGGATGCCGAGCCGTGCCGGAGCACCTGACGCGCCGGGGATGGGACCAGTAGTGGCAGCAGGCGAATATGGGACAGGGCTCAACCAGGCCGAAACGCCTATCCCCTATGTTGCGCCAGCCTGGCTACCAGCCTACTGGCGGGCGACCCTGCGGGTGATCACGCCGCTACTGCTGATCTGGCTGCTGAGCTTTACGCTGCCAGCCTTGCTGGCCCCGATGCTGAACCAACTCAGCGTGCTCACCGGTTTTCCGCTGGGCTACTATATGCATGGCCAGGGGGCCCTGCTCGTCTTTATCCTGCTCACAGCGATCTATACCTGGCGTATGCGCCGGCTTGATCAACGTTTCGGGCTTGACCCGGTTGAACAACCGCAGCAACGGAGCTATCGCTGGCAATTGCTGCGTCGCTATGGCCTCTTTATCGTGGGCTTCAGCGCCCTGATCATCCTGGTGGGAGCAATCGATGCCTGGTTGGATCTCCCACCGACGCTGATCAGCTGGTTCTTTCTGCTCTTCACAATCGGGGCCTATGCCCTGATCGGCATGCGCGCCCGCACCGAGCAACTTGACGAGTACTATGTGGCCGGACGACGGGTGCCGGCGTTGCTCAATGGCCTGGCCACCGGCTCGGACTGGATGAGCGCCGCTTCGTTTATCAGCATGGCCGGAGCGCTCTTCTTGCTCGGCTACGAAGGGCTGGCCTATATTACCGGCTGGACAGGTGGCTTTGTCCTGCTGGTGCTGTTGCTGGCACCGTACCTGCGCAAGTTCGGCCAGTTTACCATCCCCGACTTCATTGGGGCGCGCTACCCAGGCAGCGGAACCCGCGTGCTCTCCGCCGTTGTAGCGATCATCATTAGTTTCACCTACCTGACCGCCCAGGTGACCGGGGTGGGCATCATTATGAGCCGCTTCCTCGGCATCAACTACATGCTCGGCGTGGTCGTCGGGCTCTCGGCAGTGCTGCTCTGCTCGTTCCTCGGCGGGATGAAGGCGATCACCTGGACCCAGGGCGTGCAGGGCATCATTATGATCATCGCCTATCTTGTGCCGGTGACCTGGCTTTCGCTGAAGCTGACCGGAGTGGCCCTGCCGCAGTTGATGTACGGCGAGGCCCTGCGTAACATTGAGCAACTCGAGGTAGCCCAGGGCCTGGGGGCCTCGTACACAACACCCTTCAACGACTGGCCGGCCGCAAACTTTATTGCCCTGACGATCTGTCTGATGGTCGGTACTGCGGGTATGCCGCATATCCTGGTACGCTTCTACACGGTGCCGACCGTGCATGAGAGCCGGAGCAGCGTGCTGTGGGCGTTGATCTGGATCAGTATCCTCTACCTGACTGCCCCGGCCTACGCCGCCTTCTCACGCTGGGAGATCCTGCAAGATGTAGTCGGGCGGGCGGTGGTCGATCTGCCAGCCTGGGCGGCGAATTGGTCACGCACGGGCCTATTGACGATCGCCGACAGCATCGGGCAGGGCGGCAATGGTGACGGTGTATTACAGTACAACGAATTGCGCATCGACCAGGATCTGATCGTGCTGGCGACACCGGAGATCGCCGGGCTGCCAGCGACGGTGGTGGCGCTGGTGGCGGCTGGCGGTCTGGCGGCGGCCCTCTCGACAGCCGACGGGCTGCTGATGGTGATCGCCTCAGCGGTGGCCCATGACATCTATCACCGCACCCTGAAGCCAGACGCCTCGTTGAGCGAGCGGCTCTGGCTGGGCCGGGCGATGATCGTGGTAGCCGCCGCCCTGGCGACGATCACCGCCGTGCAACGCCTGGCGATCATCGTGCAGATGGTCTCCTGGGCCTTCTCACTAGCGGCGGCGACCTTCTTCCCCGTGCTGGTGCTGGGCATCTTCTGGAAAGGCACGACCAGCCAGGGCGCAGCCGTTGGCATGATCGGCGGGCTGCTGGTAACCGCAGCCTATATGGCCCTGACCTACGCCTTTCCGAGCCAGACCCTGCTGGGCATCAGTGGAGCCGCAGCGGGGATCTTCGGCATGCCGGTTAACTTTATGCTGACCTGGCTGGTGAGCCAGCTGAACCCCGCGCCGAGTGCGCCGAGTGATGCGCTGGTTGACAGCCTGCGCCACCCTTAGCCATCTTGCAGAAGCGGCCATGCGGGCTTGAGCGTAGCGCTGTTCCTCCATAACATGGAGGTGGGAAGGCGAAGCCAGTCGATGAACCACATACATCCACTCCGCTTGCGGATACCCCTCATTGTGCTGGGGGTTCTCGCCGCGATCTTGTTGAGCGCCTGCGCCCAGGTGGCTATCCAGCCAACCCCGCCGCCCGCGTATGGCGTTCCTTCGCTTACGCCGAGCGGTGCGCCGACCACGGTGCCGACAAGTGTCCAACCGAACTGGCCCGGCCCGGAGTGGCAGGTGGCCCACCAGGGCGATTTCAATGGCGACGGCCTGAACGAAAAGATCTATATACTACCCTCGCCGATCGTGCCCGATGAAGCGACCTTCTACCGCCCTGGCTACGAGGCCTACCATTGGGTCGCCACAGAGGCGCTGATCATCCAGGAGCAGGACGGGGTTCAGCGTATCCTGGCAACGATCAGCCCGCTCGAGGTTCGCTCGGAGCACATGGTGCTGGCCACACTCGCCGGGGCCAGCAGACGACCGGCGGCCTTCTTTGTCGCCGCGCCCCTTGACGACACCACCCCGTTGGCGACAATCCCACTCGACAGTGCTGGCATGGGCTACACCCAGGGCTTCGGCCTGCGCTGGAACCCTGACACCAGCGCATACCGCCTGCTCAGTGGCCCCGAGGCCACCCTGCCCCAGCCCGCGCTGGTAAGCGGCTTCGTCGGCTTCCCAGCCGGCGGAGTGCCGCCAATGACGGTCAATGCCGTCGATTTTATGGATTTCAAGAATTAAATCCGGTAAACCAGACCTGGCAGGTCTACCAGACCTGCCAGGTCTACCAATGCAACGGATACCCGTTTTAATTCTGAAAAACCATTAGCCGTGGGGTAGATTCAGAGATCAGACTTCGCCGTAGAGTTCGAGCAACTCACGCCACTCGCCGGTCAACTCCTCACGGCGGGCAGCGTAGTAGAAGTGGAACTCGCCCTGCTCGTCGATGAAGACAAGATCGACCTGGCTGCGCATAGGGCGCAGATAGCCCAGGTTGCCCCACCAACGCACCTTCTGCTCGTCGAGGGGCTGGTCAAGTTGGTACATCCGCGCAGCGTACTCACGCACCGTGCCTGGCTCGATATCCTGCTGGCGCCAGGGCACACCACTCACATCACCAGTGCGCAGGTTACGGAAGACATACTGCCAGGCCCCTTCTTCATCGAGGGTGGCGCTAACGACTTCGATGCCAGTACGCGGACGTGCTACGCGGATGAGGCTGAGCCAGGCGTCGGTGAGCTTCTCGCCGCTAACGTCGTCGAAGCTCTGCTGGCCGTTACCATCCTTATCCTTCATCAGCAGGTCAAATCGGGGCTTAGCATCGGCACCGCTGCGGATGGCACCCAGGCCACCACGCCCGCGCCAACGTATCCGCCGCTCACCCCAGGTCAGCGGATCGGGCAAGGTCGTCTGGTCAGTGACAAGCACCGGCTCATCGAGGAGGATGGCTGGCGGCGGATCATCAGCCTGCTCAAAAGCCTGCGGCTCCTGTTCGACGGGCTCGTTGCTACGCTCGTTAAGCAGGGCGGCCCAGGCCTCGCTAAGACCCCAGTCGCTGACGCCAAAGAAGATGTGGGTGATCACCCCATTGGCATCACGGTGAACAAGGTCATACTTGGTGCGGTTGCCCTGGCGGTAGGCCCGCCAGAGACCGAGGCGACCCTTCCAGCGCACCTGGCTCTGCAGGTCGATGCGCCCATCACGCAGATCTTCGTGGCGGCTGATCGCATAGGCCCAGAGGCCCTGGGCGCGGTCGCGGGTGACACCAGCGGTGGTACGCAGATCACGCACCTCATAGAGCCAGACCCCGCCACGCTTCTGGGCGCTGACAATCTCGACGCCCGAGCGGGGCAGGTCAATATCCTGGCCATTATCAAGGGGTGAAGAGGCACCTTCGGCCAGGGCACGCCGACAGAGTTGAATGATCTCGCCCCGGTCGGCGGGGAGCGTCTCACCATCACGGCGGATGTAGATCGTGCCATTGGCACCGACGTAGGGCGGTGACTCGACCGCTTTGACCTCGACGCGCATAACGTCGCGGCCCTCGTAGCTCATCAACTCAAACGAGAGGTAGGGCTGCGGGGAGATCTGCTCAGCCACGCCCTTGCGCAGGGCCTCACTGGCCTGGTCGGGGCGAGCAACCCCGGTGACCTTACCACCGGGCTCACAGCCGATCACCAGGACGCCGCCGCCGGTATTCGCCAGGGCCGCCACCTCAACCCAGAACTCCTGGGCCGCCTGGGGATCATCGCCGATCGCACGCAGCACCTGGCGCTCACTGGCCGCACCAAAGCGCACGGCGTCAACCGCCCACTGCTTCTGGTCACGTTTGGGCACACGGACACGGTCAAATTCCTGGGTCGTCAGCAGGGCCTTGAGCGCATCGAAGCTATTGTCGGGCAGCAGGAACTCGACATAGCGA
Source organism: uncultured Chloroflexaceae bacterium (assembly GCA_964592425.1). GTDB lineage: Bacteria > Chloroflexota > Chloroflexia > Chloroflexales > Chloroflexaceae > Viridilinea. The sequence continues at coordinate 20,915 of CAZQCG010000004.1, forward strand.
TCACCGATGCCATGGCGATGGAGCACCTGAGCATCACTGCTCGGCAGCCGTCGCAGACGATGGGCGTCACTACCCTGGATACAGAACATACGCCGCTCGTAATGCTCAGTCTTGCCATTATAGAAGCCGGGGGAGGTAAACTTCTCGTGGTCGGTATAGAAGTTAATAAACTCGAGCGCATGCAGGTGGGCGCTCTGCGAGACAGCGATACGCGACTGACCGCTGGTGCCCATACGCAAGGTCTCACTGACAACCCCGTTGGGGCCGTTAATATGGGGCGCAATCACAATCCCACCAGCACGGGTGATAATCTCATAGGCTTCGGTGACATGGCGGGTATTGGAGACGCCACAAACACCCTCTTTGAGCTGCTCATGGGGCACACCAAGCTGTAAGAGGGTCGCCTCGATCAGGCTAATCGGGCGATTGGGGGGGAAAAGGCCGAGGATGTGGGCACCAAAATGAGAGGTAAACTCAAAACCCGGCAGCACCGTAACTCTGGCCAGCAGGCGTCGATATTCGTTCAGGCGCACCTGCTCATCGTCGGTCAGACGGCCTGCGGTCTCCAGCTTGGAGAGAAAGTCGATTTCAAGCTGGAACAGTTCGTAGCCGCGAATCGTATTGTGGTCGGTGAAGGCAATCAGTTCGAGCTCGCGGCGCTCAGCTTCCTGAAGGATCTCGAGATAGGTAATTTCCGGTTCAGCGTAATCCTCAGAGGCCGGGGTATGAATATGCAGGTCGGCCCGGATCCAGCGCATACCGTTGCGCGCTTCGGCGGGTGTAGTCATACGGTTTTAACTCCACAATGATCATCTTAACTCTCTCACTCTTCACTAGAGACCAGGCATTTCTTTTTGTTTCTGCCGCAGGATGAACCTGTAGCCCGGCGCTACCTCCTTTCAATTGCTGATCGCAAATTGGCCAGGCCCCCACGACAGCGGGTATAGCAAGGCCCAATGTGCTTATGATACCCTAAAGCAGGCATAAGGACAATTCAGCAGGCCGAGGAATCCCTCAGCCTGCTGAATTGTAGCATATTTGTACTAACACTAGCTCACACGACGGCGATGCCCGTGCCAGCGACCACGTCGCCGATCAGCCAGCCGGGGCTGCCAGCAGCGGCGAGCCGCTCGATCAGGGTATCGGCAGCAGCAGGTGGCAGGGCCAGCAGCAGCCCGCCCGAGGTCTGCGGGTCGGCAAGCAGCAGGCGCATGGCCTCTTCGACCGTAGCGGCATAGTGCGTATAGCCGTCGGCCTCGGCATATTGGCGGTTGCGATCAAGGCCACCGGGGGCAAGCCCACGGCGGGCATAGGCGAGGGCCCCCGACAGGATCGGCAGGACTGCGCTGTTGAGACGCAACGCCACCCCACTCTGGCGGGCCATTTCGGCAGCATGGCCGAGCAGGCCAAAGCCGGTGATATCGGTGACCGCATGGACTGGCAGGTCGGCGGCCAGTTCGGCGGGGAGCCGATTAAGGCGGCGCATACTGGCGACGGCAGCAGCGAGATCTTCCGCCTCACCCTCGTTCCATTTGATCGCCGTGGTGATCAGCCCGGTACCGAGGGGCTTGGTGAGCAACAGCCGGTCGCCAACCTCAGCACCAGCTTTGGTGGTGATGCGGGCAGGATGCACCAGGCCGGTGACACAGAGACCATACTTGGGCTCACGGTCAACCACCGTATGGCCACCGGCCACCACGGCCCCGGCCTCGGCCACGGTGTCGATACCACCCTGGAGGATCTGGGCAATGATGGCCGGATCGAGATCTTCGGGGAAGCCAGCTACAGCGAGGGCCAGGATCGGGCGTCCACCCATCGCATAGACATCACTCAGGGCATTGGCAGCGGCGATCGCCCCATACGCATAGGGGTCATCGACAATTGGCGGAAAAAAGTCCACCGTCTGCACAAGCGCTGTCTGCTCGTCCAATTGATAGATAGCGGCATCATCACTACGCTGCAGACCCACAAGTAGGTGTGGGCTGGCAGGGAAGCGCAGGGTAGCCAGGAGATCGGAAAGGGCACCCGGCCCTAATTTTGATGCTCAGCCAGCACAAAAGGCCATGCTGGTGAGGCGCACCCGCTGACGCTGATCATCCATGAGCATCCAGTTGCTGAACCAGGATCTCAAACAGGTCACTCTCGGTCACAATGCCAACTACAGAGCGTTGATCATCGACAACCGGCAGGCCGCCGATCTTATTCTCGATCATCAACATAGCGGCCTCACGCAGACCTGTCTCAGGGGTGATCGCAATTGGATTGTCGGTCATCACCTCGTAGACTTTGACCTGGCGCAGGGCATGGGCGATATCGAGCGGGTCGAGCCCGGCGACGCGCATAACGTCGGCACCGCGAATGTCGCCCTGGGTGATAATGCCACGCAGCTCGCCGGTATCGATGATGATCGGCAGGCGGCGCACATCGTGCTCGCGCATCAGCGCCAGGGCCTCACTGAGGGGTGCGGCGATGTTGATCGTCACCGCAGGGGTACGCATATAGTAGCGCACCTCTTGTTCGGCGGGCACATGGGAGACGTGAGGGTGAGCCGTTAAGGTCTCCATACCGTGCCTCCATGGCTTCAGGAATAAGGATACCGTCTCACTATGGTAGCGCCGGGCGGATGTTCTAGAGGATCCAGTCTGCATACGTGCAGTGATATTTCGGCAACCAGTGGCTGCAAGGCATAAGCAAGCTCCTAATCTTCGCGCTTCGCTGTTGCACAAGCCATCAGCGGCTGGGTTGTGCTTGCCCGTGACAACGGGCAGGGGTACAATGGCTGCACCAGTGGGAGACCAGTGCGTCCGGCCAGAGGCAAACCGTACGTAGAAAGCCTATGCACCGCTATCGAACTAGCCTGTTGAGTGCGTTGAGCGTGTTGCTGCTCTTGAGTGCCTGCGGTAAGCCGCTGGCAGGGTCGGCGCAACAGCCCTTACCAACAGCGCTGGCCACCAGCTATCCGCTGCCGGCTGCGACGACGGTAGCAGAATTCTACCCACGGCCGTATGCAGCAACGATAACCGACGACACGCTGCCCACGACGTCGGCAATTTCGCCACCGACCTGGATGCCTGACGCAGCCGCGCTAGCCGAGGGCTACCCCTTGCCCACGCCAGTCAGTCAGCCAACTCCGGCCGCGAGCGTGGTGATTGGCCTGCCGCCCCTCATCCAGGGCGGTACCTGCCGCGTGGGTGCCCCTGTGCTCACCTACACCGTCGTCGCCGAGTACCCCCACGACCCGGCTGCCTACACGCAGGGGCTGGTCTACCACGCGACAACAACCTTCTACGAGGGCACCGGCGATTGGGAACACTCGGCCCTCCGCGAAGTCGACCTGACGACGGGGCAGGTGCGACGCGAGGTGCTCTTGCAGACACTGGCCCCAGCCCCACCCGGCCAGCGGGCCGCCTTCGGCGAAGGCATCGCAGTCGTTGGCGAACGCATTTTCCAGCTCACCTGGCTGAGTCGCTTCGGGCTGATCTACGACCGGGCAACCTTTGCCGAGGTAGGGCGCTTTACCTACCCGCCGCCGGGCGCAGACCGGCCAGTTGAGGGCTGGGGCATGACGTACGATGGTGAGCACCTGATCATGAGTGATGGCAGTGGCACCCTCTTCCTGGTTGATCCGGCAGCCACTGAGCGCACTGGCGTCCTGGCCATCGTCGGGCAGATCGAGGTACATGACAGCCTTGGCGTCCTTGACGAGCTGAACGAACTGGAGTACGTCAATGGCGAAATCCTGGCTAACGTCTATAACTACGGCAACACCGCCTGCAACCTGATCGCCCGCATCGATCCCGCCAGTGGCGCAGTACGCAGCTATATCGACCTGAGTACCTTACGCCAACGCCTGCCGCCTGCTGGCCCGGAGGTGCTCAATGGGATCGCCTATGATGCAGCCGGTGACCGCCTTTTTGTCACCGGCAAGTGGTGGCCAACGCTGTTTGAGATCGACCTGCCCACTGCGCATACCTGGATCGTGCGCCTGCCCCTGGCCCTCATGAGCAGGCCAACTTGAGCATCGCTGCGGAGGGTGACCTGGCCGCGCTGGGGAGATGGGGAGGTTATGCGCTTAGTCATTTTGCTTACATCGATCACGACCCTGCTGTTGTTAAGTGGCTGCACGGTACAGCCGCCCTTGAGCGGGAGTGCAGTGACGCCGACGATCCCGCTTGCAGCGGCCACACCGGTTGTCACCTCCAGCGGGCTGACCTTTATTGAACTGGCGTCCGGTAGCGGCGACCTGGCCCTTCCCGGCGATGTGGTCGAGATCCACTACCGCGGCCTGCTCGCCGATGGCACCCAGTTCGACAGCTCCTACGCCTATGACCAGCCGCTGCAGTTTATTCTGGGCCAGGGGATGGTGATCAAGGGCTGGGAGGAGGGCGTTGCGCTGATGCGCAAAGGCGGCAAGGCGCGGCTGATCATTCCGCCCGAGCTGGCCTATGGTAACGAAGGTGCCGGTGGGATCATTCCGCCCAATGCCACGCTCACCTTCGAGGTCGAACTGGTTGAAATTCGCCCCGCCCCGCGTGCCGCGCCCGAGCCGGTCGCACCAGAGGCGTTCACCACCACACCGAGTGGCTTACAGTACTACGACCTGCAGCCTGGCAGCGGCACCGAAGCCCTCCCCGGCAAGACCCTGGCCGTCCACTACACCGGCTGGCTCAGCGACGGCACCCGCTTCGACACGACGCGCCAACCCCGTCGCCCAATGGGTCGCCCACAACCTTTTCGTTTCACCCTCGGCAAGGGTGAAGTGATTGCGGGCTGGGACGAGGGCCTGGTGGGGATGCGCGTGGGCGGCAAACGCCAGCTGGTCATCCCAGCCGAACTGGCCTACGCCGAGCGTGGGGCCGGTGAACTGATCCCCCCTGGCGCAACGCTGATCTTCGAGGTGGAACTGGTGGAGGTGGAATAGGCGCAGACCTAACCATTTGGCAAGAAGGTCGGCTCTGGAAGGGTAGGGGTGGGCGTGGCCCCAGGCACCTCGCAGGCCAGCTCACGCACGAGATCGTAGCTATCACGCTCACGGATCGCAACCGGGTAGAGCCCGGGGCGCTCATTGCCGATGCGCAAAAAGATGGTGTAACTGCCATCGGAGCGGCTGAGGGTGCCACCAACCGGGCGCTGATCAAAATAGACCAGCAGGGCAGTCGTTGGCCGGGCCTGGCCCTCCAGGGTCACGGTGCTGTCACGCGGACAGGTGATTAACAAGAGCCCGCCAAGCGGGTCAGCCGTGCCAGTTAACGCGGAGGTAGCAACCAGCCGCGGTGTGCTGGTTGGCACTAGTGTGGGGAGGGCGGACGTAGGGGGCGCATCGGTAGCAGTGGAGGTGGAGGTAGGCGTCAGGGTTGGCGTGGCACCCTCAATGGGCTGCGGCTGCGGCTGCTGCGGCTGGCTGGTAGGGGGGTTGGTCGCCCTGGCTGCAGGATAGGCAGAAGCAATAGCTGCCTCGGTCTGGGCGACAGAGGTGAATATCGGAGCGGCTTCAGCTGTTTCTGTCGCGCTATCCGCTGTTTCCGTGCTGATTTGCGCAACTGCTGTCTGCTGGCACAGCTGACGTTTGGCGGGATCAGGGTAGGATGCCGTCGGGCAGCGATCATCAACCGTCTGCGCCACGCTGTTGCTGGGCAAAGCGCCCAGCAACAGCAGGGCCAGCAGCAGCGCGAAGGTGCCGATCACAACGAGCGGCCAGGTCAGGTTCGCGTTAGACATAAGCGTTACGGCTTGAGGTTGATCAGGCGTGCCTCTACTCTACCATATGGCCCGAACCACAAGCAAGACGTGATTACGCTCGCCCGTGCGTTCTAGCGCGTGGTATAATGGGCCGACACAGGGCATCCCAGAGGCATGCATGGCTTCTCAATCACTCTATCGTAAGTGGCGCTCACAAACCTTCGCCGAACTGGTCGGCCAGGAGCATGTGGTGCAGACCTTGCGCAACGCCCTGGCCGAAGGGCGGGTGGCCCATGCCTATCTCTTCACCGGGCCACGTGGCGTCGGCAAGACGAGTATGGCCCGCCTGCTGGCCAAGGCGGTCAATTGCCTGGCCCCAAGCCCGAGCGAGCGGCCCTGCGGGGTCTGTGCGGCCTGTGTGGCCATCGCCGAGGGGCGGGCGGTGGATGTGATCGAGATGGACGCGGCCTCCAATACATCGGTGGAGGATGCGCGCGAGCTGATCGAGCGGGTGCAGTTTCACCCGGCCGAGCTGCGCACCAAAGTCTTTGTGATCGACGAGACGCATATGCTCTCGACGGCAGCCTTCAACGCGCTGTTGAAGACGCTCGAAGAGCCGCCAGCCCACGCGATCTTCATCCTGGCCACCACCGAAGTCCATAAAGTTCCGGCAACGATCCTCTCGCGGGTGCAGCGTTTTACCTTTACGCGCCATGGCATAAGCAGCACTGCCGCGCACCTGCGCCGCGTGGCCGAGGCCGAAGGGCTGAGCCTTGAAGCGGGCGTGCCCGAGGCCATCGCCCGCGCCGCCACCGGCAGTATGCGTGACGCCCTGGGTGTGCTTGAGCAGCTGGCCTCGTTCAGCAGCGGCGCGATTCGCCTTGACCAGGTGCAGAGCCTGCTCGGCATGACTTCGGCGGCAGAGGTGGCTGCGCTGATCGAGGCCCTGCTTGACGATGACCCCACGGCAGCCCTGCGCGCAGTCGGGGGTGTGGCCGACCAGGGGGCCGATGTGCGCCAGTTCACCCGCGACCTGGTCGAGCAACTGCGCTCCCTGCTGCTGTTGCTGGCCTCGGGTGACGCGTCCCTGGCTGACGTGGGCCAGGATGAGCTGGATCGCTTGCTGGGCTGGGCCCAGCGCGCCGAGTTGCCACGCCTCTTGCACTGGGTCAAGATCTTCAGCGGGCTCGATTTTGAGCTGCGTACCACACCTTACGGCCAGTTGCCCCTTGAGTTGGCGGTGGTCGAAGCCCTGGTGCAGCGCGAAGCATCAGTGGCGAGTCGGCCCACCGCCCCGCCGCCCCGCACAGTGACGCCGCGCCCGACCGCAGCACCCGTGCGCCCCACCCCGGTCAAGCCGGCAGTGCCCGATGCACAAGCCCCGGCGGCACCTAGCGCAGAGCAAGCCACCAGCGCAGCCACGCTCCTCGCCGAAACACCTGACCCGGAACTGGAGCTGGCTACGCCCGTTGGCGCAAGCCCTGAGCCTGCCAGTCTGCCCCCGCCGCCACCGCTGACGCCGCGTTCACCCGAAGCCGCTGCGGCTGCCAACGCCGACTTCTCGGTGCTCGAACAGGTCGAAAGCCTGTGGGAAGCGATCAAACGAGATGTGCGCCCAAAGAGCCCGGCGGTACAGGCCCTGCTGCATGGCGCACGCCCGCTTGATGTCGAAGGGACGACGATCGTCCTGCTGGCCACCTCGTCCTTTCACAAAGACAACCTGGAGAAGCCCCAGAACCGCAAGATCATCGAAGAGGTGATCAAACGCCAGATGGGCGGTGCCTACGCCATCCGCTGCACGATCGAGGCCCGCGCCGAGACACCTGACTTGCGTGGCCAGATCCGCGAGGCGCGTAAAGACGACCTCGTGCGCGCCGCCATGAACATCTTTGAGGCCCATATTGTCGATATTGAGCCAGAGAGTCAGTAGGGCGCACACTTGTCAGGCTGCGGACTCGTGTGGTAAGCTAGCCCACATTGTTCACTAGTGGCCGACCACCCTGAAGCTGCGGGCTAAAGACGCCCCGCTGGGGTGTCTTTATAGGCTACGAACCCCGCATAATCACCATGGTGAACCACTATCCTTCGGAACTTAAGGAGAACCCATGAACCCGCGCCAGCTCCAGCAGATGGCTCAGCAGATGCAGCGGCAGATGCAGAAGATCCAGGAAGAGCTTGCCGTGACGATCGTCGAGGGTAGCGCCGGCGGTGGCGCGATCAGCGTGAAGATGAACGGTCATCGCGAGCTACAGGCGATCACGATCGCGCCTGAGGTTGTTGATCCCGAAGATGTTGAGATGCTGCAGGATCTCCTGATGGCCGCCGTGAACGATGCGGCGAAGAAGGCCCAGGATCTGGCCGAGCAGCGCCTCGGGCCGCTGATGGGCGGTATGAAGGGTATGCCTGGGCTATTTTAGGTGAATGGCATGAGTGGACGTGGCGATACGCTGATCATCGAGCCGGTGGCCAGGCTGATCGAGGAGTTGTCACGCTTGCCGGGCATCGGCCCGAAGACCGCCTCGCGCCTGACCTTCTTCCTGCTACGGGCCGAAGCCCAGCAGGCGCGCGAGCTTGCCGCTGCGATTCAGGCCCTCAAAGAACAGGTTCGCCTCTGTACACGCTGCTTTAATATCACAGTGGAGACGCTCTGCCCGATCTGTATGAGCACCAGCCGTGACGGCGCGAAGATCTGCGTGGTTGAAGAGCCGCTTGATGTGCTGGCCATTGAGCGTACCGGCACCTACCGCGGGCTTTACCATGTGCTGCATGGCCATATCGCCCCGCTTGACGGGATCTACCGCGAAGATCTGAAGATCGAGCCGCTGCTGGTGCGTCTGCGTAGCGAGCCGGTCGATGAGGTGATCATCGCCACCAACCCCAACACTGAAGGCGATGCAACGGCCTTTTTGCTGCTGCGCGACCTGGCCCCTTTGGGGGTGCGGGTAACCCGCCCCGGACGGGGCCTGCCTACCGGCGGCGACCTGGAATGGGCCGATCCCGAAACCCTTGGTGCGGCCATGGAGAGCCGGCGCGAGCTTTAAACCCCTGCTACGACAAGCGCACCCTGCCGAACAGAAACCTCGCTGCTATGAGCCTGAGCGACATTCTCCACGAAGCACTTGCGAGTGTGCCCGGCACGCAGATCGCCGGTGTGATCGGCACCGACGGCCTGCGTATCGAAGTGGTCTTTGCCGATGATGATGCTGGCTACGACCTGGAGCTGGCCGAGCTTGAGCTGGCTACGCTCACGGCAGCGGCTACTGCCGCATCGCAACGGGTCGGTAGCGGCTATGTGCTTCTGCTCAGCCTCGAGAGCGAAGATCTCACCTACCTCGCCGGACTGATCACGCCGGGCTACTTCGCTCTGCTGGTGCTCTTCGCCGATAGTGACATCGGCCAGGCCCATGCCTGCCTCGAACGGCTGGTGGAGCGCATGCGTAGCGAGTTGTAGGCAGACCTCGGGCACGCGAGCGGCAGTAGGAAGAGGGCCATGCAGCAACAGCTACGCATGTTCATGCTGGCACTGAGCGGACTGCTGCTGCTGCTTGGGGTGAGCGGGGCGGCTGGTAGTCCAGGCAGCACCTCTGAAGTGCGCCAGGCGCGACGGGCATTTGATCAGGCCAGCACACGCATGGCGTCACGAAAGATCTTACTTTAGGCGGGCGCGTGCCTCACGAGTACGGTTACCCTTCATGGTTCGCGATCATGCGACCCGGGAGGCGCCACGTGAGGTCGCAGATGAGCTATCGGTCAAAACACGAGCTGTTGTCGCAGGTGGCAGCACGCTATCAGCTCGCCAGTCACGGACAGAAGTCGGCCATGCTCGATGTGTTTGTCGCCGCCACCGGTTATGCGCGGAAGTACGCGATTCGCGTCCTGACGCGCCCCCCACTCCCCGCTCCCACGCAGATCCGGCGGCCCCGCCTCCCCCGCTACGGGGCGGCCGTCCATGCGGCGCTTGAAGTCGCCTGGCCACCGTCAACTTCGTCAGGGCCAAACGCCTGGTGCTATTCCGACCGGACATCCGCGGCGTGCGAAATACTGAACGATTCCGCCAGTAGTCGCACGCTGCGCGAACCTGCGCAGCGACGGCAAACCGGAGCATCAGTGGCTGGGCAAGCCCCACGCAGCGACGATCGCCGCAAGGAAGCCCAACGCACCCGGCGCGGTGGTCAACCACGCACGGGTCGGGGCTGGCTGGCGGTGCCGCCGTTGATCGGGGGCTGATCGAATGGACGGCAGACAAAGACGCAATGTACCAGCAGGCGCTTCCCGCACGGCATGGGTGATACAGGCCGTGGCTCGGCGCTGGCCCAGGATCGCCGATCTGGACCCACCAGGGCAGCGCCGGGCGCTGGGCGACATTGTCGGGGTGGCCTTCAGTGTGCCGCTCATGCTCGGCGCCATCGGTTGGCTGATCGTCACAAGCGACCTGGCGCTGCTCCAGGAGTATTGGCCCGGCGCCATCGTCCTGGTCGCCGCCTCGGCGCTACTCAGCGCCGTGCCATTTGTCTGGTTCCTCGAGCGACGCTCTGGCACCGCCGACTGGATCCAGGCCAACCTCCAGCCAGTCGTGATTATCTCCGCCCTGCTGTTGGTCGGACCGCTCGCCCTGTGGGTCGATGTCGCCCAGGAGCTTGCCTCGGGCGCCAGTGACTGGTGGCGGCGCCCACGGACCGCCGACCACTGGAACATCGCACGCAACCGGCTCTTCAACCTGGCGGCTACGCCCCTCAGCCTCCTAACTGGCACAGCCGCCTACGCGGCGGCGGGTGGTACGCTGCCGCTCCCCGCCCTGACTGCGGCCACTGCGGCCCGCGCCACGCTGCTCATCCTGGTCGCATTCGGTGTCCAGATCCTGCTGATGGCGCTCTACCAGCTGCTGCTAGCCGGGCTGGGCCTACTGGCTGTTGGGGCTGCGGGTATCGGCCGCTACCTGCGCTTCATAGCCGTCGCCACACTTCCGGCCTACGCCTACGGTGTACTGGCGGCAGCGGTGGCCCACCAGATCGGCTTCGGTGCCTACCTGTTTCTGCTCAGCGGCGTGTTCCTTGCCAGCCTGCTGGCTCGGCGCTGGAGCCTGGAGGCCGAGCGGGGCAACCAGCGTGCGCGGGCGTTGGCCCAACTCGAGCGGCTAGGCCGTGCGCTGCTGCTCGCTCCACCGCATGCCACGCCGCTCCCGGCCCTCCTGGCCGAAGCGGTGCCAGCCATGATCCGTTACGATCAGATGGAAATTCAGCTCGCGGATGGCACCATTCTGCTGCGCGACCTGGGCGGGTCGGCGACAGCGCCGCCTACCTTCTGGGCCTGGGTGTGCGCTGAGCCGCGGGCTCAGACCTTCGCGTCGGGCCAGGTCTTGCCCTGGGATGCGCGGCCTGCCCTGGCCGGGCTGAGCACCGTCTCGATCCTCCCGGTGGCCGGCGGGCCGCCGCTTGGCGGCATCCTAGTTCGACAGCTCTACCGCTTTGACGCGCCGACCGCGCTGTTGCCTACCCTGCAGACGCTGGCGGATCAGATCGCGGCCTCCCTGGAGCGGAGCGTGGCATACGCCCGGGATCTGGCGCTCCAACAGGTGCAGCAGGAGCTCGCCTTTGCCGCCCAGATCCAGGCCAGCTTCCTACCTCAAGCACTGCCGCGCATCACGGGCTGGCAGTTCGCGGCCGCGCTCCGGCCAGCTCGCCAGACTTCGGGCGACTTCTACGATATGCTGGATCTGCCTGGAGCTCGCGTGGGCCTACTCGTCGCGGATGTTGCCGACAAGGGCACTGGTGCGGCGCTTTTCATGGCCCTCACTCGCACCCTGCTGCGCACCTACGCCCGCGCCTACCCCGATGCGCCGGCGGTAGTGCTGGCCGCGACCAACCAGCGTATGCTGGAGGACGCCCAGAGCAGTATGTTCGTGACCGCCTTCTATGCTGTCCTCGACCTGGCAACAGGGGTGCTGCACTACGCCAACGCCGGGCAGAACCCGCCGCTGCTCTATGCGCCGGGGGCTGCACAGCCGCAACGCCTGGTGACCACTGGCATCCCGCTGGGGATCGAGGGGGCCTCCCAGTGGAGCGAGCAGACGGTACACTTGGCCCCGGCGGCAGCACTGGTGCTCTACAGCGACGGGGTTACCGAAGCCCAGAATCAGCAGGGGGACTTCTATGAGGAGGCCGGGTTGATTGCGAGCGTCGCCGCGGCGCCGAATCGTATGGCCCAGGCGCTACTCGACTCTATCCTCTGCCAGCTCGCGGACTTTGTCGGCGGTGCGACCCAGGCTGACGACATCACGCTCCTGGTGCTCGCCCGCGAGCAGGGGGGCGCGTCAGACAGCCAGCAGTAACCCGTGCTTCTCCTCCGCGTGGCCCGTCAGGCTCTGAAAGACCATGACGAGCCTCAGGCTGATCAGCATAAAGGCGCCGATCCAGACCCAGGGGATATCGACGGCGTTGCCGAGGTCGCTGGACAGCGGGTATAATGAACCCAGAAAGCGGGCTCTGGCGCATCTTCCGTGATCAGGCAACATGGCTCCCGACAGGGTATACTCAAGGCGTGGCATCCTTCTCAGAAAGGAGCGGATGGTCTGTGTGGATGAGGTCTCGACCCAGTTACTGGATGACATCCGCATCCGGATTTTGATGCTGAGTATAGCGCAACAAATGAGCAATATATAAGGAGGAAACACGATGAAGCGATCTACGATCCTTTTATACGTCACTCACCTAGTGCTGCTTTGCATTTCCATGCTGCTGAGCGCATGCGCCGCCCAGCCATCACCCGCAGCATCAACCAGCGCGACCCAGGCTGCGCCAACAGACCAGATCACCAGCGCGTCAGGCACCGACCCGACTGCTTCCCCACGCGCCACTGTTACCACCAGTGCGGCACTAACCACCGTGCCAACAGTGCTTGTTTCGAGCCCAACAGCACTAGCGGAACCAACTACGCCCCAAGCATCTGTTGCTCCCGCTAGCGAGCACCCGGCGTGGGTGACGCTCACCGGAAATGCCAGTGAAGTCGCGGCACCGATAAGCCTGCTTGATGCGGATACTGGTCAAATGGTTGAGGTGTGTTTCAGTACCATCATAGTTGGAGCGAGCGAAGCGGTATGGTCGCCACAGGGCCAATGGCTTGCTTGTCCAAATGGGATAGGCGAGCCAATCAGCCTGGTGAATAGCACAACCCTCGAAACGTACGATGTCGCGGCCATCTCTGATCCCGCTTCGTTCGCCTGGTCGCCTGATGGTCAGGTCCTGGCGGTGAGCATGCGTGATCGCATTATGCTGGTTTCGCCTACCAACCCCGCGAGCCCACGCGTACTGAAAGAGTGTCAGGAGTACAATTGCTCAGCACTGGCCTTCTCGCCCGATGGCCAGCTATTAGCGACGAACAATCACCAGGGGCTTACCGTTCTTGCACTTGCTACAGGCAAAGAGACGTTGCTCAGTGATGTCGGTATCTTCTTTTCGGGCGATACGCCGGACAGCCGTGATGTCATATCGCCGCTGAAAGCCGTTGCCTTTTCGCCTGATAGCCAGTGGGTCGCCTACACTGCCATGGGTGGTATCTTTGTGGTATCGGCAACTGGAGGCGAGGTACGCCGCCTCATTTCGCCCGAATACCTTGGTGACGATACGTATGATGGCCGCAACAGTTTGCAGTGGAGCGAGGATAGTACTCGTATACGCTTTGCAAGAGATGGCTTCGTCGGATTGTTAGAGACGCCTATCGATGGCAGTGGTACAGGGTACGGCGATCAGGTGACGCTCCCTCCCTTGCCTGGCGGCAGCCTGCTCTACCGTTGCAGTGGAATATTCCAAGCTACTGGCCGCAGGGGCATCACTATCGCGTCCGGAGTTGAGCTTGAAGTTGTGCTCGAAGACCTGTTTTTGCAGTTTACGAGCAGTGAGGCACGTGTACAGATGACCGAAGGCGCTTTTGAGGGCCCACAAGTGGAGGATGTTTCCACCTCGAAGGCTCGTTTTCGCGGCGATCTTGCGCAAAGCGCCTGGGCCCCCGGCCCGATCCGTGCCCCTACGCTGGCGCTGAGCGACCCGCCGATGCGCGGCTGCGCGGTGCTCGAACTGCAAACCATACTCAAAAATCGCGGCCTCGATTCTGGCTCGGTTGATGGAATTTACGGCCCTACCACTGAGACCGCCGTGCGGGCCTTTCAGCAGGCCAACAACCTTGGTGTCGATGGCATTGTCGGTGCAACGACCTGGGCAGCGTTGGGCGGCTGGACGTGGGAGAGGTAAGCTCAGGGGCATACCGCGTTTCGCCGCTTGCACACATTGCCAAAGCGGGGACGAGCCCAATCCTCTCGGCATGGCAACTTACCTGGGAGCCAGCGGTGGGCTACCAGGTAGCCCTACCGCTGATCAAACGCTGAATGGCCCTCAGCGCTTGATCCAGGCCATCGTCGCCGTGGCCAGTCGATCAAGGGCCTGCACCGAGAGGGCCAGGTGCTCTTCGAGGGTATCTTCGATCTTGTTGTGCGAGATGCCGCGCAGGCTCTGCACAAAGAGCATGACGGTGGGGATGCCCGCCCGGGCCACCTCGGCGGCATCGTGGAGTGGCCCACTCGGCAGGCGGTGACTGACGCCGCAGGTGGCGCGAATGGCAGCCTCGGCCAGATCGATCAACTCAGGATGGAAGGGGATGGGATCGATCCGCCAGAGTTGCTCCCACCCAACGCTGATACCCTCCTCGTCGGCAAAGCGGGTGCTGGCCTCGCGGGCCATGGCCAGCATCTGCGCCAGCTTTGTGCCATCCAGGTGGCGCTGGTCAAGCAACTGCTCAGCCGTCTCCACCACTGAGGTGACAATGCCCGGCTTGCAGACCACCCCACCCGAGGTGCAGACCGCACCATCGCCGACCTCGCGGGCGATCTCGCGGATGTAGAGGGCCAGCTTCGCCGCACCGGCCAGGGCGTCACGGCGCTTATCCATCGGGGTTGAGCCCGAGTGGGCCGCCTGGCCATGCCAGGTGATGCGATGGCGCTCGACGCCAAAAGTACCCAGCACGACGCCAAGCGGCAGGCCCAGGCTCTCAAGCACCGGCCCCTGCTCGATATGCAGCTCAAGGTAGGCGGCAGCATTGGCCTGCTGGGCCTGCGCAGCGAGCATCGTCTGCGGATCGACCCCATAGGCTGCCAGGGCCTCGGGCATCGGCGTACCGGCCCGGTCACGCAACTCGGCCAGGTCGGCGGGCCTGAGCGTGCCCGAGAAGGCACTCGAGCCAACCAGGCTGCGCCCAAAGCGCGCCCCCTCCTCGTCGGCCCAGTCTACCAGGCGCACCGTCACCGGGGGCGTCCCTTCGGCAGCAATGCGGCGCAAGACCTCCAGGCCGGCCAGCACATTCAGGCAGCCATCGAGCCAGCCACCGTTCGGCACCGAGTCGATATGCCCGCCGATCAGCAGAGCCTGCTCCGAGGCACCGGGTAGGGTCGCCCAGACATTGCCGCCCGGATCGGTCTCAACCGTCACCGGCAACTCGGCCAGTTTCGCCCGCATCCAGGCACGCGCAGTTGCCCAGGTCTCCGTCCAGGCCACCCGCTGAGCCCCATCGGCATTGCCGGTCAGCGCCCGCAACTCCTTCAACTCGGCAATCGTGCGGGCCGGGTCGAGTGTGGTTGTGCTCATCAATGCTTCGCTTCCTCGTTTCAGAGCCCGAACGGCCGGCGGTGGACAAAGCGGCCCGCACCAGCTTCACCAAGCCAGCGGTCGCCCTCAACCAGCAGACGCCCACGGCTGAGCACACTACGCGGGGCGCCCTGCACCTCCCAGCCTTCGTAGAGCGTATAGTCGACGTTCTGGTGCAGGGTGTTCGCACTAAGCGTGCGCCGCAACTCAGGATCCCAGATCACGACATCGGCATCGGCGCCGGGCGCAAGCGTGCCCTTCTGCGGATAACAGCCGAAGAGGCGAGCCGGGTTGGTACTGGTCAACTCAACCCAGCGGTTGAGCGAGATACGCCCACTGCGCACACCGTGGGTATAGAGCAGCATCATACGCTCCTCGATTCCCGGACAGCCATTGGGGATCTGCGCAAAGCTGGCCCGCCCCAACTCCTTGCCCGCCGAGCGCCCGTCGCGCCCACCCTCAAAGGGGAAGGGACAGTGGTCGGTTGAGACGACCTGTAGCGCATTGTCAGCCACCCCCTGCCAGAGCAGCGCATGGTCGGCCTGGCTACGAAAGGGCGGCGAGCAGACCCACTTGGCCCCCTCAAAGCCTTCGCGCGCAAGGTCATCTTTGGTGAAGAAGAAGTACTGCGTGCAGGTCTCGGCGAAGATCTGGTTACTCAGGCCGCGCCCCCGGGCCAGGCGTACCGCCTCCAGCGCCCCACCGTTGGTCAGGTGGACAACATAGAGCGGAGCCCCGGCCACCTCGGCCAGACGCACCGCCCGCGCCGTTGCCTCAGCCTCAAGCTCAGGCGGGCGCGTCAGAGCGTGGAATTTAGGGGCCAGGTCACCCGCTGCGAGCGCCTCTTTGATCAATACATCGATGGCATCACCATTCTCGGCATGCACCATGATCAACAGGCGGTGACGGGCAGCTTGCTGCATTGCCCGAAAGAGGGTCGTATCGTCCACCTGCAGGGCACCCTTGTAGGCCAGAAAGAGCTTCATGCTCGTTGCGCCATACTCGACACAGTTCGGCATCTCGGCCAGCACCGTGTCGGGCAGGTCAGTGATTGCCACATGGAACCCATAGTCGATCGCCGCCTTGCCGTTGGCCCGCCCATGCCACAGCTCAAGCGTCTCACGCAAGGTGGCACCTTTGGGCTGAATGGCGAAGTCGATATGCATCGTCGTGCCGCCGAAGGCCGCCGCCCGGTGGCCGGTGAAAAAATCATCCGAGGAGACGGTGCCACCGAAGGGCATATCAAGGTGGGTATGCACATCAATGCCGCCGGGGATGACATAGGCCCCACTGGCATCAAGCACCGTCGTGCCACTCAGCCCATGGCCCACCGCCACAATCTGCTCACCCTCGATCAGCACATCGGCAGCGAAGGTATCGCCCGCCGTCACAACCGTGCCGCCTTTGATCACTGTTGACACGTCAGGTTCCTTTCAAAGAGCACAAAACGCCCTAAAACCAGTTTCGGGGAGCCGTTTACCATTCAGCCTGATCGCTTGTCTACGCAAACGCAGGCACCACCGCCGTACCATAGACCTCCAGACAGGCCTCCTCATCGCCCGACATCAGGTAGATGTTGAACTGATCAACCCCAGCCTCGGCCAACTCAGCCAGGCGCTGCTGCTGCACCTCCGGCGGCCCGATGATGCAGAAGCGGTCAACTACTTCGTCACTGACAAAGCTGGCGTTCGCGGAGCCGACCTCGGCGTGCTTCTGGTAGTCGTAGCCAGCCCGCTCGCCGACATAACGGGTCAACTCAGGCGGCAAGGTCGCCGGATCATAGCGGGCGATCAGATCAACAACATGGTTGGAGACCAGGGCCGGGAACCAGCGCACCCGCTCACGCGCCATCGCCAGGTCATCGGCGACCCAGACCGGCGCTGCGGCCATGACCTTGATCGCCGCCGGGTCACGCCCTGCCGCACGGGCACCCTCATGCACAAAGCCCAGGCACCAGCGGATCAGATAGGGGTCGGCAAACTGGAGGATGACCCCGTCGGCGATGCGCCCGGTGAGCTGCAGAGCCCTGGGGCCATAGGCAGCAATCCAGATCGGCAGGTCGGGCTCGGGTGTACAGCGCTCAGCACAGGCCGGGCAGCAGGCCTCCTGGCAGGCCCAGGGCAAGCGTACCGCCTGCCCCTCGTGCTCGGCCTCACGCCCGGTAGCCAAGGTACGAATGGTCAACGCAGCCGCCTCCAGGTCAGCCAGCGTCGTCGGGCGTTTGCCCAACACCCGGCGCGAGCTGTCGCCGCGCCCGATGCCCAGCACCATACGCCCGCCCGAAATACGGTTGAGCGTCGCCAGGCTACTGGCCGTGACCGTCAGATCGCGCACCGCCGGATTGGTCACACAGGTGCCCAGGCGCATATGCTCGGTCGCTGCAGCCATCAAGGTCAGGTTGGGGTAGGGATCCTGCCAGAGCACATGCGAGTCGAAGACCCAGCCGTAGCTGAAGCCAGCCGCCTCGGCCTGACGGGTCAGGGCCACATTGCGCGCCGGGGGCAGATCCAATTTCAGGGTAATCCCGAATTCCATACCGCCACACCTCCACAGATCGAGACTACTACACAGGGATACGCGCCGGTAAGGGCGCAGCAGCGGCTACCGCTGCTGCGCCCCGATGCCGTCAAGGCAGCCGAATCGCTCGCACGGCGTACTACTTGGTCGCCTCCTCCCAGATCGCGTGCGTATAGGCGGCCTCTTCGGCGGGCTGGGTGATCACGCCGAACTGCAGGGCGGTATCAGCGGCAAACTTGAAGAGCGCGGGGTCGAGATAGCCGATCTTGGTGGCCGGATCGATCGGATCACCCCAGATCAGTTTGTTGACCTCATTCATCTGCCAGGTCTGCGCCTCGACGGTCATCACGCCGCCGCTATCCTGGGCCAGCACGCTCTGCACACATGCATCGACATTGTCGCGGCAGAAGGCCCAGCCCTTGAACGAGGCGCGCAGGAAACGGGCAGCGATCGCCTGATTAGCCGGATCAGCGTTGAGCCAGTCGGCGCTGACGAAAATGCCGTCTTCGGGCATCGCCGTACCCTCGGCGTTGTAGTCGAGAATGTTCAATTCCTCGATCGTATGGCCAGCACTCAGCACCTGGTAGAGCTCGTTGTAGGTCATCGCCGCCGCCGAGTCGACCTCGCGGTTGAGCAGCAGATTCATATCGAAGGGCTGCTGCACCAGGGTCAGGTCATTCTCTTTGTCGATGTTGTACTTGGCCAGGGTCGCCAGCAGGTTGTACTCGTTGCCACCGAACCAGACCGCCACATTCTTGCCGCGCAGATCCTCGGGCGACTCCAGCCCACTATCTTTCCACGAGAGATGGCGCATTCCAGCGCGGGTGTAGACCTGGGCGATGTTGATCAGCGGTGCGCCCTGCTCGCGGGTGGCGAGCAGACTGGCCATCCAGTTGATGCCAAACTCGGCCTGGCCACTGGCCACCACCTGCTCGGGCACGATGTCCGGGCCACCAGAGGCGATGGTTACGTCAAGTCCTTCTTCGGCGTAGTAGCCCTGATCGAGGGCCGCGTAGTAGCCAGCAAACTGAGCCTGCGGCACCCACTTCAGCTGCAAGGTCACTTTGTCAGCCGCAGCGGCGGGGGCACTTGTCGCATCGGCAGCGGGAGCACTTGTCGCATCGGCAGCGGGGGCACTTGTCGCATCGGCAGCGGGAGCACTTGTCGGCTCGGCGGCGGGGGGCGTCTGTCCACAGGCGGTCAACAGCAGGGCAACCAGCAGGGCAAGCAACAGCAACATCCGTTTGGGCACGTCCAGACCTCCTCTTTCGATCAAGCGGTACTCAATGTCGTCCGTGCTTCCAGGGCATCAGGAAGTGTTCAAGCAGGACGACGGCGAGGTAAAAGATCAGGCCATAGAGACAGGCCACCAGCATAGCGGCCCAGGCTTCCTGGGTGCGCAGAATGCCAGCCTGGGTTTTGATATAGACGCCCAGGGCGTTACGCGGGCCGCCGAAAAACTCGGCCACCACCGCGCCGATCATGCTCAGGGTGGTGCAAACACGCAGGGCACCAAAGAAGAAGGGCAAGGCGGCTGGCACGCGCAGCTTGAGGAAGACCGTGCGCTGCGGGGCGGCATAGGAGCGCATGAGCATCAGGGCGTCGGGGCGCGGCGAGTTGAGGCCACGGTAGACGCTGATCATGGTCGGGAAGAAGGTCATCACCGCAACAACGGCGATCTTCGAGGCCGGGCTGACACTGCCCAGCCAGATGCCCATCAGCGGTGAGAGGGCGATAATCGGCACGGCGCTGGCCGCCACGGCGAGGGGGATCATGCCATCGGCGACTACCGGCCAGCGCACGCAGAAGGCCGCCGCCAGGCAGCCCAGCGCACAGCCAATTGCACAACCAGCCAGGGCATTGGCAAACGTGACCATACCGATGCCAAGCAGATAACCGGGGCGCTCGAAGAAGGTCACAATGATCTGGCTCGGTGTCGGCAGCAGGTAAAGCGGAATGTTGAAGAGACGCACCAGCCCTTCCCAGAGCAGGATCACGCTCACAAAGGCCAGCACAGGCGGCCAGGCTGCGTTGAGCCAGGCTACAGACCGCGAGGGTTTGACCTGTTGGGCGACACTGGTTGCCTGAACCACCGGCTCACTCCTGCACACTTACCTCGGTGCCACGCAGGTACTCTCGCACCTCGGTCACCAGGCTGAAGAAACGCTGCTCCTCGCGGGTATCGAAGGTACGCGGACGCGGCAGGTCAACTGTCACAATATGGTGAACCCGCCCCGGGCGCGGCGACATAATCACGACCCGGTCGGCCAGGAAGACCGCCTCGGGAATACTGTGAGTGACAAAGATCACCGTCGGACGCGGGTCGGCCCCGAACCAGATGCTCAGCAACTCGAGCTGGAGCCGTTCGCGGGTGATCTCGTCGAGAGCGCCAAAAGGCTCATCCATCAGCAGGATCGAAGGGGCAAAGGAGAGGGCACGGGCAATCGCGGCGCGCTGCTGCATTCCACCGGAGAGCTGATGCGGATAGGCCGCCCCGAAGTCGCCCAGGCCAACCATCCGCAAGAGGCTCATCGAGCGCTCGTGGCGCTCGTGACGGGAGCGCCCCATCAACTCAAGCGGCAGCTCGACATTCTTGCTGATCGTGCGCCACTCGTAGAGCACCGGGGCCTGAAAGACGATACCGTAGTCGCGGTCACGGCGCGCCTGGGCCGCACTCTTCTGCTTCACGCGCAGGCTCCCCGAACTAGGCTGCTCAAGGTCGCCGATCAGGCGCATAAGGGTACTCTTACCGCAGCCGCTCGGGCCAATCAGGGCGATAAACTCACCCGCACCGATGCGCAGAGTCACATCCTGCAAGGCAGTCACCAGCCCGCCGCCACTACGGTAGATCTTACTGACCCGCTCAAATTCAATGATCGGTTCGCTATTCATAGATTCGCTTCATCTTGGTGGTGCTCACGCACGATCAGATACTCGGCGAGGGCGACGAGGCTGTAGAAGGTGATGCCGACCAGGCCAGCGATCAGGATGGCCAGGAAGAGGGCCGGCGGGCGCGAGTTATAGAACTGGGCCGCGTTGAGGATCATCACGCCGATGCCTTCGCGGCTCCCGGCGGGCAACTCTGCGACAATCGCCCCGATCACACTGGCTGAAGCAGCGATCTTCAGCCCGGTAAAGAGGTAGGGCAACGAGGTGGGCAGACGCAGCTTCCAGAAGGTCTGGGCTGGACTGGCCGCGTACGAACGCATGAGATCAAGGCTCTGTGGCGAAGCCGAGCGCAGCCCGCGCAGCATACCGATCAACACGGGAAAGAAGCTCAGGTAGGCGGCAACAAAGACCTTGGCCGCCCAGGATGGCGCACCCATGCGCCCGAGGCCAACCACCACCATCGGGGCAATCGCCAGGATGGGCACCGTCTGCGAGCCAATCACATAGGGCATCAGGCCGCGTTCGAGGATCTGCAGGCGCAGAAAGAGCAGGGCCAGCCCGAAACCAAGCAGCGAGCCGAGCAAAAAGCCGCCCAGGGCCGTGCGAAAGGTCGCCCAGGCGTTGATCAGCATCTGCACGATCAATAACGGCCCCTGCCCGCCACGGGTCGGGGTGAACATCGTCTCAACCAGCGCCCCCAGGTGGGGCAGGCGCTGGTCGGAGATGCCAAAAAGCAGCTTACTGCCCTCCCAGAGCAGCAGCAGCACAAGCAGCATCCCGATCACAGGCAAACTACGACGCAACCCCTTCTGCAAGGAGAAGCGCTTGAGCGCAGGGGTGCGATGCGAAGCGGGGTATGACAAGCGGAAACCTCCGCCCAAAGGGCTGGCTACGAGGTGGACACCGGGCCAACGCTGGCAGGGGGGATGGCCGGCACACCACACTGTAGCCCGGCCCGCGTCTGGCGATGTCATCACGCCGGAGCGCTGACGTAGCGCGGCACGGCGGAGGGGTATGCGTTTCCGCAAGGGTTGTTACTGGGCAGTGTAACCGCCAAGCGATGCTTTGTCAACGCTGCGCCAGCCTACGTCGCCCGGTAGCGCGGCACACCGTTCTCATCTTCGGCGACTTCGTCGAGGTTGGCGACCTCCAGCATGCCGCGCTGGTCAAGGTACTCGACATAGGCACCGACCTTC
Source organism: uncultured Chloroflexaceae bacterium (assembly GCA_964592425.1). GTDB lineage: Bacteria > Chloroflexota > Chloroflexia > Chloroflexales > Chloroflexaceae > Viridilinea. The sequence goes on from CAZQCG010000004.1 coordinate 42,825, forward strand.
TGCAGGGCCAGCAGCTCGTCGTAGCCACCCAGCACGGGGTAGAGCGCCGTGGTCAACGCGCTGATCGAGTAGGGCTCGGCGCAGGCTTCGTAGATGCGCGCGATGCGCTGGGTCTGGGTCGCCTCGATTGTCGCCAGGGCCGCCGCCAGGTCATGCACCGGCTCATCGTGGCCACCGAGAGCCAGGCGCACCCCTGTGACGCTGGCCATTCTGCGGATGGAGAGTAGAAAGTGATCGACGCCAGTGGCCGCGTTGAGGCTTTCGGGGGCCAGAAAGATTGCCACGTTCGGCAAGACATGGTCGGCGGTGAGCAGCACATCTTCGATCTGTAGGCAGACCTGGCCCGGGCAGTGGCCAGGGACATGGATGACCTGGAAGAGGCCGTCAAGCCGATCGCCATCACGCAGCACCGTCTGCACCTCTACCGAGCGGAAGAGGTCTTTGCTCCAGCCGTACATCGCCAGCAGGCGCGCCCGGTGCTCTTCACTCAAGCCAGCCCGACGCAGAAAGACGGCCAGGCGGAAACGGGTGAGGGCCAGGCGCTCTTTGTGGTGGATCAGTACGCGGCGGTCAAGCTCATGAATGGCAATTGGCGCATCAGTCAGCTGGCGCACCATATTCAAGCCACCATGGTGATCAATATGGGCGTGGGTGATCACCACCCGGTCAATATCGGCCCAGCCGAGCGTCTCCCCCCACTCGCTGCGCAGGCGCTCCATCCCCTCACGCAGATGGGTATCGCTGGGACCCTGGCCACTGCCGACGTCAATCAGAGCCACATAGTCGCCAGCAATCACCAGGTGAGCGTAGGCGAGCAGGTTGGGGAAGACTTGCAGGGGCAGGCGGTAGATGCGCGCCCCACCAGCGGTGAAAAAACGCGTAATGCTTGCGTCAGCCATAAGCTTCTTTGCGCTGCGAACGGCTCATGCCGCGTCTACCGACTTATAGCCACCCCGTCCGCGGGGCGTAAAGGACTCGCTGAGGTTATTGATAATCGCGCTGGCCAGCTGGAGCTCAATGCGCAAGATAACGCGCAAGCTCTGCTGATCACGCTGGGGCCATTGCTCAAAAATATCGGCGACTGTGGTGCTGACCAGTTGCACATAGTCGAGTTGCAGGCGTTGTGCCCCCGGCATGTAGATACGCCGCACCTCGACCGCCACCGGCTCCATCTCGGCGGCCTCAGCGGGGTAGTAGCGCTCAAAGGCGCTATGCACCGCCCGCTGAAACATCCGCACTAGCTCAACATCACTGCGCTCCTGCGCATCAACCAGGGTCGCCGTATAGGTCCATGTAAGATCAAGCGGCTCAGTCGGTAGCTCGCGGCCCTCGGCAATCAACTGATGGATGGCCGACCAGGTGAAATTCACTTCGAGGTAGGGCGGCAGATTGGCTGGCGTCAATGGCTCGTCGTGCTCAGGAAAGAGCTCGATCTTGCATGTGCGGTCATGGGCCGTCGGGATCACGCTCTCGATAAAGGCGTGCTCGTGCAGACCCACAGCGAGCCAGGCGTCCTCCAGACCAGCCACCAGATCGTCATAGGTCAGCATGCAGATGCTCCACTTTGCGCAGATCGTCAGGCTATTGTACCGCCACCAGGGCCGCGAGGCAACCGGGTGCAGCGTAGAGTCTTGCACCGCACCGCCCGCCGCAGCGAATCAATGGCGTCGGGTCGGGCCGGTATCCCCGCCCGCGCCGCGGCGTATGGCGCCATTGCCACGTAGCGCATGGCGGGCGGACACGTGGATCCGCCCCTACCCGGTGCGGATTCGGTGCAAACCAATGCGTGACACCCGAGGCAACCTACGCCGCACCCAGGGCAACCTGAGCGCCTATGGTATCATACGCTTTTGGATTCTGGATTGCCGAGCATGCTTCAAATAAGGCTTCAGCTCCACACCTCCACATCATCACACACTGGAAGCGGAGGGCTATGGTTAAGCGCACCCAGCCAATTCTGAAACATGCCCTACTGCACGTATGCTTGCCTCGCCACTGCGGCGGATCGGCCCTGAGCGCGCCTATCGCCTGAGCCTGGCTCTGTGTATCATGATCAGTCTGGCCCTGCGGGTCTGGTTCTGGTCATGGCAGGCCCCGGCGGGGGCAGTGCAACCGGGCGATCCCGCAGAGTATTACCGCGCCGCCCTGCACATCCTTCAGGGCGGCTATCACGATACGGGCAAGTGGTTACGTCCGCCGCTCTACCCGGCGCTGCTGGCCCTGATGTTCGGGCTTGGCGGCGTCGATGTGCGCCAGGCGCTCCTCGGCCAGGCTCTGCTCACGGGGGTCGGCGTGCTGGCCTGGGCCTGGCTAGGGCGACGGCGCTTTGCCAGCCGGACGGTTGGCCTGCTCAGCGCCTTGATCGCCGCCACCTTCGTGCCGCTGGCCAGCTTCGGCAGCGTACTCTTTGCCGAGGCGCTCTTCGTCGTGCTGATTGTGCTCGCGCTGGCCCTGCTTGACCTGGCCATCGTCGAAGGCCGACGCCGCTGGGCCTTGCTCGCCGGCCTCGTCCTGGCCCTGGCGGCCCTGAGCCGTGCAGTGGCCCTGCTGTTCATTCCAGTCGCCGCCCTGCTCGTGCTGCTGTTGGCCCCGCCGCCACCCGCAGGCGGACGGACGGCCCGCCTGCGAGCCCCTCTGCTGCTGCTGCTCGGCGCGGCCCTGCTGATCGGGCCGTGGGCGCTCAGAAACTATGCTGTCCACCAGCGCCTCATCCTCGTCGATACCAACGGCGGCATCAGTATGTGGTACGGCACAGTACGCAGTGAAGAGGAACGCCTTGCTGGCGAAGCGGCCATCTTCGGCCAGCCCAACCTGGCCGACCGCCAGGCCGTTGCCATGCAGCTGACCCTCGCCCGCATCAAGGAAGATCCGGGCTTCTTCCTCAGCCGGGTGCGCTTCAAGATCGCCTCGCTCTTCCTGCTTCAATCACGCAGCTTTGCCGTCGGCGACGTGGTCACGATCAGCCCACGCGACGAGCAGATCGCCCTCAGTGCTGGCGAAAATCCACGTCCGCTCAGCCTGCTGGCCGACCTGCAGTACAGCTTGATTATGCTCGGCGGGATCGCCGGGCTGGTCTTTGCCCCCGCCTGGCGGCGAAGCCTGCCCACGCTGCTCTGGTTACTCTTCGGTGTACTGCTCTCGGCGATCACCGTGGCCCACCACCGGCTCCGCCTGCCCCTGGTAGGCGTGCTCATCCCCTTCGCTGCCTATGCTATCTGGCGGCTGCCAGCAGCGCTGCGCACCCTCCGGCACGGCCTCACCCGTCCGGCTCTCTGGCGCACTGGTCTGGTGCTGCTGGGCTGGCTGGCCTTCGTCGGGCTGATCTTCAGCACGCGCTACCTCAGCTGGGCCCGCGCCGAACTGATCGCCGTCGAAGGACGCCAGGCCCTCGCCCGCGGCGACACGCTCGCCGCTGAGGCGGCGCTCCAGGCTGCCTATGCCGCCGATGCGGGCAACTCGCTGCGCCCCATCGCCCTGGGTGACCTGGCGATGCAGACGGGGGATCGCCCTGCCGCAGCCGAGTGGTTCGCCCAGGCCGCCGCGCTCGAACCCCGCAGCCTCTACGCCCTGGCTCAGCAGATCTGGCTCGCCACTTTCGCCGACGATCACGCAGCGGCAAACGCGGCCCTGGCGGCGATCGCTGGCTTTGGGCGTGATACGAACGACTTGTATCTGTGGGCCTGGGAGGCCGTGCCCACCCCCGCCCCTGAGCGTCTCGTGCCCGGCGACGCCATGGCCCTGGGCCACTACCGTGGCTTCGCTCCCGCCACCTTCGACCTGCCGCGTGGGCGCTGGACCCTGGGCGAAGCCGAGATGCGCCTGGCTGGCTGCGGCGATCTCCGCCTGGAACTGCGTGGCCCCGCCGGACGTCCGGTCAGCCTCAGTGTGGGCGAAGTGACCCAGACGGTCACAATGGACGGTAGCCTGATGACGGTAGCGTTGCCGGTGGCAAGCAGCGCCTGCCCCGCCGAGACACCCCTGATGCTACACATTAGCAGCCCGACCAGCCTGCTCGATCTTGAACAAGCGCCCTGGATGACCGGCGTGGCAGTCATCAGCGTCACTCGATCCTAAAAGATCACCAGGGGCAGCAGCGTCGTATAACCACCAGGCACGCTCAGGGCAGTGGAGAAGTTGTCCGCCGCGTCGCCGAAGCGCAGGCTCACTGGTTGCCCAAGCGCCGCATCGCCCAGGTTGAGGGTCGCGCTGAAGGGAGCCTGCTGGGCCGCCCCACTGCCGATGCGCCACTCGACGGTGGTGACGGCACTGGTGCTGTCACTTGCCGCCAGGCGGAGCAGCCCGGCCTGCTGAGGATCACGTACCGCGCTGCCAACAGGGGCCTGGGTATCCAGCACCACCTCGAGGGGATAGAAGGGCGACACGAGCCCGGCGCTGTCGCGGAAGCGCACATAGAGCGTGTGCAGCCCATCGCCCGCGCCAAGCGTGTAGCTCAACTGCGCCGCATAGGGCTGCCAGCTTGCCTCGGCCAGGCTGGCAGCGTCGGCGATCTGCACGGCCAGGGCTGGCTGCGCTGCCGCCAGATCCAGGCTGATCTGCCGGCTATTGCTGAAGGCAGGGGCGGTCGGGCGATAGGCGGGAGCCGCGCCAGCCCCTGCCACACTCAGCTGGCGCAGACTCGGCGTCGAGTAGACCCCGGCACTGTTAAGCGCCCGCACCTCAAGCCTGTATTCGCCATCGTAGAGCGGCAATTCAAGGCTGAAAGCTTCTTCGGCGCTGTCGTAAGCCCTATCTGCGGGAGGCACAGGCTGCCAGGGGCCATTGTCGATGCGCAACTCAACCTGGCTGATCGTATTGATGCTAACCGGCTGCTGACTGGCGGTGCTCAGAGGCTGGTCAATCACCTGCCCGCTCAACAGCGGATGGGCGCTCCCGGCGACCTGGCCACCCGCGCTCAGGGCCACACTGGGCGTGGTGTCAAGGGGATCGATCAGGCCGTCCTGGTCGCTATCGCGGTAGCCCACCTGGGCCAGCGCCGAGGCGTCCACCTGGCCAGCGGCGAAGGCGCTGTTCGGGTCGAGCATAATGCTCGCCAGACCAGGGCCGCAATCACCAAAACGGCTGTTGCTGGTTGGCGCATCGAGATAGCCACTGGTCTGCGTGCAACTGACCCCCGCGCCGGGGTATTGATCGAGCGCCTCGAAGATATGGCCAAGCTCGTGGGCGACAATCGGGGCCATCTGGCTGCTGCCATAGCCGCCTACGTCCGAGCTAAGCACCATCAGCGGGCCGCCGACATAGGCATAGGCAAAACGATCATCGTTGAAAGCATTAGCCGGGCTGGTTGAACTGTCGGCGACGAAGATCAGGCTGCTCCAATCGGCCTGGTCGGCGCTGCGCCGGGCCTCAACGGCTGCATAAGCCTGATCAAAGTAGTTCGTACCACCGAAGCCGAGCTGGCTCAGCGTAGCACCGATCCAGAGCCCCTCGTCAGCAAGCCCGTGGCTGATCGGCTCATAGGCCATCGGCACTACGTCTGTATGCAGACTGAAGCTGAGCCGGGCCAACGGCAACCGGGCGCTCCACCAGTCCAGGGCCGCCTGTACCTGCGTCTGGACCAGCGCAACTTCCTCAGCGCTCCACTCCTCCGTCGAAGCCTCACGCGCACCATTGCTCTCCGGCAGCAGCAACCAGATCGCCACACGCCCGGCCATAAACTGGCTCGGCCCACGGCTAGCGGTGGCCAGACCCGCACTGCTGGGAGGCGGGGCAACCAGAGCATCGTTGCTGAGCGAAGGGGGGGGGGGGCTAGCAGCGGAGGCGACGACCGGGTTGAGGCCAAACAGCGTGCTGAGCAGGCACAGCACCAGCGTGGAGACAAAGATGAGCCGAAGCATAGATGTTCCCTGGGAGGATGAAGCGGGAGTGCTGGAACAGCTGAGCTTCGACCAGAGAACACGGCAGCGGGAGCATCAGAAGATGCGTTGGTGGCCGGGCCGCGACGCTGCTGGTGAAGCTGTACAAGAGCTACACCTATGCTACGCCCGGCCGGGCCTATGGGCTAGAGAGTTGTTAGTCCCGTCAACCTCAGGCGAGGGGTACAGAGGGGCGGGGGAAGAGAGTACTACTGCGGGCGCACGAGCAGCGGTGCAAGCCGCCCGGCCCGCCACAGACCAACCACCTCGACCGGGCCAAAGCTGATCCGCCCATCGGGCGTGCCAGCCAGGGCCGCGCTGAGGGCCGGGTCGTAGGGCGATGGCACAAGTTTGATCTGCAACGCACCAGCCTCGGGCACCCCACCAGGGCCTAGTTGCTCAACCAGCAGGGCCGAATCGGGAGTACGCAACAGCTGGGCAACTAGGCGTACCGGCTGGTTCTCGTAGAGCCGACTGTTGCTAAGCAGCAGGGGCATATGCACCTCAGGCGCGCTACGCGGCACAAGTTGTGCCTCGACCAACCTGTAGGCGTACCGACCCTCAGGGCCGTAGGAAGCAGGCCCCTCAAGCTGGCCCCACAGCTCGACCAGGGTGTAGCGCAGCGTGCCACTCTGCGCAAAGGGTGTATCCTCCGGCAAAGGCGGGAGCGTTTCAAGCCAGAGTTGCCCGGTCGTCTCGCTCAGCGGCCCCTCGGGGCCAAGGCGCTCAGCCAGGAATGGGCCATCGGGGCCACGCACAAGATAGGCAAAACTGTGGACCGGGCCAGGTGGCGGATCGGCGAGCAGTTCACTGATCAATGGAACACTGGCCAGCGCAACAGGGGTAGCCGTGGGAGACACGCCACCGCAGGCAACCAGGCTCAGGCTGAGGACGAAGAGGACCAGGTAACGCATAGCGTCATTGTAGCATAGCCGAAAACAGGTGGGCAGCACCATACTGATAGCCTTCGACAGGCCCATGATAGGTTCTGACAGTTCTTTCAGGGCTTCTGGAAGCCACGACGGTGTTACAATCGGTTGAGAAGTGCTTGCGTCACTACTCACGAGTGGGAGGAAATAGTCGAAAATATGGGTACACAGAACTCGCGGCTCCAGGGCTTTTACCAGCTCAACCCGTTCGAGCGGCTGCAAATGGTCAAGTCGTTTGACGGCCTTTGCGACGAAGACCTGCGCGTGCTTCACGGCGGCCAGGGCATTCTCAGCGTTGAGCGTGCCGACAAGATGATTGAGAATGTCGTCGGCACATATAACCTGCCTCTGGGGATCGCGACCAACTTCCAGATCAACGGGCGCGATTACCTCATCCCCATGGTGGTGGAAGAGCCGTCAATCGTTGCCGGTGCCAGCTATGCGGCCAAGTTGATCCGTGAAGGTGGCGGGTTCCAGACCAGCAGCACCGAGCCGCTGATGATCGGCCAGGTGCAGATCGTTGGTGTGACCACCCCCCAGAGTGCCCGTCACGATATTCTGGCCCGTAAAGATGAGATCCTTGAACTGGCCAATGCCCAGAGCCGCTCACTTGTGAGCCTGGGTGGCGGAGCGCGTGATGTCGAGGTACACCTGCACCCGACGAGCCCGATGGGGCCGATGCTGGTCGTACATCTGATCGTCGACTGCCGCGACGCGATGGGGGCCAATGCGATCAATACAATGTGCGAGGCCGTGGCCCCCCTGCTTGAGCTGATCAGCGGCGGACGGGTCTACCTGCGCATTCTCTCTAACCTGAGCGACCGCCGCCTGGCGCGGGCACGTTGTGTCGTCCCAACCGAGGCCCTGGCTCGCGATGGCCTGAGCGGCGAAGAGGTTGCCGAAGGCATCATGTGGGCCTATGCCTTTGCCGCAGTTGACCCCTACCGTGCGACGACCCATAACAAGGGCATCCTCAACGGGATCGACCCGGTGATCGTGGCGACCGGTAATGACTGGCGGGCGATTGAGGCCGGAGCACACGCCTATGCCGCCCGCTCGGGCCTCTACCGCTCACTGAGCGTCTGGGAGCGCGACGAAGTCGGGAACCTGGTCGGGACGCTTGAAATGCCCCTCGCTGTGGGCATCGTCGGCGGGGCAACCAAGGTACACCCGGCAGCCCAGACCGTGCTCAAGCTGCTCAATGTGCGCAGCGCCACTGAACTGGCCGAGATTGCCGTCTGTGCTGGCCTGGCCAGCAACCTGGCTGCGATGCGCGCCCTGGCCTGCGAAGGCATCAACCAGGGCCATATGGGCCTGCACGCACGCCAGATTGCCATGGCCGCCGGGGCCCACGGGGCCCTGGTTGACGAGGTGGCCCGGCGCATGGTCGAGGAGCGTACGATCAAGCCGGCCCGCGCCGAAGAGCTGGTGGCCGAGTTGCGTGGGTAAACGATGGATCAGCATCAGCCATTCCAGCACGAGCATCACTCTGATCGCGCTGTGGAGGTGTGGAGCTGAAACGGCGATGGGCGTTGGCTGAGCGTGTCAGAGCCAACGCCTGCTGCTAACCAGGCACCAGGAAGAGCAGCCAAATTCCATAGATGGTGAAGCTGCGGCCTTAGAATGACATATGTGAAACGGAAAGTTCTTATGAACAAACCAGTGCGCCCGGTAGGCGTGATCGGCTACGGGGCCTACATCCCGCGCTACCGCATTGCAGCCCGCGAGATCGCCCGCATCTGGACTGACGGCGAGGGCGGGGTACCGGTTGAGGCCAAGAGTGTGCCCGGCCCGGATGAGGATACGATCACGATGGCGATCGAGGCGGCCCGTAACGCCCTGGCCCGCGCCGGGCTCGCGGCCGGGCGCTTAGGTGCAGTCTGGGTGGGCAGCGAAAGCCACCCCTACAGTGTCAAGCCTTCGGGCGGAATCGTGGCCGAGGCCCTCGGGGCCGGACCGTGGCTCAGTGCGGCCGACTTTGAGTTTGCCTGCAAGGCCGGCAGCGAGGCCCTGACGGCGGCAATGGCCCTGGTGGGCAGCGGTATGGCCGACTATGCCCTGGCCATCGGTGCCGATACGGCCCAGAGCCGCCCCGGTGATGCCCTGGAGTACACCGCCTCGGCGGGCGCAGGAGCCCTGGTGGTTGGCCCGGCCGACGAAGCCGTAGCCACGCTTGATGCCACCGTCAGCTATGTCACTGATACACCCGACTTCTTCCGCCGCGCCGACCGGCCCTACCCGGTGCATGGCAACCGCTTCACCGGCGAGCCGGCCTACTTCCACCAGATCCAGAGCGCCGCACAACGCCTGCTGCACGACCTGGGCAAGCAGCCGCAGGACTTTACCTACGCCATCTTCCACCAGCCCAACGCCAAATTCCCCCAGGCTGTCGCTAAACGGCTTGGCTTCAGCGAGGCCCAGATCACGCCCGGACTACTCAGCCCACAGATCGGCAATACCTACTCCGGCGCAGCAATGGCCGGCCTCTGTGCGACCCTCGACGTGGCCCAGCCCGGCGAGACAATCTTCGTCACCACCTACGGCAGCGGGGCCGGCTCCGACGCCTATGCCCTCACCGTCACCGAGCACATCCTTGAGCGCCGCGAGCGGGCACCCCTCACGGCAGCCTACCTCAAGCGCCAGGTGCTGATCGACTACGCCCTGTATGCCAAGTGGGTCGGCAAACTGGTGCTGGGATAAGCCCACCAGCCCTGAAAGAAAAACGATGACTACCAGTTACATTATCGGCTCGGCGGCAACGCCCGTGGGTGAACATTATGGGCGTAGCCTGGCCGACCTGGCGAGTGAGGCGGTACGGGCGGCCTTTGCCGACAGCGGTGACCTGCCCATTGAGCAGGTTGGGGCGCTCTACGTGGCCAGTGCCCTGGCTGAAAGCCTGGCCGGACAGGGCCACCTTGGTGCCCACCTGGCTGCGGCCGTCGGACTGCATGGCGTGCCTGCGCTGCGCATCGAGGCCGCCGGGGCCAGCGGGGGGGCCGCCCTGCACCAGGCGGCTCAGGCCATCGCCGCCGGCCAGTGCCGGATCGCCGTCGTCCTCGGCGTCGAAAAGGTGACCGACCGGCTCGAAGGGGCAGTCGAGGCCGCCCTGGCCCTGCAGAGCGATGCCGAGAGTGAGGCCATTCACGGCCTGACCCTCACGGCCCAGTGGGCGCTGTTGATGCGGCGCTATATGCATAGCTATGGCTACCCTGCCGAAGCCTTTGCACCCTTCCCGATCAACGCCCACGCCAATGCGCTGAAGAATCCCCAGGCCCTCTATCGCTTCCCGATCAACGCTGACAAATACCGCAAGGCCACCCAGGTCGCCTCGCCGTTGAATATGCTCGATTGCAGCAACCTGGGCGACGGGGCCGCCTGTGTCATTCTGGCCGCCGCACCCATCGCCCGTGAGCTGCGCAACCCCCGGATCGCCCTGGCTGGCAGCGCCATCGCCAACGCCCCGCCTACCCTGGCTGAACGACCAGACCCGCTTGATCTGCTTGCAGCCCGTGCCAGCGCCCAGCTGGCGCTAGGGCAAGCCCACAAGGGTCTGAACGATGTGCATGTCCTCGAGCTGAGCGATCCCCACGGCATCGCTGCGGCCCTGGCGCTGGAGTCGATCGGCTACTACGCACGGGGCAGCGCACCGCGGCACGCCGCCGACGGGGCAATCAGCCCGACCGGGCGCACCCCACTGGCCACCGCTGGTGGCTACAAAGCCCGCGGCGACCTGGCCGGTGCCGCCGGGGTTTACCAGGTGGTTGAGCTGGTGCGCCAGTTGCGTGGCGTGGCTGGCCCAGGCCAGGTGCCTGGCGCACGGGTCGCCCTGGCTCAATCGCTCGGTGGGATCGCCGCCAGCGCCGCTACCTGCATCCTTGTTGCTGAATGAGGTATCCCCATGCTTGAAGTAGCCCGTCACTGGCGCCAGCGTGCAGCGCGCTACCGCCTCGAAGGCCAGCGCAACCGCAACAGCGGCGCTGTCCGTTTTCCGGCCCGCCCGCCAGCCCTCAACGAAGATGCCACGCTGTGGGAGCCGCACTGCCTGAGCGGGCGCGGCACGCTCTACAGCTTTAGCGTCATCCGCCAGCCCCCCGACGGCTACGAAGCCTTCGCACCCTACGCCGTGGCCCTGGTGCAACTCGAAGAGGGGCCATTAGTCGCAGCCCAGCTCACCGATTGCAGCGAGGGCGAGCTGAGCATCGGCCAGCCAGTCGAATTAGTCACCCGCCGCCTGGTCGACAGCGGCGAGGACAATATGCTCGTCTATGGCTACAAATTTCGCCCGTGCCTCTAATGGCTCGCCACATTGATGATGCGGCATCAGACAGCGCTGGTAAGGGCGCAGCAGTCGTGCAGCGACTGCTGCGCCCCAATGGCTGTTATCTCAGGCGATCTACACCGAAGAGGCACTCATCTTGCGCACCTCTTCGCGCAGCGAGTCGGGATCCCAGCCAGCATCACGCTCAAGATCGGGGTCAGCCAGGTCGGCCAGGAGTTGTTGTTCAAGGTCGTCGATCCGCCGCCGCGCTGCGCTGAGATAGGCGGCCTGGTCGCGACGGTCGGGCATTTCGTGCAAAAATGACTCGTCGTGGCGCAGGAAGGTCTGGGTGGCGCGCTGGGCATGGTAGGCCCGAAAGCCCATCACTTGCATCACGTCGGCTCCCATACGCAGTGCAGTATCGGTGCTCTCGCGATAGACCTTACTGACCCCTGCGCGCAAGAGATCCTGCGCGTCGTCCCAGTCGAAAGCCCGCGCGTAGATCGTCAGATGTGGGAAGTGCTTGCGCACCGTGTGTACCAACTCAAGGGTCTTTTCAGGTGAATCCAGGGCCAGAATGAGCAAGCTCGCCTCGCCTGCACCAGCAGCCTCAAGCAGGTCGTAGCGCGAAGCATCGCCGTAGTAGACCTTGAGCCCAAGCCGGCGCAGCAGGTCGACCCGGTCGGAGTCGATATCGAGCACGGTGGTGGCGATGCGGTTGGCCTTAAGCAGACGCCCGACCGTGGCCCCAAAGCTGCCGAAGCCAACAATCAGCACCGGGTGACGCTCCTCGACCGCATCAGCAGGGCGCTCGTCCCGCTCACCCGTCCCAAAACGTGGCTGGATGACCCGCTCGTTGAAGACGAGCAGCAGGGGCGTCAGCGCCATCGAGAAGGCCACCGCCGCCACGAGGGGAGCGGTGATCGTATCGCTCAAGACGCCTTCCTGGCGGGCGAAGGCGAAGAGCACAAAGGCGAATTCGCCCACCTGGGGCAGGGCAAAGGCGATCAGCGCACTCTGGTCAAGGCTCAGACGAAAGCCGCGCGCCAGGCCAAAGAGCACGGCGAACTTGATGAGCATGATCCCCAGCACCAGGCCCAGGATGAGCAAGGGCTGGGCCAGCAGTAGGCCAAAGTCAATCGAGGCCCCCACCGCGATAAAGAAGAGCCCGAGCAGCAGCCCCTTAAAGGGGTCGATGTCGCTCTCCAGCTCGTGGCGATACTCACTGTTAGCCAGCACCACGCCAGCCAGGAAGGTACCCAGGGCCGGGCTCAGGCCGACAGCCGTCATGAGCAGGGTGATGCCGATCACCAGCAGCAGCGCCGCTGCGGTGAAGAGCTCACGCAGACGCGTGCGGGCGACGGCGCTCAGAGCCGGGCGCGCCAGGTAGCGCCCCATCAACACAATCGCCGCCACCGCAGCGATCACCGCCAGGGTCTGGGCCCAGGGCGGCAGACCGGCCACCAGAGTCGTTGCCCCGTGGTCATCGCCATGGGCGGCCTCGGCGGCATGACCACTGGCCAGCAGCGGAAAGATCGCCAGCATCGGAATGACCGCAATATCCTGGAAGAGCAGGATCGCAAAGGAGCTCTGGCCGCCCTCCGTCTTGAGCAGGCCACGCTCGGCAAGCGACTGCAGCACAATCGCCGTCGAAGAGAGAGAGAAGGTCATACCGATGGCCAGGGCCTGCTGCCAGGTGAGGCCGAAGAACATGCCCAGGCCACTAAAGATGCTGGTCGTCACCAGCACCTGCAGGCCGCCCATACCCAGGATCGGCTTGCGCAGACGCCAGAGCAGGCTTGGCTCCAACTCCAGGCCAACCACAAAGAGCATCATCACCACGCCGAACTCGGCGAAGTGCATCACATCCTCGCCCTCCTGGCCAACCAGGCCAAGGACGAAGGGGCCAATCGCCACCCCGGCCAGCAGGTAGCCCAGCACCGAGCCAAGGCCGAGGCGTTTGGCGATGGGCACCGAGACGACCGCAGCCGCCAGGTAGATAAAAGCCTGGGCGAGCAGACTCTGACTCATCTGCCTACCTCCGGCAAACTGGCGGGCAGCGTCTCCAGCGCCGCATAGCCCTGGGCGAGCACCCTGGCCCGTTCCGGCATCCCCTGCACCAGCCACTCCAGCAGACGGCGATAGGCCCTGGCCGCCTCGCCAATCTCGGCATTGCTCAGGCGATGCGTGCCATAGATCGCGTAGGACGGCAAGTACTCCATCTTGCAGAGGCGTGCGGTCTGGGAGATCGGCAGCAAGAACTCGTCCAGCGTATGGCCCTGGAAGCCGTCATGGCTGTAGGAAGAGCGCGGCCCGCCCGCCGAGATCAGGCAGAGCAACTGTTTGCCCCGCAGGGCATCGCCGTGCATACCATAGGCCCAGCCATGGGCCAGCACCAGGTCGATCCACTGCTTGAGCAGAGGTGGCGCACTGTACCAGTAGAGCGGGTGCTGCATGACGATGATCTCGTGCTCAAGCAGCAGGGCCTGCTCATGGGCCACATCAACATTGAAGGAGGGGTAGTGCTCGTAAAGGTCATGCAGGGTAATTTCGGGCAGATCCGGCAGGGCCTGAAGCAAGCGCCGGTGAATGCGCGACTTTTCCAGGGCCGGGTGAGCAAATAGCACCAGTACGCGGGGCATAGATCCTCGCAGTGTGAGCATAGGAGAGGGTATCCTGACGGCCTCTCTATGCTAACACACCCGGGCGCAACAGGCCAACCTACACCACCGCCTGGCTATCAACCACCTCCGCTACGGATCTCACGGAGAATCGTCTCAACCTGCTCGGCAGACTGTCCATGGCGTGCAAGAACCTGAGCCGTGAGCTGTAGAATCTGGTTAGCAAAACGTTGGGTAAGATCTTGACGCAAAGCCCGTCCAATATAAAGCTTCAGGAGTGCGTCTACTGACATATCGTGATCGACTGCTATCCGCTCCAGGTTCTCGTAAGTGTCAAGAGGGATTTCTAATTGGATTACTCTACTTGAACGATTATGAATTTTATATTCAGTTGAAAGATCAGGCTGATTCATATAATTTCCTTTCGGCAAGTGTCGCTAGCCTGGCAGAAATAATCCGTGTTCGTTCACCGCGTTCAACATAGACCACTAATAATAGACGCTGTGCGACCGAGTAGCCCAGCATAAAATCGCGCTGTTCTTGCACTCCAGCAGGTGTAGCGTCCCCATACTGATAAAACGGATCGAAGAAGACTTCAGCAGCCTCTTCAAACGTCACCCCATGCTGCATCAGATTCCGCTGTGCCTTCTCTGCGTCCCATTCAAAGACAACCCCCTGAAATGAGAAGACGATGACCATCAATAGCTCGCTGCAATCAATACCCTGCGCCATGATACCATAGCGAGGTGTCTGTGTATGGCGTATGCTATGCTGCGTGAATAGAAAAGAGCCGCATGACCATCCTTGAGCGTATCCTTGCGCACAAAGCCGAAGAGCTTGCCCGGCAGCAGGCCATCGTATCGCAGGCGATGCTCGCAGCGCGTGCCGCCCGCTTGCCTCCACCACGTGATTTTGCCGCCGCCCTGCGCCGCCCCCCTGCCACCGCCCTGATCGCCGAGGTCAAGCAGGCCTCGCCGAGCCGCGGTGTCCTGCGCCACCCTTTTGACCACCTGGCCATCGCTGCCACCTACCGCGATGCCGGGGCCGCCGCCATCTCGGTGCTTACCGACGAGCACTTCTTTCAGGGCAGCCTGGCCTTGCTTGAGGCCATCCGCGAGCTGCCTGCGATACCGCCCCTGCTGCGCAAAGACTTCATCATCGACCCCTATCAGGTCTACGAAGCCCGGGCTTACGGTGCCGACGCCCTGCTCTTGATTGTCGCCGCCCTCGATGATGAACGCCTCGCCAGCCTGCTCAGCCTGAGCACCAGCCTGGGTATGGCCACCCTGGTCGAAGTGCATAACCAGGCCGAACTACAACGCGCCCTGGCGGTTGGCGCAACCCTGGTGGGGGTCAACAACCGCGACCTGCACAGCTTCCAGGTGAGCCTGGCCACCACAGCCGAGCTGGCCCGCCACCTGCCCGACGGGGCCCGGCACCCCATTCTAGTCAGCGAGAGCGGCATCTTCACCCCCGCCGACGTGGCCTACGTCCGTGCATGTGGTGCCGATGCCGTCCTCGTCGGCGAGGCCCTGATCACCGCCGCCGACATCGCTGCCGCCACGCGTATGCTCGTCAATGCATGAGCGAGTGTGCTATAATCCGCCCCTGAGCCATGACCGGGCGGGCCTGTGCGGCACCGCCCCTTCTATTCCCGGAGTGACCGGTGCCTGCTCGTCCCTTCCTCAAGTGGGCCGGCGGCAAGGGCCAGTTACTGCCCGAGCTGATGCGCCGCCTACCGGCGCGTTTTGGGCATTATCACGAGCCTTTTGTCGGCGGAGGGGCACTCTTCTTCCATCTTTGGAATAGTGGCTTGCTCCGCCATGGCGCGATCCTCAGCGACTACAACGCCGAGTTGATCAGCTGCTACCAGGCTGTACGTAACCATGTCGAAGAGTTGATCGAAGCCCTGCTGCTCCACAATCCCTACGGCACCGACAAAGAGTACTTCTACAGTGTGCGCGCATGGGATCGCCAGCCCGGCTTCGATCAACGTCCGATGGTCGAGCGGGCCGCCCGCACGATCTTCCTCAACCGCACCTGCTACAACGGACTCTACCGGCTCAACAATAAGGGCCAGTTCAACGCGCCCTTCGGCCACTACAAGAAGCCGCTCGTGGTTGACCCCGACAACCTGCGCGAGGTGAGTCGGGCGCTGCAACATGTTGAGTTGCACAGCGGCGATTTCGGGCGGGTGGCCGAGCACGCCCGCCGCAACGACCTCGTCTACTTCGACCCGCCCTACGTCCCCCTCAGCGCCACGGCCTCGTTCACCGCCTACACCCACCAGGGCTTCACCGAGGCCGAGCAAAAACGCCTGGCCGCCCTCTTCGCTAAACTGGCCTGGCGTGGCTGTTATGTCATGCTCAGCAACTCCTACACCGACCTGGCCCGTGAGCTCTACGCTGGCCAGCCCGTCCACGAGCGCCTCTTTGCCAGTCGCAAGATCAACTGCGACGGCAAAAAGCGCGGTGACGTCGAGGAGTTGATTGTCTGTAGTTACGCTCCGCGATGCATGTCTTACACCTGAATCAACTCTATAACCCGGCCTCGGGAGCGACACGCTACTTCAGCGAGATCGGGGCGCGCCTGGTGCGCGAGTGCCATCAGGTCACGGTGCTCAGCAGCGACGCGCTTGACCTGGAGTACTTCTGGGATGGGCGCAAGGCCCATGTGGCGGCTGGCGCAGAAGAAGAGGCCGGTATGCGCCTGCTGCGCTTTCCGGTACACCGACTGCCGGGCCCGCCGATCGTCTACCCACTCATCCGACGGCTCATGGTCGAACTGGGCCGGCTTGGGCCAGTGACCACGCCGCTGCTGCGCCGCATGGCCCTGCTTACGCCGCGTCTGCCGGCCCTCTCTGCCTTTCTTGCAACGGCCCCTGAACTGGCCGATGTGCGCCTGATCCACACCACCAACATCACGCTTGACTTTGCCATCCTGCCGGTCGCCCGCTGGGCCGAGCAGCGCAAGATCCCCCACCTCTGTACGCCCTTCGTGCATCTGGGCGAGCCGGGGAGTCGCCAGATCGTGCAGTACTACAGCATGCCTCACCAGATCGCCCTGCTGCGTGGGTGTGCTGGCGTCGCCACAATGACCAGCCTTGAACGCGACTTCCTGGCTGCCCGTGGCGTGCCTGCCGAGCGCCTGCATGTGATCGGGGCCGGGGTTGACCCGGCCGAGGTTGCCGGAGGTGATCGGACGGCTTTCCGGGCGGCCCATGCGATTGAGGGGCCGGTGGTGCTGAGTATGGGGGCCGCCGCCTATGATAAAGGCAGCATCCATGTGCTCGAAGCCCTGCGCCAGCTCTGGGCCGCCGGGGTAGCGGTCACCTGGGTGCAGTGCGGGCCGATCCTCGGCCATTTCGCCACGTACCACGCCCATCTGCCGGAGGCCGAACGCGCCCGTACCCGCATCCTTGGTTATGTCAGCGACAGCGTACGCCGCGATGCCCTGGCTGCCGCCGACATCTATGCGCAGCCTTCGCGCACCGACAGCTTCGGTATTAGCTACCTTGAAGCATGGTGCTACGGTGTGCCCGTCGTGGGGGCGCAGGCTGGCGGTGTACCGGCGGTGATTAACGACGGTGTTGATGGACTGCTGGTGCCCTTTGGGGCCGTGCCTGAATTGGCGACAGCCCTACAACGACTACTGGGCGATCATGAACTTGCCCAGCGTCTGGGTGCCGCAGGGCGGGCCAAAGTGCTGCGTGAACTCACCTGGGAGGCCGCCTACCGCCGTGTGCGCCAGCTCTACCACAGCCTGACCGACACCTGACGCCCATACCACCCTCTGCCAGCCCCAACCGGCCCCTACGTTAACAGAGTCGTCCCATTTCGCGCTTGAATCGTGCCCATCGGCATAGTACAATGCACAATAGACAGGAGGTCATACGCAGCAGCTCATGACCATCCTGGCGCTCACGAAGCAGTGGCGCATCGCGAAAGGAAGCAGCCCATGCGGCAACCAGAAGCATCCACTCTTCGTGAGCGCGTTGTTCTGTGACAGTCGGCAGAGCCCTCGGACACGTTTGTGTCCGAGGGTTCTGTCATTCTGTTCGCCCTGAGTAGGCGCCTGTGGCACCTAATCGCAATCGGATGGAGGGACCACGATGGAACTGACCGTCAAGAGCCGCAGCGGCAAGATCACCGAGCGCCAGCGCCACCATATTGACGAGAAACTCAGCAAGCTCGCACGCTACATCGAGGGCATTACCAGTGTCACCGTCGAGGTACATAGCGAGCAACTGCGGAGTAGTGGTGAGATCAGCCGGGTTCAGGTCACTCTCGTGGGTCAGCATGGGCTTATCTTACGCGCCGAGGAACAGGCCCCCGATCTCTACGAGGCCATTGACAAGGTGCAGGAGGTGTTGCAGCGCCAGATCAAGCGCTACAAAGAGAAGTTCTGGCGTCGTGAGCGCACCCGGCGCACCGATGAGCTTATCGCACATCCCGACTTCGAGGTGGCTATCGCCGAACCCGAAGACGAGGAGGAGTTGATTGGCGAGCGAGCCGTCATTCGTACTAAGCAGTTCACCCTGCGCCCCATGTTCGCCGATGACGCCATCGAGCAGATGGAATTGCTGGGCCATAACTTCTTCGTCTTTCAGGACGCCGAGAGCCTGCGCCTCAGCGTGCTCTACCGCCGCCGCGACGGTAACTATGGCATGATCGTCCCTGAGACGGCCTGAAGGCGGGTGTACCCGGCCCATGCCTACGCTAGAGACAACGTATCCGCCCAACGGTTCTGTTCACCTATAAACCCACAACCCCCTGCGTCGACCTGGCGCAGGGGGTTTGCTGATCAACATGGCCCTCTATCGCCTGACCGCAGATGCCTTTTGGGAAGGTTTAGTACCATTGGTACTAGTGGAAGGCTAGTTCCTGCACCGATGGATATCAGGACGCAGTACTATCAGGTCATTGGCGCTTGCGGCAGGGGATGTTATGCTTCAAACACAGCATCCAATGACATAACACCCTCCGCGAGGTTCATATGCGTACCATAGCAACCCTCATCGCAACCGCCCTCATCGTGGTGACGACGTGGCTGGCCTCTGTCCCCACCACGGCCGCCCAGAGCGGCCCGGCGAGCTTTGTTCCCGGCACGCAGATGTACCTCCCCCTGGTGCTCGTCAGGAGCGGTGGGCTCAGCTCCACCGAGCAGCCTGAGATCGCCCAGGTGCTCGAACTGGTCAATGCCCAGCGCGCCCTGGCCGCCTGTGCCCCCGTCAGCCTCAACCCCCAGCTCAGCACAGCGGCGCAGAACCACGCACAGGATATGGCTGCCAGGAACTTCTTCAGCCATATGAACCCCGACGGCCAGAGCAGCGGCGACCGGGCGACCCTCGCTGGCTACAACTGGTTCAGCCTCGGTGAGAATATTGCCGCCGGTCAGCAGAGTGCCGAAGAAGTGATGCTTGGGGCCTACGGCTGGATGGCCAGCCCCGGCCATATGGCCAACATCCTCAACTGTAGCTTCACCGAAATCGGCGTCGGCCACGTCAACCAGGCTGGCAGCACCTACGACCACTACTGGGTGCAGGTCTTCGGGACACCCGCCAACTGAGTAGTATAGCTAAGCACCTACCAACCTTGTCTTAACCTGACCCCTCCTCAATCAACGAGACCTCACAGTGCGCCAAGTACTGTGAGGTCTCGTTCATGTGTTTAGGCATGGTTCAGATGAACGTGACCGTTCGCCTGAAACCCGAGGCGGCAGGGTGGTTGCGGAGGGGACAGGCCCCTCCGCGCCTCCCCAAAACGAGCGTAACCGTCTGGGCTTCACCGCCCCAACGCCACATCATCAGGCCAAAGCACACGACCGATCTACCCGGCCTACCAGGTGAAACCCGATGCGTGCCCTCTTCACACGCTATAACCCACTCCTCTTCATGGCCCTCGCCCTCGCCCTCGCCTACCATGGTGCCCTCCTGCTCAGTGGCACCTATACCCGTACCTACGATGCCTTTGTGCATATCTTCTTTGCCGACCACTATGCCCGGGCCTGGTTCGACCACTGGGAGCCGCGCTGGTATACCGGCTTCCCGATGACCAGCTACCCGCCCGGCTCGCAACAGTCGATCGCCCTCATCTCTAAATTCGTTGGTCTCAAGACCGGCTTCGTGATCGTTGCCCTGCTGGGGGTGCTCAATGTCACCCTGGGCATCTATCGCAGTGCCAAGATCTGGGTCGACGAGGAGGCCGCTGGCTATGCCGCCCTCTTACTCGTCTTCGCCTCGTGTATCGCCGAGACCATCCACGTCTTTGGCCAGCTCCCCACGATCTTCTCGCTCGGGTTCCTGCTCAATGCCCTGCCCTTTGTGCAGCGCTGGCTCGACGAGGGCAAACTGCGCTGGTTGATCAGCGCCTGGCTGCTCAACGCTGCCACCACCGCCGGCCACCACGTCACCACCCTCTTTGGTGCCATCTTCTTTGTGGCCCCGGTGATCGCCGCGTCACTCGTGGCGGCCTTCAATCGCCCTTTGCCCGACGAGCCCCCCCAGCACCCCGGCCGCGTCACCTGGAGTAACCTGCGCCCGCTGGTCTTCCGCCGCCTGCGCCGGGTTATCCCGACGACGTTTCGCGCCGCCGTCTATGGCCCCGGCCTGGTTGTCGCCCTGGTGATGGTCGTCCTACCCTACTGGCTCTGGAGTAAGGCCGACCCAATCAATCAGGTCTCGATTCCCCACGCCTCGCGGGATTCGTTCATTGTCAACCTCAACGCTGGCCTGGTCTTCTGGCTCATCCCCTATGGCCTGTCGTTAATCACGCTGCCCTATGTCTTCTACAAGGGCCTGACCACCCGCGCCTGGCCGATGACGCTCTCGCTGGCCCTGCTGGTCTTTCTCGGCACCGGCGGCACCACGCCCTACCCGCGCATGCTCCTGGGTGGGGCCTTCGATGTGCTGACCCTCGACCGCTTTACCTTCTGGGCGACGATCACTATGATGCCTCTGGTTGGTGTCTTTGTGGTGAGCCTGCGCCACGGTGGTCTGGCAACCTATTTGCGTGAGCAGTTCGGCGATATCGCCTGGCGCCTCGTCCAGATCGTCCTGATTGTCGCCTACCTGCTCATCTCGATCTTCGTCGCGAACCTGACCCAGTTCCGCCGCTTCCAGCCCGACCCGATTGACTTCCAACCTATCGTTACCTTTCTGGCCAAAGATGAACACTGGCGCTGGCGCTACCTGACCCTTGGTTTCGGTGACCAGATGGCCTGGCTTTCGGCCCAGACCACCGCCAATTCGGTCGATGGCAACTATCACTCGGCCCGCCGCCTGCCCGAGTTGACCACCACGCCGATCGAGCGCCTCGAGGGTGCCAAGTACAGCGGGGTACCGGGCATCGGCTCGTTGCAGCAGTTCCTGGCCGTACCCGATAAGTACAACCTGAAGTTCGTCTTTTCCAACGACCAGTTCTACGACCCGTTGCTCTTTTTCTCCGGCTGGCACCGTCTGCAACGGCTTGAGAATGGGATTATGGTCTGGGAGCGTGAGGACATCCCGCCCTTGCCCGAGGTGCTGCCGCGCCGCGAGATCCCCCTCTACCAGCGGGTCATGTGGGGCGTCGTCCCCCTGATGGCGATTGCCCTGGCTCTGACTGCCTTCTCAGCCCCGATCTGGTGGCCCTACCTGCGCTGGGTGCTCAACCTCAGCGATGAGGGCGGCATCCATACGCCCCTGCACCTGCGTGGACATATCTGGGCCGCTCTGAGTTTCCCAATCCGCCGGCTCTGGCTGCCCATCCAGATCCAATGGCAGAGCCGCCAGCCCTTCGCCTGGGTTGGGCGACTCTGGGCATGGTTCGATGGCCACCTGCGCACATGGTCCACCCTGCCCGAAACGGACGACTCGCCAGCAGTGCCCTGGCAGATCTGGCTGGATTGGGGGAAGCGCCTGCCGCATATGCGCCCGGCCACCCCCACCGCCCAGCATGTGCGCCTGGCCCTGCTGGTAATGATCGGCATCGTGACGATTACGAACCTGAGCCTCAACGTGATGCGTGATGCCAGCAGCCCCGTTGCCGTGGTTGAGCAATATTACGACGACCTGGACTTCCGGCGCTTCAGCCTGGCCTACGAACGTCTCGACCCACAGTCACGCCCGATCTACGACCAATACCTGCTCGACCTCTCGCTCAAAGGTGGCATGGTCGCCTCCTACGGCAAACTCAATAATCTCTTCGTCCAGGTGATCAGTGTTGAGCCCGAACGAGTCAAGATCACCGTCAAGACCGACTGGGTCACCTCCCTCTCGACCTATGTCACCGAGGAGCAGCTAGTCTTGATCCTGCGCGCAGGGCGCTGGTATATCGTGCCCGAACCAGTTGACCTGACCGTTCCGCCTGAGCCCTTCTTCCGGCGCGGCGAAGTCGGCTGGGTTGCTACCAGTGCGCGGCGAGTGATTGGCGAGCCCACTGCCTTCGCGGCCATGCTCGACCGCCCCGAGCTCCAGATCCTCTCGGCACGCCTGGTACGTTACCAGGGGCGCTATATGGTGGTCGGCGAGCTGATCAATAGCGACGCAGATCCCGCCGACGTGACGGTCAGCGCCCAGATCCGCGACGATGCTGGGAATGAACTCTCGCGCTACAACGCCCAGGAGGTGCTGCTGCACAAACTGCTGCCGAAAGAGGTCACCCCCTTCCGGGTCGATTTTGAGGGCGTGGCTGGCTCTGTCCTAACCAATACGCTCGACCTGAAGAGCTTCAAGCCGGGGGCCTTCACCCCACCACTGATCAGCCGCCCGGTGCAGTCGTTTAACGTCTATGCTCGCGCCGTTGTGACGCGCTACGACCTGAGTCGCAATCTGAGCTTGCAGAATCTGGTGATCGAGCCGACCGACGCCGGTGGCTTTGTCTTGCGGGGCCAACTCTTCAACGCGGGCACCCGCGAGGCAACCATCCCCCATGTGCTGCTGACCTACTACGATGCTGAAAATCAGGTCGCCTGGGTCGATCATGTCTATATCCGCGATGCTGTGCGGCCACAGCACACCCAGTCGATAACGCTGCCCCTGGCAAACTCCGACAGTGTGGAGACGATCAGCCGCGAGAGCGGGCTCTTTGGCTCGGCCCTGCTGCCCGAAGTACGCACCGATCAGCCCTGGCGTGAGCGGATCGCCTTGCCGCCTGAGACAGGCTTCAGCAGCTTGCGCGTCAGCCTGCACGCCTTTGAAGGCAGTGGCCTGTGATCCGCCGCTACACCATCCTGCTGCTAATCGCCTGGTTGGCTGGCTGCGCACGCAGCACACCAGCCCCCCTGAGCCTGGCCGGCGGCCTGGCCCTGCGCGCCCCCGCGACCGTCGCGGCTGGCGACCCGCTGCGGATTATGGTCGAGCGGGCCGACGCACCGGAGGGCATGCCGGTCACGCTGGTGGCCCAGACCAGCTATGGCCCGTTGGTCGTCACGGCCCCCTTCCATGCGGGCATGGCCGAGTTCCGCCTGCCAGCGAGCGCCACCCACGCAGCTGGCATGGTGACCTTGACCGCCCATGCCGATGCAGCCATTGGTCGTACCGAGCTGGTGATCACACCCGGCCCGCCGATTGACCCGATCACCCCGCTGGTCGGCCCACGCACGATCATCGCCGATGGCACCCACTGGGGCACCCTCAGCGCGATTCCCTTCGACGCCTTCGGCAACCCGGTCGCCGAGGGCACCCCCGTGCAGTTTCGGCTCCTGCGCCCCGACGGCAGCCTCGAGATGATCAACACCAGGGTGACTAACCTGCTGGCCTGGCAGCGCATCAACAGCAGCACCCATGCCGGGCGTACTGTGGTGGTGGTCACCGCAGGCGAGGCCCACGGCCCCGAGGCTAGCCTGAACGAGACCCCAGGCTGGCCGGTGGCCTTCCGCCTCAGTGCCGATCCGCCCGGGCTCCCTGCCGATGGAAGCAGATTGCTCACTCTGCGCACTAGCCCGATCAAGGATCGCTACGGCAACGCCCTCCTCGATGGCACCCTGGTCACCTTTGTGGTCGATACACCGGGGGCCTTGCCACGCTTTATCCCGGCGATCACCATCGGCGGCATCGCCGAGGCCCAACTCCAGGCCCCCACCGAGCCAACCCCACTCACCGTGCGCGCCACCCTCTACGGCATCATCAGCGAACCGCTTACGTTGAACTTCGCGCCTGGCCCCGCCGTCGGGGTGATCCGCATCCGTACCAGCCTGGACGAACCTGCTGGCATGGTATGGATCGAAGCCGGGCCGCTGGTTGGCCAACTCGGCCAACTCGTACCTGAAGGCACCACAGTCTACTTCACCCTGGTCGGCCCCGACCAGCACGAGCATGCCTTTACGGCACCAGCGGCAAACGGGCGTGCGCAGCTTGAGTTACGCCTGGAAGATCTTGCCCGTGGTGCATATCTGGTCGAAGTTCGGGTCGGTGCGGGGAGCGGACGAGCAAGGATGCTCATTCCGTAGGAGAAGCGCGACGCTATGCGTACCACGCAGCTCAAACTGATCATCCTGGTCTGCTTACTGGGCCTGGCCCTGGCACTGGCCTTGTTCATCGTGGGCGGCGCTGCCAACCTGCTGGCCTATTTCGAGCGCGGTGCCGAACCGGCCAGTGCACTTAATATCGTGCCCAACGTACCACCCAATCTGCATGTCGCTCTGGCCTGGGACGCCGATGATCCCGCCGTCGGGCGCACGATGGAGCCCTATGTCCGCAGCCAGATCGAGTCGGCCTACATTCGCGCCTGGCTCCAGTGGAATCTCTCCTACCTCAAGGGCCGCCCCCATGGGCTCAGCACCTACTTTACCGGGCCAGCTCTGGCCGAGACCGAAGCGGCCGTTGAGCGCATCACCGACGCCGGGCTGCGGGTCGAACAGGCCGACCTGGTACACCGGCTCAAGCTACACTTTTACAGCGCCGACGGAGTTATGGTGGCCTTCAGCGACCAGGACACCCATGTGGCCCAGGTGATCCGTCAACGGGCCGGGGGCGTTGTCGCGGCCGAAGAGAGCCACGCCGACTATGCCGTAGTGATGTTGCTGGAAGACGGCCACTGGCGTATTCGCCACTGGGTACGCCGCAGCACCAGTGAACGTGCAGCAACCCAGGCCCAGGCCCCCTGTAGCGACTGCGTCGGTCTGGCTGGCACCGCGTTGCGCCGCAAGGGTGAACCGTTCCAGCTTACCGGGATCAACTACTATCCGCAGGCCACACCCTGGGCTGAGTTCTGGCCCACCTACAACACGGCGGTGATCGACCGCGACCTGACCCGCATCAAGGCCCTTGGCCTGAATACGATCCGCATCTTTGTGCCTTACGAACAGTTTGGCGGCCCGAGTCTTGAGCCAATAATGCTTGATCGGCTGGCCGACCTGCTCGACCGGGCCCAGGCCCAGGATCTTAAGGTGATCGTCACCCTCTTCGATTTTCGCGGCGACTATAGCCTGCTGCATTGGCCCGACGCCGACCGCCACCTGGAGGGGCTGCTACGCCGCTTTGCCCGCCACCCGGCCATCCTGGCCTGGGATCTGAAAAACGAGCCTGATCTCGATGATGACCTGGCCGGAGCGCCGGTGATCGACACCTGGCTGGCCCACCTGATCGACCAGGTACATGGCTACGACCCCGAACTCCTCGTGACTATCGGATGGTCGAGCCCCGAAGCGGCCCGACGGCTGGCGCGCCAGGTTGACCTGGTGCAGTTCCACTTCTACGCACCGGCCAACGAATTTGCCGCGCGTTATGCCGCCCTACGGGCAGTCGCACCAAACCGACCGATCCTGCTCGGCGAATTTGGCCTGCCAACATGGAACAGCATCTGGCCCCACGGCCACACCGAGGCTGAACAGGCCCGCTACTACGCCGATCTACTGACGGCCCTGCGCACCACCGATAGCGTCGGCGCAATGGCCTGGACCCTCTACGACTTCGCCCATGTTCCCGCCCAGGTGGCCGGTCGCTGGCCCTGGCAGACCGGCCCGCAGCGGCATATGGGCCTTATTCGCCTCGACGGCAGCGCCAAACCAGCGGCAGCCCTGCTGGCACCCAACGCCAGTCTCAATGTCCCCGCCGTGCCCGACTGGGCTCGCTGGCTCAAACCCTTCTGGCTTATGCTCATCGGGATCGCTATGGCCACCCCGGCCCTGGTCTGGTGGGGCCTGCTCAGTCTACGACGGAGGTAAGTACCTTCTCGCACAGGCTACACCGCCGCCCGGAAATTTGTGCGCTGATCACCTGGTGCTATACTGGATCTATGACCACCAATGCTCCGCCTGCCCCACCTGGGCTGCTCAAAACCTGGCTCATGGCTATACGCGTCCCGACCCTACCGGCAGCAGTTGTGCCGGTGCTGGTCGGCTCGGCCACTGCCCTGGCCGATGGCATGTTCCACCCCGGGGCCTTCACGGCGGCCCTGCTGGCAGCCCTGCTCATCCAGATCGGCACCAACCTGGCCAACGACTACTTCGACCACCAGAAGGGGGCCGATACCGCCGAACGGCTTGGCCCCACCCGCGTCACCCAGAGCGGCCTGGTGCCCCCACCAACCGTGCGCAACGCTATGCTGCTCTGCTTCGGCCTGGCCGCTCTGCTGGGGGCCTACCTGATCTACCTGGGCGGCTGGCCCATCTTGCTGATCGGCCTCTTCTCAATCGCCTCAGGCATCCTCTACACTGGCGGCCCCTTCCCACTTGGCTACAACGGCCTGGGCGATCTCTTCACCTTCATCTTTTTCGGCCCGGTCGCCGTTGTCGGCACCGATTTTCTACACACCGCTGCCATACGTCCGATCGCCCTGCTGGCCAGCCTGCCTGTGGCAATGCTCGTCACCGCGATTATCGTCGTCAACAACCTGCGCGACGCCCCCACCGACCGCAAGGCTGGCAAACACACCCTGGCGGTGATCTTCGGCGAGCGTTTCGCCCGCGTTGAGTACGCCCTGCTCGTGATTGGGGCCTACCTCAGCCTGCCAGCCCTCTGGCTCTGGGGCGGTGCCACACCCTTTGTCCTGCTGGCCTGGCTCAGTCTGCCCCTGGCCCTGCAACAGCTCGACCTGGTAGGCAAACAGCGCGGGCGCGCCCTCAACGCTGGCCTGCGCGGCACCGCCCGCCTGCATATGCTCTTTGGTACGCTGATGGCCCTTGGGCTCCTGTTGTAGACGAGCCCACTGCTAAACCCACTATGTACCTCCCCGACTGGCTGGCCCGCCGGGCGCTGCTGCACCCCGAGCGCCCGGCCCTGATCACCCCTGAGCTCACCTGGTCTTTCGCCGAGCTACAAACCCACGCTACGTGGGTCGTCCAGGCGCTGGCCAGCCTGGGCGTGGCCCGTGGCGCACGCGTGGCCCTGCTTGCCCGCAACGGCCTCGCCTATGTCGCCGCCCTCCACGCCGCACCGCGTGCCGGGGTGCTACTGGTGCCGCTCAATACGCGCCTGACCCCCGCCGAGCTGGCCTGGCAGCTGGCCGACTGCGACGCAAGCCTGCTGCTCTACGACGAAGCGCACACCACCCTGGCCACCCGGCTGACGGCCCTGCCCCGAATGCCGCTCGAAGCCCTGCTCGCCTCACCTGCGCCCAACGCGCAGCCACTGTCACCCACCTCCCTCAACCTGGACGAGCCCCACAGCATCATTTACACCTCCGGCACCACCGGGCGGCCCAAAGGCGCCGTGCTCACCCTCGCCAACCACTGGTGGAGCGCCACGGCCTCCATGCTCAACCTGGGCCTTAACGAACACGACCGCTGGCTGGCGGTACTGCCGCTCTTCCACGTGGGCGGGCTGGCGATCCTCTTACGCGGGGCGATCTACGGTATGCCCGTCGTACTTCATGAACGCTTCGAGCCAGCCCTGACCCTCGCCGCCATCGACCACGATGGCGTCACCATCGTCTCACTGGTGGCCGTCATGCTCCAGCGAATGATCGAGCAGCGCGGCGACGTACCCTTGCCTGCCCACTTTCGCTGCGCCCTACTGGGCGGCGGCCCCGTGCCCGCCCCGCTCCTGGCCACCTGCACCGCCCGCGGCCTACCAGTGCTCCAGACCTACGGCATGACCGAAACCGCCTCACAGGTGGTCACGCTGGCCCCCGGTGAAGCCCTGCGCCGACCTGGTTCGGCTGGCCAACCCCTGCTACCGGCGGAGGTACGCATCATGGTTGATGAGCGCCTCGCCGCACCCGGCGAGGTCGGCGAGATCTGCGTGCGTGGCCCGATGGTAATGGCTGGCTACTACGGCCAGCCCGCCGCCACTGCGGCCGCCATCCGCGACGGCTGGCTCGCCACCGGCGACCTGGGCCTGCTCGATGCTGAAGGCTATCTCTTCGTGGTCGACCGGCGCAGCGACCTGATCATCTCAGGCGGGGAGAATGTCTACCCCGCCGAGGTCGAAGCCGTCCTGCTGGCCCACCCGGCCGTAGCCGAAGCTGGCGTGATTGGTCTGCCCGACCCGAGCTGGGGCCAGGTGCCAGTGGCCTTCGTGGTGCCTGTGGCAGGAGCCACCCCAGATAGCGAGGAGTTAATCGCCCACTGTCGCAACCAGCTTGCCGCCTACAAAACACCGCGACGGATCAGCCTGCTGGCCGCATTGCCACGTACTGCCGCCGGTAAGCTGCGCCGGGCCGCCCTACGTGAGTTGGCGGCCCAGACTGACGCTTAGTCATCTCTCACCAACGGCAGACTAAAGTTAATCGTCGTCCCACGTCCTGGCACACTCTCGGCCCATGCCCTTCCACCGTGGGCCTCAACAATGCGCCGTGTGATCGCCAGGCCCAGTCCGGCCCCGCCACTACTGCGCGAGCGCGAGCGGTCAGCACGGTAGAAGCGCTCGAAGATCTGTGGCAGCTCCTCCGGGCTAATGCCGACGCCCGTATCACGCACACTGAAACGCACCAGTGCTGGCTTGCCTGGATCGTCCGGCTCCGGCCCCACCGCCGCCAGCACCACCACACCACCCGTCGGCGTATGGCGCAGCGCATTGCTCACCAGGTTCCGCAGCACCTGAGCGATCCGCTGCCCATCGACCAGCAGATCTGGCAGATCCTCGCCAGCCTCAACCCGCAGCGTCACTCCACGCTCGGTTGCCTCACCCACAAACGAACGGGCCGCCTCGTGCAGCAACTGGGTCGGGGCCGTTGGCTCCAGGTAGAGTGCCAACTGGCCTGCATCGGCCAGGGCCAGCAGGCGCAGATCCTCGATCAGCCGCTCAAGCAGAGCCACCTCGCCGAGCAGACCAGCAATCTGTTCAGCATCAGGCAGATAGATGCCATCCTGCACACCCTCAAGCCGGCCTTTGATAATCGACAGCGGCGTGCGCAGCTCATGGGCCACATCGGCCGTTAGCTGCCGCCGCTGCTGATCGGCATGCTCAAGTGCATCAGCCATCTGATTAAAACTGAGCGCCAGATCGGCCACCTCACGCACCGTCCCCGGCTGCACCCGCACATGCAGATCGCCCTCGGCCATCGCCATCGCCGCCGCATTCATCTGCCGCAAAGGCGTACTGATGCGGCCCGAGAAGATTGTGGCCAGACTCAGCAAAATCGCGCCCAGAGCCAGGCCCGCAGCAATGACACCCCGCGCAAGGCTGCCGATACTGCTCCCCATCGTCCCGTCGGAGACCAGCACCAGCGTGCCGATCTGCTCATTCTTGTGCTGCACCGGCACCGTCTGCACCATCAGCACATCTTGCAACTGGCGCTCGCCATCGATGGCGCTGCTGGCGATACCGGGTAGCAACTCACCGGGCTGCAGATCGGCCTGGCTACTAGAGATCACCCGTCCGCGCACATCGAGCAAGGTTGCACTCTGCCAACCCCGCTCGTCCAGCACCCGTTCCAGCTCAGCCGGATCGGGCGCAAAGCCATCCCAAGAGCCATAACGATCATAGTATTCAGCCAGGCGCCGCGCCTCAGAGCGCGCCTCGATCATTGGAGGACGCTCCCAGTCATCCTGTTTATGATCGAGGCTCAAGACAGCCAGCGCAAAGACCGCCAGCATCCCACCCACGCCCAGCACAATCACCAGGCCGAAGGCGGCCAGCATCAGGCTAAAGATGCGCGGGCGGGTCGGCAAGTGCTGCAAACCCCATTTGCCCATACTATGGCCTCTGCTCACCCTGGCTCCATCAAGCGATAGCCAACCCCGTAGATCGTCTGGATATATTGCGGCGCGTGCGGATCAGGCTGGATCTTGCGGCGCAGGTTTTTAATATGGGCATCAACCGTGCGATCATAGCCGGTGTAGCTCACATCATAGACTCGCTCAAGCAACTGAGCGCGGGTAAACGGTCGTCCCGGCTCACGGGCCAGCACCGCCAGCAGATCAAACTCCGTCGCCGTCAACTCAACCAGCTCACCATCGCGGCGCACACTACGCCGTTCGAAGTCAATACTCAGCCCGGCGACCTGAATCACGCCCGCCGGGCCGGTCTCTCCCTCGCTCCGCCGCAGCACGGCCCGTACCCGGGCCACCAACTCGCGCGGGCTGAACGGCTTGGTCAGGTAATCATCGGCCCCCAATTCAAGGCCAATCACCCGATCCGTCTCCTCAACCCGCGCCGTCAGCATAATCAGCGGCAGCTTACGGGTCAGCGGATCCTGGCGCAAAGCCCGCGCCACATCCAGGCCGTCCATACCCGGCAACATCAGGTCAAGCACCAGCAACTGGGGACGCTCACTGCGCGCCAGGCGCAAGGCCGTCAGCCCATCACCAGCCGTCAGCACCCGAAAACCTGCCCGGTCGAGATAGTCACGGACGATCTGCACGATCCCCGGCTCATCATCGACAACCAGGATGGTCTTCACGGCCTACTCCACCCGCGGATCGTGGCCAGCCGGGGTGGTTGGCGCAGCCACCTGGGCCTGTTGACGCTGCTGGAAGAGGCGGAAGAGCAGCCATGCCAGCATACCCAGGGCGGCCAGTTTGGTCAGCCCACCAATCAGCTTAAAGAGCATCGCCAACGGCCCGAAGCCATGGCGCGGCCCATCAAAACGTTCCACCATCATCGGCCCATGCTGATAGGCGTGGCCATCGACAAAGGCAGACGGGCCAAAGCGGCCACGCTCAAAACGCTCGCCAGCCATTGAACCGGCGCCAGGCATCACCTGGGCCGCCTCCGGCCCCACTGCATAAACGTAGGCCATGCGCCCACGCATCTCCGCGAAACGTCCACCCAGTGCAACCACCAGCGCCAGCCCACCCAGCAGCAGTGCCGCCCAGCCGATCCAGTTACGGTTATTGCCCATAACGATGCTCTCCCTATGTTTCGTAGAACTTCTCACTCAGCCCCCCTAGCCTACGCTTCAATTGCGCAGAAAATATGAAGAGCCTGGGGAGCGATCTGGGAGGTGCGGAGGGCTGATGCTCAGACTGGTGGCCAGGGTACATTTGGGCCAGGACCAGGCGCAGGGAAGACGGCTGTACTGATCAAATGCTCAAGCCGGCGCCGCAGCGCACGCAATTCAGCTGGTTCAAGCAGATCCTCAAGCACCTGCAGGCCCGGCGCCTTGCTGTTCAGCCCGGAGCGCAGGGCACTCAAGGCGGCCAGCACCTCGCCAGGCAGCGGCTCACCGACAAAATCCCAGAGCACCGTGCGCAACTTAAGCTCATAGTGAAAACAGATGCCGTGGTCAATCGCCCAGAGTCGTCCATCGTGCCCCTTCAGGGCGTGGCCACTCTTGCGGTCGGCATTGTTGATCAGGTAATCGAAGGCACACAGACGGCGGATCACCTGATCATAACCGCCCTCTTTGAGCATCGTGAAGAGATGAGCCTCCTCATCATTGGTGATGAAGAGCTGGAGCATCCCGATGCCATAGGGGCCGTCACGCACCACCGTCGGCGGCACCAGGCCAAAGCCCAGACTCTCCGAGATCAGGTAGGCCGCCACCTCACGCCGGTACAACGTCCCACGGGGAAAGTCCCACAATGGACGCTCACCGCGCCGTGGTTTATAGATCGCCAGGAGCTCATGATCCTCGTGCGTCACCCTGGTCAGCAAGGTGTAGTTGCTGCTGTAGGGCATAGCCGCCTCGAGCGTGATCTGACCACGTGCCAGAATCTCCAGCACCCGTGCCACACCGATCGTTTGCGGTGGCTCATCCATACCAGCATCCTACAACGGTTCTCAGAAAGGTTGAGCCGACCTGCGCACAATGGATGGCACCAGACACGGCAAGCCCCAGCCCCTAACCCCCAACCCCAGCGCGAAGCGCTCTAGGCTGGCACAGGGCCGTGGCCATTGCGCTGCGGGCAGAAGTGACCAGCCGGATCGATCGGGCGTCCGCAATTTCCACAGATCGGGCGACCTGCGGCCACGACCTGCTGAGCGTGACTGGACAGGGCACGCATCTGCGGTCGCGAGGCCGAGAAACGCGCACTCTGCACCTCCTCTCCCTCCGTATCGCTCATGCCCTGGATCAGCAGCACCACCAGATCACGCTCGGCATCATAGCCCAGGCCCATCTGGCCGACGCGGAACTCCGGCTCCAGCGGCT
Source organism: uncultured Chloroflexaceae bacterium (assembly GCA_964592425.1). Lineage (GTDB taxonomy): Bacteria > Chloroflexota > Chloroflexia > Chloroflexales > Chloroflexaceae > Viridilinea. The sequence continues at coordinate 74,961 of CAZQCG010000004.1, forward strand.
CTTCCAGGCTCATATCGGCCACAAAGAGATCATCCGACGTGCTCAGGCGCGGGTTCTTCTCAGCCAGGCTATCGAGCAAGCGCTCGATCGCATCAGCGAGCGCCCGTATCTGCTCCTTCTCGGCCAGCAAGGTAAGCACGCGCCGCCCACGGCGTGCCTGCAAAAAGAAGGCCCGCTGACCCTTCGGCCCAACCGCGCCGGCCGTAATCCGCTGTACCGAGTCGAGATCGAAGGTGAACTCAGACATGCTCCTACTCTGGCTGGGGCGCAGCATGCTGCGCCCCCTCAGGGGCTGGCTCCGCACTGGGTGATCGCTGGCCGTCTGTCTCTGTCTCAGCAAGCGGCCCCTCGCTGGCTGGTTGCGCCTCAACTGCTGCTTCGGGTCGCGGGCGCAAATGCTCTAGCGAACCAAGATCGTTCAAGGCTAGCAACCGCGGACCCATCCGCTCAAAGGCAATTGCCGTCAACGAGCACGGGTTGATCACCAGCCGCTGGAAGAGATCGATATGCATGCCGACATAATAGGCCACGGCCAGCTTGATAATATCGGCATGCGAGACGACTGCGACCGTCTGCTTTGGGTGCATATCACGCAGCCGATCAAGGGCCTGCACCATACGTACCTGGGCTTCGCCCAGAGTCTCGCCATTGGGAAAACGGGTGCCACTCGGGTAGAACTGGACGCCCGGCCAGAGATCGTGCTTGTAGAGCTCTTTCAGTTCGGCACCTTGCCATTCGCCATAGCGTACCTCGCCGATCTGCTCATTCAATCTGAGCGGCAGGGCTCGCGGCTGGGCAATTGCTGTTGCCGTCTCGACACAGCGCTCGAGCGGGCTGGAATAGAGCGCAGCAATTGGCAGATCACCCAGGCGCGCACTCAACGCCGCCGCCTGCGCCCGGCCCTCCTCATTCAGATGCACCCCCGGCGTCCATCCTGCCAGCCGCCCGTGAACCCAGTCATTGATGCCATGGCGAATCAGCAAGAGCAGGGTCACGTAACACTCCTTCGGCTCGCGCAGGTTTCAGCCTCTATCATACCACAAACCACCCTCCATAGCCTGAAAACGAGGGCTATCCAGCTACCTGTTGTTCGGCAAACTGTAGCTGATAGAGCCGGTAGTAGTATCCACGTCGGGCCAGCAACTCCTCATGGCTGCCATCCTCGACCACCCGCCCCTGGTGCAGCACGATGATCCGGTCAACATGGCGAATCGTACTCAAACGATGGGCAATGATAATGCTGGTACGGCCACGCAACAGCCGGGCCAGCGCCTCCTGGATCAGCGCTTCAGTCGCGGTATCAACACTGCTGGTCGCCTCGTCCAGAATCAGCAAGATCGCAGGGTTGAAGGCCAGGGCCCGGGCGAAGGCCAACAGCTGGCGCTGGCCCAATGAGAGATTCGCACCACGCTCACGCACCTCATGCGCATAGCCGCCCGGTAGCCGCTCGATAAAGCTAGCCGCATTAACCAGTTCGGCCGCCCAACGCATCTGGGCATCATCAATCGCCGTGTTATGCAGGCGAATGTTACTGGCGATTGTCCCTGAAAAGCAGACCGGATCCTGCGGCACAGCGGCAATATGGCGGCGCAGTTCATGCTGCCGTAAACGACGCAGATCGACCCCATCAAGGGTGATCGTGCCCTGCTGCACATCGTAGAAACGCGCCAGCAGCCCCACCAGGCTACTCTTGCCAGCCCCGGTTGCCCCCACGATCGCCACCGCCTGACCCGCCGGGATATGCAACGAAATGCCCTTCAGCACCGGCTCGTCAGGGCTGTAGCCAAAGACCACTCCTTGCAGATCGATCGTTCCACGCACTGGCGTTGGTAGGCTCAGCGGCTGCTCCGGGTCACGCACCTCCTCCTGTGTATCAAGGATCTGCACAATTCGCTCGGCGGCGGCCATCGCCGCCTGCAAGATCGTGTAACGCTCGGCCAGGTTACGGATCGGCTCGAAGGCCCGCTGGGTGTACTGCACAAAAGCCACCAGCATACCCAGCGAGGCCCAGCCCGCCAGCACGCCCTGGCCACCCCACCAGAGCAAGGCCGCTGTGCCAATAGCCGCCATCAGCTGCACCATCGGCATAAAAGTGGCGAAAATGCGCAGCGCACCAAGGTTGGCCTCTAGATACTCGGCGCTCAACGCGGCAAAATGGGTCCGACTCTGTGCCTCACGCCCAAAAAGCTGCGTCACCAGCACCCCACTGATCTGCTCGTTCAGAAAGGCATTGATCCGTGCCAGGCGCTGACGCACCAGGCGGTAGGTTGCCCGCATCAGCCGCTGGAAGAAGGCCACAATCAAAGCCAACACTGGTAGCGTCACCAGGCTCACCAGCGCCAGACGCCAGTTGAGGAAGAACATCATCCCCACAATGCTCACCAGGGTCACCAGGTCGGCGAGGATTAAGACCAGACCCTGGGTCAAAAACTCATTCAGCGCATCAACATCATTGGTAATGCGCGTCAGCAGACGCCCCACCGGGTTACGGTCGTGAAAGCTCAGGCTCAACTGCTGGATATGGCGAAAAAGATAGAGGCGCAGATCCATCATCACCGTCTGGCCGACACTATTGATGATGTAGGTATGGCTATAACGCAGGGCGAAGGTGGCCAGCAGCAGTCCGGCATACGTGGCAAAGATCGGCCAGAGCCCATCCGTCTCACCGACACTGATCGGCCCATCAATCGCCCGTTGCACAAGCAGCGGTGGCCCCAACTCGGCCAGGGCTGCCCCAACCAGCAGCAGCACCGCCAGACCCAGCCGCTGCCAGTAGGGCCGCACAAAGACGGCCATGCGCCGCATCAGGCGCCCGTCATAGGCTTTACCCAGAATGGTATCGTCCTCAAAGCCGCGGCTCATGGCTCCTCCCCCAGTTCAGCAGCGATCAACTCGCGCCGATACATCGCCGCGTAGCGCCCACCTGAGTTGACCAGGACGTTATGGCTACCCTGCTCAACAATCCGTCCCTCATCCAGGACAATGATCTGGTCGGCCTCACGCACCGAAGCAATGCGCTGGGCGATCATAATGCTGGTGCGTCCACGCAACACCTCACGCAGCCCGGCCAGGATCTGCGCCGCGGTATGCGTATCGACACTGCTCAAAGCATCGTCCAGAACCAGCACCACCGGGTCGCGCAATACCGCCCGGGCAATGGCCACCCGCTGCTTCTGCCCGCCCGAAAGGGTCACACCACGCTCGCCAACCAGCGTATCCAACCCGGCAGGGAACTGGCCCAGATCGTTCGAGAGCCGCGAAACGGTTACAGCATGGGCCAGGCGTGCCTCATGTTCGGCCTCGTCAAGCTGCTCGTCCACGCCAAAGCTGACATTCTCGCGTAGCGGCACACTGAAGAGGAAGGTCTCCTGAGGCACATAGCCCACCGCCCGGCGCAGGTCTTGCAGCTTCAGCCGCCGTAGATCAATGCCATCAAGCAATACTGCGCCCTGGTCGGGATCACGCACCCGCGCCAGCAGGTTGACCAGGGTTGTCTTGCCCACCCCGGTCGCCCCCACAATCGCCAGCGAGCTACCGGCGGGCACCCGGAAGGAGATGTCTTGCAAGAGCCAGGCCCCTGGGGATCGCTCGGTGGGCAGGGCCACCTGAAGTGGGCGATCAGTACGCTCATCGGCATAGCGTATGCTCACATGACACAGCTCAACCTCGCCGCGTGGGGTGGGCAAGGCCAGCGCATCAGGAGGGCTGGTGATCGCTGGCTCGCGCCGCAGCACCTCAAGCAGCCGGCCCATCGAAGCGGCCGCCTGCTGGTAGAGCGAGACCATCCAACCAAGCATGATCATCGGGAAGCTCAGCAGGCCCAGGTAGGCGTTAAACTGCACCAGCTCACCGACCGTCAATGCACCAGCCGCCACCAGGCGCCCACCGATCAGCAGCACCAGAGCCGCCACCACCCCCAGGCAGAGCGACATCGCTGGCCAGAGCGCACCGCTGAGCAGCACATAACGCAGGCTCAGCTGGCGGTAGCGCCCATTATCAGCCCCAAAGACCGCTAGCTCGGCCTCTTCCTGGGCATAAGCCTTGATCGTGCGGATGCCGGAGAAATTCTCCTGCACCCGGGTCGAGATCGCCCCAAACTGATCCTGCACCCTGGTATAGGTACTACGCATGCGCGTACCAACCAGGACAAAGACCAGCGTCGCAATCGGCATCAGCAGCATCACCACCAGGGCCAGGGTGACATGCATCGACAGCATCAGGCCAGCGGCAACCCCAAAGGTCAGCAGGGCCGTAGCAGTACCGTTCAGACCCGGGCCAAGCAACTGGCGCACCGCACTGAGGTCGTTCGTAGCGCGGGCCATCAGATCGCCCGTATGGTTCACCCCAAAGAAGCCCTGGTCAAGGCTCACATACCGCTTAAAGAGCTCGGCGCGCAGGTCATACTCAACCTGATAGGCCGTACCACCGATCAGCATACGCTGGATAAACTTGAAGATACCCTCAGCAAGCGCAGCAACCAGCAACATCGCGCTAAAACGCAGCAGCGTGGCGGGCAACAGATGGCCCTGGTTCAACTCATCAACCGCCAGACGCAACAGATAAGGGCCAGCGGTACTCACCGAGGCCCCCAGGACAGCGCAGAGCAAGCCGGCGAGCAGCGCGGCGCGGTAGCGGGCCAGATAGGGCAGTAGGTAACGCAGGTGAACCATAACGGCTCCAACAAGGTTTCAGACCAGGCGAAGAGTGAGTATAGCACTCAGAGACACCATCCAAACAATCTGGCCACAGAATCGTCCTTTTGCTTAAAAGCAACGGATTGACAATTTTCCTTGACTCCTATATAATTTGGGCCAGGTTTAGGACGCTTCACTCTTCATCCCAGGTTTACCACTTCCGTCCGGTCACGGATATGGTGCGACGATGACAGCCAGGCGCGCTGGTCGTACCAGGTGGTTAGCGCCCGTGGTTTCCGCCTGTTAAGGAGGTTCGCCCATGCGCGACGACGACGATCTGGTTCCCCCGAAGTGGCGGTCGCTGTTCAACAACCAGGACTGGCTGATGCACGACATTATGGTCAAGTCGTTCTGGGCCTTCGGTGTGATTGCTGCCATCGCCCACCTGCTGGTCTGGGTCTGGCGGCCCTGGTTGAGCCCCGTGATTTAAGAGCGGTCTGGTTTCAGGTGACATGCGACAACATCCGACAACCGATCGCCGTAGCAGGCTCAGTCCTGGCACCTCAAGGAGTTGACTATGCAAGCTCGCAGTTCCGTCCGGACAAACATCGTAATCTTCACCATTCTCGGTTTTGTGGTCGCGTTACTCATTCACTTCATTGTGCTGAGCTCGACGCGCTACAACTGGCTCGACAACCTCACCCCCGCAGGTACGACGCCGGCGGCAATGATCAGCTTCTACCTGACCTTCCTCTTGGGCTAGCGCCGGCGGTGCCGTGGCGTCGCCGACAGTGGAAGCGTCGTGAACGGAACAACAGCCGCCAGCAGACTCTGCTGGCGGCTGTTGACATCAGGGCGTGTAGTATGCACCTCTTTTGCACATATAACAAAATTTGACCTCATAAAACAACAGGTGTATACTTGGCAGCACAATGGAGGATCGCCGCACACGCCAGCCCCAGCCTCCTGACGCACCACGTCCGCCCTCACCACGCAATCGCGCTTCCCGCTCGCAGTGCTGCACGTCGGAGCCGATCCTCCACAGCGGCGCCGCCGGGCTCCTGACTCGGAGTTGAGGAGACCCCCTATGCAATCGCCAACTCGTCCATCCGATCGACAGGCGGCGATCTTTGTCTCGGTGGCCGTCGGCATCGTCGTCGCGGTGATAACTACTGCCACCTTCTGGTGGATCTACAGCCTGGTACGCACCTCTGATGCGCCTGCCGTCGCCCTTGCCGAAGCTGCCATCGCCCCCTGGAGTCCCAGCGACGGCATTAAGGCAATCACCGCCGCCGCGCCGAATACGCCCACCGATGGCCGGGCCGTCTGGCTTGGTGAGGCCGCCTGGACAGAGGGTGTTCAGGCTGGCCAGGCCTGGGTTCAGACCAACCCCAATACGGTCAATGTCCAAGTGCTCGCCGGTATGACCTCGGCCCAGGTCTGGACCTACATGCAACAGTACGTCTCAGGTGGTCTGGGCGTTGGCTGCCAGTATTGCCACAACATCAACAACTTTGCCGCCGATGACTATCCACAGAAGGTCGCCGCACGTAACATGCTCTACCTGGTCAGCGATGTGAACACCCAGTTCGTCGTTGGCCTGCCCAACTGGCGCGGCAACTATGTCCAGTGCGCAACCTGCCACAATAACGCGCCGAAGAATCTCGAGTCGGTGGCTCCGCAGTTCATCACGAGTGTGCCTGATATTCCGGTGGTGGTCGATCCGCTCGATGCGAACGGTGCGGCAATCACCGACCCGGCCCTCAAGCCCGAAGAGTTGCGCGGTCAGATCCGTCTGCAAGACGCCGTGCTCTGGTACATCTATAACTATCAGGTCTGGAAGCCCTTTGACCCGGCTGTCGCGGAGAGCGGGCGCGGTTCGTTGGCCCTGACCCTGGACGGCGGACGTACCCAGGAGCAAGTCACGATCAACCAGAACGTGATGAACAACAACGGTTGGGCGCTGGGCGTCGGCTGTGTCTTCTGCCACAACTCGCGCAACTTCATCGATTATGAACTGAACACTGCCAGTGGGATCACCAACCAGGTCTACGGCTACAACAAGCTCAAGGCCCAGCGCATGCTGGAACTCACCACCTGGCTGGCTGAGAACTGGTCGACCTACGGTGCCATCCCGGTCGCGACCGTGCCCACCGCGCTCGAAGGTGGGGCCAGTCGCTTCTCCTACCGCACCCTCGGCGATGGGCAGACCTACAACTTGCCCGGCTGCTACACCTGCCACCGTGGGCTCAGTGTGCCGCGGGCATCAATCAACCAGAGCCTGATCGGTGAAGGTGACGCCGGTGTGGTAGTCCTCCCGCCGATCCTCCGCGGCCAGTAGGCGCAATATACGCAAGTCGGGGTGCAGGCTCGCTGGCTGCACCCCGAACTCCGGCCCCTAGAATCGAGCCCTTAATGCGTGACCTCCGCAATGGCCCCCGCGTCGCCTCAGCTCCACCTCCCAGCACCCGCCCCATCGCCCCGCCCGTAGCCGGTCTCCGTGGCATCCTTGGGCGCTCGGTCAGGCTGATGAAGCCAGTGACCTGGTTTGCGCCAGCCTGGGCTTTTCTCTGTGGCGCAGTGGCTAGCGGTATGCTCAACTGGCAGGTTGAGCCGCTCGGACGCCTGGCCCTTGGCATCCTGATGGCTGGCCCTATTCTCACGGGCCTCTCGCAGGTGGTCAACGACTACTGCGACCGCGATGTCGATGCGATCAATGAGCCCCATCGACTCATCCCTTCCGGTCAGGTCTCACTGCGCCATGTCTATCTACTGACGATTGTGCTCACCTTGTTCGGCACGAGCATCGCCCTGGTGCTCGGTGGCCAGGTGGCCCTCTTCGTCGGTCTTGGCCTGATCTGTGCCCTGGCCTACAGCCTCAAACCGATCCGCGCCAAGCGTAATGGCTGGTTCGGCAACGCCCTCGTCGCCATCTCCTACGAGGGCCTGGCCTGGATGGCTGGCCACGTTGCCTTTGCCCCGCTCACCAGTCAGAGCGTGATCATTGCCCTGCTCTATTCCTTCGGTGCCCATGGTATTATGACGGTGAACGATTTTAAGAGCATCAAGGGCGATACCGCGATGGGCATCCGCTCCATCCCGGTGCAGTATGGCAAAGTTACGGCCGCCCGTATGGTCGTGACAATTATGGGCGTGGCCCAGATTGCCGTGATTGGCCTGCTCTTCTGGTGGGGCCACCCAATCGCCGCCGGGATCGTCACCCTCCTGCTCGCTGCTCAGAGCATTCCCAATGTGCGCTTTATCCGCGACCCCGAACATAACGAGGTCTTCTTCAACGCCACGGCGATTATGCTCTATGTCTGGGGCATGCTTGTGGCCGCAATTGGCCTGGCTGCATAGGCAAAAACGGATCCGGTACGCAGAGGGGCAAGGGCCGTCGCACAGGTTGAGCGCACCGCGCTGCTGTGCTGCTGCTCTTGCCCCCTCTGTGTTTTTGTTTGCGACGAAAGGTTGGAATGATGACGCGACGTGTGCTGATTGTCGGGGCGTCGGTGGGTGGAGCCACTGCGGCAATCACCCTGCGCGGGCTTGGCGTTGAAACAGTGCTGCTGGAGAAGGAGTTGGTGCGTGCCAAGCCCTGCGGCGGTGCGGTGCCTCCCGCCGCCTTCAGCGAGTTTGACCTGCCCCAGAGCCTGATCGACCGTAAGGTCAAACAGTGCCTGATCGTCTCGCCCTCAGGCCAGGAGACCCATGTGCCGGTCGCCGGGAGCACCGCGACCGCCAACGATTTTGTGGCTATGGTGCGACGTGAGGTCTTCGACGGCTTCCTCCGCAAACGGGCCCAGGAACGCGGTGCCGAACTGATCCACGGCCAACTGACCGGCTTGCGTATCGAGCCCAATGGTGTCAAGGCTACCTACCGTTCGATCAGTGACGGTAACACCCACACCCTTGAGGCCGCCGTGGTGATTGGGGCCGATGGGGCCTACTCGCCAACAGCGCGTATGCTCGGCCTGCCTAATCTGCCCCGCGCCGTAGCCATCCAGGAGCGCATCAGCCTGCCTGAAGCCCAGATGGCCCGCTGGGAAGAGACGGCCGACCTCTACCTCGGCCACGAAGTTAGCCCCGACCTCTACGCCTGGGCTTTTCCCAAGTGCGATCATATCGCTGTGGGGATCGGCGCAGGGCCTGGCCACACCGAGAAGGCGCGCACACTCCTGGCCAACCTCAAAGCCCGCCTCGGGCCAGCCCTCGAAGGTGGACGGCTGATCCTGCGCGAAGCCCATGCCCTACCGATGGAGCCACGCAAGCAACTGGCCTTCGACCGCGCCATGTTGATTGGCGACGCAGCCGGGCTGGTTGTGCATACCTCAGGTGAAGGGATCTACTGGGCAATGAAGAGTGGGCAGATTGCCGCTGAGACTCTAGCCCAACACCTCGAGGCACCCTCGGCAGCTAACCTGCGCGCCTATGAGCGTATCTGGTGGCAACGGTACGGCACCATGTACCGCTTCCTACGCTGGCTTCAGCGCTGGGGCTACGGTAACGAACGGCAGATGGAGGTCTTCACCGAAATGTGCCGCAACCCCGATGTGCAGCGGCTCACCTTTGATAGCTACATGCACAAGCAGATGGCCCCCGCCCCCTGGGTGACCCAGCTTGGCATGACCTGGGATATTTTGCGGGCCCAGGCCCGCAATTATATGCGCCGCCGGACACCCCTGCGTGAACAGCAACAGTATGTTGTTGCGTAGGGGTTTTGGGCAACCATCCCCCCAAACCACGCCACAAACCACCCACCATCCCCCCCAAACCAACGTAGGGGCGTAGCAGCGAACGCTGCTACGCCCCTACTACGCCCCTCCGGATAACGCCTAATTCACTACCAGGGTGCCTTTCATTCCGGCGAGGTAATGGCCGGGGAAGGTGCAAATGAACTGGTAGGTACCGGGGCCAGGCGTCTGGAAGGTAACGGTGGTGGAATCACCGGCATTGAGCATCGGGAGCGCTACCAGCAGGCCAGGGGTGTCGGCCGGCGGCACGGCCCCGGCGGCGTCACGGGTAACCCGCACCTGGGCCTGGGCGGCATCGTTGACCGTATTCACGGCCGTATCATCGCCCTCCACCAGCACCCAGTTGTGCTGCACGGCTGTGGCGGTGTTGTTAAAGGTCAGTGTAACCAGGCCGTTGGCCACACTCAAATTGGGCTGATCGAAGGCCAGCAGGTCACCATCGGAGTTGAGGGTAATCGCGGTGCCGCTCCCACTGGCCAGGGCCGGGCCAATCGGCTCGGTGGGAATACCACCGCCAGTCGTGGGCGCACTGGTCGCCGCAGTCGCAGCAGCCTCAGTCGCAGCAGGGGCGGCAGTTGCTACCGGGGCTGCCGTCGGGCGGGCCGGGGCCGCCGTAGGCTGGCTGGCCGTCTGGGTGCCACCCTGACCAAGCGTTCCGCCAAGGGCCACAGCCAGACCGAGGCCAACCAGGCCAACGACGACTGCGGCGATGATCAAGGCCTGCAAGGTTGGATCAAGCAACTGTGGGCCATTACTTTTGCCGCTGCCGCCATTGCCCGTGGGACTCGGGCTACGCTTCTGTGGACTACTCTTCTGCGGGCTGCTCTTCTTGAAATCTCCCCCACCGGAAGGACGCCAACTCATGCCCCTACCTCCTTCGACAACCAGCTTGTGAGAATCTGCACGGGCATAGTGTAGCATAAAAGCAGGCTGCCGCAGCAAGAATCGACGCGGGGCCGATCAATGGTACACTGGCGCTACGAGAGTGCCAGCAGGCACCTGACAACAGAGCGCATACAATGAGTCCAATCCAGCTGACGCTCCTTTTTCTGGCAGCCCTGGCGGCAGGGGTGATCAATTCGGTGGCCGGTGGCGGCAGCTTCATCTCCTTCCCGGCCCTCGTCGTGGCGGGTGTGCCAGCTATCAGTGCCAATGCAACCAATACGGTTGCGCTCTGGCCAGGCGTGCTGGCCAGTGTCGGGGCTTACCGGCGTGAACTGGCCCAGCAGCGCCAGGGAGTAGTGCTCTTCAGCCTGATCAGCCTGAGTGGCGGGTTGGTCGGGGCTTTGATCTTGCTCCAGACCCGCGAGGCTGTCTTCGAGCAACTGATTCCCTACCTGCTGCTCCTGGCAACCCTGGTCTTCGCCCTGAGTCCCCAGTTGACCAAGCTGGCACGCCGGTTTGGCACACAGGGGCGCAGTAAACGACAGCAGCGGGTGGTGGTGCTTGCCGTTTACTTCCTGATTGCCGTCTATGGCGGCTTCTTCGGGGCTGGGTTGGGTATTCTGACCCTGGCCGTGCTTAGTCTGCTCGGCCTCGACAATATCCACGAGATGAATGCCCTGAAGACCTTGCAGGCCGGGCTGGTCAATGCGATGGCCGTCATAACCTTCGCCGTGGCAGGCGTGGTGCAATGGCCGGTGGCCCTGCTGATGGCTGTGGGGGCGATCATCGGGGGCTACGGCGGCGCAGCGATTGCCCGACGTATCCCGCCGCGCTATGTGCGCTACCTGGTGATCGCTATCAGTGTGAGCCTGACGATCTATTTTTTTGTGCGTTAAAAAAGCGTGTCTCAGCGAGTGCAAAGGGTGGCCAGCGTATGCGGCACACCGCTGAAGGTGCCGAGACGCAATTCGGGGGGGAGCACCTGACAGGTGTAGCCCTGCTCGGGGCCAAAGAGACCGTCATACCAGCGTACGTCGGGCAGCAGCACGGAGCGGAATGCGCCTGAGGCCAGGCGCTGGTTGAGGTTTACCTGGTAGTCGTCCAGCCGTGCGCGTACATCCGGGTTGTGCTGCGCTGCGACCGCCAGGTCACCCTGTGAAGAGGCATGGAAATGCAGCGGGCGGCTGGTTGCACCGAGCAGGTGTAGCGCGGTCGAGGCAAAAGTCGGCTCGTCTGTTGCGGCCAACTTTGCCAGTAGTGCCTCACCGGCACGCCAGTCACGCTGGGCAGGAATGACCTGGGTTGGGTCATAGCGCAGCATGACCAACTGGCCGAGTAGCAGGAGCATGACGCTAATCCCGGCGAGCCATGCTGTGGGGCGGTGTGATCGCTCAGTGACAACCATCCGCACATGCTGCGCCGCCTCTGCCGCCATCAGGGCCAGCGCAGCCGTCAGCGGCATCAGCCCATTGATGAAGCCGTACAGCTTGATCATCGACATGAGGCTCATCAGCAAGAGCGGCAGGCCAAGCACGATGATCAACTCCAGGTAGTCGATCAAACGACGTCGGTGATCATAGCTACTAAGCAGCAGCAGCAGGCAGAGCAGGATGGCCATCAGGGCTGGGAGGAGCACGGACAGGTGAATCGTCCAGAATTCAGTGAAGAGCCCTGGGATGATCGGGGCACTGCCCGGAACAGTGACGGTGTAAAACCAGAACCAACCTGCCGAGGACTGGTTGGCGAGCAACAGGCTGATCAGCAGGCTCACCAGAAAGGCTAATCCAAACCCCATCGCCTTGCTCCACACACGGCGGGCCAGCAGATCGACAAGGAGCAAAGGGAAGGCCAGGGCCGCCGACTGCTTGCTGAAAAAGGCCAGGCAGAGCAAGAGGCCCGCAAGAGCCCCGTGCAACCAACTGACGCGCGAGCGGTCAAGCACCAGCAGGTAGCTCAGCAAGAGCAGGGCCAGCAAGAGCGAGTCAACCCTGCTGACATCGAACCAGTAGCCGCTCAAGGCATAGGTGGCCGCAAAAAGTCCTACGGCCAGTATACGCAGGGCAGGTGCCAGGCCGCGCACATAGGCAATAGCGTAGATCGTCGCAAAGCTGACCAGTGATGCACCTACCGAGACAAGCCGCATCGCCAGGACAATATTCTGGAGTGGCCATGCCAGGGCCGCCGCAAGGTAGTAGTAGAGCGGCGGGTAGATCATCGGGATGTAGTCGAAGCTTGGTGGCCCGTAGAGCGGCTGGCCTGCAAGTACCCGTGCGACATGCAGATAGAAGTTCGGCTCGATCCACTCAAGTGCAAAGGGGTAAGTCAGGCGTAGGGCAGCAACCACCAGGTAGGTGCCCAGGGCAAGCGTCGCTCCGAGCAGGGCGGTCAGGTTAAAGAGGCGGTTGAGCTGATCCATCCGACTACCAACTACTCAATAACCTTCCGGGGCCTGGTAACGCTCAAGGTTCTGGAAACGGGTCGTGCGGGCCTCGAAACGGAGCGGGATGATCCCTAGCGGCCCATTGCGATGTTTGGCCAGGTGGATCTCGGCGAGGCCCTTTTTATCGGTCTCTTTGTCGTAGAGCTCTTCGCGGTAGATGAACATCACAATGTCGGCATCCTGCTCAATTGAATTATGCACCGTGATCTGGTTGGCTACAAAGTTATGCAGCCCTGCGACTGTCAAGTCGTAGACTGCCGTGGTGCCAGCAGGCTCGATCAGGCTGATAGATTCCCAGGCAACCGTGCCGCGATAGCCCTCACTGAACACCTGATCAAGCGTCGCCGTAGCATATTCAGGTGATTGCTGCGGTACGGCAAGGCGATCCTGGGCCGTCAGTCGGTCGAGCCGCTGCCAGCCGGCGGGGGTGAGAAATTTATGGTTGCCGGTAGCACGGATGGTGCGCCCGGACACGGTGGTGAGCCGGTAGACTGGCTGCGTTCCGGTACTGAAGGCGTTGAGCACCGGGCGCAACTCTAATTGCCAGGTGGCGGGGTTGAGGGCCAGAATATTGAAGCCCGTCCGGCCGACCAGATCGGCGATCGGACATGAGGTACCTTCATCGGGTAGGTAGACCAGGCTCTCGCCAGCCAGGCAACCCGACTCACGCAGGTCGCTGAGCATCGGTACATGGGACTGGCGGCCCTCAACGGCGCGGGAGAGTTGGGAGAGCGCGATCACCGGCACGTTCAACTCACGGGCCAGGGCCTTGAGCCCGCGGCTAATCTCACTCACCTCCTGCACACGGTTGTCGCTGCGCCGCCCGGACATCAGCTGAAGATAGTCGATCATCAGCATGTCAATGCCAGCCTCGGCATGTAGCCGGCGCGCTTTGGCCCGCACTTCGGTGATCGTCAGACCGGGCGTATCCTCAATATAGATCGGCAACTCGGAGAGCACACCCATGCCCTCAAAGGCCAGGTTCAATTCATCAGCACGCAGATTGCCGGTGCGCAGACGCTGCATGTCAATCCCCGTGTGCATCGCCAGAATGCGCTGCACCAGTTGCTCGCGGCTCATCTCCAGGCTGAAGACGCCGACCGTGCCGCGTGAGAGGTAGGCAACGTTGTAGGCGAGTGAGAGGGCCAGGGAGGTGTTGTGGACACAGATGTCCTCAGCAATAAAGTTGGCCCCGTCGGGCACACACAGGTCATAAACCTGATGTGCGCCGATGGGCGTGATGCTCTCCAGGGCATCCCAGACGATCGCATTGCTGGGATCGGCAAGCTGTGCTTCGGCAGCCAGAACGGGGGCTGCCTGTTCGGCGAGGTGGGCGATCTGCGTATGGTAGCGCTGCAACGAGGCCGGATCGTTCAGGACAAGTTGCCAGGCCTGATCGCAAGTCTGCTCACGCCGGGCAAGCAGGCCGAAGCGCACAAAGGCATGCTGCAGATCAGCCGCCAGCCGCGCTGAGCGCATAGACAGGCTGATCGCGTCTGGCGCACCGGACTGACGGGACAGGCCATGGCAAACGACTAGGATGCGCAGAAACTCGGCGAGGTAGCAGCGGCTCCAGCGCCAGACACAGGCAGGCAGGTGTAGCTTGTGGGCTGGCCGCCTCAGCAGGCCCACTTCGGCGAGCCACCGGCTCAGCGGGTCAAACGATCTGGCGCTGGCCTTGCGACGATGCCCGGGGCGAGCCAGCAGGACAGCATAAGTGTTGCCACGGCGGCGAAGTCGGCTGGTGGGAAAATGGCTCGCCATGAGCGCCCCGAAGTCGTGCATAGCCTGCGGGTCGCTGCTGGTGAAGGTGAGCATGAAGCCGGTCAGTTCACCTCCGCCAAGCAGATAGGCAAGCAGGCGCACCAGGCCAATCGACCAACGCTCATCGTTGCCGAAGATCGGCAACGCACGGGGCACAGCGATGCATACCCCTGGTTGCAGGTCGTGCAGCGGCTGCCAGCCACTCCGGGTACGAAAGGGATGGTGGGCAGTGACATCAACCTGGCGTCCGCTGTGTGTACGCACCCGGAAGCAGGGCTGCACCCCGCTATCGACCCAGGCACTAACGCGGGTCGGGCGCACCATACCTGCGGCTGAGAGGCCGTAGATCGAAGGCAGTTGCCGGCGTACCGCCTCCTCGATGGTCATCCGCTCGCCAGTAACGGGATCGTCAACCAGCGACCAGTGGGCCAGACACTTGCCGACCGAAGGGCGAGCCGCAAGGATGATCAGGTCGCTCCGTTGCAAGCCACCAGTCAGACTATCAAGATCGTTATAGCCCGTTGCGACGCCAGCCACCTCGCCGCGGCGCTCCTGGAGCGACTCGATCTGGGTGAAGAGCTGGTTGACGACCTGACTGATCGGCACGAAGTCCTGCGTACTACGGCGCTGCGAGACATTAAAGAGCTCGGCCTCAGCCTTATCAAGGGTTGCCTCAAGCTCATTGGTCTCATCATAGCCAAGGGCCGCGATCTTCCCGCCCGCCTCGATCAGCCGGCGCAACACGGCAGTGCGCTCCACGATGCGTGCGTAGTACTCGACATGCACAGCAGTAGGCACCTCGGCGGAGATCTCGCCCAGGAAGGCAAGTCCACCGACAAGGTCGAGGCGCTCGTGGCGGCGCAGCTCAGCAGCAACCGTACCCAGGTCAGGCGGCTCGCGGCGATTGTAGCAGGCGAGCATGGCATCATAGACCAGGGCATGTTTTTCGAGGTAGAAATAGTCGGACGAGAGCCAGGGCGCAATCGCGATGATCGCGTCACGCTCCAGCAGAATCGCGCCGAGGGTTGCGCGTTCGGCCTGCAGATCAAAGGGAACCGTGCGTTCCACAGCCTCTCCCCCTTGCGTGCGCCGCCTGAGCGTACTTGCTGGTCACACTCGGATCAACTGTGGCCAACCACAAGAGAACGAAATGCCGCGGTAACGACCGCGGCACTCAAGCCTCGAACTGATTTGATGCGGGTCACAGGTCCAAGCGACTCCAGGGCAGAGCGCAGCTCATGCCGCAGGGTCACTCTCAGGCTGCACCACTACATTAACGACCGGCACGATCCCGGCTGCCAGGCGGATGTTGACAGGGTGAGTGCCGGTGCTCTTGATCGGCTCATCAAGCTCAATCTTACGCCGGTCAAGCTCGAGCTTGAGTTGGGCATTGAGCCGCTCGGCAATATCGGCGCTGGTGACGGAGCCGTAGAGCCGGCCCTGCTCGCCAACCTTAACGACAAAGCTCAGATTGACGCCGTTGATGCGTGCGGCGAGGGCCTCAGCATCTTTGCGGGCCACTTCGCTACGACGGTGCTGAGCGGCAAGGCGCTCTTCCGCCTGCTTGATCTGGCCACGGGTAGCCATGACGGCGTAGCCCTTCGGTAGCAGGTAGTTGCGCCCAAAGCCACCGGAGACATCTTTTAGTTCGCCTGCTTTGCCCAGATGATCAACATCCTGCACCAGCAGCACCTTCATTTTTGTGCTCACAACCTACTCCTCAGAATGTTTCGCTCATGCAACGGCGGGTATCTTACCATGACGGGGCTATCCCGTCAACGCAGGAAGCAGGCTTCCCTCACGCCTCCACCTGGTGCCAGAGCATGACCCCGCTAGCAGGCAGGCCCGCCAAGGGCAGGTGGCCATGCGCTACACGGGCCTCGCTCCCAGAGAGCAAGTCGCGCAGGCTGGCACCGTCGGGCAGACCGGCATGGCGGACAGGCAGGGCCGTCAGGCCATCATCGGCGCGCCGGGCCACAATAAGCAAGCGCTCGCCAGGGGCCTCGCGCTGGAATGCAAGCGTATGGCCTTCGGCATAGACCTGCTGGAAGCCACCTTCGCTAAGGGCCAAGGATTGGCGGCGCAGGCGAGCCAGGCGCTGGACAAAGCCACGCAGGTCATGATCCCAACTGCTTGCGTCCCAGGGCATACAGCTGCGTGAGCCAGGATCGGCCCCACCATTCAGGCCCACTTCGTCGCCGTAGTAGAGGCAGGGCACGCCCGGATAGGTGAAGAGCAGGACGAAGGCAATGCGCAGCAATTGGGGATCGTTGCGCAGAATCGTGCGCAGGCGCGGCGTGTCGTGGCTACCGAGCAGGTTGAACTGCTGCACCGTGATCGCCCAGGGCATCGCCGCCCGGAAGGCCGTCCATTGGGCTGCCACGGCGGCGCTATCCAGGGGCCGCCGGTCGGCCCAGGCCTGTTTCGTGATCAGGCCGTGGGACTGGCCGCTGAGCCAGTGCCAGATGGGGAAGGTAAAACCACGGTAGTTCATTGACGCATCAAGCTCGTCGCCCTGCAGATGGGGCGTACCGTCAAAGAAGTGCTCACCGATCAGATAAGCCTCAGGTGCCTCGGCCTTGATGGCCTGCCTGATGGCGCGCCCTAGCTCGTGGGCATGCTGATCGGCCCCCTGACGCCCAAGCATATTGGCAACGTCGATGCGCCAGCCATCAATGGCATAGGGTGGGCGCAACCAGCGGCGCAAGATTGCCTCGGGGCCAGCATACATCAGCTGGCGCAACCGCTCACTGCGGTAGTTGAGCCGCGGCAGTGACGCTACCCCCAGCCAGCTTGCATACTGGTCGGGGTGGCGGCTGAAGCTGAAAAACTCGGCGCTCGGCGCATGCGGATCAGCCTGGGCCGCAGTAAACCAGGGGTGAGTCGCGCCACAGTGGTTAGGCACAATGTCGAGCATCAGGCGCATGGCACGTTCGCTCAGGGCCGTGCGCAACTCAACGAGGGCCTGATTACCGCCCAGGTGTGGATCAACCTGCTCATAGCTGGCAACATCATATTTATGGTTGCTTGGTGCCGTAAAGATCGGGTTCAAGTAGAGGGCATTCACGCCCAGATCTTCCAGGTAATCAAGGCGCTGAACAATGCCCTGTAGGTCGCCGCCGAAAAACTCACGGCTACCGCTGGCTGGGTCGGGTGGGGTGCCCCAGGGACGGGCCAGCACGGGCTTGCCCGCATAACGATATTCAGCATCACGCACATTGTTGTGCGGATCGCCATCACAGAAGCGGTCGGGAAAGATCTGGTAGAAGACAGCGCGACGTGCCCAGGCTGGCCCGTGCGCCCCGGCAAGCAACTGAAAATCGTTGGCATCGGGCGGGTAGTAGCTAAGCGGCCCGGTGGCGTTATACCAGAGGTTGCCCTGAGCAGTGACCAGCAGGAAACGGTAGCTGTTGCGCGGCATACTCAGGGGCATTTCGGCACGCCACCAGCGGCAGACTGGATCGTGCTCGGCGGCGACCATTGGTGTCATGGTCTCCTCGCCATCGGGGTAAGTGCGTAGCCAGACTGCATCGACCGGGGCATCATGGTCAACCCGCAGGCGCAGAGCAACCCGCGCGCCAAGCTGCCAATCAGTGGCCTGCACATAGAGCGGTGAGCCGTCGTGATGGATCGAGCGTGTCCAGTCAGGGGTCATTGCCATGTCTTCGCTTCAGACAAGGGCGGCGCTAGCGGCGGCGATCCGTGCCAGGCTGCGCTCGCGCCCAAGGGCGGCGAGCATATCGAAGAGCGGCGGGGCAACGGTGCGCCCGCTGACCGCCACGCGCACGGTGCCGAAGAGTGGCCCCGGCTTGAAACCCTGTGCTTCGGCCAGGCTGCGCATAGCCGCCTCAAGCGCGGCAGGTTCCCAGTCATTGACGGCAGCCAGGGTGCTATGGGCCGCAGCGAGCAGCGCCTTAGTCTGGGGTGAGTCAAACTTCTTCGGCACGAGCAGGGTCGGGTCGTAGCCAGCGGGGCCAGGTACCAGGTCAAGGAAGAAGAAGTCAAGCAGGGCCGGGGCCTGGCTCAGTTCTTCCAGCCGCTCGTGGATGAGCGGGGTCAGACGCTGCACATAAGCCACCTCAGCCGCAGAGGGCGGGTCAACCACCAGGCCAGCCTGGATCATAAAGGGCATGATCCGCTCGGCAACCTCGGCGGTGCTGAGTTTGCGGATGTAGATGCCGTTCATATCGCGCAGCTTATCGGGATTCCAGCGTGCTCCGCTTGGCTGCACCCGTTCGAGGCTGAAACGGGCGACAAGCTCCTCCCGGCTCATGATCTCCGTCTTATCGTCGTAGCTCCAGCCTTGGAGGGCAAGGTAGTTAAACATCGCCTCGGGCAGGTAGCCGCGCTCCCAGAAGCGGTTGGTAGATACATCGTCCTTGCGCTTGGAGAGCTTGCCGCGCCCATCCTGGCGCAGGATGACCGGCAGGTGCGCAAAGGCGGGTACGCTCCAGCCGAAGGCATGGTAGAGCAGAACGTGGTAGGGAGTCGAAGGCACCCACTCCTCGGCGCGCATGACATGGGTGATGCCCATCAGGTGGTCATCAACCAGGTGGGCAAAGTGGTAGACGGGCATACCGGAGGCTTTGATCAGCACGATATCCTGCAACTGGTCGTGCTGCACCACAATTGCCTCGCCGCCGCGCACCAGATCGCTAAAGCGGGTCTCACCGCTGAGGGGAGTCTTGAGGCGCATCGTGTAGGGCTTACCGCTGGCGGCCAGTTCTCGCTGACGGGCAAGGGGCCAATCGCGTTCGGGGCCACGGAAGCGGAAGGACTTATAGCCACGCGCCTCGGCCTCGGCGCGCATGGCGACCAGTTCTTCCTCGGTGGTGAAGGACAGATAGGCCAGGCCAGCCTCGAGCAACTGCTGGCTGTAGGTGGCATAGAGGCCCAGATCGCTACGCTGGGACTGGACATAGGGGGCGTGGGGGCCGCCGCAATCGGGGCCTTCGTCCCAATCGAGGCCGAGCCAGCGCAGGGAGGCGATGATATCGTCGGCGGCACCAGCAACGAAGCGTTTTTCGTCGGTATCTTCGAGGCGCAGGATAAACTGGCCACCGTAGTGGCGGGCGAAGAGCCAGTTAAAGAGGGCGGTACGCACGCCGCCGATATGCAGATAGCCAGTCGGACTGGGTGCAAAACGCACTCGCACAGGCGCATCAGGCGCGATCATAAGGGGGC
This sequence comes from uncultured Chloroflexaceae bacterium, assembly GCA_964592425.1. Taxonomy (GTDB): domain Bacteria; phylum Chloroflexota; class Chloroflexia; order Chloroflexales; family Chloroflexaceae; genus Viridilinea. Next base: position 94,622 of record CAZQCG010000004.1, read on the forward strand.
TTTCTTTGGCTAGGAAGCCTGTTCCAGGCGCTCAAAGTGCTCATTGAGGGCCGCCAGCAGGGCGGCGGGATGCGGATAGACCTCGATCAAGTCAAGGTGAGTGGAGTGAATAAAACCATTGGCAACGGCGTGCTGGAAGAAGGCCAGGAGCGGGTCGTAGAAACCGGCACTGTTGAGCAGATAGATCGGGCGGTTGTGGTAGCGCAGTTGGCGGAGGGTAAGCGTCTCGACCAACTCTTCGAGCGTCCCGAAGCCTCCGGGCATCGCGATAAAAGCATCGCTACGCTCGAACATGATCGCCTTGCGTTCGCGGAGCGTCTCGGTAACCACCAGCTCGGAGACGGCATCAAGACCCTGTTCACGCTCGAAGAGGGCACGAGGGATGACCCCGATCACGTTGCCACCGGCGGCAAGGGCGGCACGGGCGGCAATGCCCATCAGGCCGACCCCACCACCACCATAGACCAGGCACCAGCCGGAGTCGGCCAGGGCCGCACCAAGCTCTGCGGCAACTTCGGCATAGAGGGGATTATTACCAGTGCGGGCACCGCAATAGAGACAGATCGTTCGCTGCATAGGACTATTGTACACCAGACCGGGCGGCAGGGATACGGTCGGGGCGTTTGAGCTGGGCGGTCAGAAAATGCCAGGTAGTGCACAAGGCTCACCTGGCTGATTCACAGCATACAACAGGAGAATCAGGATACCCACTCGTTTAATCTACACGAGACTATAGAGATTTCGGTTTTTGCAGGAATAATCGTACTACAAAGCCAAAAGATTACGAGAAGATTACAAAGATTACAAAAACATTACCGTTTATGTCAATATTAAACTTGCCCCGAGAGAATAATACTATTTGTAGTACTAACTATCTCAGGAAAGAGTAGTTCTTTTATTCACAAAAGGATGTACCCACGACATATATAAGAAAGGAGAACCAGCCTTTATACTTGACGCAACAAGGCGCTCACAGGACCAGAGCCGTGCATAGCTTATCAAAGGGTTACAGTGGGTAACCTCCAGCTTCGGAGTAGTAGCACTATGACATACGCTGCTTATAACGCCTGGAAAACGACGCCGATCGAGCATGAGCCGCACCTTTCGATTGTCATTCCGGCCTACAACGAAGCCGAGCGCATCGTTCCGACGATCGGGGCGATCGCCGCGCACGTTGCCGGGATGGGCTTCCCCTGGGAGTTGATCATCGCCGATGACGGTTCCCGCGACGAGACAGTGGCCCTGGTGGAAGAGTTGGGGCTGGTCAATCTGCGCTTGCTGCGCACGGCGACGAACGGGGGCAAGGGCAGTGCGGTGCGCCGGGGGGTGCTAGCGGCGCAGGGCCGCTACATTCTTTTCGATGACGCCGACAACTCGACGCCGATTGAAGAGATCAGCAAGCTGCTAGCGAAGCTCGAGCAGGAGGGCTATGACGTTGCCGTCGGCTCGCGAGCAGCAGGTGGGACGGAAGAGGCCCATAAGAGCCTGTTGCGCCGCACGCTGAGCGGTGGCCTACGCTGGATCGTGCGCTACGTCTTTCGTATTGGTGTGCGCGATACCCAGTGCGGTTTCAAGCTCTTCACCCGCGAGGCAGCCCATCGGCTCTATGCCGCCCAGACGATCACAGGCTTCTCTTTTGACCTGGAGATCCTCTACCTGGCCGAGCGGTTGGGCTACCGCGTTGCCGAAGTGCCGGTCGCCTGGATTGATGCGCCCGGCTCCAAAGTGGATACCACCCGCGAGATCCAGCGCTTTCTGCGTGATCTGGTGCGGATCAAGATGAACGACCTACGCGGAGTCTACGCCCACGCCTGAGCCGCTTCATCCGTTCCATCGCAAAGTGAAAAGGGCCTAGCTATGCGCATCGCGATTGTCTCGCCTTACCCGCCCAGTGCCGGTTCGCTCAACGAGTACGCCTTTCACTTCATCCGCTTTTTGCGGCAGAAGCCGGAGGTAGACGAAGTCATCGTCTTGAGCGATAGCCTGCCCGCTGGCCAGCGTTACCCCAGCGAACCGGACCGACAGCCCGGCCTGGCCCCCCTGCGCGTGCTGTCCTGCTGGCGTTTCGGCGCCCTCGACAATGCGCTGCGGATTATGCGTGCGGCAAACGAGTTGAAGCCCGACGTGGTGGTCTTCAACATCCAGTTCGCCTCTTTCGGTAGCTCCAAGCCAGCGGCGGCCCTGGGGCTGTTGACCCCAGCGCTGGTGCGGGCCAAAGGCATCGCCACGATTGTGCTGCTGCACAACATTATGGAGACGGTTGACCTGAAGAGTGCTGGCTTCGGGGCCAATCCCGTGGTCGAGAAGCTGATCCGTACCTTTGGGACGCTCACCACGCGCATGTTGCTGCGTGCCGATCTGCTGGCGGTCACGATCCCACGCTATGTCGAAATCCTTGAGCAGAAGTACGGGGCCCAAAACGTGCTGCTGGCCCCCCACGGGGCCTTCGACGAAGCACCGCCGCCCTCCTTCGAGCAGCCACCCGGCCCTTTGCAGATCATGACCTTCGGCAAGTTCGGCACCTATAAGAAGGTTGAGCCGCTGATTACTGCTTTTCGGCTGTTGCAGGGCGGAGCGCACGATCTGGAACTGGTGATCGCTGGCACTGATAGCCCGAACGCGCCCGGCTATCTGGAGAGTGTGCGCCAGGCCAATGCCGACCTGCAGGGGCTGCGCTTCACTGGCTATGTCGCCGAAGAAGATGTGCCGCGCATCTTCCAGGAGGCCAGTGTGGTTGTCTTCCCCTACACCAGCACCACCGGCAGCTCGGGAGTGTTGCACCAGGCTGGCAACTACGGGCGGGCGGTCGTCTTACCGCAGCTGGGCGACCTGGCCGAGTTGATTGCTGAAGAGGGCTACACCGGCGAGTTTTTTGAGCCCGATCAGCCAGCCAGCCTGGCCACCGCGATTGCGCGCCTGCTTGATGACCCGGCCTACCGCCGGGCGATGGGAACCCAAAACTACCTGGCCGCCTGTGGTCTGCCGATGAGCGAGGTGGTCGAGTGGTACCTGCTGCATGCCCATCAACTGCTGAAAAACCGTGCCACCCGACGCGGCCCTGCGGGCGCAGCCAGTGGGCTGGCACGCCATTGACGAAAGGCTCCTCCGATGGCGCTTACCACACGCACGTCCGGCAAGGTGACCGTCCTGGAACTGAAGGGCCGCTTTGACGCCCATGTGGCCCCTGCCGTACTCGAATGGTACGGTCAGATGCGCAGCCCCTACATCGTAGTCAACCTGGCCGGGGTCAACTTTATCGACTCGAGTGCCCTGGCCGCCCTGGCTGGTGGCATGAAACGTTGTCGCCAACATGATGGTGACCTGCGCCTCTGCGCACTCCAACAGCCGGTACAGGTCATCTTTGAGCTGACACGTATGAACCGGGCTTTTGCAATCTTTGCCAGCGAAGCTGAGGCGGTGGCTTCTTTTTAACAGCCATACTGCTAATAAGGGCATCCTAAATGAGTGCTATCCCTGTACGAGAGAGCGCAGGGCTCCGCTTCCAGAGCGAAGTTGAGGCGCGACTGCGCCTTCAACTCCGCCAGGCCGAGGGGGAGATCGAGCAACTAGCCGGTCAGCTTGTAGAGACCCAGGATCTGCTCCTGGCAATGTACGAGCTCTCCCGGGCAACCCGCAGCCAGATCGGCATGGCTGAGACCCTGCGCAACCTCACGCGGGAGGCAACACGCCTTGTGAATGTGCAGGGTGCAGTGCTGGCAGTTGGCCCGACGGTGATTCAATATCCGTCCGGTATGATCGACGATCAAAGTTTGCACCGGCTGATCGAGATAAGCCGCCACTATCCCGGCCAACTCGCCCTTGATGCCTCCCAGGGCAGCTTACCGGCTGGCCTGGCCAATCTCTGCCTGATGCCGATGCAGATCCTTGGCCAGACCGAGGCCGTGCTTGGGCTGTTGAACCGCGAAGGTGGCTTCAGGGCCCCTGAGCTCAAACTGGCCCAGGCGATTGCCGAGCAAGCTGGCGCCCATATCGAACACGCCCTGCTCCACCAGGAGACGCTCGACCAGGCCCGGCTGCAGGCCGAGATGGCCGTGGCCCGGCGGGTGCAACTGCAACTACTGCCGCAGGGTCGCCCGCATACCGCTAGCCTGGACTTCTACGCCGAGTCGCGCCCGGCCCTGCATGTGGGCGGCGATTTCTACGACTTTGTGGAAGAGCCGGGCCGCCCGTTACTGCTGATGCTCGGCGATGTGGCGGGCAAAGGCATCTCGGCGGCAATGATTATGGGCCTGATCCACACCGCTAGCCGGATCGCGGCCCGCTTTATGCCCAATCCGACCCCGGCCTCGGTGCTCAGGCGCACCAATATCGATCTCTACGAAGAGCTGACCCTGCTTGATGCCTTCACCACGGCCTTCACTGTCCAGTACGAGCCGGAGCAACAGCGCATTTGCTACGCCAACGCTGGCCATGCGCCAGTGATCTTCCGCCCGCCGGAGGGGCCAGCGCGTATGCTCGAAGCCGATGGGGTGCCGATTGGTGTCTTGCCAATGACCCTCAGCGAAGACTATTACCTTGATTTTCCGCCCGGTGCACTGCTGGTCGTTACGACTGACGGCTTCAGTGAGGCGCGTGACTTTGCTGGCCAACTCTTCGGTTATGAGCGGCTGATCGATCTGGTTGACGCCCTAGCCGATCGTTCAGCCCAGGCTATCGGCCAGAGTCTCTACAAGGCGATTAACGACTATTCGGCGGGACAACCCCAGGATGACGACCAGACCCTGCTGGTCATCAAGGGAGTTTGATCGTGAAAGCACACACCGACGAGCTCCGGCTTGATCTGCCGGCAGACAACAAATACCTCAATGTCGTCGGGGCCTGTCTTGAAGCCTTCATCGAGCGGATCGACCATCTGGAAGATGCGCATAGTACCGCCTACAACATCCAGCTCGCGGTCAACGAGATCTTCGCCAACATTGTTGTGCATGCCTATGAAGGCATGGTGGGGCAACGCATCGGTATGACGATCCGGCTGATCCCTGGCCCACGTCGGCTGCTGGTTGAACTGGCCGATACCGGCAATCCCTTCGACCCAAGCCTGGTGCCTGAGCCGAATCTTGAGGATGTGCAGATCCACGGCTACGGCCTCTTCCTCGCCCGCAACCTGATGGATGACGTGAGCTATACGCGGCATCCCGACGGCAATACCTGGCAGCTGATCAAGCATCTGTAGGAGTCAGCCCATTATGGATCTTAACCTACGTGAACACCTTGTGCGTACCGTCGTGATTACCCCACAGCAGCGGATCGATGCCTTTAATGCCCCCGATCTGCGGGCAGCCCTGGATCAGCAACTCGAGCGTGGCGTGAATCGCTTTGTGCTTGACCTGTCGGCCGTGCCGTTTCTCGATAGTGCGGGCATGGCAGTGCTGGTGCGGCTGCTCAAGCGCGCCCGTGAGCATGGCGGCGATGTGCGCCTGGTCTGGCCCAACGAAGAAGCCGCACGGCGGATCATCAAGCTGACCAAGTTCGACCGGGTCTTCACCATGGCCGAAAGCGCTGAAGCAGCACTCGTCAATTTTTGAGGCAGCTATGGCCAGCATCCTGGTAGTAGACGATTCAGCGGTGATCCGGCACATCCTCGGCTATACGCTTAAGCGCGAGGGCTATGACGTGACTGCGGTCAGTAGCGGTCAGGAAGCCCTTGCGCACCTGGCAAATACGGTGGTTGACCTGGCAATTGTCGATCTGGACATGCCGGAGATGAATGGGATTGCGCTGTTACAGGCGATCCGTGCTGAGGAGCAACTGGCCCCGGTGCAACTGATTATGTTGACTGCCAGTGGGCAGGATCAGGATCGCCTTAAGGCCGAGGCCGCCGGGGTCAACAGTTTTCTGACCAAGCCAGCCAGTTCGCGTGACTTGCTCGACGCGGTCGGGCAGGTGCTTGAGCAGGCCGGGCGTAGTGATGAGGTACACCCACCAGCCTGAAAGTTGCAAGGGTCATGGGTATGCAGCAGCCGAGCGTCTCAATCCCACCTGAGGTCTTTCCGCAGACCTTCCCCTTCCATATCGCCTTTGGCCGCGACCTGCGCATTGTCCAACTCGGACCAGCCCTCGCGCAGCTTTGCCCGCAGCCAGCCGTCGGTCGTGACCTGACCGAGCTCTTTCGCATTGAGCAGCCAGCCCTGGCAGCCGATTTTGAGACGATCAGCCGCCAGGTACATATGCCCTTCCTGCTGGCTCCAAGCTGTGGCGGACTGTTGCTGCGTGGGCAGATGTTGCCCTTGCCCGAGGCTGAACTGATGCTCTTTCTGGGCGTGCCCACGCTCAGCAGCCTGGAGGATCTGAAGCAGGTCGAGGCGGGGCTGCACGAATTGCCGATCTATGACCCAAGCGGCCCGCTGATCAGCCTGCTGGCGGCCCAACTGCGCACCAATGAGGTGTTGATGCTGCGGCTGGCCGAGACTGAGCAGGCTGCGGCGATCTCACGAGCTAATACCTCGCGCCTGACGGCACTGATCGAGAGTCTGCGGGGGGGGGTGCTGGTTGAGGATCAGCATGGGCGGATCGTCCTGGCTAACCAGAGCCTCTGTACGCTCTTTGCCATTCCGGTGCCACCCGAAGCCCTCATTGGTGCCGACTGTGCCAAAGCCGCCGAGGATCTCAAGAACCTCTTTGAGGGGCCGGAGCAGTTTCTGGCCCGCATCGAAGAGTTACTCCACGCTCAGCGCATTGTGGTCAGCGAAGAGCTGCGGCTGGTCGATGGACGCACCTTCGAACGCGATTATGTGCCGATCTGGATCGACAGTAACTATGGCGGGCACCTCTGGCAGTACCGCGACATCAGCGAGCGCAAGGCGACCGAGCAGGCCCTGGCCCGCGCCCGTGACGAGGCCCTCGCCGCCTCGCGCCACAAGTCCGAGTTTCTGGCCATGGTCAGCCACGAGCTCCGTACCCCGATGAGTGGGGTGATCGGGATGACTGAACTGCTGCTCGATACCCACCTTGATCAAGAACAGCGTGAGCTGGCGACGACGATCAGCGAAGCGGCGGCAGCGCTGCTGGCCATTCTCAACGATATTCTTGACTACTCGAAGATCGAGGCCAACCGGCTGATCCTCGACCGGGTGTCGCTTGCTCCGGCCACATTGATCACCGGCGTGGTGGGGGTACTCAACGCGCAGGCCCAGGCGCGGGGCTTGCAACTACTCACAACCATCGACCCGCGCATCCCACCCATGATCTACGGCGATGCCGGGCGGCTGCGCCAGATTTTGCTCAACCTGCTCGGGAATGCGATCAAGTTCACGCGGGTCGGCACGGTGAGTCTCAACGCAAGTGTGCTTGATCTGGATACACAGCGAGTCACCCTGCGCCTGGAGATCAGCGATACAGGTATCGGCATCCCGCTGGAGGCCCAGGGGCGGCTCTTCCAATCCTTCAGCCAGGCCGACGGCTCGGTCACCCGTGAATTTGGCGGCACCGGCCTGGGCCTGGCAATCTGCAAGCGCCTGGTCGAGTTGATGGGCGGCACGATCGGCTTCCACAGCGTGGTCAACCAGGGCTCGATCTTCTGGTTCGAAATCGGCTTTGAGCTCGCCTCGCTCAGCCAACCTGAGCCACCCGTCGCCCCGCCACAACTGCCGACAGCCAATCAGCAACCAGCGGCAGGGCACATCCTGCTGGTGGAAGATATGCAGGTGAACCAGCGCCTGGCCCTCAGGCAGTTGGCCCGGCTGGGCTATAGCGCCGACGTGGCCTCCAACGGACGCGAGGCCCTGGCGCTGTTGCGCAGTGCGCCGACACGCTACAGCCTGATCCTGATGGATTGCCAGATGCCCGAACTGGATGGCTACAGCACCACCAGGATCATTCGCAGCGACGAGCAAGTCCGGGGCGGTCATCTCCCGATCATCGCTATGACTGCCAATGCCCTGCAGAGTGACCTTGTAGCTTGCCTGGAGGCAGGCATGGACGATGTGCTGGTCAAGCCGGTCAACCGCCACACCTTGCAGGCCCGGCTTGAACAGTGGCTCCATCATCCGAGCCGGGTTGTAGCGCTTGAAGAGGAGCTTACGAGCGACCTGATGCTGTTGAGTGCGGAAGATCCAGACGCCTTTGCGGAGTTAGTCGAGCAGTACAGCCTGGAGCAGCACCGGCTGATCAATGAGTTGTGGGTAGCCCTGGGGCTGAACGATAGCGCACACCTGGCGCGGGCCGCCCATAGTCTGCGCGGCAGCAGTGCCAGTATCGGCGCACAGGCCCTGGCTGAACAGTGCGCCCGGCTAGAGCAACTGGCCCGGGCTAACCAGTTGGACAATGCTGACACCCTCCTCAAGACGATTGTCAAGCTCGCCGACCGCGCCTGCAGCAGCCTGAAAGCCCGGCTCACCTCAGTCACCGCAGTGGTTCAGCCGTAGGAGCACACCCTATGCGTGCCCAGTCTCGTCTTACCCAACTCCGCACCCGTCTCCCTGAGGGCCTGGCTGGCGGTGCCCTGCTGCTGATCAGCACGACCGTGGTCAATGCGGGCAACTACGCCTATAACCTGATCATGGGGCGCTGGCTAGGCCCGGCAGCCTTTGCCGACGCCAGCCTGATCGTGACCCTCTTCCTGGTGATCACCTTTGTGACGGTGGCCTTGCAGACAACCACGGCGAAATTTGCGGCCGTCTACAGTGCCTCAGCCCGACCAGCGGCAAATGAGGCCCTGCGGCGCTGGCTCGGACGGGGGGCCTGGCTGGGTGGGCTGGGCCTGCTGCTGATCTTTGGCCTTGGAGCACCGCTCTGGCAGCGCTTCTTCCATACAAGTTCGATCTGGCCCTTTGTGATCTTCGCCCTGGGCGTGCCCTTCTACATCATTCTGGGCGTCGAGCGCGGCATGCTCCAGGGCGCAACGCGCTTCAGCGTCCTGGCCTTGAGTTTCCAGGCCGAGATGTGGGCGCGTCTGGTGATCGGCATCGCCCTGGTAGCTCTGGGCTGGTCGGTCTTCGGGGCCGTCGCCGGGCTGAGTCTCTCGCTGGTGGTCGCATGGCTTGTCTCACACCGGGCCAACGGGAACCAGATGCACGCTGAGCCACTCAGCGCCAGCGAGCGCCGGGCAATCATCGGTTTTACCGGGCCGGTGCTGGCAGCCCTGGCCGGGCAGATCTTGATCAATAACAGCGATGTGCTGATTGTCAAACACTTCTTCAGCGCGGCTGAGGCCGGACTCTACGCGGCCCTGGCGCTGATCGGGCGGATCGTCTTCTTTGCAACCTGGTCGGTGGTGACAGTGCTCTTTCCGATTGTGGCCCGCCGTCATCACCAGGGCGACCCGCATCGCCACCTGCTCTACACTGGCCTGGCGATTGTGCTGCTGGTCTCAGCCCCGATCGTCCTGCTGACGATTGCCGTGCCTGAGTTGATCGTCGGCCTGATCTTTGGTGAGGCCTACCTGCCGATGGCGTCGCTGCTGGGGGGCTATGCTCTGGCGACAACCTTCTACGCCCTGGCCAATGTGGTAATCAGCTATCGACTCTCGCTTGACGACTCGAGCGGCAGCCTGCTGGCCCTGGCCGCCGGACTGACCCAGGTTGGCCTGCTCTGGCTGCTGCACGCTGACCTGGCCCAGGTGGTACAGCTACAGGTCTATGTGATGGGCGGGCTCTTTGTGGCCCTGGTGCTCTGGGATGGCTGGATGCTGCTCTGGCCACGACTACAACGCAGCCAGCCCGCAAGTCCCACGCCCGTACAACCCACACCCACGTCGAACGCTCCCGTAGCAGGCTCGGGAGATAGCGTAGCCAAACAGCCTACGCCAGTCACCCCGGTGGCAGGCTCAGGTGATGGGGTAGCTGAGCAGCCTGGGCCGGTCGCCCCAGTGGCGGGTGCAGACGATGGGGCAACTGAGCAGCCTGGGCCGGTAGGTCACAACGACGTAGAGAAGCAGCCTGTGCCGGTAGGTGCTTAGGGTAGAGCTTTGGAGGGAGAGAGATGTCTGATACCCGCTCCTCGCTCCTCGCTCTTCGCTTCTCGCTCTTCACTCACTTGTCGTCAGGTAGAAGCCTATGGCTACTTTGCTCACACATCTGCGCAACCGAAACTGGATGCAAGTCTTTCGGCTCCGTCGCTTGCTGATCATCGGTCTCTTTGTCGGGATGCTGGCGATTGGCGGCCTGCTGGCGCTGCGCCTGCTACGCCCCAGTGTACCGCTTCAGATTCTGCCGGGCCAGGCCGTCGCCAATGCGCTGGTGCGCAGTATGGCTGGCAGCGGTGAGGTGCAGTTTGTCTCCGGCGCCTATGTGCCCGGTGAACAACTGCTGCTCTATACACGCCTGCCTGAAAGCGACCTGGGGCGTATCCGCAGCTGGGCCGTTGTGCAGCTTGAGCCCTTTGCCGATGAACTGGCCCGGCTGCCCGACCAGGAAGACCTGACCTGGATGATCGACTATGGCCCCGACCCGGCCTTGCAGGAACTCCTGGTTGTGCCGCTGCAACGGGTGCGTGAACCGGCCTTCTACCGCTATATCAGCGGGGCACCCAGCCTGCCGACAAGTGTAGCCGTCGTACCAACTGCCGCCGCCGCAGCGCCCCTGGTCGTCCCCGTGCCCGTATCGACGGCCGCCCCGGTAGCGACAGCTGGATCGGTGGCACCAACAATCTCAGTGGCGGTTCCGTCGGTTGAGTCGGGCCGGCCTGGTGAGGTGACCTCCCTCCTGAGCACGGGCTTCGAGGGTGAGGGCAGTGCAGCGAGCCTCTGGCGGCCCCTCTCCGGTGACTGGAGTATGGTGGACGGAATCTATCTCCAACGTGACCCGAATGGCTATGACTATACAACCCTGCTTGACCTGCCACCCCTGGCCCATAGCAGCATTGACGCTCGCTTGCGCCTAGTCGAAGGCGCGATGGGCGGTGGGATCGTCTATAACGCACCAGACCTGACCGCACGCAACGGGGCGCAACTGGTCGATCTTGATCGCAGTGGGGCCTTCCTGCGCTGGGGACACTATAACGAGGACGGCACCTACATCTATGGTGGAGGGGTGGCCCTCGACCCGCCGCTCAACGATGAGCAGTGGCACACGCTGCGCATCGTCACCCACGCCGCGGAGAGCACGGTCTGGGTTGATGGGCGCGAGATAGCCCGCATCAGTAATGACAGCACCGAGGGCTACGTCGGCCTTTCGACCTCCCAGGCCCAGGTTGAGTTTGATGATGTGGTGGTACTGGCGCTGCCCGAAGGCATCGATCTGCCGTTGAGTACGTCCGTGCCGATGACGGTGACGGGCGGGCTCAGCGACGATTTTGAAGATGGTGACAGCAAAGGCTGGCAGGTTTTGAGCGGGGCCTGGCAGAGTCGCGACGGGGCCTACCTGCAGACGAGTACAAGTGGAGCCGACCTGAGCAGTATTTCGCTCTTCCAGGGAGCAAACTTCACCGCAACGGTGCGGCTGCAATGGCTGGACGGCACACTGGGTGCGGGCGTGATCTATAACATGGCCCGCCGTGATGCCAACGCACGCAGCCAGATTGTCAACTATACCGAAGACGGTACGTTGTTGCAGTGGGGCCACTTTGACGAGGGTGGCAATTTCGTCTTTGAGGGCAGCGCCGAGGTGCCTGACGGCAGCGATGGTGAGTGGCACAGCCTTGAACTGCGCGTGGCCGACGGGCTGGCCGACTTCCTGCTTGATGGCGAACTGGTGGCCGAACAGGTTGAACTGACCTACAGCAGCGGCTACCTGGGCTTGCTGGCCAGTAACGGCAGTGTCGCTTTTGATGATGTGCAGATTATGTCACGCTGAGAGCTACTATGCTGAAGCGCATCCCCTTTCGCCGCTTCCTGCCCGACCTGCTGGCCCTGCTCCTGCTAGCTACCCTACCGCTGCTCGTCTTCTGGCAAGTCTGGGCACCCAACCCGGCCGACCGGGTGATCTTCGGCGGTGACATTTTGATGGGGGCCTACCCCACGCGGGTCTTTGTCCATCGGCTCTTCGACGCTGGCATGGTACCCCTCTGGAATCCCTACCAGCTTGGCGGGATGCCTCTGCTGGGTGATGTGCAGGTAGCGCCCTACTACCTGCCCAACCTGCTGCTCGACTGGCTCTATCGGGGTCAGGAGTTATCGTACCTGGCCTTTGAGTTACTAGTCGTTGCGCATTATGCTCTGGGCGGGCTCTTCCTCTATGCCTACCTGCGCGGGCTGGGTGTAATCCCGACAGCGGCGTTAATTGGTTCAATCGCCTTTCAGTTCAACGGCTTCTTTGTCGGCCATCGTGGGCACTACAGCATGCTTGCGGTCACGGTCTGGTTGCCCGCCGTACTCTGGACGCTCGACCGAAGCTGGCATACACCACGCCCAGCCGCCATGATCGCCTGGAGTGTCGCCGCCGGTCTGGCCCTCAGCCAGATGGTGATGGCCGGCCATCCGCAACTGACACTCTACTGTGCGCTGGCCATTGCCGCCTACGCTGCCTATCGCTGGGCCGACGCCTGGAAGCATCCCGCCAGCAAGTGGGAGCGCCTGCGTGTTCCAGCCACCTTCGCCCTGGCTGGCCTGCTGGCCCTCGGCATCGCCGCCGTCACCCTCTTGCCCGTCGCCGAGTTGCTCGGGCGCTCACGGCGCGGCGATCTCTCCTATACCTTCACAGCCCAGCACTCGCTCATGCCACGCAACCTGCTCAGCCTGCTCATGCCCGAATTTTTGAACTGGAGCGGCACCGAGTACCGCATCTACGCCGGTATTCTCACCCTGGCCCTGGTGGCGGTTGCCTGGGCAGTGCCGGAACATGCCCGGCCTGAGCGGCGCTTCTTTACGGTGACGATTGCCGTGGCACTGATCATTGCCCTGGGTGGCTTCACCGCCCTGCACGGCCTGCTCTACCGCTTTGTACCGGGCCTCGGCTCGGTGCGCGTCAGCGCCCGCGCCTTCTACATCGCCAACCTGGCCCTGGCTGTACTGGCGGCCTTCGGTGCCGAACACCTGCTGCGTGGCTGTACGATCATCGAGCAGCAACGTCTGCGCCGGCTTGTGCATGGGGCAATGATCATGCTAACCGGGGCACTGCTGGTTGGGATCGGAGCCTATGCCCTGCTGGTCGGCAACTATCGCCCGGTCGGCGAGGAGTTCTACTTCGCCGAGAATCTCTTTAACCGCGACCCCTCCTCAGATACCTACACCCTGCTGACCCAGACCGTCAACGCTTACGGCGTCTTCCTGGTGCTGCTGACCACCGCGATTGTGCTGCTCTGGACCTACGCCTTCGGGCGCTTGAGCCGGCCGGGGCTGGCCCTGGCGATGATCCTCTTGATCGTGCTCGATATGGCCACCTTCACGCCCTATCACGATACAATTCGGGCCGATCCCGACACGGCCCGTTTTACCGTACGCCAGTACGCCACGACCATGCTGACGGAAGATTGGCAGATCATCGACCAGGATGTACTGATCGAGCGCCTGGCCGCCCTACCCGATGCCCTACGGGTAGACAACGCCGCCGAGGTCTTGCCCGACAACTACAGCCAGATCTACCGCATCGCCTTTGCCACTGGCTATAACGTGCTCGACCTGCAAGAGCGTTTTACCTTGCTCTCGCAATGGCCCTACCTGAGTGATGCCGCCCGCCGCGACCTGCTCAACACCGGCTATGTGCTCACTGCGCCTGAGACAACCGATCCGCCCGAAGAGGGTGCGCGCCTGATCGTGGAGAACAGCCAGGGTCGGCTCTGGGAGCGGGCGGTGCAGCCAGCCTACACTCACTTCAGCACCAGCCTGCGCCCTGCCTCCACCCTGATCACACTGAACGGCCTGCTCAACCTGCCGGGTGACAGCCTGAACACCCGGCCCACCCTGAGCGCCGATGAGGGCAATCTCCACACGACCCTCGCCGAACTCTGGCCCGAAGCAGTCGATCCGGCTCTCTATATGATCGGCACAAGCGGCGTGCAGAGCCCGGTGGCGCTCAGTGTGCTGGCGGGCGGGCCGATCCGCTACAGCGCGGTCATCGTTGACGGCGTGACCGTCACGCCTAAACAGCGCGGGATCGTGATCGCCATGATCGACCCACAGAACGGAACCGTGCTCAAAGCGGGCGGCTTCGACACCTACCAATCAGCAGCAGAGGCCGATCGGCTGGTGAGTATGATCGAGGCAGCCCCGAACGGCACGATTGTTGCTCTGGCCACCTATGACGAAGGGCTGGCGAAGATTGGCCCGGCGGCCCAGGCCGCAATTGGAGGGCTGGGCGGACAGATCAACCTGGCAAACCAGGTTGGTGCGGCCTACGCCCTGATCGGCGTCAAAGGCGCTCCCGCAGGCTCGGCCCTTGAGGCGCTCGACCGGGTGCCGGTCATGCTTGATCTTGGGCCGGGGGCCATGCCAGCAGGCCCGGCGCAGGTGCGCAGCCACATGCTAAGCTACACAGCGGAGCGCATCAGCCTGAGTGTGGAGAATGATGTGCGTGGCCTGCTAACGATCAGCGAGAGTACCTATCCCGGTTGGGAAGCCTACGTGGACGGTATGGCCACCCCGATCCTGCGGGCCAACGGCCTGCTGCGGGCCATCATCCTGCCGCCGGCCCTGGCCGGACATCCCCACGAAGTCACCTTCGTCTACCGTCCGCTGAGTGCGCGCCTGGGTGGGGCCGTCAGCCTGCTCAGCCTGGCCCTGGCCGCCGCCATCAGCCTGAGCTGCGCCGTGGCCCTGGTGCCGCCTCTGACCTGGCCCCGCCGCCGCCGGACGGTGCTCAGTTTGCCACCGGCACGCTAGTACAGCGTCCGAGCAAACAAGACGGGAAGACTACGCATCCGGTAAGGGCGCAGCAGCGCTGGCCGCTGCTGCGCCCCAACGCCGTCAACCCATCAGCATTACTCGGACGCAGTACTAGTGGCAATACGTTTCAAATAGGGGCAAGCGCAGATCGATCAAGGCCGATCAGACGCAGAAGCTTTGCGGCTTTGCGGCTTTGCGTGAGCTTATCTGAAAGGTATTGCTACTCACCAGGCTTTCAGGGGTCGGGGACAGGTCTCAGACTGCACACATCAGGTCAAAGCCGCTGACAAGCAGATCGCCTGAGACGGGTATAATGCTGCCTGGATTGAGCGCATAGCTGCACCACAGCCTGGCATGGAGAAGAGCATCACGATCAGCAGCAGTCAGCAGCGGCTTGGGCGACGTCTGGGCCTCACACCCTATTACCGGATCGCCACCCAGGAACCGAACCTGCTACAGCTCGAGTCCTACCCGGAGGCCAACCGGGGCATGGGCCTGGCTGTGCTGGCAGGCGGCATCACACTGATCCTGCTCGCGCTCGTCGTGGGTCTGAGCGGGCTGAGTAGCGCCGCTGCTGGCTCTGGCTTTGCCGTCGCGGCCCTGGCGGCAGTCATTGCGGCCGCCCTGGCCGGGTTGGGCTACCAGCGCGTGGTTGGCGGCTATGCCGTGCTGACCACCCGCAACAGCATTATTGCCAACAGCGAGGCTGCCGACCTCAGCTTTCGCCAGCACAGTGCCGTTGGTGGCGAGCGCATCCAGGTGCTCAGCTTTGCTCAGATCAGTGGCCTGCGCCTACGCCGGCGCCCCCTGGCGACCGGCTGGCCCATCCGGCGCATCCAGCCGATTGTCGCCCTTGAGCTGATGGTCGGTGAGCAAATCTGGGTCGTCGACACCTCCGCCGACCCGGCCACCCTCCAGCCAACCGCGCTGGCCCTGGGCGAACTCCTGGGCCGCACGGCGATCAACAGCGATGGTTCTTCGCCAGCAGGGAATTAGGCAAGCCCTGCCCAGCGCCTAAGCAAAGTCGCAAAGCAAACGCCCCCTGGCTACCGCCTGCGCTGCGGCCTACTCCAGATGCGTTCCACGCTTTGATACACGCTTCGCGCTCCTCTCGCGCTCCTCAGGATGCACAAACCGCAACTTTGCTCAGACCCTAAATCTCTACCATCTTGCCGTTCCAGGCGTGTACAGAGTATGTTATATTGTCAGCATACAATTGTGGTTTGTCATATTTTGAGCCAGACAATCTAGAGTAATCCTACCTGGGGTTACGAAGGCTCTGGCAGCAACTTCGACCGGTAAGGCTTCAGAATGCCGTGGAGTTATTGAAGGCTTCACGACCCTGATGGGCTTGCTATACCCATACAAATAAGACAAACTGCAAACTAGAAGTCGTGTTGATGGCGTACCAGATCAAGGAGGATCGCACCCATGCGGAAGAAGACCCTGACCGTCAATGGCTCGCAGCAAACGGTGATCGCTAACCCTGAGGCTTCCCTTGTTGACGTGTTACGCAAACAACTCCACCTCACGGGAACCAAAGTTTCTTGTGACACTGGTCACTGCGGTGCATGCTCCGTCATCGTCAACAACAAGCTGACCCTGGCCTGTCTTACTCCGCTGAGCAAGGTTCCCGATGGTGCAACCATCACGACCGTGGAAGGGATCGGCCAGCCCGCCGCGCTGCACCCCCTCCAGCTGGCAATGACCACGCGTGGTGCCGCACAGTGCGGCTTCTGTACACCCGGCTTCGTCGTCTCAGCAAAGGCCTTACTCGACCAGAACCCCAATCCCAGCCGTGAGCAGGTGCGTGACTGGTTCACCAAGCAGCACAACGCCTGCCGCTGCACCGGCTACAAGCCCATCGTCGATGCAGTGATGGACGCCGCAGCCGTCATGCGCGGCGAGGTTCCGGTCGAGTTCCTTGAGTACAAGCCCGAACCAGACGGTCGCATCTGGGGCAGCAGTTACCCCCGCCCTAGCGCTGTCGCAAAGGTCACCGGCACCCTCGACTTTGGCCAGGATCTCGGCCTCAAGCTGCCCCCAGATACCCTCCAGCTCGCGCTCGTCCAGGCGACGGTCTCTCACGCCAACATCCTCTCCATTGATACGCGTGAGGCCGAGCAAATGCCGGGTGTGGCGGCGGTACTCACCCACAAAGATGTCAAGGGCAAGAATCGCATTACTGGTCTGATCACCTTCCCCACTAACAAGGGTGATGGCTGGGATCGTCCGATCCTCTGTGATACCAAGGTCTTCCAGTATGGCGACGCGATCGCGATCGTCTGTGCCGACACGATCGCGCAAGCCAAGGCGGCAGCCGCAAAGGTCAAAGTCGAATTGGAATTGCTCCCGGCGTATATGAGTGCGCCCGAAGCTATGGCCGACGACGCGATCGCGATCCACCCCGGGACACCAAATGTCTACTACCATCAGCGGATTGCGAAAGGCGAGGAGACGACACCCCTGATGAGCAGTGCTGCCCACACCGTCGAGGGCAGTTTCTACCTCCAACGTCAGCCCCACCTGACCATTGAAGCGGACATGGGCTTCGCCTACTTCGACGAGGAGGATCGGCTCACGATTCACTCAAAGAGCATCGGCCTTTACCTCCACCACGCTATGATTGCCCCCGGACTTGGCATCGCACCAGAGAAACTGCGCATGGTGCTCAACCCGGCTGGCGGCACCTTCGGCTACAAGTTCTGCCCAACCATCGAGGCCCTCTTGGGCGTCGCTGCGATGGCTACCCAACGCCCAGTCTATCTCGAGTATGACTACGAGCAATTCATCACCTACACCGGCAAACGCTCGCCCTTCTGGGTCACCGTCAAGCTCGGGGCCGACGCTGACGGGAAGCTGGTGGCGATGGAGAGCGACTGGACGGTAGATCACGGCCCCTACTCGGAGTTTGGCGACCTGCTCACCCTGCGCGGGGCTCAGTTCATCGGCGCAGGCTACCATATCCCCAACATCCGGGGACAGGGACGCACGGTGGCAACGAACCACGCCTGGGGGGCCCCCTTCCGCGCCTACGGCTCGCCACAGAGCTTTCTCGCCTCGGAGAGTCTGATGGATGAGTTGGCCGAGAAGATGGGCATCGACCCATTGGAGTTGCGCGAGCGCAACATCTATCGCCCCGGCGCGACGACACCGACTGGCCAGGCACCGGAGGTTTACCCCTTCCCGCAGATGTTTGAGCAACTGCGCCCGCTCTACCTCGAGGCTAAGAAGCGCACCGCCCGCGAGTCGACAGAGCAGGTCAAACGTGGGGTCGGTATCTCTGTCGGTGTCTATGGTGCTGGCCTTGACGGCGTAGATGGTGCCGAGGCATGGGCCGAGTTGACCAAGCGTGGGGTGACGATTGCGACAACCTGGCAAGATCACGGGCAAGGCGCAGACATCGGTGCGCTCGGCACGGCCCACGAGGCCCTGCGCGCCCTTGAACTCGATGCCAACGAGATCTCTCTCATTCTCAATGATACGGCTCTCGCGCCCAACGGTGGCCCCTCGGGTGGCAGTCGCAGCCAGGCGGTGATCGGCCAGGCAATCAAGAATGCCTGCGACAACCTGCTCGACGCGCTGCGCAAGGAGGATGGGAGCTACCGCACCTACAACGAGATGGTCAGCGAGGGGAAGCCGCTACGCTACACGGGCAACTGGGCCGCGACCATGAACAGCAACTGCGATGAGAACGGCCAGGGTAACCCGTTCGCGACATATATGTATGGGGTATTCATG
Source organism: uncultured Chloroflexaceae bacterium (assembly GCA_964592425.1). Classification (GTDB taxonomy): domain Bacteria; phylum Chloroflexota; class Chloroflexia; order Chloroflexales; family Chloroflexaceae; genus Viridilinea. The sequence continues at coordinate 113,079 of CAZQCG010000004.1, forward strand.
GCTGAGGTGGCCGTGAACATGAAGAGCGGCAAAGCGACCGTAGAGGGTATGACCGTCTTCGCCGACGTAGGCAAGATCAACAATCGCCTGGCGGTGGATGGGCAGATCTATGGCGGCGTCGCACAGGGCATCGGCCTGGCGCTGAGCGAGGACTTCGAGGATCTGACCAAGCATCGCACGCTACGTGACTGTGGCATCCCCTACCCGCGCGATGTCCCTGACCGTTTTGCCATCCATTACATCGAAAGCCCGCGCGAGCATGGAGTCTTTGGCGCAACCGGCGTCGGCGAGTTGCCACTCACCTCGCCCCATGTGGCGATCATGAACGCCATCAAGGCTGCTACTGGTGTGCGCATCACCAACCTGCCCGCCCGCCCTGAGAAGATTCTCGCCGGACTGAGGGCCATCTCGGGTGACCCCGTCACAGCAGGGTGACGATCAATCGGGCCGAGACCTCGCAGGTCTGGCAGATCTGCGAGGTCTGGGATAGCCGGAAGCCTCTATGGAACAGATTGAGCTGCGGGCGCTTGAAGCTCGCTGTATTCAAGAAGAGCCGCCACCCTGCCAGGCAACATGTCCTGTCCACGTTGATGTGCGCGCCCTGGCAGGATCGGTAGGCAAGGGCAACTTTGCGGAAGGCCTCGCGATCTTTCGCCGCACGATCCCTTTCCCTCACCTCGTCGCCCGTATCTGTGATGAGCCTTGCCGATCATTATGCACGCGTGGTGCCGTTGGTGAGCCGATTCAGATCCGTGAATTGGAGCTCGCCTGCGTCAACCACGGGACGGTTGCCGCGGAAAAACCCCGTCAGCTACCGCGCCGGCAAGGCCGTGTGGCGGTGGCTGGTGGGGGCCTCAGCGGCATGACAGCCGCCTTCGACCTGGCCCGTAAGGGCTACCGCGTAACGCTCTTCGAGGCATGCGATCGCCTTGGCGGGGATCTGTGGCAAACGCCGCCCGACGACTTGCCCTGGGAGCTTATCAATACCGAGTTGTCCGTGCTTGTCACACTCGGAGTTGAGTTGCGCCTTGGTGAGCCCGTCAACTCCGCCTACACCCTGCGTCAAAACTTCGACGCTGTCTATGTTGCAACCGGCTCTGGGGCGCAACTGGCTGACCTACCCCAGACGTCCGCAGGCGGAATTGTCACTGAACTAACCACCTTTGCCACCAACCTGGACGGCGTCTTTGCTGGCGGCGCTCTGCTGCGCCCCGGTCAGCCACCCTCACCAATCACTGCCATCGCCGATGGGCGTCGAGCCGCGATCTCGATCGACCGCTACCTTCAGAAGGTTTCGCTTACGGCCTCACGCAGCGCTGAGGGCACCCAGACGACACGGCTCTTCACTAACACAACGGGCATTGTGCCGCTGCTGGCTGTTCGCCCGGCCCGGCCCGCCGATGGCTTTCACCCCGATGAAGCTGTTGCTGAAGCTGCACGCTGTCTCCTCTGCGAGTGCATGGAGTGCGTGAAGGTTTGCCCCTACCTTGAGCACTATGATCGCTACCCGCGTAAGGGTATTCGCGAAGTCTACAATAATCTGGCGATCGTCCAGGGCGAGCGCAAGGCCAACCGCTTCATCAATAGCTGTAGCCTTTGTGGCCTCTGCGCTGAGGTCTGTCCCACCAATCTGAGTATGGGCACCGTCTGCAAGCATGCCCGTCAGGCAATGGTGCGCCAGGGACGTATGCCGCCCTCGGCCCACGACTTCGCGCTGCGCGACATGGCCTTCAGCAACGGCCCACAGTTCACCGTAGCTCGTCACCAGCCCGGCACAACCGCAAGCACCTATGTCTTCTTCCCTGGCTGCCAGCTCAGCGCCTCGACGCCAGAACACGTCGAACGGGTCTACGCCGACCTGCGCCAGCGTATGGGTGCATCTGTCGGGCTACTGTTGCACTGCTGCGGTGTCCCAGCTGACTGGGCCGGTCGCCCCGAGTTATTCGCTACGAGCCTGGCTGCGCTCAGCGACCAGTTACGCAGCCTGGGAAATCCCACCGTCATCCTGCCCTGCTCGAGTTGCTACCAGACCTTCAAGCTGCATCTGCCTGAGATACGCATCGTCTCGCTCTGGGATCTCTATGCCGAGCGCGGGCTGCCGCCAGATGCACGAACCGGGGCGTTGACCGTGGCAGTCCATGACCCGTGCAGCACGCGCTATGAGGTGGGCATCCAGGAGGGTGCGCGAACGATTATTGACCAACTGGGGTACGCCGTCGAAGAATTGTCTCTCAGCCGTCAGAGGACGACCTGCTGTAGCTACGGAGGAGTCCAATGGCTGGCCAACCCCGCAGTGGCGCGCAAGGTGGTCGAACGCCGCGTCGCCGAGAGCACCCGCGACTACGTGACCTACTGCGCGATGTGTCGCGACTTCTTCGCGGCCTATGGCAAACGCACACTTCACCTGCTTGACCTTATCTATGGTGATGACGGGCGCAACGGCGGGCGTGGCCCCGGTTTCTCGCAGCGCCACGAAAACCGTGCCCGGCTCAAGCGGAGACTGCTTCTGGAGGTCTGGGGAGAGACGATGGATAATCAGGCAAGCTACGAGGCCATCCAGCTCTTTGTTTCCGACGAGATCCGCGCACGGATGGAGGAGCGGCACATCCTTGACGAGGATCTGCGCCGCGTGATCGAGCATGCCGAGCGTACCGGCGCACGCTTTCACAACCAGGCCAGCGGACGCTGGTTAGCAAGCTACAAACCTACGGCAGTCACCTATTGGGTCGAATATGAGCCTCAGGGCGATGGCTTCCTGATCACCAATGCGTACAGCCACCGCATGGAGATTGTCGAGGATCACCACGCATGAGCCAGGATGAACGCGCCGTGTGGGTTAACCACCCCGATCTGGTCTGTGGACGCTGCAACATGGCGCTCCAGGTGCGTCGGGTGAATGTGACCTACCTGGGAAATGCGTTCCCCGTAGAGTTGCTACGCTGTCCACATTGCGGGCTGACCTTCGTGCCCGAGGTGCTGGCTATGGGCAAGATGGCCGAAATTGAACAGGCCCTCGAGGACAAGTAGGATGCTGGCCGACCTGCAGAACCCGCCAATCCGGGCAGGCAACCACTGCCATCTGAACCCTCAGCTTGCGGCCTGCGCCCCGCCGATCCACCCTGGCGGGCTGGCCCTGACCCGACATGCCCTGGCACTCTGCGGGGCGCTGCCGGGGGCCTTGCTACTCGACCTGGGCTGCGGCGGGGGAGCCAGCGTGGCTCTCGCCGCCAGAGAGTTTGGCCTGGTAGCGTTAGGCCTTGATGTGCGTGTGACACCCTTGCCGCATGGCCAGATCCTCCCCGCTGGAGCGCTGCTTATTCAGGCGATCGCCGAGAGGCTACCGTTGCGCTGCGGCATTATCGACCTTATCCTGGCCGAATGCAGCCTGTCGGTGGTCAGTGACCGGGCAGCCACGCTCAGCGAGATTCAGCGAGTGCTCCGTCCCGGCGGTGCGCTGATTATCAGCGATGTCTATCTGCGCAGCCCCGAGCGTGCACCTGATGTGGGCAACTTGCTGACTACAATGAGGCGTGGGCTGGCCCACTCGTGCGAGGCGATCTGCGCTGAGCTTGCCACGTACGGGCTCACGGTCGAACATTGGGAGGATTGCTCAGTGGCTCTACACGATTTCGCCTGTGCAGCACCCCCAGAGGCAATAGCGACCTACTGGCAAGCCGCGCCAGGTGTCAACCCATTCGACGCCGCGTTGGCCATAGCTCGGGCCCGGCCAGGCTACTTGCTGCTGCTTGCCCGACGGATGGGAAGAGCATAACAATGGACAATTTCAGCCAGACGATCAGCCTTGGGCGGCAAGGTTTTTTCTGCAGCCAGATCCTCATGCTCCAGGGGCTGGCGCTCCAGGGCAAGGAGAATCCCGATCTGGTGCGGGCGATCCAGGGCCTCGCGGGCGGTATTGGCTTCACCGGCGGAAACTGCGGCGCATTGAGTGGTGGTGCATGCCTGCTCGGACTCTATGCAGGTAAGGGTCATGCCGATGAAGAAGAGGATCTACGCCTGATGCTGATGATCGGTGAACTGGTTGCCTGGTTCAAGGATCGCTTTGGGCAAGCGTACGGCGGGATCGATTGCAGCACGATCCTCGGTGACGGTATGGGCAGTCAACTAACCCGCTGCCCACTCATTGTCGAAGAGACCCTCCAGAAGGTCAAGGAATTACTCGTCTCGCATGGCTTCGACCTGATGGGCGAAAGCTTCTAAAGATACCTAAACCTATGCTTGACCAGATCCTCGCCGAGACCGAGAGTGTGTGCCCGCAGTGTCTCGTCCGCATCCCTGCACAACGAGTGGCACGCGGCGAAAACGTCTACCTGCGCAAGGTCTGCCCGGAACATGGACCATTTGAGACGGTGATCTGGCGTGGGAAACCCACGCTGTCGACCTGGGTCAGCCCAAAGACACCGAGCTTTCCGGTGGCCCCACTCACCAGCGTAACCCATGGCTGCCCCTACGACTGTGGCCTCTGCGCCGAGCACCAGCAACACTCCTGCTGCGTGCTGTTGGAGGTAACCCAGCGCTGTGACCTGCGCTGTGCCGTTTGTTTCGCCAATGCAGGCAAGAGTGCCCCACCTGATCCCGACCTGGCGACGATCACGGGCTGGTTCCAGCACCTGCTCGACAGCAGCGGCCCCTGCAATATCCAACTATCGGGCGGGGAACCATGTGTGCGCGACGACCTGCCCGAGATCGTCGCAGTGGGGCGGACACTAGGCTTCAGCTTCTTTCAAGTCAACACCAATGGCCTGCGGCTGGCCCGCGATCCGGCGTTCGCGACCCGTTTACGTGAGGCAGGCGTCTCTACCATCTTTCTCCAGTTCGATGGCATCAATGATGCGGCCTACATCGCCCTGCGCGGGCGTCCATTGCTTGCTCAGAAGCAGGCTGCCATCGAACACTGCGCCGCTGCCGGTCTTGGTGTCGTCCTGGTGCCAACCCTGGTACCGGGCGTAAACGTCGATCAGATCGGTATGATGCTCAGCTTCGCCCTGGAACACATGCCGTCCGTACGAGGGGTTCACTTCCAGCCGATCAGCTACTTCGGGCGCTACCCGCAGCCGCCCGACGACACTATGCGGATCACTATCCCCGAGGTGATCCGCGCCATCGCAGAGCAGACCGACGGGCGTATGCCCGTCGCCAGCTTCATCCCTGCAGGGGCTGAGCACGCAATGTGTTCATTCCATGGGAACTTCGTGCTTATGCCAGACGGGCACGTGCTACCCCTTATGCGCAGCCGACCCTCGTCATGCTGTGGCCCATCAGTACCCGTGATCGCCGAGGAGGGTGCCCGCCGCTCACGCGCCTTTGTGGCCACCCACTGGGCCGCTCCAGTCATCACGCCTTGTAAAAATGAAAATGATGGGGCGAGCCTCTTCGGTGAGTGGGATCGTTTCGTCCAGCGGGCAAAAACCCATACCTTCTGCGTTTCGGGGATGGCCTTCCAAGACGCCTGGACCCTCGACCTTGAACGACTACGCCTCTGCTATATCCACAACATCAGCCCCAAGGGCCTGGTCGTACCGTTCTGCGCTTACAACCTGACGACTCAGGATGGCCGATCACTCTACCGCGTGTCGCACGCCGATCAAGTATGACCGCGACTGTCGTCAGCACCACTCATACCGTACTCAACCCTGCGCTCACCCCGCTGGAGCCGTGGATCGCAGCAACGATTGGGGCTCCTTCTCCGCTGGCACGGGATGCCCTCATACGCTGGCAGTTGAATCGGCTACAGGCGACGGTGAACCTGGCTCGGCAGCGAAGCCCTTTCTACCGCAAACGCCTTGTCGGAGCACCAGAGGAACTGACGAGTCTCGCTGATCTGGCCTTGCTACCTTTTACCACGGCTGACGACCTGCGGGCCAACCCACTACAACTCCTCTGTGTCTCACAGGACGCTATCCAGCGCATGATCACCCTGAGCAGTTCAGGCACCACCGGCGCGCCCAAGCGGGTCGCCTTCACCCATGCCGATCAGGAGTTAACCCTGCGCTTCTTCCAGGTGGGGATGAGTACCTTTACCCATCCAGGCGAGCGGGTTCTGGTCATGCTCCCTGGCCAGACGCCAGGCAGCGTAGGTGAACTGTTGCTCACCGCTCTGAGGCGCCTGGGTGCTGAAGGTATCCTGCACGACCCACTGGCGGATCCACACATGACAGCGCAGGTGATCGCAGCTAGTGGGGCAACTGTCCTGATCGGCACGCCCAGGCAGGCCATCATCCTGGCGCGCCACCCTGCCACAGCTGGTGCACGGCTGCGCAGTGCATTGCTCACTACGGATCATGTGCCGCACGCCATCGTTAGCGCCGTCGAGGCGGCCTGGGGCTGCACCGTCTACAACCATTACGGTATGACTGAAATGGGGCTCGGCGGGGGCGTCGAATGCCAGGCGCGGCACGGTTACCACTTGCGCGAGGCGGATCTGCTCATCGAAATTGTGAACCCGGTGAGCGGAGTACCGCTCCCAGAGGGCGAGGCTGGCGAGATTGTCTTTACTACCCTCACACGAGAGGGGATGCCGCTCATCCGCTACCGCACCGGCGACGCCGGGCACTTCATCCCTGAGGCATGCCCCTGTGGGACAACGCTGCGAACCCTTGCACGGGTCACCCATCGGCCAGGTAGCTCGCCGAGGTTAGGGCATGCGCTGCTGACGATGGCTGATCTGGATGAAGCCCTCTTTCCGCTAGAGGGGGTCGTGGGCTTCACCGCTACACTCACCTATGAAGCCTCTGACCAATCCATTCTCATCGTGGAGATCGAGGCGCTGTCCAACTTCATGCTGGATAGGCGGATAGTCGAGCAAAGCCTGATGACGCTACCGGCGCTGAGCTATGCGGTCAACCTGGGTAGATTGGATCTGGTCATCAAGCAGCGGGCCTACGATCCGACGTGCAGGCACTCCTTCCAGAAGCGCGCCATTCAATGCCGATGACGGGTGATTCTTCACCCGAAGGTTCAAAGAAAAAACAGAGCCGCCCCCGGGGGCGGCTCTAAAGATCATGTGGATCGGACAACAGTTACGGTGTGGGTGGCGGGAACTGCGGATAGGCGATCCCGGCCTCAACGCCCCACTGGAACCAGTTGTTGACGAAGTCGGGCATCGAGAGGAAGATGCCGATTGCCCCGGTCACCCCACAGAGCCAGGCAAACCAGAAGGCCCAGAGGTGGATCGAGTAGGCATTAGCATTAAAGCCCATACACCAGCGCCAGAAGAGTTGCGCCCGCTCGGTGCCTGTGCCGGGTGCCTGCATCTCGTCCCACTCCTCGTGCGCCGCATACTTCTCAAGCGCCCAGATCGTGCCGGCGTGCATGGCCAGCACCACCGTCGAGCCAAGCAGGAAGAAGATCGAGAGCATGTGGAAGGGATTGTAGTAGAAGTTGCCGTAGCGGACACTAACGTTGTTCGTCCAATCAAGCAGGGCCTTGAGGCCATGCGGCGGGGCCTCGGACCAGTCACCCATCCACATCGGACGGATGATATAGATCACCAGATAGAGAATGATCGCCCCGCTGAAGCCGTAGGCCAGATAGGGCTTAATCCCCAGAGTCGTGGCCCGCGAGTAGAGGAACATAAACCAGCAGAGGATCGACACTGTCAGGAAGAAAGTCGCGATCAACCACCAACCGCCCTGTTCAAGGGGGGCAAAGCTAAGGCCATAGGCGGTGGAGGGTGGGTCGATCTGCAAGACGAAGAAATACTTGGCGAAGGCGATCGGGTTCCAGTTCACCTGGGCCGCCATCACCACGAGCCAGATAAAGGTGAAGATCGCGCCGGTCACATAGGCAGCGGCATTCCAGAAACCAAGGAAGGTCGGACCAATCTGACTATCGAGGCCGAAGTTCTCAAGAATCGGCAGTTCAATCGCCTTGCCGATGCGGCCTTTTGCGCGGGGCCCCAGCTCAAGGTCGCCGGGGATTGAATTCATCGTTGCCATAGTCACTCCCTATTGCGATTGTGAATTTTGGAGGCTGGGTGCGCAAGCACCCGACGGCCATCCAGCGGCACCAACCCAAAACTCAAAATCGTTACACGCCGCTCCACCAGGGCAGTACATTCCAGAAGTTCCAGAAGCTCACCCAATCCTGCACCAGCCAGCCGGAGAACAAGATGCAGAGGTTCGCCGAGAGAACACCGCCACAGGCGAAGAGGAAGCCCAGGCGGTGAATGCCCGACTCGCCGACGGAGTAGATGATCGCGTCGCGGAAGAACTGGTTCTCGATGTCGCCGCCCTCAGGGCCACGGTACTGGGCCGCGCTGAGGATAAGCGAGCCGTGACAGGCGAGCAGCCAGGTGGAGCCAAAGAGCCCAGCGATGCCCAGGGCGTGGAAGGGGTTGTAGAAGAAGTTGTTGTAGCGATAACCGAAGTTAGAGACCCAGTCCAAGTGCGGCATCACGCCAAGCACAAAACCCTCGTGCCACTGACCCATCGCAATCGGGCGGATGATCTGCAAGGTCACCCAGGCAGAGAAGACAACGCCGTAGGCCACCGCAATGTGGTAGCCCATATTCAGCTTCATGCTGATGTCTACCTGGCGCATCATCCAACCGAAGAAGGCGATGGTGGCAAAGAGCACCGTCATCTGCCAGGCAAAGCCGGGTTGACCCGGACTGACCAGAGCCAGGCCAAGCTCAGCCGGGGGCGGATCAATGCGCCCGGCAAAGAAGTTCTGCGGATAGGAGAAAGGCCCACGCCACACAACCGCATCGAGGTAGAAGAACGTGCCGAAGATAACCCCGAGCACCGAGATGAAGCCCCAGAAGCCGACATAGAAGGGGCCGACCCAAAAATCAAACGGGTCATACTTGAACAGGCTGCTGAAGGTTGTCCGACCCTTGATCTTGTACTCCGGCTCCAACTCCGCAACCGTCCGCCCTCCCGGCACCCGCGTCGAGCGTGCGCCGTCCAGGACAGTAAAGCCAAAGTCCGGGAAGCGGGGATCCTTTGCCTTGGTACCACTCATAACAGGCTCCCTTTCCAGAGGAGACGATGCACGGGGCCGTGGTGTGGTGGCCGTCGCCGTCTGCCGGTAACAGCCATGAAGAAAGAAGTTGCGGAAAAGAAAAAAGTTGATGCGCTCACGCGAAGTATAATACGCCGCAAAATCCTTGTCAAGCAAGGCTTTGGGTGGTGTTTTCTGCACTCTAAAGCGTAACAGTAGCTTGAGCGCCCATGAACGGCTGATCCGTTCACGGGCGCTCTGCTTTGCATATATACAATCATGCCCTCTCAGCGTTGCGGCAAAACCTGAGCCGCCCCACTTCGCCCCACCAAAGGTGGGGGGGGGCGGTCAGAGCATAAGCAGGTAGATCCCAGCCCCCACCATATAAACAATCAGCCCACTGGCCAGCAGCCAGGGCGGAGTGCGGCGTAGCCTGGGCAGAAGCAAGAGCGTCACACCCAAAATGGCGGGAGTACACAACAGGGCCAACCCGGCCATACTCGGCACACCCGCACCCGTCAACAACCCTGTCGCCAGGCTCTGGCGCTCAGCAGCGACATACGGCCGCACACCGAACCAGTCCAGCGGGTGGAATAGCAGGTGCATCCATGTCCGCGCTTGCCAGTTCACACCGAGTGAAAGACCCTCGCGATATGCATACGGGTCGAACCAACCCTCAAGGATATGCTCGAAGGCAAAAAGTAGTGCCAGCTGGTGCAGGCTCAAGCCAAGCACCAACATGGAGGCACCGATCAGCCAGAAGCGCCGCTCAGGCAGACGGCGCATCAAGCAGACAACCCCAATCGTGATCAGCGGGAGCAGGTCAACAAAGTAGCGACTGCCAAAGCCGCCACCGCCATACCAGTCCTTGCGATAAGCGAAAAGCACGATCTGGGCTACGATCGTGCTAATCATCGTCCAGCGCACGATGCGATCAGGGATCAGGGGCAGTCCAGCCAGGCCGAACACAGCCAGAGGCAGCCAGAAGATCAAGCCACGGTTGGTTGAGAGAAGAATGTGCGGCAGATTGATCGGCAGGAGCGTTTTGGTGAAGAAGTAGGCTCCCTGCGGCATCACGAAGGCATTGCCATAAAGACGCTGCCAGAGTGCGAGCTGCGGGCTGATCACCAGGACAAGACTTAGCCCCAGAATCAGGGCCTGGATCAATACGGCACCAACCATCTGGCCTGAGCGCTGCTTGAAGGCCTTGAGCAGGTGTTCTCCCAGATAACTGGCGGGAATGATGGCCAGTAGAGCGCCATTCCAACGCATCAGAAAGGCTAGAGCGAGCCCAACTCCCAGCAACAACCCGCTATCGCGGCGCAACTCCGGTTGCTGTCGTAACTCCAGGTAGATCAATACCAGCCCTGCCACTGCAAAGAGCCCAGCTGTGTGGGCCATAATCGGCTGGCGAAACATATAGAAAAAGAGGGGCGTGGCCATCAAGCAGAGGGCTGTGGCGATAAGGGCATGGCGAGGTTCACCAAAATGACGCCCAATGCGATAGCAGAGGAAGAGGCCCAGCATCCCGTACAACGCTGAACCCAGGCTGACCATCACAATATAGGCTGGACCGAAACCATCAAGCCAGGCCGGGTGGATCCACAGTGCCAGCACATGCCCAAGCGCAAAGAATGGCATCCAGAGCAGACCTGGTCCAATTGGCCAGAAACTGCCCTGCAGGCCGGTCACGGTGTATGGCAACTCTGCCGTGCCGATCACCGTCTCATTCCGAAAGTCAAGATCACCCTCGATCAGCGGCGAGCGCAACTGGGCATAGTAGAACGAAGGATCCCACATCCAGTTGTCAGTTGGGCCAAAGAAGAGGGCCACCATCAGCAACGCCAGTCCAAGCAAGCCAATCCTGGTACCACCCGGTGAACGAAGCCATGCCCATCGGATATGCATACGCAGCGTCCTCCAAATAGCCGTAGAAGGCTTACTGCCCTACATAATGCCACGTCTAGCTTTCGGTATGGATAGAGGCACAGTGTGCTGGGCCCCACAACCCGCTCCGATACACTCTTGTGGTTCCATTTACAGCGGTTCTCAGAAAGGTTGAGCCGACCTACGCGTCGTGGATGGCGTCCAGACGCATCGAGCCCCATCCCCCTAACCCCCAACCCCAGCACGAAGCGCTCTAGGCTCAAGAGACCTGGGCAAAGGGGCGTTGAGCCGCCCGTGCGGCCCGGTGGGTTGCCATCAGGTCGCTGTAGAGCGTCGTGATGCGACGAGCGATGTTGGCCCAACCATACTCGCTGGCCCGCGTATGCGCCGCGGCTCGTAACTGTTGCGCCAGCTCCGGTTGATCCAGCAGGCCAGCGATCTGCCTGGCCAGGGCCTGATGATCGTTGGGTGCTACGAGCAGCCCACTGCGCCCGTCTTCGATCGTCAGGGCCAGGCCCCCGGCATTGGAGGCGACCACCGCGGCACCTACGGCCATGGCTTCGAGCGCAACCATACCGAAGGACTCGTAGTGCGAGGGCACAGCCACTACGTCAGCGGCGGCAAAGTAGGCCGGCAGCAAGCTTTGGGGCTGTGCGCCGACAAAATGGACATGCGCACGTACACCCAGCTCACGGCGCAGCGTATCGAGACGGCGCTGCTCGCTGTTCCAGTGCAGTGGGCGGTTCTCTGGCTCGCCCCCAACCAGCAGCACCTGTAGATCGCTGGCCCAGGCTGCCCCGGAGGCACGCAACAGGGCCAGGGCACGGATCAGGGCATCCATTCCCTTCAGCGGCTCCATCCGTCCCACACAGAGCAGCAGGCGCGCAGCAGGGTCAAGCCCAAGTTGCGCACGGGCCTCGCTCTGGGGCTGGGGCTGGAAGCGGCGCAGATCAACCCCGCAGGGCACGACACGGATGCGCTCGGCCTCGGCCCCATAGTGCCAGACCATCTGCGCCCGGTCGAGGGACGTTGCTGCGACCACGGCATCAACCTCGTGCATCAGACGGCGCTCAATCGCAATCCGCTGGCCGGTCTCGGTCTCTTCACGACTGCGCGCCACGCTGTTCTTCATCGCCCCAAGGGTATGGAACATATGCACCACTGGCACGCCCCAACTGCGCCGCAGACGCAAGGCTGCCTCACCGGAAAGCCAGTAGTGGCTATGGATCACGTCATAGGAGAGATCCTCGCCGTCGGCGAAGCAGCGTACCCGGCTGACAAACTCGGGCAGATAGGTCAGCAGCCAGTTCTTATCATAGGGGGCACTGGGGCCAGCGTGTAGGTTCACCACGCGCACTCCGCAGGCAACCGTCTCAATGGTCGGTGCGGCACGATCCTGGCTCCGCGTGAAGATATCGACCGGTACGCCTCGGCTACCAAGTTCGCGGGCCAGCTCACGCACGTAGACATTCATCCCACCAGCTTCTTTGCCACCGAGACGGGCCAGGGGACTGCTATGCACACTCAACATCGCCACTCGCAAGGGCTTACTCCTATGAGCCGCGAAAAAGGGCGGCGATCATCCGGGTATGCCCGTGTTCGTCCGCCCCAACTTCGGGTACAGCTTGATTGTCGTCCTACCGGAAGAGGCCTGCTGATCCGTTATACCACCATTTGGCTACCCAAACAAACCGCAAGTTCGGCTATCCCGTCAGGCGGTAGCGCAGCAAGGCCAGGATGGCATAAAAGCCCTGGCTGGGCTTCATCTTCTTGCCCTCTTCGTAGGTGCGCCCGATGTAGGAGATTGGTACCTCAAGGATGCGATGGCCCCGCAGGAGTGCCTTGGCCGTGATCTCCGGCTCGAGTCGAAAGTCGTTGCTCTCAAGCTCGAGGCTACGCAAAATCTCGGTGCGCATCACCTTGTAGCAGGTCTCCATATCCGAGATCCAGCAGTTGAAGAGGAAGTTGGTCAAAAAAGTCAGGCCCTTATTGCCGATGGCGTTCCAGAAATACATACCGGTGTGGCTTCCCAAAAAACGGCTGCCGTAGACCACATCGACGCGCCGATCAAGAATGGGCCGCACCAGGCGGTAGTAATCATCCGGGTCGTACTCGAGATCGGCGTCCTGGATGATCGTAATCTCGCCACGGGCATGGGCCAGGCCACTCCGTACCGCAGCCCCTTTGCCCCGGTTGAACGGATGGCTGATTACTGTCAACTGCGGGTTGCGCTGAGCCTCGACCTGCAACAGCGCCAGCGTCCCGTCGGAGGAGTGGTCATCAACCGCAATGATCTCTTTATCGAGATCCACCGCCATCACCCGCTCCAGGATCGCTGGTAGGGTTTCCACCTCGTTATAACAGGGCATGATCACCGAAATCAGTGGACGTTGCATAATTGCAGCTTTTGGATTGTAGATTGCCGTAAATCCTGCGCTCGCCTCATCACTCGTCACTGATCACTCGTCACTGGTATAACGTGGTTGCGCAGAGCGCAGGCGATTGTAGCAGAAGGCTCAAGCAGCGTCAACGGGTTGCAGCACTACAACAATGAATTGACGTGCGGCACGGATCAAGGCCAGGAGATAGAGGGTTAGCAGCACCAGGTAGAAGGGTGGCCAGCCCGGCAAGCCCGGCTTCTGCGCAGCGAGCACGGTCAGCGGCCAGGGCATACCGTAGTAGTAGCTGATCACGGCCGCCAGCCCGGCAAAGTTGATCAGCATAAAACAGGCGGTTGTCCCAAGCGCAACCAGCGGACGCCGGTGGATAGGAGCCAGCCGCTGCAACCCGAAGAGCAAAAGGATCACCATCCCGGCCAACCCGCCAAAGAGGTAACGCCCATGGGGAATATAGGAGTGGTTGGCATAGGGTGGTAATGGATGCACCCGGACGCTCACGGCGATCAGCCCGACCAGCAGGGTCGCAAAAAAGAGCCAGATCGTCCGCCTGCGCCACAACGGAAGATTCTCGGGACGCCAGGCAGCTAGCAGCAGCCCGCTCCCGGCCAGGGCCAGCAAGGCCATGATCAGCAGATACCAGCCCTGGCCAATCCGTACATGACCCCAGGCAAGGGTGGCCCAGTAGGTCAGGGGGATGACCTCGGCAAGCTGTGCGTAGGTCGGCAGGCTGTTGGGCAGGTCGGCCAGGGAGTGTACGGTCGCATCCAGGTAGAAGTGCAGGTAACGGTCGTCGAGTTCCATCACCCAGGGGCGAATGGCCAGGGCCGTTGTGCCACTGGTAACATCCAGACGCAGCGTAGTCCCTGCAACGATGGCACTTACCACAAGCAGCGCCAACACCAGCCAGATGGGATTCTGGCGCTTGCGCACAACGGCCCAGACCAGGGCCATAGCCAGCGGCAACGCACCGATCAGCGCAGTGCGTTTGGCCATCACCGCAACCAGAAGGCTCAGCAAAGCCAGCACCAGTGGCAAGGGACGCAATCCGTCACGCACCAACAATACACAGCCCAGCAGGAGGATAACCCCGGTGAAGTTGATCAGCACATCGTTATTGACTGCACTCATGATCGCGGCGAAAGGCGGGACGGCTGCGTAGATCAGGGGCACGGCCAATTGAAAGGCTGGCTCGTCCGGAGCAAAGACCTGGGCCAGGCGCCAGGCGGTGGCCACCGCCAGGGTGTAGAGCAGCACACTGATCAGGCGGGCCGTGTAGAGCTGGCTCTCTACCGGCAGGGCAAGGGTCGCCCGCACGGCGGCAGCGTTTAAGGCATAGTAGAGCGGTGGATGCTGGCGCTGGTCGAAGCCGATGGAAGGCAGTGAGTCACTACGCAAGTCAGGACTCACTTCAGGCTTCCAGAAGTTAAAGCGCTGCATCGAGACGGCCAACTCCCGACGGATGGCCGGGGGAACCTTCGTTGCCATCTCAGTCGCGGGGGCACCAAGCACGGCAAGTAGCCGGGCATACTCGAAATGGCCCGGCTCGTCATAGTGCTGCCAGGGCGGCAGCAGCGTCAGGTAGAGCAGGCCCTGCAGCAGGACTAGCGGGAGCAGCCAGTTCAGAATCTTCCAGGCCGCCCGTGCCTCTGTGGTAAGGTCGGACGCCTTCATAGAACGAGCCAGCTGATCAGAGGTCGGTACAGATGAGGGGAGGTTCACGGTACTTGCTCGTTCTACACCTCAGCGGGTCTCGGCTTGCGGTTCAGCCTCAGAAGCGGGCGAAGTCTGCCGTTCGTGGGCCAGTTCCGGGCCAGGTGCCACCTGATCGGCGGCCAGCGCAGCCTGCCGGGGCGCCCGCAGAGTCGCCAGGCCAGCCAGCACCATTGGCAGGTAGACCAGCACATGCAATAACACGCCAAAACTGAGGGCTTGATCCTGAGGGACACCAAAGACGGCCAGGCCCAGCACACAGAGGTACTCGAAGACACCGATGCGGGCAGGTGCCGAAGGTAGATTGATCCCTGCCACCATAATAAAGAGCAAAAAGAGTGAGGCGACAAAGGGAACCTCAATCGCCAGGGCCTGCAGCGTCCAGGCATTGGTCAGGGCGGCGGTAAGCCAGATCAGGGCTGACCAGGCAACAATCCGCAGGCTCTGGCGACTATCGGCCAGCACATAGAGACTGGCCAGCAGATTGTGCAGCACCAGCCCGGCACGGGCCTGCAGCCTGAGAGGCAGCCAGTTGAGCATCCAGGGAGGAGGATCGGGGCGGCGGTGGAGGAAGAACAGGCTCACCAGGCCAACCACCGTCAGCGTGGTCGCCACGACCATAAAATAAGCCGGTTGGCTAACCCAATCCGGCAGGGGCATTAGCATAAGCAGCAAAACAAAGAGTAGGACATAGAAGATCAGATCGACAACCTTCTCGACAGCAACCGTGCCAAGCGCAAAGCTGCGTGAAAGACCAAGCTCAGCGGCCATATAGGCCCGGCTGAGATCACCAATACGAGCCGGGAGCAGGTTGTTGAGTAACTGACCGACCAGGTGCAAGCGCAAGGCTGGCCCAACGCGCACCTGGGCACCACGCTCGCCCATCAGGATTTTCCAGCGCACTGCCTTGGCAAGATTGTTGATCAGCGTGCTCAGCAGGGCGAGCGTGATCAGGGGCAGGCTGGCCTGGCGCAAACTGGCCCAGACAGAGGCATAGTCAACCCCTGAGACAGCCAGGTAGAGCGCCGCGATGCTCACCACCAGACCAAGGAGGGTCTGCACAACGTGCCTACGTTGCATCATCACTCCCTGAGGCGGGTAGCCCTGCCTGTTGCTGCGACGGCGGGGCTTGCGGCACAGCAAGCTGCCAAAGCGCCACCGAGGTACCCCAGATCGCCCAGATCAAGACAGCAGGACGCACCATGCCCCAGGTCACCGCATCGAAGATGCCATGGACCTGGATCACCACCTGACTGGCGAGGATACCAGCGGCGAGACCGGCCAGATCAGTGCCGGTGCCGGATGTACGCCAGGTGCGCAGCGCACGCCAGGTTATCAGCAGGATGCTCACGAAGATGAGCAGGTAGGTGATCAGGCCGGGCAAGCCCAGATCGACAGCAACCTGGATCAGCAGATTATGGGCATGGGGCACATCAGCACCAGCAGCAAGGAAGAAGGGGTAGAGCAGTTCGGCGACATATTGGAACGAGCCCATACCGATGCCGGTGAAGGGGAAATCCTGGATCATATACCAGCCACGCGACCAGATCTCCATCCGTTCGGGCAAGCCGTCGATACTACTCCCACTATTGACGATGCCAGCGAACTGCTGCCAGCCACCGAAAGCCAGGCCGAGGAGGCCAGCCATCAGCAGCAAGAGGCCCAGGATCAGCGCCCAGCGCCAGCGTAGAGCAACCAGCACCAGCAGGCCCAACCCCGCAGCAACCAGTGCGCCACGCGATTGGGTCAGCAGCATGATCGGCAGGATTGCCAGCGGCATCAGGCTATGGATGGCACGGGCAAGTCGACCCATGACCGGCCAGCCGAAGAGCGGCAGCCCGACAATGATCGGCAAGAGCAGCGCCAGGTAGCCAGCCATCACATTGGGGTTGACCGTATCATCCCCAAGGATCTGGAAACGGGCGGCGATACTTGCCGGGATCGGCAAGCGCACCCCACTGCCAGCCCAATCAACACTGCCCAGCGCACCGAGGGCCAGGGCCAGGCCGACGGCACAGTAGCCCAGGGCGATCAGGCGTATGCGGGCAGGGCTGTGCGCCCAGGCAACAACCGCATAGTAGAGAGCCATACCCAGCAACAAGCGGCCCACCTGCGGGCCGGTGAGATCCATCCGTGCCGTGACGGCCAGCGAGAGCAGGCCCATCAGGGCCAGGCCAAAGATCGGCCAGTCGGCGGGGGTGCGCGGGAGTGGCCGCCCATAGGCCAGCCAGCGTACAAGGATCTGCACGCCAGCGACGATCAACGCAAAGGGCAGGGCACGCTCGGTGATCACACTTGCCGCGACAGCAGCCCCAAACAGCCAGATACTGTAATCAGCAAGCCGGCCCAACTGGTGCTGCAAGGTCGGCGGCTTACGCGCGGTCTCAGCTTGTCTGAAACGATGCATACGTCTGTGCTAGCGCACGGATCCTTCTGTTACCGCTGTGTCGGTAGTGACAGGCCGGCTAACGCTGCCACGACGCTGTGCAGAGAAGGCCAGCCCCAATGCAGCAATGATGCCGATCACGATCCCAAATACAAAGCCGATCGTACTGTTCACCAGTAGTCGCCACAGCAGTGATGGCTGAAGATCCTGGCTGACACTGATCAGACGCATATCGATCTGTGGGGCCAGTTCAACGATACGCTGCTCTTCCTGCTTGCGCTTGAGCAGACTAAGCGACTCTAAGGCCAGATCACGCACCTGACCCAACTGACGCAAATTTGAGTTAAGCTGTTCAGCCTCAATCCTGAGCGCAGTTTGCTGTTCCATGTAGCGCCTGCTCGTCTCAGGATTCAGACCGGTCAGGGCAGGCTCGCCATTGGCAATGGCGTCGGCAACCCGGGCAAGCTCCACCTCCAGATAATCACGCTGCTTGGTAAGCAGGGCAATCAGGGCATCAATATCAGTAGGGGTCGGCGCACCCCCAACGATCAACGCCGGGTCGTCCAGGTTTAGCTGGATCGGCAGGCCGGTAGCGCCATTAGTGCGTGAACGCAGGGAAAGCAGAGCCAGCGCATTGCTAAAATCGTTGGCGTTCCCTTCAAGCACCTGCTCACGCAGAGTCTGGGCATCCTGCAGGATCAGGTCGAGCGTTTGAGCCCGCTGCACATAGAGCCGGTAGAGCTGCTGGGCCGCATCGAGTGAGCTATCGAGCAGATTCTGCAAACTCTGGCGGCGACGGTCAAGTTGTTCCTGACGACCACTGGCAATAAACGCCTCAACAGCCGCCTGCGCCGTATCGTAGCGCTGCTGGGCATCAGCCAGGGCTGTATCGGTCTGGGCGCTCATAGCAGGGTTACGACTATAGATCTCAATGACCATCTGCCGATATTGCGTGCCCCAGGTCTCGGCCAGGGTCAACGCCTCAGCCTGATCAGGAGCCGAGGCGACGATATTGATCAGATCACCTTGAGTAGCAAGCTCGATCTGCTCGATCAACGCTTCCAGATCTTCGCGGGTCAGCTCCGGCTCGCCCAGATCAGCGACAACCCGCCGGGCAAGTTCAACACTGGTGGCCAGTTCAATCAGCGCCATGCGCTGCGGCGAGGTATTGGCAGCCTCAAGAATGGGATCGGTGGTCACAAAACGTTCATCAAGGGTGACCTGGGAATTGGTTGATACCAGGAGCAGCGTCGCAGTCGCCTGATGGTCAGGCATTATAAAAAGGGTCAAACTGGCAGCAAGCAGCGCCAGCAGCAACGCCAGGCTCAGCACGATGCGCCAGCGCTCGATGATCGCAAACAGCCAGGGCCGCAGATCAAGCTCGTCTTCTTCAGTCATCCGTGTAGGGCTCCTCTTCAACAATCCTTCGTGATCCCGGCCAAAGCTGGCAGGCTTGCCTCACTCCCACAGTGGATCAAAAGGCACCCTGACCCTGCCAGACAACCTGGGGCGTCTTGAGCAGGATGCGCAGATCGAGCCAGAAGGAGTAGTTCTGAATATAGTAGAGATCATCTTCGGTATGCAAATGCATCGGGCGATCACTGCGCCCATTGATCTGCCACCAGCCGGTCATGCCGGGCGGCACACGGAAACGCTGCCACTGCCAGGGTTCATAGTGAGCAGCAATATAGGGCAGTTCGGGACGTGGGCCAACCAGGCTCATTTCGCCACGCAGGACATTGATCAACTGGGGCAGTTCATCAAGGGAAGCGCGGCGAAGACGACGCCCAACGCGGGTCACCCGCAGGTCATCACTCTGCTTATGCACGAGTTGACCATGGGTATTCTCACGAACCACCTCCTGCCAGCGCTGGTCGGCATCGGCATACATGCTGCGAAACTTGATCACCCTGAAACGCCGCCCATGCTCACCGATGCGCTCCTGGACGAAAAAGACCGAGCCGGGCGACTCGAGCTTAATCAGGATCGCGATCAAGAGTAAGAGTGGCGCAAGCAGCAGTAAGAGGGTTGCACTTGCCAGCAGGTCGAAGATCCGTTTGAGTATGCGCTGGCCGGGGGTCAGGGCCGACTCACGCAAGGAGATGAGCGGGATGCCGCCGATCGTTGCAACGGGGGTACGGGCGAAAGCCAGGTCAAGCACCCCTGGGAGCATATGCAACATCACCGGCTGATTGAGCAGGGCCAGCGAGAGCTCAGCCACCCGTTCGTGCTGCTGGGGCGGCATAGCAAAGATAGCCTCATCGATCCGCTGGTCGGCGATGATCGCTGGCAGCATCGCCGTAGAGCCGAGGTAGGGCAGGAGCGCAGCGGTTGCCGTCTCATCACTGACATAACCAACCACCCTGAGACCGGCCCAGGGGCGCTGATCAAATTCGCTGGCCAGGCGTCGACCGATGGCGGGATCGCCAATGATCAGTACACGACGCTGCCAGGCTGGCTGGTGATGACGATTACTAAAGATGCGGGCCAGCAGATGCACGATCAGCAGGAGGACGAGATCGAGCAGGACGAAATAAAGAAATTGCAGGCGTGAAACATCACGAAAAGAGAAGTAGAGCAGGCCCGCAAAGCTGGCCGAACCAAGCGCCACCATACCGATCAGGCGTCCGGTCGCTTCGAGCAGGCCGGCGCTGAAGACGGCCCGTTGGGGGGCCAAGACGAGGCTCACCCCCAGCCAGATCAGCACCACGGCGGGGTAGAGCGGCCAGGGCACCTGCACATCAACCGGCTTCAGATCATAGCCAAGATCGATCCGCAGGCGAAGCTGTGCAGCCGCCCAGAGCGCAAAGAGGGTCATCAGCAGATCGAAGCAGAGAAGTGATGCCGTCAGGCGCACCCGCAGGCGTTCTAGCATAAGTGCAGGCCCTGTGTCTCACCTGACGGCATCAGTACCCGCTGCACCGACGAGCAGAAGAGCGCGGTGAAGCAAGGGGAGCATCGCAACGATCAGCTTTCTAATCAGGATAGTGTACCACCGGGGCATTGTTCGATCAACCCGATTGATTGGCGGGCAGGCTGGCTAACGCTCATCACTGATCGTCGGTGCGAGCCAGCCATTGGCGGGCGATCAGGTAGAGGAAGCGCGGGTTATTCTTGAGATAGCGCCCGGCCAGACGGCGCGGCTCGCTAAGCATACGAAAGAGCCACTCAAAACCGCTGCGTTGCACCCAGCGCGGGGCCTGGGGCTTGAGTCCGGCATGAAAATCAAAGGCAGCCCCCACCCCAATCAACACAACCGGGTTGAGCCGCTCAACATAGGCGGCCATCCAGCGTTCCTGCTTGGGTGTACTAAGACCAACCCAGACGATCTGCGGTGCCGCCGTGTTGATCCGTTCCAGCAGTTCGGCATCTTCATCCAGGGTCAGTGGGCGAAAAGGCGGGCTGTACGTACCGACAATCTGGGTTGCCGGAAAGCGCGTCTGGAGACGGGCGGCAAGACGCTCGGGAACGCCGGGAGCGCCACCATAGAAAAAGTGGCGATAGCCCCGCTGAGCCGAAATGGCGAAGATTGCCAGCATCAGATCAGGGCCGTAGACCCGTTCAACCTGGCGCTGTCCGGCCATACGCATTAACCAGACCAGCGGCATCCCATCGGGAGTCACCAGACCAGCCTGGTTGAAGATCTGCCAGAGTTGCGGATCATCCTGGCATTCAACCAGGCCATGCACCCCCGCCACACAGACATAGCGGGGCAGACGCTGGGTAATCCAGGCATCAATCTGGGCCAGAGCCAGATCCATATTGATCGCGCTGACCCTGATGCCCAGGATGGTATGCTGCACGAGCGGAGGTGCAGGGCTAACATGTGGTGAGTTCTGCATCACCCCAGATCTCGATCTCGGGATTGCCGGTGAGTTTAGCATAGGCCACTTTACGACAGATGGCCGCCGGAGCTTTTTCGCGTCCACCTTCCCATGCACCTAGAGGGCCGAAGATATTGTGAAAACGCACAATGCGTGCTGATCAGCAGGTTGTTATGCAAAATCTGGGCGTGGTGCTGCGAGATAAAGCCCATCCCGCCCATATCGGAGGCGAGGTTGTAGACAAGTTCCATGCCTGCCGCAGCGCTCAGACACTGTTCCCAACGCCGCAGGTCGAGCAGGAGGAATTCGTCGGCCTCGCTCGGTGTGTAGGCAGGTCGTTTCAGATCAACGCCACGCACCCAGTAGCCGGCACGCTTGAGCGCAGCGACCAGGTGATGACCAATAAAACCGCCAGCCCCCGTTACCAATACCCGTTGCTGTGACATCATTCAGAACTCACGATCCTGCGACGATGATGATCGGCTCAAAGCCAACGCTGATCTGATCGGTCGTTAATGGCAGTGCTTCGCCAAGCATCGAGTAGATCGCTCGTAGGCTCGGCGGTGACGGAACGGTTGTTTGGGAGCCATCATTGGTCCAATAGATCTGTACGGTGCGCGTGCCAACGGCGAAGGCATAACCCTCCAGGCTGCCGGAGCCGAGCGTGCGGATCAAACGTGCCCCACGCAGCTGGGTGCCCAGGAAGCGAGCCGCATGGAAGACCGGGCGTGGCTGCTGGTTGGCATCAAGCATGCCGCCGTCCTGCCAGCCTGGACCGTTGAGCGTGTACCAGATTGCCCCAAGCAGGTCGCTTGCAGCGACCCGGGTGTAGAGACGTACGGCATGGTTGGCCTGATCCTGGTAGAAACCGAGCCGGGCACATGCCGGGTCGGCACGGTAGCAGAGCAAGCCGCCTTCATTCATAATCAGTGGCTTGGCATAGCCATAGCGGGCCAGGGTCGCCATCAGCATCGCCCGCTTGCCCAGCAGTGGCCCGCCAAGGTGATCCCACAAGGGGGCACGCTGATACCAGTCACGCCGCTCGGGATTCCAGTAGACATAGCTGTGGTAGCCCAGCACGTCGAAATAGCCACCACCGCCAGCGCGGAGCACGCCTTCGAGAAACTGTCCTGCCTGGCAAGGCTCTGCGGCGGAAGGGCGGGCCGGATCACAGTAGAGCAGCAGACCACCAACCACAACCTGGGCCGCCGGATCGGCAGCTTTGATCGCTGGATAGACCGCTTTGAGCATGGCCGCGTAGGCTGCGCCGTTGTAGAAGGGCTGATCCGTATCGCCCCAGCAACCGAAAGGTTCGTCGCCACGCACAAGGCGGTAGTCCACATCCGGCTCGTTGCCCAACTCCCAGTATTTGACATTGTAGGGCGGAAGGCTGTAGCGGGTCACCAGTTCGCCCATAAAATCGGCGAAGGCGGCCAGGGCCTCAGGCCGTATCGGGCCGCAGATGCGGTCGGGGCGGGCCTGGGCCCAAGCAGGGGTACCCCGCACGACAAGCATGGTTCGCCCGCCCTGCTCGGCGATGGCGGTTAACTCTTGCTCGACCTGCTGGAGTTGCGACCAGTCACGCTGACCGGACTGAGGCTCAACCTCGCTCCACAGCACACCGTTGTAGCGCACCCAGTTGAAGCCACCTTCGGCGATGCGTGTAGCTGTAGCACCGACGGTGCCCCGGTTCGGCTCAACGCCAAAGATCTCGCGCTCAGGGGTGGGAAGTGATGGGGTGGCAGCGCGCACCTCCTGACCAAGCCGGCCCAGTAGCACCCGAAAATTGGCAGGATTTGCCGGGTGCCACTCAAAGCGCGCACGCTCGAACCACTGGGTAAGGATCAGGGTACCGTCAGGGCCAAGCTCAGGCATCGCGCTGGTAAGCGGCAGGCCAAAGAGGGCCAACGAGCGCTGGTAGGGCGTTAGGCCAGGGAGACTCAGACCGTTACGCTCCCAGTAACTCCGGAAGCCTGTCCCCTCCGCCTGATCGCAGACGTTCCGCCCCGTCTCGGCAAACCAGAGGCAGCCAGGCTGCGGGCCGGGCTCAGGTGGCTCAGCCGACCAGTCACGCCCAAGCTGGGCCAGGCGCTCGGCCCCGATCCGCCCCAGTTGCACCTGGTAGTCCGGCGGGCTCTGCGGGTGCAACTCAAGGCGGTGCCGTTCCATCCACTGCACATTCAGGCTGGGACCTTCAGGGGTGGCCCAGGCGATCGTCGGTGTCAGCGGGTAGCCAAAGACTGGCAACCCGCCATTCACACGCCAATAACCGGCGAAGGTTGGGTCGATACATGCCGTGATGCCGGGCACGCCGGTGAAGCAGATCGGGGCGTTCTGCTGCGCCTGGGCACCCGCCATCAGCGCGGGCACCTGGCTAAGCAAGAGGGTCAAGATCAGGGAAACGATTATGGGTAACCGGCGCATCACAGCCTCCTGACTCGCTCACACCTGGCCGAAGACAAAGGCCGGGTGTTCAGCATACTGGGCCAGGCTGAGGGCCGCCTGGTCGCGTGGCGAGATGATCGGCTCCGTGATCGGCCAGCTGATCGCAAGCTGTGGATCATCCCAGCGCACAGCACCCTCAGCCGCAGGATTGTAATAGCCAGAACACTTGTACTGCACCTCAGCCACTGGCGAGAGGGTGAGAAAGCCATGACCAAAGCCAACCGGGACAAACAGCTGGCGCGCATTATCGGCGCTCAACTCGACAGCCACCCAACGCCCAAAGCTGGATGAACCAAGGCGCAGATCAACCGCCACGTCAAGGATGCTACCCTGCGAGCAACGCACCAGCTTGGCCATCGGAACCGACATATCCTGGTAGTGCAGGCCGCGCAAGACGCCCTGGCGCGATTGGGAGTGGTTATCCTGCACAAAGGTACACGTGATGCCATGGTCAGCGTAGCGCGCCTGGTGGTAGCTCTCAAGGAAGAAGCCACGCTCATCACGGAAAAGGTCGGGTTCGACGATCAGGACACCATCTAGCTCAGTAGCGATCACACGCATAGCCATGCTTGAATCCCCATCAGGCATCGCGCACGAAGCCGCGCTCGCGCAACAAGGCAACAATCCGCCGGGCATTCTGCACAGGGGTGTGCGCAAGCGTATTGAGGGTCAGCTCAGGCGCAATCGGTGGCTCGTAGGGGTCGTCGACACCAGTAAAGCCCTTGAGATCACCGCGGCGGGCTTTAGCATAGAGACCCTTGGTATCACGCCGCTCACATTCCTCAATTGGTGTATCGACGAAGACCTCGAAGAAGCCCTCTTCACCAACCAGCTTACGCACCTCATTGCGGGTCGTACGGTAAGGGCTGACGGCAGCGCAGATCACGGTACCGCCGTGGCGCACAATCTCGCTGGCGACAAAGCCGATGCGCAGGATGTTGAGGTCACGGTCGGCCCGGCTGAAGCCAAGCCCCTGAGAGAGCTGCGTACGTACCACGTCACCGTCGAGCAGCGTGACCTGGCGCCCCAACTCAAGCATTAAGGCCGTCAACACCTCGGCGGTGGTAGACTTGCCCGCCCCGCTGAGGCCGGTAAACCAGATGCAGAAGCCGCGCTGGTAACGCGGCGGGTAGGTCTCGGCGAGGATGGCCGCCGTCTCGGGGCGGGTAAACCAGACCGGGAGCGGCAGGCCACGCGCCAGGTACTCATCGCGCACCTGGGTACCCGAGAGGTTGTAGACGGTGGCCCCGGCAGGCACCTGGTCGATCTCAAGGTAACGCTCCTGCTCGGCCACATAGACCATCTCACTGAAGGCGAGCATCTCGACGCCAAGCTCCTCGGCGTGGCGAGCGACCAGGGCCTGGGCGTCATAGGGGCCGTAGAAGGGCTTGCCATGGCTATCGAGACCGGGGCCAGCATGATCGCGTCCGACGATAAAGTGCGAGGCGCCATAGTTACGCCTGATGAGCGCATGCCAGAGGGCCTCACGCGGGCCAGCCATACGCATCGCCAGGGGCAGCAGGCTGAGAATAGTCGTCTGAGGGTCGAAGTAGCGCTCAACCAGGGCACGGTAGCTACGCACACGGCTGTAGTGATCGACATCACCGGGGCGGGTCATGCCGACGACCGGGTGGATGAGCAGACCACCGTCGATCTTCGCTGCGGCACGGCGGATCAGCTCCTCGTGAGCACGATGGAGTGGGTTACGGGTCTGAAAAGCGACCGTGCGGGTGAGGCCGCGCTCGGTGAGCAAGGCGCGCACCTGGGCTGGCGTGCGGCGCAACTCGCTGAAATCGAAGGCCTGGGGCAGGCGCAGCACATGCAGCGGGCCGGAGAGACAGACTTCACCCCAGCCGCTCATCTCAGAGACAAGGGGATGGCGTGGGTCATTGGTAGCGAGCACCAGGTGCGCCTCTTCGGCCAGGTCGCGGGTAAAACGCTCGCTGATCGTCATCACGGCAAGCAGATTATTCTGCGCATCACGCAGGGCCACCGCCTCACCAAGGCCAGCCGCGACGGCGGGCGTAACGGCCAGGGTGATCGGTATGGGGAAGAGCGTCCCATCGACCAGGCGCATCGTCTCGATCACTGATCGATAGTCGGCAGCGCCCATAAAACGATCCAGGGGCGAGAAAGCCCCGCTGGCAAGCAACTCAAGGTCACAGGCGCTGCGCGGGCTGATCTGGATCGACGGCAGGCGCATAGCCTGGTCGAGTAAAGCCGGGCGGGCCTCCTCAGCGACCAATAGATCGATAAGCCGTCCGCCGTAGGGAGCAATGATGGTTGAACTGGACAAGCCAAAGCCTCAATTCATAAAACCGCAGGGTGGCAGTTGGGAGAAAGGTAGTGCTGGCATCTTGCCAGCCTGGCTGGCGCTACGAGCACCGAACTGGGAACAAACTTCCGGCAAGCTGTACTAACGGCCTACGCCGGGCGGCGATTGTAGCATGGCCCCCCTGATGGCGCAACCGTCGAACAAACTCAGGCTGGCATCCCACTCAGGCCAGCCTCGGCATTGAGCTTCTGCCACATAGCGGCATAGGCCGGATCGCTGAAGCTGAGATTACTGCGAGCACGCAGACGGGCGATCCACGCATCAGTGGCCTGCATCGCCTGCTCAAAGCAGTACTCCATAAAATCACGTTTCTCGCCCAGCGTGCCCCGCTTGACCGCGGGGGCCTGGGCCAAAAATTCCTCTTCCAGAACTGCAAAGCTCTGGCGGATCTCCGGCACCAGCTGATCAAAATCGGCCATAGCACGGCGGTGCAACAACTCGTGTTTCCACCAGAGCGAGGCCGGATTGAAATGTTCGGTCGGCGGCGGCCCGATAGCGGGTAGTTCCACCCCCAGAAAGACCGGCTTAAAGATCGAGACGCAGGTGCCTGAGGTGCATGTCACCCAGGCCAGCACCCCATCGGCGTCCACTTCGGTCACCATCACGCCGTCGGCCTGCCACCAGCGATTCTCCTGCGGCCCGGCGTGGACGCAGATATTACGGTGGGCGGTCGCACTGGCCGGGTGGTAGCCTTCACCGTGGTGACGCATCAGGTCAAAGGCCGTGCGTGCGCTGATCGCACCACGTGCCTCAAGCAGGCTCTGATAGGTCGTGCGCTGGCGATCGGGTGAGCCGAGGGTCGGCGGCACCTCTGGCAGGGCAAAGGTCGTAGCCCAATCAAGCTGCCCATCGGCGGGGGCCAGCGAGCAGCGCTCCCAATCCTTGCCAATCCCGAGCATATTTGAGATCGAGCCCACTTCAGGGATGCGCTTGATCGCCCAGTTACGCCCGGCAGTCTCGAGGATATAGGCCGCGCTTGCATCGGCCATGATGAAGCTACTGTCGAAGTGCGAATTCCCCTTTAACTCACAGTTGCCACCCTGGCCATAGGTCTCCAGCAGCGTGGTCATCAGATCGAGGGCCTCACGACAGTCGCGGCAACGTTCCAGGGCCAGGCGCATAAGATCGGGGCCAATCACGCCCGTCTGTGCCTCTTGTTCCATCTCAGTCGTAAAGACTGCCTCTTCACCCATGGCCAGGCCGTACTCGTTAACCCCAATCTCACAGCCCCAGGTCCAGAAGGCTTTGGTCAGCAGGATCTCATAGGTCTGGCGGGACTGAGGGATGACCAGGTGGGTCAGACGGAGGGCTTCGCCGGGCAGGTGCTTGCGGGCCGGGAAGCGCACAACCGCGTTCGCTTCATTGATCTCACAGTCGGCACTCTTGGCGAAGAGCACACTCTGCGTACTGGTTGCGGGTGGAAGAGCGACAAAGGTATCGCACATCTTAGCCTCCTTTGGCTGGGAGCGCCTGGTCGGTCTGGGTCGGCATAGCACCGAGGCCGCTAGTCGATCTGGGCCAGCGCAACTCCTGCCCACCCATGATACCGCCTGGGCGCCAGATAAGAATGACGATCATCACCGTTGCCAGAAAGATCTCGGTGAAACCGATCAACTGGGTTGGCATCGCCGGATTGCTGTTGATCGCGTTTTCGACCGCTCGCAGACCCTCAAAGACGATAGTGACGATCACCGTACCGACGACGGCACCTGAGACACTGCCCGGCCCACCGATGACCAGCATCGACAGGATCAGGAAGGTGGTCGGCAGATAAAAGTTTGCTGGTGAGAAGGAAGTAATAAAATGGGCCCACAGACCGCCAGCCAGTGCGGCAACAAAGGCGCTCAGGCTAAAGGCGATGGCCCGGGCTGCGACGAGATTGATCCCCACGGCGGCAGCCGCATAACGATCATCGCGGGAAGCACGTAATTGCAAGCCCCAGGCCGACTCCTTAAACCAGTAGGCCAGGATGATCATCACGATGCTCCAGACCGCACTGTTCCAGAGCGTCGTGTAGGGATCAACCCCAAAGAGGGTGCGCGGGCCGTTGGTAAGCTGCTTCCAGTGAACCAGGACGACATGGATGATATTCAGCAGCGCAAACGAAGTAATCACCGCCGCCGCATCGGAGAGGCGCATCAGCGGGTAGCCGACCAGGGCGGCCAGCAAGGCGGCCAGCCCTGCCCCGATCAGCAGGGCCGGGAGGAAGGGCAACTGGATCGGCAACAGCAGCGCGTACAGATCGGGAATAGCGATAGCTTTGGCCTGCGGGCTCATCGAAAAGAGCACCGAAGCAAAAGCACCAATGCCCATAAAACCAACATGGGCGAAGGAGAGGATGCCGGAATTGCCCATGAAGATCTGCAACCCAACCACCAGGATGAGGTGGACGAAGAAGATTGTAACAATGCGCTCGAAGAGCACTGAGCCAAACATGGTAGTGATCAGGACAGTGAGCAGCAAGGGGACGATCAGCAAGATAAGCGTGCTGGAGCGGGTAATCCAGGGTGGCATACGGTGCGTCAGCTTCATCCCACGCGCTCCACAGAATAGCGACTACTGATGAGACCCTCCGGGCGAAAGAGCAAGATCAGGATCACGAGTGCGAAGATGAAAGCATCGCGGAAATTCAGCAAGCTCTGCGGCAGAACAAGACTGATCGTGACAGTGATGAAGCCAAAAAGATAGCCACCGACCACAGCGCCAGTCATACTGCGCAGGCCGCCGATCACCGTGGCGATGAAGGCGATCACCAGGGGTGTCTCGCCGATGGTTGGCGTGACTGAGGCAATACGCCCGATCCAGAAGAGTGAGACAACCCCGGCCAGAAAGCCACTGATGGCGAAAGCACTGGCGATCACCATGTTGGCCGGGATGCCCAGCATGCGGGTCATCACAAAGTTATCCGATGCAGCACGTAGGGCGATCCCCAGGATGGTATGTTTGAGCAAGAGGCTCAGGGCGATCAGCACCACAATGCTCACCCCAATGGCCAGGAGGTTACGCATCGGAATGATCACCCCACCCCAGGTTACCGTCTGAGTGAAGATCTCCGGCAAAGGTACGGCCCTGGGGCGTGGTGAGACGATCAGCAGGGCGGCATTCTGGAGCAAGACACTTACCGCAAAGGAGGTGACCAGCATGGCGGTAATGGATCGATCACGGACAGGCCGAAATGCGATCCGCTCAGTCAGATAACTGGTCAACATCGCCGCGACCACCGTAAGCACAGCGATCATCAGCCATGGCAGGGCGGTCTGGGTACTCAGCAGAAAGAGGGCATAGCCGCCAACCATGACGAGTTCGCCATAGGCGAAGTTAACCAGGCGAAGAATACCGTACACAATCACCAGGCCGAGCGCCATGAGCGCATAGAGGCTGCCCAGGCTCACTGCATTGATCAGGAATTGGACAATCTGAGCACCCTGGCTCACCCTTACGCTCCTTCCAGGTATACTCTGGTGATGTCGACGCTGCGCCGCACCTGATCGGGCGAACCGTGGGCCTGAACCTGACCAGTATGCAACAGATAGGCCCGATCAACAATCGCCAGGGTGCGCTCGACATTCTGCTCAACGAGCAGGATGGTGACACCACGCTGATGCAGGCTGGTGATCAACTCAAAGATCTGATCAACCAGGGCCGGGGCCAGGCCGAGGGAGGGCTCATCGAGCATCAACAGCTGCGGATGGGCGATCAGGGCCCGGGCGATCGCCAGTTGTTGCTGTTCACCACCCGAGAGGGTCCCACTGGGCTGGTGCAGGCGTTCACCGAGGATCGGAAAAAGCCCGCAGATCGTTTCCATATCTTGCTTGAAGTCAGCCCTACCCTTGCGCGCAAAGGCCCCCAGACGCAGACTCTCCTGTACCGTCAGACTGGGGAACATCCCGCGTCCTTCGGGAACCAGAGCCAGCCCACGCTGGGCGATCAACTCTGGGGCCAGGCCAGCGATAGGTTTGCCCTCAAAGCTGATCGTACCACGTAGCGGTTTCAGCACCCCGGCAATTGCCGAGAGCAGGGTGGTCTTGCCCGCGCCATTGACCCCGATCAGTGCGACCAGTTCACCCCTTTGAACCTCCAACGAGACGCCACGGAGGGCGGTAATCGACCCATAACGCACCTCAAGCGCCTCAACTGCGAGCATCTCGACCTCCAACAGGCAGCGGTGTGTCAGCCGAGGAGCCGAGGTAGGCTTTGATGACCGCAGGATCGGCACGCACGGCTTCCGGCGTCCCCGTGCAGATCGTCTTACCGTAGCTCAGCACATGCAGCCGGTCGCACAGGCGCATAATCAGGCGCATATCGTGGTCGATAATCAGCATACCCAGGCCATGCGTATGGGGCAGGTTGGCGAGCACCTGCAGCAACTCATCGCTCTCCTCTTCGTTCAGGCCAGCGGCTGGCTCGTCGAGGAGCAGGAAGCGGGGCTGCATTGCCAGGGCCCGGGCGATCTCGACACGACGTTCGTGCCCGTAGGGCAGGGCACCGGCAGGCTGATCACGCCAGGTGGTGAGCCCTAGAGCTTCGAGAGCGGCATCGGCGTATGGACGAGCCTGCCGACGTGACAAGCCACGGCTGCTCAGGGCGGCCACTTCGACATTCTCGCGCACGGTCAGATCACGAAAGAGGCGGATCGTCTGAAAGGTGCGAGCGACACGGGCGCGGGCGATGCGGTGCGGCGGCTGGTGGGTAAGATCCAGCCGCCCGAGCATAATCCGCCCATCATCAGGGGTCAGCAAACCACTGATCAGGTTGATCAGGGTCGTTTTGCCCGATCCATTCGGCCCGATCAGGCCGACGATCTCACCCTGCTGCAATTGCAGGCTGACCTGATCAACAGCCCGCAGACCGCTGAAATTCTTGACGACCCGCTCAACACTCAGGATTTCGGACTGCGTTTGCATGCGAACTCATCTTGATCTGTACATCCCTACGGTTCAGGAATGTTCTCAGGGCGGATCCAGCTGACAAACGCTGGCGTTGCCGCCTGAAGTTCGACTAGCACCGCCTCTTTGTCAGGTTCATGCCCATCATCGGCGGGCGTCCAGTCGAGTTTGCCAGTCAGCAGGTCAAACTGAGTCTCTTCCAGATACTTGGCAAGGGCAGCCCCATCGGTTCCGCCGGTCGCTTCGATAGCCTGGGCGAGGATCATAATCGTATCGTAGCCCGTAGCGACAAAGGCCGTATCGGGAGCTTCACCAAACTCGGCCTGGTAACGGGCCAGGAACTGCTCAATCTTTGCGCCAGCCTCCGCGCCCATCCAGCTATGGGTCACAAAGTAGATGTCACTGCCATAAGTTTCACCAAGGGCCAGGAACAACTCGGTTGTATCGTAGGAGTCGCCGCCCATGATCGGTGCGCTAATGCCCGCCTCGCGAATCGTGCGGATAATCGTGCCAAGATCGGGCATGTACGATGAGATATAGATAAAGTCAGGCGGTGTCTCCAGGGCCTGAATACGCGCCAACTGGGCCGAGAAATCCTGGTCGCCCTGAGTATAAGTGTCCTCGAAGAGCACCTCACCGCCGAGGCTCTTGAAGTGCGCGATGAAGTACTCGCTGAGCGAGGTGGTGTAATCAATGAAGGTATCGGTCACGACATAGACAGTGCGCCAGCCCTTCTCCTTGAAGGCATACTCGGCACCTGCCGCGCCCATGGTGGTATTCCACATCGAGAGGGTAAACTGCTTATCACCCAAAGCCTGGGAGCCATACAGCGGCGATGAAGCGCAGGTCGAGATGCCAACGAGCCCGGCCTTCTGGGCTTCCCGGCTGGCCGGGCTGCCGAAGTCGAAATCACACGGGGCCACAAGCGCAACCGCGCCCTGCTCGATCAACTGGACGCTCACGTTACCGACCGTAGCCGGATCGCTCTTGCCATCCAGGTTGACAAACTCAACCGGGCGTCCCAGCAGGCCGCCCTTTTCGTTGATTTCCTTGATCGCAATCTGGGCCCCACGCAGACCAGGCTCATCAAGCGGGGCCTGAATGCCTGTCAGGGAGAGTGCCCCGCCAATGATGATCGGCTCGCCTGAGCCGCTAGCAGCCGGCGTCGTTGCCTCTGCGGAGGCAACCGTCGGTGCCGAGGTGGCCTCGCCCGCCGGAGCTTGTGGCGTAGGGCTACCGCAGCCAGCGAGCACGATCCCGAAGGCAAGCGAACTGGTCAGCAACCAGTGGCGTGGGGACTTGAGCATCTGCATCCTCGCTCTCTCTGTGGCTTGACCGCAAACGATTGGCGAACACAAAAAAGCCGCAACCAGCCGCGCCCAAAAAAGCGACGGCTGTGCAGCTTTGCACATCCAGACACCAGCAATGCTAATGGCGGCTGATCACCCGCAACCGCAGGTGCCATTAGGAGCATATTGCTGAGCTTGCGCTCAACTACGCGGTCTGGAATGAGCGACATGGTATGCCAGGCGAGTTTTTTTGTCAACCGTCGCTGGCCAATCGGCAGGGCATGCGCAACATCTTTCGACTTTTCCCAAGCCCTGGGCCAAGCAAAGCCCGGATCAGTACCTTTGCACCCATAGCGCGTATGCTACAATAGGGCTCATTCGCAGCCTGCCTCAGAGGAATGTTACCGTGCTGTTCGGCCTGTCAGCGCTCAGCTTCAGCTTTCGATGTGGACTGATCGGTCGTGGCACCTCGCGGGCCGTGCTCAACCCGCTTGGGATCGAAGCCCTGATCGCGCTAACGGCGCGCGCCGGGCTGCGCAGCCTCGAGTTCCCGCTGGTAATGCTCGCCGATCACAGTCCCCAGACCCTCGCTGGCCTACGCGACCGTCTTGCCCGTAGCGGCCTCACGCCCGTCTTACAGCACGACGTGATCACGGCGGATGGTTTTGCGCATGTACTCACAACGGCAGTGACGCTTGGGGCGCGGACGGTGCGCATCCTGGCCAGTCCGGTACGCGAAGGAGCCCGCACCGGCTTTACACCGGACTGGCAAGCCTATCTTGAACAGGTGATCACCCAACTGCGCCAGGTCGTGCCGCAGGCCGAGGCCCAGGGCATCAACCTGGCCCTGGAGAATCACCAGGATGTGACGACCAACGACCTGCTGCAGATCATCGAAGCAGTGGCAAGCCCTACCGTTGGGATCACCTTCGACGCAGTCAATACCCTGGCGGTCGCTGAAGATCCACTGGTCAGCCTGAGCCGGCTTGAACCACATATTCGCAATATCCATCTGGCCGATTACCTGGCTTACCCGAGCCAGGAGGGCTGGCGGATGGTGCGTTGCGCCCTGGGCGAGGGCGATCTGAACCTGCGGCGACTGTTGGCCCTGCTAGCCGACCTGCCCCCCACAACCACCTGCCAGATCGAGCTCTCGAGCCACACGGCCCGCCACATCCGCCTGCTTACAGACGAATGGTGGGAAGGCTACCCGCCCCACGATGCGCGCCGGGTGCTGCCTGTCCTGCGCGAGTTCGTTGCCCCCGGACGCTCGTATGATGCCGATTGGCGCACGCCCTGGGAGCGTGGTGCCCCTGAGGAGCAGATCGCGCTCTACGAGGATCAGCAGTACGCCGCCAGCCTGAATTACCTGCGCTCGCTCGGCGTGCTCACTCATCGACAGCTATCGGCCTGATCGCCTCCAGAAGCCCGTGCAGCATAAGGTGATCCCCATGCCCACCATTGCGGTTGTCCATGGCCCGAACCTGAACATGCTCGGCAAGCGCGAGCCGGCGATCTACGGGCAGACCACACTGACCGAGATCGATGCAACCCTTACGGCCCGTGCTACAACGGCCGGGTTGGATCTCTTAAGCCTTCAGTCGAACCATGAGGGCGTGCTGGTCGATTTTCTACAGGGCCCGGGCTGGACGGCAGCGGGCATTATCATCAACCCTGGGGCGCTGACTCACTATGGGCTTGCGCTGCGTGATGCTCTGGCGGCGCTCAGTGCGCCGATCATTGAGGTGCATCTCTCAAATATCTACCGGCGTGAGCCCTTTCGCCATACCTCGGTGGTCGCCCCGGTAGCCACAGGGCAGATCAGCGGGCTTGGCTGGCGTGGCTACCTGCTGGCTCTAGAATGGCTGATCACCCAGCTGGGCCAGGTCGGGTAAGCACCATACTTGAGCGGCCCAGCAGAACACCACTTCAGGCTACCCGCCAGGCAAAAGATCGACAGCGAAGGTCGCTGCAAAATGCTCTAGAAGATGCTGCTGAACCTCCAGGAGCGGCGGTGCTGTGCCGAGCAGGGCCGCAAGCGAGGTGACCGCACGGTCACTGATGCCGCAAGGGACGATCAGCCCAAAGCCCGTCAGGTCGGGGCAGACATTGAGCGCAAAGCCATGCGAGGTAATCCCTGCGGCACTCAGGCGCACGCCGATCGCGCAGATCTTGGCACGCCCCTGCTCGATCCAGACCCCCGTCAGGCCGGGCTGGCGCTCACCGACAAGGCCGTAGTCGGCCAGCAGCCTGATGATCACAGCTTCGAGTTTGCGCACATAAAGACCCAGGTCGGCACCATGCTGGGCAAGTTTGAGGATCGGGTAGCCGACAATCTGGCCGGGAGCGTGATAGGTCACATCACCGCCACGGTCACTCTGCACAACCGCGACACCGCGCCGGACAAGCTCGGCAGGCTCACGCAGGATATGGGCCGGGTCGGCACGCACACCAAGGGTGATCGTTGGCGGATGTTCGGTCAACAGGAGCGTATCGGGGGCCGCTCCGCTCGAACGAGCCGTGACAAGACGGCGTTGCAGATCCAGCGCCTCGTGGTAGGCCAGAGGCCCGGCCCGGATCACCTGCACCTGGCGCGGGAGCACAGCGCTACTCACAGACTGGCGATCATGCGGGCCGCAGCACGCCAGCCACTCTCAATCGCCAGGTGCACGCGCCCCTGTCCGAACTCCTGATCACCGGCGAGATAGATACCTGCCCGCCCGGCCAGGGCCGCCGAGCCGCAAGGGATTTCGGAGAGGGCATAGCGCCAGCGATGCACATCAGCCCAGAGGGGCGGCACCGGCTCCATCTCGATCAAGTTACAGACGAGCGTATGCACCTCAATGATCGCCGCAGGCAACGGCTCGCTCTGCCCATAGGTGCCCTTCGGCAGAGCCTGCCAGTGTTCGCGACTCCATTTGGGTGACATCTGGGCAAGGATCAGGCCATGCTCGGCGGGAGCCCGTCCAGGTTTGCTGTGCTCGCAGGCCAGCCAGGCGATCGGATGGCAACGATCATGGTTGAGCAAGGCGTACCAGGGCGGGTTCGGACGGTGGGCATAGGCCAGGGCCACTGAGAGACAGGGGCGGTAGTGGGCAGGCGTGAGCGCACTGAGCAAATCGGCGCGCGCAGTCGGCTCAATAACACTGGCCTCAAGGATAGTGGCAGCCTGGGGTGCAGGGATCGCCAGCAAGACGGCGGCAAAGGGCCCGGCGCTGAGGCCGGTTGAGGTACGCAGGGTATAGCCAACCTCGGCTGACTCTATTGCCATCACGGTCAACTCGAGCCGCAGATCGAGCCCACGGGCCATAAAGCGGGCCAGAGCATTGTTGCCACCCGGCCAGCACCAGCGCGGCTCACTGTTGAGCGCCGGATCACCCGGCATGACTCGTCCATCACCATCGAAAACCCCGATCGGCCCTTGGATCAACTCAGGGGCACCACTTGCCCGCACCAGGGCAAGCAATTCAGGAGAGGGGGCCTTCATCAACTGAGCACCATGGTCGATCGCACATTCGGCCACGCGACGCGTAGAGACCCGCCCGCCCACACCACGGCTCTTTTCAAAGATTGTGACACTCTGGCCGGCCCGCTCTAATTCACGGCCCGCCGCCAGCCCGGCCATCCCTGCTCCGATGATCGCAAGCTGCGCCATCAGCCCACCTTCACTCCTACAGCCCCTGCTGAACGATTGCTTCGAGATCCTGGGCGTCATCATCACCGTACGGGCCAATCACCGCCAGGTGCAGGGCTGAACCGTGCATCAGGCGCTTGGCAACCCGTTGCACATCGGACGGAGTGACAGCTTCAACCTCGGCGACAATCTGTTCAACTGGCACAACATGGCCGTAGCGTAGCTGATGTGCCCCGTTACGCGAGGCAACCGACCAGGTATCCTCAAGCGAGAGCAGCAGCCCACCCTTGACCTGCTCTTTGACCATAGCCAGTTCATCGTCGGTGACCCCATGGCGTACCAGATCGCTCAGCGTATCCATCGCCAGGGCGACAGCATCACGCAGGGCGTCGGGATCGACACTGCCATAGATTACCCACATACCGGCGTCGGAGAGATCGTTATGGTAAGAGCCAACGTTATAGGCCAGGCCATGCTCCTCCCGCAGCAGTTGGAAGAGCCGCGAGGACATACCGCCACCAAGGATCGAGTCGAGCACCTGCAACGGGCGACGGTCAGGGTCGTTGTAAGCCAGGCCGGGCAGGCCGAGACAGAAGTTGCCCTGCTCAGTGTCACGGCTCAGCAAGGTCAGGCGCGGGCCAGGCAAGGCCAGAGGGCGTACCTGGGGGGCCGTTGGGATACCAGCGGGGAGGGTGCCAAAGGCACTACTGACGGCGGCCAGCGCATCGGAGGTATCGATATTGCCAGCAACTGAGATCACCATGTTGGTACGATTATAGTGGCGCTGCCAGAAAGTGCTGAGGTCGCTGCAACTGAGGCTGCTGACCGACTCGACACTGCCGGCAATGTCACGCCCAAGGGGGCTACCGGCCCACATTGATTGTTGCAACAGGTCGTGGATCCAATCACCGGGGGCATCCTGGAGCCCGCGCAGCTCCTCAATAATCACCCGACGCTCTTTCTCGATCTCATGCAGATCGAAGAGCGGGTGCAAGACCATCTCGGCAAGCACATCAACAGCCCGATCAAAGTGGATGGTGGCCACCTTGGCATAATAGATCGTCGACTCGTAGGCCGTAGAAGCGTTAAGCATGCCACCGACACCCTCAACCGCCTGCGAGATCAGGCGCGGGGTAGGATAACGGCGGGTGCCCTTAAAGAGCATATGCTCGATAAAGTGGGCCGCACCGCTCTGCTGCTCCGGCTCGTGGCGGGCACCAGCAGCAACGAAGCACCCGATCGAGACGGAGTAGGTATGGGGCAGCTCCTCAACCAGGATGCGCAGCCCATCAGAGGTAGTGATCAGCTCTGGCATAGTGCCAAGCATAACACAAAAGCGAAGTGCGTGCCGTCATCAAGCCATTAACCGCCAGCTGACGGGATAAGCAACTCCTGCCAGCGTTCGATCTTGCCGGAGGGCTTGATCGGCGTGCGTTCAATGCTGAAGCTGCGCCGACGGGCAGGCTGCTGCAGGTTCAGCCGGATACGCCCGTCACCATTGTCAGCAGCAAGGCTGACTGCCAGAGGCCCGCTGCGTTCGATCTGCTGCCAGATGCGGGTGTAGGCCTGGCCGACAACCTCACGCGGATGGATCCCGACGATGGCGGTGCAGAAGTGATTGTTTGCTGCCAGCACGCGATCTTCGGCATCAAGCAGCAACAGCCCTTCACCAATGCTATCGAAGACAACCCGCAGCATATCGCGCGAACGCTGTAGTTGCTGGGTACGGCGATTGACCAGGGTTTCGAGGCTGTGGGTCTGATCGCGCAGGCGCTGGACGAGGTGCAGGTTGGCACAGGCGGCGGCAATCAACTGGCCGAAGATCATCAACAGGGGCCATGCGGCTGGCTCAAGACCCTGGGCGTTGCTGTGCAACAGGGTGTAGGCACCGACCGAAACACCATAGTCGCTCAACGGCAGGGCCAGGCAGGTCAACTCGGGGGTAGGGCCGGTGGTCGCAATGCGCTGACTGGCCCAGGCCAGGCGGGCCGCGCCGCGCACCAGGGCGATCGCCTCGGCAGTGGGGAGGGGTTCTTCATCGGGTAGCACCGGCTGCAGGTCGCCATCCTCCTGCACCAGAAAGAGCACGCCGAGCCTAGCCCCGAAGACCTCACGGCTACGGGTCTGGAAGAGCGTAGCCAGAGTTGTCGGCGGTCGTTCGACACTGAGCACCTGGCTCATCTGGAGCAGATCCATCGCCTGGCTGCGCCGCTGGCGTTCGCTAGCCAGATGACGCGCCGCACTGAGGGCAACCCCAAGCTGGGCCGCCACCCCCTCAAGCAAAATCAGGTCGTGACTGTTAAAGGCATAGGCTGTCTGACGATGGGTCGTTAGCACACCAAGAATAGCTGATGACTGGCGCACGGGAATGACGATCACACTACCGCTGCGGTGGCGCTCGCTGAACTCAAGCCAGCGCCGGTCACGGGCGACATCGGAAAGGGCCACGCTGCTGCCGTGGCGCAAAACCCAGCCCCCCAGGCCACGGCTGATCACCTCGGCGGCCAGCTCGTGGTCGAGGGGCATAACGGCTCCATCAATCACGCTGCTGGCTAACTCAATCTGGTGATCGGGGCCAACCAGGATGATGCTGGCACCCGACACCGCCAGGTGGGTCATGATCGCCCGCAGAGTCTGGGCAACAATAGTCGCGGGGTCAATCGCCTCGCGAAACTCGATCGCCAACTGAGTGAGCAACGAGGTGCGCTGGATCTGGTCGTCGAGCAGACTCTCGGCGGCAGAGGGGAGCCCGGTGGCGGTTGCACGCAGGATCTCGTTGGCAGCGCGCAGTTCACGCACCAGGGCACGCAGTTCAACCGGGGTAAACCGGGCGAGGTCTTCAGCTTGGGGAGTTGACATAGCTTGCCATTTCAGGCTGGCCAGGGAGAGCGCGAACCCTGGGAGGAGCGTCGTGTTGCCTCAAGATCGAGTGTAGCATACCCCTGTGTCCATCCCGGCACATAACGAGGGGCATGACCTTCTCAGGGCCGCATCAGGCGTATACGGGAAGGGCTATGCTATACTTCGGCGTCCCTTACAGCAGGACGAAGACCACATTTGAACAACACCCATACCATAGGCAATACCTATGCAACGTGAACGCTACACACGCCGAACCTACGGCGGCCATAACGGCCCCCGCCGACCGGCCTATCCCGGCCTGTTGCGCGGGCGACGCCCACCTATTCTAGGGCTGCGCCTGCCCCGCCTGGCGGGGAGCTTGCTGATCGTCATTGCCCTGGGGGTGCTGGCGATCAGCCTGGTGCTCTTCGGCACGGCCTACAGCCTCTACGCTGGCACGGCGGCAAGTCTCAAACCACGCCTGGCGGCACTGGAAGATCGCCAACTCTTCGAGTCTTCACGGATCTTCGACCGCAACGGAGAGTTGCTCTACGAATTCTTTGACGCTGGCCGACGTACCAGCGTCGGGATCAACCAGATTGCGCCGCTGGTGATCAGTGCAACGGTCGCCGTCGAAGACCAGAGCTTCTTCACCAACACCGGCGTCGATCCGTCGGGGATCGCCCGCACCCTCTTCAGCAGCCTTCAGGCGGGTGAAGAGACCGGCGGTGCCTCGACGATCACCCAGCAGGTGATCAAAAATAGTGTGCTCACCAACGAAGAGCGCAGCCCTGAGCAGCGCTACGAACGCAAACTGAAGGAGATCATCCTGGCGCAGGAGCTTGATAAACTCCTCACCAAAGATGAGATCCTCGAGCTTTACCTGAACGAAAACTTCTACGGCAACCTAGCCTACGGTATCGAGGCGGCTAGCGAGACCTATTTCGGGGTCAGTGCCAGTGAACTGAATTTGAACCAGGCTTCGCTACTGGCTGGATTGCCCCAACTACCCAGCGTCTACAACCCGATCAACTATCTTGAGCGTGACCAGCAGGGCGGCTACCTGCCCGGCGTTATCCTCGGCGAGAACTGGCTTGACGCGGAGATCCCCTTACCGGAGACGATCAGTACACCGCGCTGGCGTCAGATCGCGGTGCTGCGGCGCATGGTTGATGATGGCCACATTGAGGAGGCCGAAGCCCGCTCAGCCATCGCTGAACCATTGCGCTTTGCCGCCCAGGAAGTGCCGCTCAACGCACCCCATTTCGTCTTTTATGTGCGTGACCTGATCCAGGAGCGTTACGGGCAGGAGGTGCTCTTCGGCGGAGGGCTGCGCATCACCACGACCCTCGACCTGAATATGCAGCGTATGGTGCAGCAGAAAGCCTACGAGCACATCAGCGAACTACAGGAGCGCAACATTCATAATGCGTCCGTGGTGGTGATGCAGCCCAATACTGGCCAGGTGCTGGCGATGGTCGGCAGTATCGACTACAACGCCGTCGTGGCCACCACCAGCCCTGGTGAGGCGGGCAACGTGCTCGATGGTCAGGTCAATGTCGCAACGCGTGAACGGCAGCCCGGCTCGGCCCTCAAGCCCTTTACCTACCTGGCGGCCATGGAAAAGGGTATGACCCCTGAGACGGTGCTCTGGGATGTGCCAACCGACTTCCCTGTCAGCGCCAGCGGCAGTGGTGCCTGGTATACACCACTGAACTACAACGGGCGCTTCAACGGGCCAGTACGCATCCGTACTGCCCTGGCCAACTCCCTCAACATCCCCGCCGTCAAGGCGCTTAAGTTTGCCGGGATCGACCAGACCCTTGGCCTGCTCAACCGCGTGGGCATCAAACAGGGTTTGCAGCGTGGCCGTGACTTCTACGGCCTCTCGCTGACCCTCGGTGGCGGTGAGGTGACGCCCCTTGAGTTGACGACGGCCTACAATACGCTGGCCAGTGGTGGGCGCTACTACGCACCGGTGCCGATCCTGCGTATTACCAACGCCGAAGGTCGCACCATCGAGGAGTTCCTGCCCCAGCGTGGCCAGCAGGTGGTCGACGAAGGCATAGTGGCGATCATCTCTGATATGCTCAGTGACGACCGTGCCCGCCAGCCGGTCTGGGGCCTCAACAGCCCGCTCAAGCTGAGTCTGCCAGCGGCGGTCAAGACCGGTACGACTAACGACTGGCGCGACGCCTGGGCGGCTGGCTACACGCCCTTTGTGACGGTCGGTGTCTGGACCGGCAATAACAACAACGAGCCAACTGAGCAGGTCGAGAGTCTGACCGGCGGCGGGGTAATCTGGCGCAACGTCATGGAAGAGTTATTTGTCTGGATTCGCGAAGATCCTCAGTACCGCACGCTCTTTGCGGCACCCTTCGCCGATGGAGTGATCCCCACCGAGTTCAAGCTACCTGAGGATAAGCTCGAAAAGCGGGCGATCTGCGCCTTGCCCGGTTCCTACGGCGGCTATAACCAGGAACTCTTTACCCGCCCAATGCTCAGTGCCATCCTCAGCGGTACGCCCACCAGCGGCACCCCAGGCCCCACCGACAGCCCGACGCCCACGGGTGATCCAGACGAGGTACGCAACATCCCCTGCACGGCCTACTCACGCGTCACCGTGGTTCGCATCCCCAATGCCGCCGAATGGAGCAGCGACGGGCAAATTGTGCTGAACAACCCGGCTGAGGGTCAGGCCCCCCAGCGGGCCGCCTACTGTCGCCCCGAGGCCGGGAGCAACTACCCGCCGTCGCTGGTACGCACCATCTACAACTGGAAGACACCCCCGCCCGACCCGGATATGCGGGTGCGCTATGAGTGGCAGGGTGGTGATGCAGGGTCGAATATCCGCGTCAATTCACTCCCCGCCTGTAGCGCCGACATGTTTGACCCGCCGCGCCCGCAACCGCCAGTGGCCGGAGCCATCCAGATGCCCGATCTGCAACGACTGGGCGAGAATCAGGCCAAGGTGCTCTTGAGCTCGCTTGGCGTACAGGCCGGCTCGATCTACGTCGATTACCAGGATCGTGTCCGACTCGGGGCGATCTTCGACGAGTTCGCAGCCTATAGCGTGGTAAGCACCCAGCCAGCCGCTGGTGACTGGATCGTTCCCGGTACCGCCGTGATCCTCGGTATCCGCGCCCCCGACGCAAATTCGGCCCCGGAGCCTAGCCCAGTACCACCCAGCGACCCGCCCCCCACACCCACCGCCCCACCACCCAGCGACCCGATCCCCACACCCAGCGACCCACCGCCCAGCGACCCGATCCCCACACCCAGCGACCCACTGCCCAGCGACCCAAGGCCAGCCCCTGATGTGACAATCGTTCCACTTCCGAACCCGGCCCCCCCGCCAACCAACGACCCACCGCCGGAGGCGACCACCCAACCAGACGGGGGCTGAGCCCAATACGTTTCAAATAGGGGCAAGCGCAGATTGATCAAGGCCGATCAGACGCAGAAGCTTTGCGGCTTTGCGGCTTTGCGTGAGCTTATCTGAAAGGTATTGGGGCTAAGCCATGTTTCGAGGCGAACTTGACCGTTCGCCTCGAAACTGGATCGGGAGGGTGTCTGTGGAGGGGTATGGCCCCTCCACACCTCCCCAACGAACTGTCAAGCACAAAGCACAGGTTTTGGAACATGCCTAACACGGCGTATGGAAAAGGTGGACGGCCCCACGATATGGCGATGGCCGATCGCCCGTCCCCGCCGTGCCATTGGCCCCGATGACGCCACCCGCACATCAGTGCTGCCATTGCCCGCCCCGGTGGCGACGTGGCACACCCAATGGCCGCCATCACGCCCAACCGCCACGCCGCAACCGACGGCCATCGCCCAACCGCCACGCCGCAATGGCATAACACGTAGGGGCGCAGCAGCGTACGCTGCTGCGCCCCTACAACACACCCTCCCGCAACTCCTAGCCTACAGGCGCACCTCCGGGCGATATTCGCCCCAAATCTGGCGCAACACCCCGCACACCTCGCCAACGGTAGCGTAACGACGCAGGGCTTCGCGCATGGGCACAAGCACATTGGTGGTGCCCTCGGCGGCGCTACGCAGGTCAGCCAGGGCCGCCTGCACCGCCACGTTGTCACGCTCGGCGCGCAGCCTGGCCAGGCTCTCGGCCTGCTCACGGGCGACCGCTTCGTTCGGTTTGAAGATCGGCGCGCCGGACGCCTCCTCCTCGGTAAAGCGATTGACCCCGACAACCACCCGCTCGCCCGACTCAACTGCCTGCTGGAAAGCGTAGGAGGCGTCGGCAATCTGCTCCTGAATCCAGCCGTTCTCGACGGCGGCGACCGCGCCGCCCATACCGTCAATCTGCTCGA
Source organism: uncultured Chloroflexaceae bacterium (assembly GCA_964592425.1). Taxonomy (GTDB): domain Bacteria; phylum Chloroflexota; class Chloroflexia; order Chloroflexales; family Chloroflexaceae; genus Viridilinea. The sequence continues at coordinate 156,010 of CAZQCG010000004.1, forward strand.
TCAGCGCACGGGCGCGCCGCTCAAGCTCATCGGTCATGGCCTCGATCACATAGGAGCCAGCCAGCGGATCGGCCGTATCGGTCACCCCGGCCTCGTAGCCAATGATCTGCTGCGTGCGTAGCGCCAGGGTCGCCGATTGCTGGGTCGGCAAGCTCAGCGCCTCGTCATAGGAGTTGGTATGCAGGCTCTGCGTCCCACCCAGCACGGCAGCCAGGGCCTCGATGGTCGTACGGACAACATTGTTGAGCGGCTGCTGCGCAGTAAGGCTGGCCCCCGAAGTCTGCGTATGGAAGCGCAGCATCTGGCTGGCGGGCTTCTTCGCACCAAAACGATCATTCATGAGCGTGGCCCAGAGGCGCCGGGCAGCGCGGAATTTGGCCACCTCCTCAAGGAAGTTGGGGTTACTGACAAAGAAAAAGGAGAGCCGCGGGGCAAAGGTATCAACATCAAGACCGGCCTTGATCGCCGCATCAACATAGGCAATCCCATCGGCAAGGGTGAAGGCGACCTCTTGCACTGCCGTGGCACCGGCCTCGCGGATGTGGTAGCCGCTGATGCTGATCGTATTCCAGTTCGGAATATGCTCGGCGCAGTAGGCGAAGATATCGGTGATCAGGCGCATCGACGGGCGCGGCGGGAAGATGTAGGTACCACGGGCGGCGTACTCTTTGAGAATATCGTTCTGAATGGTGCCGCCGATCTTGGCCGAACTGACCCCCTGGCCCTCGGCGACCAGTTCGTAGAGCAGCAACAGCACGCTAGCCGGGGCATTGATCGTCATCGAGGTGGTGACTTTGTCAAGCGGAATACCGTCGAAGAGGATCTGCATATCACGCAGGCTATCAATCGCCACACCGACCTTACCGACCTCGCCCTCGGCACGCGGATCATCACTATCGAGCCCGAGCTGGGTCGGCAGGTCAAAAGCGACCGAAAGGCCAGTCTGGCCAGCATCAAGCAGGTAGCGATAGCGCTGGTTACTCTCACGGGCGCTGGCAAAGCCGGCATACTGGCGCATCGTCCAGAGACGGCCACGGTACATGGTCGGATAGATCCCACGCGTGTACGGGTACTGGCCCGGGTCGGGTGCAGGCGTGCCTGCGTCAGCAGCTCGGTAGACCGGCTCAACGGGGAGACCCGAGTCGGTAATGCGCTCGGCGCTGGTAGTAGCCATCTGGCATGCTCCTGTACGATTGCTGGCGGTTGCTCTCAAACCTGAGCACGATTATACCGCGCATACGGATTTTGCGCCGCTGATTCTTCCCGCGTAACTGTTCACACTGCTCCTACGGAAGCCCGCCTTTCTGTCACGCTGAGCGCAGCGCAGCGTCCCGGCGACATGACCGGCGTTCCCGACCGGGACGCTTCGCTGCGCCGTGCAGCTCCGCTCAGCGTGACAACGCCCGTTCCCCCACGTGTGAACAGTTACCACGCCACAGCCTACGAAACAGCAGCGGGTTCCAAAACGATCACGGGGATGCGCCGCTCACCGGCCCGCGCCTGGTAGACCTGGTAGCCAGAGTAGAGTACCAGTGCCCGCCGCCAAAGCGCTTCACGCTCGCTGCCCTCGGTCTCACGAGCAACACAGGCAATGCTACGCCCATCAAGCTGGACACTACAGGCCGGGTTGGCCCGCAGATTGTGGTACCAGGACGGGTGGCTGGTCGAACCATAGTTCGAGGCGATCACCACATAGTTGCTGCCAGCACGCAGGTAAAGTAATGGCACAGTGCGCAACTGACCGCTCTTTGCCCCCGTGCTAACCAGCATCATGGTCGGCAAGAAGGCATTGAGAAAGAGCAAACGTCCATCGCTGACCTGGTAGACAAAGTGGTCAAGCGGCTGAATAAAAGTGCGGATCAGCCAGGCACCCTGCGCCGTACCGAAACCCAGGCCTATCTGCTCACGGGCAGCACGAACCAATTCGTCCATCATAACACCTCACGGTCTAACTGGTTTAGCCCACTATAAGCAAACCCCGCTCGCGGGCCACTTCGCGCAGCATACAGAGCAGTTCAACCGTAGCCCCGATCTCTTCGCGGTTGATCGAGACACTCTCGACGGTGATCCCAAGCGGGATCTGATCGGCATAGGGCTGATCGAGAATACGCCGCAGGATGTCACGACACACGCTGATCGAGCGGCTGAGCGGGGCCGGGTCGCCCAGAATAACGGCGGCCGTTGCTTCAGGCACGGCAATCCCGAGCCAACGGATGAAGTTCATCGTCTGGGGGCGCCCGACCGGCACGAAGTCGAGCATAATCCGCTGCGGGGCCAGACCCTGCTGGGCGCAATCGCGCGCATAGTCGCCAAGCAGCCTGATGCTCGGCTCGGCATCGTAGACGGCCTGCGAAATGAAGTAGCGGCAGCCCCGTTCGGCCTTCTGGATAAGCCGACGGCTCTCGCTGCGAGCCGGGCTGTGGCGCTCGGCAATCGCCACGCCGCCCAGCACAAAGTCGGCCGGGTGGGCCGCGGCAATCTCCATCGCTCGCGAAAGGGCGATGCTGCTACGAACCGCTTTGGTACTGGCCAAACCAACCAGTGAGAGATAACGCACCCCGTGGCGATTCGTGGCAGCCTCAAGCCAGTTCGGCCAGGTAGTCTCGCTCTCGCTAGCAATGCATTTATAGGTAATCGCCGGCAATCCGGTCAGTTGTACCAGTTGGGTCGCGTAGAGTGGCGGCTCATAGGTCGGCAGAAAGGGAAAGGGGCGCGGCACAGCAGTGCGCGCCGACTCGTCCTGCACATCATAGACCACCAGACCATCAAGCGACAGCGGCGCGACCCGTTCGGCCAGCCGGGTTGCCGCCAACTGCACCCGCTCGGCAGGCGCATCGGCCCGTGGCGGCGTTGTGCCGTAGAGCATGATGAAGCGTTGCGGGTCGGTCATAGTCTCGGCAAGATTCATAATGCACCTGAAGGGACTTCAGTCAAACGACGGCACAGCTTCCCGGAAGCGCATCCCCCCGCAAGCAGGGAAAATCTGGTACCATAACCTAAGCATAGCACGAAAGGGGCCACTACCCTACACGCATGCTCATGGAGGAGCAGATGGAGACAACACGGCTGAGTTATGTCAGCGGGTCGAGTGATCGTCCGTTGCTTGGTGAAACAATTGGGGCCATGCTTGATCGCATCGTGGCAACCTTCCCAAATAATGAGGCTCTGGTCTCACGGCAGCAGGGCCTGCGCTACACCTATCGCCAATTACAGGCTGAAGTGGATTGCTGCGCACGCGGCCTTATGGCCCAGGGAGTGAGTAGAGGCGAGCGCATTGGTATCTGGTCGCCCAACCGCGCCGAGTGGCTGATCACCCAGCTGGCAACTGCTAAGATCGGTGCCATTCTGGTCAATCTCAACCCCTCCTACCGCCTGCACGAGCTTGAGTATGCCCTCAGCCAGGCCGGCTGCAGCGGGATCGTGATCGCACCGCATTTCCGTGGTGCCGATTATGCGGCGATGATCTATGAGCTTGCCCCCGATCTGCGCAATGCGCCAGGTGGCCAATTGCGCGCCCTGCGCCTGCCCGAATTGCGCTTTGTGGTCTGCCTGGACAACGATCCACCGCCGGGAATGCTCAGTTGGGCCCAGTTACTCGCCGGGGGCGATCAGGTGCGCCCCACGGATCTGGCCATCCGCCAGGCTGAACAGCAGTTCGATGACCCGATCAATATCCAATATACCTCGGGCACAACCGGCTATCCCAAGGGGGCCACGCTCAGCCATCATAACATCCTCAACAACGGCTATTTCGTCGCCTCGCTGATGAACTTCAGCGACCAGGATCGCCTGGTCATCCCTGTACCGCTCTATCACTGCTTCGGCATGGTTATGGGCAACCTGGGCTGTCTGACCCACGGGGCCACCATTATCTACCCCAGCGAGGGCTTTGAGCCCCTGGCCGTCTTGCAGACGGTGGAAGCCGAACGGGCGACGGCCCTCTACGGTGTGCCAACTATGTTCATCGCCGAGCTCGAACATCCCGAGTTCGCACGCTTCGACCTGAGTAGTCTGCGTACCGGCGTCATGGCCGGGGCTCCCTGCCCGGTCGAGGTGATGAAGAAGGTGCAGTCGGTGATGCATATGCGCGATGTCGAGATCTGCTATGGCATGACCGAGACCAGCCCGGTCAGCACGCAGACCCGCATTGGCGCACCACTTGATAAGCAGGTCGGCACCGTCGGTCAGATCCATCCCCATGTTGAGGTCAAGATTGTCGATCCGGCCAGTGGGCGCGTCGTGCCTCGTGGTGAGACGGGCGAGCTCTGCACGCGCGGCTATAGTGTCATGCTTGGCTACTGGGGCAACGACGAGGCCACCCGCAAGGCCATTGATAGCGCTGGCTGGATGCATACCGGCGACCTGGCAACGATGGACGACGAGGGCTATCTCAATATCGTCGGGCGGATCAAGGATATGATCATCCGCGGTGGCGAGAATATCTACCCCCGCGAGATCGAGGAGTTCCTCTACGGTCACCCCAAGATCAGCGATGTGCAGGTGATCGGGGTGCCTGACCCACGCTATGGCGAAGAGATCATGGCCTGGGTGAAGCTCCGCCCCGGTGCCAGCACCGACGAAGAGGAGATCCGCGCCTACTGCCGCGGCCAGATCGCCCATTTCAAGATCCCCCGTTATGTCAAATTTGTCGACAACTTCCCGATGACAGTTACCGGCAAGATCCAGAAGTACCTGATGCGCGAGCACAGCATCGAGGAATTGGGGCTTGAGCAGGCCGCCAGCATGCGTACCGCCTGAGAAGTAGAGACGCCCCGGTGGGGGCCTGTTGCACAACCGCACCCTACACATGCCGGGTCGTCTCACAACCCTTCAGACCTGGTCGTACGGAGCACGAATGCAGATACCTTGTAAATAAAGGCACGCTAGGCGATACACCCCTTGCCAGGCTCCCCCCGCTGGAGGGATGCGCCGGGCACCCACCCCCAGCGGGGGCGGGCTGGGGTGGAGGCGAAGAGCTTATTACGCAACTTTTGGGAGCAGTATGGCAAAGCATCCCCTGGCAATCACCCTGGCGAAGGTCATCATTGCCGCAGCCTGGGCCGACGGCGAACTGGCCCTTGACGAGATCAACAACCTGAAAAACCTGCTGGCCGAGTTGGGCCAGACCAGCGGCGACCTGGCCCTGACTATGCAGGACTGGGGGGAACTCGATATTTACCTCTACTCGCCGGTTGGCCCTGAAGAGCGGGCGCGCCTGGTTCAGGAGCTTGGGGCCAACCTGGCTAGTACCCATGACCGCGCCCTGGCTCTGCAGGCCATCGATCGCCTGCTGGCCGCCGACCGCGTGATGACCGACGAGGAGCGCCGGGTGGCGGCAGAGATCAAGGGTGCTCTGGCTCAGGCTGATGTCGGACCGCTCGCCGGGCTCGGTATCTTCCTGCGCCGACGGCTCGGCATGGGCCAGGCTCAGGCCAGCGGCCCGAACCGCGAGCAGTATCTCGACGAGTTCCTCAACAACCGGGTCTTCTACGCCGTGCGCGTACGCCTGGGCCGTTCACCCGAAGAAGGTCTGGGGCTGCCGGCAGCCCAGGCCCGCCAGCTAGCCCTGGCCGGTGGTATTCTGGCCCAACTGGCCCGCGTCGAAGACGGCATCGACCTGCGCGAGCGCGAACGGATCGTCGCAGCCCTTCAGCAGGGCTGGGGGCTTAACCACGACCAGGCCGAACTGGTCGCCGAAGCGGCCATCGCTGAGAGTGAGAGCGGGCTCGACCCCTACGCGATCAGCTATGCTTTTGCCCAGCAGAGCACGGTTGAAGAACGGGTGCGCTTTCTCGACGCCCTCTTTGCCGTCGCCGCCGCCGACGGCACGATCTCAAGTGAAGAGAGCGCCGAGATCAGCCGCATCACCAGTAGTATCCGCCTCGAACAGCGCCACTTTATCGATGCCAAGCGCCGTGCGCTAGAGCTACCGTAGGTTATGCGCAAGCTACTCCTCCCGGCGGCTATGCTCCTGCTCTGCATCACGGCCCTGGCCCGCCCGGCTGCCACCCAGGCGCAGGCCGAACCTACGCCTGAGCCGCGCACGCTCCTGCTGGGTAATTCGGCCCAGGGGCGCCCGATCGAGGCCATCCAATTCGGCAATGGCCCACGCAAACTGGTCGTGGTTGGCAGCACCCATGGTGCACCCGAGGCCAACACCTACCGCCTGGTGCTGGAACTGGTTGAACACTTCCGTGCCAACCCCGGCCTTGTGCCTTCTGAGGTACGCCTCTTCTTCATCCCGACCCTCAACCCCGACGGGCTGGCTCTAGGCTGGCGCTTCGACGCAATCGGGGTCGATCTCAACCGCAACATGGAGACCAGCCTCGACGCATGCCCCGAAAATGACTGGCGCACAACGGTACAGGGTGCCTATGGGCAGATCGCCGACACCGGCGGCCCCTACGCCGATTCGCAGATCGAGGCGCGCCTGATCCGCGCCTTCCTGCTCGATACCGCCGGGGCGATCTTCATCCACTCTAACGCCGGGCTGGTCTTTCCCGCTTTTTGCGAACACGCGCCCTCAATCGCCCTGGCCGAAAGCTACGCTGCCGGCTCGGGCTACAGCTACAGCCGCACCTGGCCCCTCTACAACATCACCGGCGGCATGCATGACTGGGCCGCCTCCCTCGGCATTGCGGCCATCACCCCCGAACTAGTCACCGGCGACCAGAGCGAGTTTAGCGCCAACCTGGCCGGGCTGCAGGCCGTACTGGCCGAACCAGCCCGCCTGCTACCACTACCCGCAGACGGCATGGTTGAAGGGATCGTGGTGCCTGCACCGATCTACCGCTACTGGCGCGCCCTGGGCGGAATCGAGCGCTTTGGGCCGCCACTCGAGCCGGCCCGCATTAGCGCCGACGGCCTCAGTCAGACCTTTCGCAACGTGCGCATCGGCCTGCGCCACGCCATGCAGGACAGCCTCACCTATGTACAGCCCGAGCTCCTTGGCAGCGAGGCCGCCCATAGCGTAGCCTACGGCGGTGCCGCCGCCATCGAGCCGCGCCCGGCACCACCTGAGGGTCTCTTCTTCGAGGCCACCGGCCACAGCCTGCAGGCAGGCTTTCAGAGCTTCTGGGAGCGCGGCGGCGGCCTGGCGAACTTCGGCATGCCCCTCTCGGCAGAGTTCACAGCCCCGGCTGCCAGTGGGCAAACCCGTACCCTGCAATACCTTGAGCGGGCGCTCTTCAGCTACGATCCTGCCACCCAACAGGTGATGCTCGAACCGCTTGGTGTACGCGCCCTGAGCCTGGAGCAGGTCTTGTTACCGACCGCCCAGCAGAGTCTTAAGTAGCGAGCTTAACTCACTCGTCACACCCGCTCAATATAGGTACCCGTGCGCGTATCGATCTTCAGGCGATCACCCTCATTGACGAAACCAGGCACTTGGATGGCCGCGCCGGTCTCGAGCGTAGCGGACTTGGTCACATTGGTGGCCGTGTCGCCGCGCACCGCCACCGTCGTCTCAGTCACTTCGAGCATGACAAAGATCGGCAACTCGACGCTCAGCAACTGCTCACGCTCGTCGTCATAAATCAGTTCAGCGTTCTCATTCTCTTTGAGAAAACGGGCCGCATCACCGACCATCTTCTCGCTTACCTGGATCTGGTCAAAGGTGTTCGGATCCATAAAGATGAAGTCGCTACCGTCGCGGTAGAGGAACTGCATACTCCGTCGCTCGATACGTACAATCTCAATATCAGCACCGGCGCGCATGCGATCCTCAAAAACCTTCTCACTCCGCAGATTCTTTAGTTTTACACGCACGAAGGCACGCCAGTTGCCCGGCGCAACGTGCTGAAACTCAACAACCTGGTAGAGGTCGTCGTTGTAGCGAATCACCATCCCATTACGCAAATCTGAAGTATTTCCGGCCGCCATCGCTGTCCTCTCCTTGTACCCTGGTACATTGCGCTTGCACTATACCCGCCCTTGCCAATCTCGGCAAGTTATCGCGGATCGAGCTCAACCCTGGCCGTAGACTTCGATCCCATTCTGGGCCATGTGGTGCAGGAAGAGCAGGTGGTGCAACTCGCCGTTGTGGGCATAGATACCCAACTCACGGGCCAACTCGACCGGGGTATCGAAGGTATCGACGGCCGCAGCTGGCACGATCACGCGGCGCTGCAGATTGAGCGCGTTGGCCTCCAGACGCAGATGCATAGCGACGCTGTAGACACAGAGATCAGTGCAATCGCCGATGATGATGAAGTGATCAAGGGCAGGCCGTTCTGCCAACCAGGCACCCAGATCCGTACCCAGGTGTGAACTGAGCGAGTTCTTGGCGATCAGCGTGAAGTCAGCCGCCATCGGCAACCCGGCCAACTCAGCCACCGTACGGCTCTCCGGCGTGCCAGCCAGACAGTGGGGCGGGTAGGCCGCAAACTCGGGCGTGGCCGGGTTATGGGTATCCTGGGCCAGCACGATCTGCCTGACCCCCAGTCCATAGGCCCGCTCGACCAGGTCAACCACCGGGGCAATCAACGCACCGACCCGTGGGCCACTCAATGGGCCCTGCTTGCAAAACCCGTCGATCATATCGATCACCAGAAGGGCCATCCGCTCAGGCTGCGAACCCACCAGGGCCACCAGATCGAGTGGGGGCAGCGCAGCGTGCCACTGCTCCAGGTAGGCAAGAAAAGGCGCAGCCTGCGCGGCCAGTCCGGTACTACGGTTCATTCGGGTTACTCCTTATCTAATCTGACACGTTTGTATCAGAGCTACCCACCGCTGTCAAGATCGGGGGCATGGTATACTGGCCCGCAAGGCGGCAAGCGGAGCGTGACCCGATGACGAACAGCGCAAGCATTATCGAGGCCGAACAGCACTACGGCTCCGGGCTTTACCCGAAGCGCCCGCTGGCGCTTGTGCGAGGTGACGGGGCGCGGCTCTTTGATGCCGAGGGACGCAGCTATATCGACTGTGTCGGCGGCCAGGGTGCAGCCAATCTCGGCCATGGCCACCCGGCGATCCTGGCCGCCCTGCAGGCGCAGGCGACCCAGCTGATCAGCTGCCCCGAGATCTTTCATAATGACCAGCGGGCCGCCTACCTGAGCGAACTGGCCGCCGCCTTACCCTTCCCGGCGCGTATCTTCCTCTGCAACTCCGGTGCCGAGGCAATTGAAGCAGGTCTCAAGTTCGCCCGCCTGCTGACCGGGCGCACCCGCATCATTGCCGCCAAGCGCGGCTTCCATGGCCGCACCATGGGGGCCCTCAGTGCTACCTGGGAGCCAAAGTACCGCGAGCCTTTCCTGCCACTGGTGCCCGAGTTTGCCCATGTGCCCTATGGCGAGGTTGAAGTCCTGGCCGATGCCGTCGATGAACAGACGGCTGCCGTGCTGCTCGAACCGGTGCAGGGTGAAGGGGGGGTGCGCCCCGCCCCGCCTGGTTACCTGGAAGCGGCCCGGCAGATCTGTGATCGGCATGGGGCCCTGTTGCTGGCCGACGAGGTACAGACCGGCTTCGGACGTACCGGACGCCTCTTTGCCGTTGAGCATAGTGGGGTCATACCCGATCTGCTACTGCTGGCCAAGAGTATCGCCGCAGGCCTGCCAATGGGCGCCGTCGCCCTGCATACGCGCCATGGGGCGCTACCCGGCGGCACGCACGGCACAACCTTTGGTGGTGGGCCGTTGATCTGCGCCGTCGCCCGAGCCGCCCTGCGCACCTACCAGCAGGAAGATCTGCCGGGCCAGGCCGCCGAGAAAGGGGCCTGGCTGCTGGCACAACTGCGTGACCTGCACCTGCCTGCCGTCCGCGAAGTACGCGGACTCGGCTTGCTCGTCGGGATTGAGTTGCGTGGGCGCGTACAGTCCACCCTACAAGCTCTGCTTGACCAGGGTGTGCTGGCCCTGCCTGCTGGCCCCACAGTGCTGCGCCTGCTGCCGCCCCTGGTGATCAGCTACGCAGAGCTAAACCAGGTCGTCGCAGCAATCAAAACCACCCTCGGCGCAACAACCACATAACGGTGCCGTCGGTGACGGCGCTCAGCGAGGCGTGCCTATGCACAAGATCGGCATCATCGACCTTGGCTCAAATACCACACGCCTGATCGTCATGGCCTATGAGCCTGAGGGCTGCTTCCGCCTGACCGATGAAGTGAGCGAGACCGTGCGCCTGGCCGAGGGGGTCGGCACCAGCCGCCGACTACAGCCTGAGCCGATCCAGCGCGCCGTTACCGCCCTGAGCATGTTCGAGAGCTTCTGCCGCAGCTCCGGGATTGAGCAGATCATCGCTGTAGGTACGAGTGCCATCCGTGAAGCAGTCAACCAGGATGAGTTCTGGGAGTCTCTGCGCCGCGTCACAACCCTTGATCTGCGCATTATCAGCGCCGAGCAGGAGGCCTACTACGGCTTTCTCGGTGCGGCCAATGCCATTGGCCTGCGTCACGGCTTCAGCTTCGACACCGGCGGCGGCTCGACCCAGGTCGTGGCCGTCAGCGCCGGACGCCCGGTGCAGACCTTCTCGGCTCAGGCCGGTGTCCTGCGCTTCACCGAGCGCTATGTGCAGAGCGACCCGATCAACAAGCGCGACATGCGCACGCTCCGTGAAGCTGCACGCCAGGCCTTTGCCCCCCTGAACTGGTTCCAGGTCGGATCGTCGGGTATGCTTGTCGGTATGGGCGGCACGGTACGTACCCTCGCCCGCATCGACCAGAAGGCCCGCGCCTATCCGCTTGACCGTGTCCACGGCTACGAACTGAGCCGCGAGGCCCTGGCGGCGATCGTCGAACAACTGGCCCGACGCTCACGCCGCGAGCGTGAGCAGTTACCGGGACTCAAGGATGAACGTGCCGACGTGACCCTGGCCGGCGCAGTGATCATCGAGCAGTTGCTCGACCATAGTGGCTTCCGCAGCCTCACTGTCAGTGGCCAGGGCGTGCGCGAGGGCCTCTTCTATGCACACTTCCTTGACGGTCAGCAGCCGCCTATCCTGGCCAACCCGCGGGCCTTCAGCGTGCAGAATCTCGCCCGTCTCAGCTACTATGAAGAGGCCCACTGCCGCAAGGTGGCCCAACTCAGCCTGAGTCTCTTTGACCAGCTTGCCCCGCTCCACGGCTACGGCCCCTGGGAGCGTGAGCTGTTGGGCTATGCAGCAACCATCCACGACGTGGGCGTGGCCATCGGCTACTACGACCATCATAAACATGGCGAATACCTGGTGCATAACGCAACCCTGTTGGGCTTCACCCATCGTGAAGTAGTGCTCCTGGGGGCCATGGTGCGCAACCATCGCAAAGGCCTGGCCGGGATCAGCGAATACCAGGCCGTGCTCCAACCCGAGGATAGCCTGCGCATCGCCCGCCTCAGCGCCATGCTGCGCATCGCCGAGTACCTCGAGCGGGGCAAGAGCCAGCGAGTGCGTGATCTACGGGTCGAGCTTGGCCAGGAGATTCGCATCATCGTCAGCGCCGAAGGTGACGCCTCACTTGAGATCTGGGATGCCGCTCGCCGCTCTGGCCTGCTGCGCAAAGCCTTCGAGCGCGAGGTCAGCATCGTCACAGCCGAAGCCGTTGGCTAAGCCTGTCGAAATAAACCAACGCCAACGTCGCCGACGAAGCAGGCATGCGGCGATCCTGCCTGTGCTATAATGGCGCAGGCAAGCCACCCCATGGCGGGCTCAGCGGCCCGATTGAAGCTATGCGCTGCCCCTTCTGCCAGCACGCCGATACGGATGTGCTCGATACTCGCAAACTCGGTGCCGGTGAGATTGTGCGCCGACGGCGGAAGTGCCGCGCCTGTGGACGCCGTTGCACGACCTACGAGCGCGTCGAACTGGTCAGCCTGACGGTGGTGAAGAAGGATGGGGAGCGCGAGCCCTACGACCGCGAGAAGATCATGCGTGGCGTCCGTACCGCCTGCTACCGCCGCCCAATCGCCGTTGCCCAGATCGAACAACTAGTGAACGAGGTCGAAACGGCGCTTATGGCCACCGACGATCAGGAGATCAGCAGCAAAGTCATCGGTGATGAAGTGATGCGCCACCTGCGTGAACTTGATGATGTCGCCTATATCCGTTTCGCCTCAGTCTATCGCTCCTTTGCCGACATCGGCAAACTGCGTGAAGCCGTTGATGAACTGCTCAAAGGCTAATTGGCTTCGTCGAGTAAGTTTCCTGGCAAACATCTGCCCCTCAGCAACTGGTATAAGTCTCCATGCGTGTAGATAGTCCCCCCGAACAGCGCGAGACGCCGGCTGGCCCCGAGTCGGGTGCTGGCAGCGAGCGGCCCGGGCTTGTTCAGCGGATCAACGCCTCACTCGGCCATGTCGAATGGGGGCAAACCCTGCTCGTCGCGGCCGTGATGAGCATCGGCTGGTGCCTACTCTTTCTTGGTAGCAGTATGCTGCAGGTGCTGGCCGGAATCGTGCCGGTGATGGCCGGGCTCTACCTCGGGCGGCGAGTCAAGGGTGAGTGGCTCACTCACGGCCTGATCCTCGGCCTCGCTGGCTTCTTCTTCGGCCTGCTGGCCGTGCTGATCTACGGCGGACTAGGCCAAATCGGCGTGGTACCGTTGCCGGTGCTGAACCTCGTACCCGATGCACCACCAGCGCAAGCCAGCCTGAGTGACCTGCTCTTCTTTTACACCACCTTCTCGCTCTTCGCCCTGATCCCCTTCCCCGCTTTTGGCACGGTGATGGCAGGGCGCTCCGAACAGCGCAACCGCGAACGCCAGCAGCAGATCAACGAGCGGGGGGGACAACTCGAGCGCGCCGGGGTCATACGGACGCTGGAAGATCTGCGTGGTCTGTCATTACCCCAGCTCGGCTCCTTCGTTGCCGGAATCTACCGCAAGCAGGGCTTTGAACTGAAAGACTACCACTTTATCGATAAAGATAAGCACCTTGACCTTGAACTGCAGTACGAGGGCGAGCTCTACGTGCTGCGCTTGAGTGTGGCCGACAAGGTACGCCCTGGTACGATCGAGAGCCTGGTACAGGATCTCAAACGGCGGGGGACAAGCAAAGGGGTGGTGATCACCTCGACCGAGTTTACGCCCGATGCACTGAAAGCTGGCCGTGAGCGTAAGAATCTAGCGCTGATCGACGGGCAGTTGTTGTTTGAGATCGCCGATCTCTGAGGGTGGAGCAGGCATGGAGCGCCTCAGCGGGCTCGAACTGAATGAGCGAGTAGCCCTGGTCACTGGGGGCGGGCGCGGCATCGGGCGGGCAGTAGCCCTGCGCCTGGCCAGCGCCGGGGCCAAAGTGGTGGTCAATTACCGCGAGAACGCCAGCACAGCCGAGGAGACGGTCGCTGCGATTGGCGCGAACGGCGGCATGGCCAGTGCGCTACAGGCCGATGTGAGCGTGAGTGCAGCGGTCGACACGATGGTGCGCCAGGTGATCAGCAGCTATGGCCGGCTGGACATCCTGGTCAACAATGCCGGGATCACCCGCGATAATCTCCTGCTGCGTATGAAGGACGACGACTTTGACAGCGTAGTGGCGACCAACCTGCGGGGGATCTTTCTCTGCACACGGGCCGTACTGCGCCAGATGAGCAAACAACGCTGCGGGCGGATCATCAACCTGACCTCGGTGATCGGCATGATCGGCAATGCCGGCCAGGCCAACTACGCCGCCGCCAAAGCTGGCGTCATCGGCTTCACCCGGGCGACTGCCCGTGAGATCGCCGCCCGTGGGGTGACGGTCAACGCAGTAGCCCCCGGCTTTATCGAGACCGAGATGACTGGCGTGCTCGGTGAAGAATTACGCAGTGCGGTGCTAGAACGCATCCCCCTCGGACGGCTCGGACGGCCCGAAGAGGTTGCGGCCCTGATACACTTCCTGGCCTCCGACGCGGCGGCCTATATCACAGGCCAGACCTTTACGATTGACGGCGGTATGGTGATGCAATAGTGCCGCAACAGATGCGGCAACCAGACGAGGCGACCAGTATGCTCAACAAAGTGCTCGTCGCAAATCGGGGCGAGATCGCAGTACGGATCGTGCGGGCCTGCCAGGAACTGGGCATCAAAAGCGTGGTTGCCTTCAGCGAGGCCGACCGTGACTCGCTGGCGGTGCGGCTGGCCGACGAGGCGGTCTGCATCGGGCCACCGCCGCCCGCCAAGTCCTACCTGAACCCGCCAGCCCTGATCAGCGCAGCGGTGATCACCGGCTGTGATTCGATCCACCCCGGCTATGGCTTCCTGTCGGAAAACCCCTACTTCGCGGAGATGTGTGTGGACTGCAACCTGCAGTTCATCGGGCCGACCGCCGAGACGATGCGCCTGATGGGCGATAAGTCGATCGGTCGCCAGACTATGCGTACTGCCGGTGTGCCGACCGTGCCCGGTTCGGAGGGTGAACTGAAGAGCATTGAGGAGGCTGTTGATCTGGCCCGCCAGATCGGCTACCCAGTCCTGCTCAAGCCCTCGGCGGGCGGTGGCGGACGCGGGATGCGCGTTGCGAATGACGAGAACGACCTTGTGCGAGCCTACCCCACGGCCCGCGCCGAGGCCGAGGCAGCCTTCGGTCGCGGTGATCTGCTGCTGGAGAAGTACCTGACCCGCGTGCGCCACGTCGAGATCCAGGTGCTGGCCGATATGTATGGTCATGCCATTCACCTCGGCGAGCGCGACTGCTCGGCCCAGCGCCGCCACCAGAAGATCGTCGAAGAGGCCCCCTCGCCCATCGTCAATCCCGAATTGCGCGCGCGCATGGGCGCCGATGCCCTCAAAGGGGTCACCTCGATCGGGTATGTCAATGCGGGTACCCTCGAATTCCTGATGGATCAAGATGGCCACTACTACTTCATCGAAATGAATACGCGCATCCAGGTGGAACACCCGGTCACCGAACTGGTTACCGGGGTCGATCTGGTGCGCTGGCAACTGTTGATCGCCTCAGGTGAACGCTTGACGGTGCAACAGAATGATATTAGAATAGCGCGGCATGCGGTCGAGTGCCGGATCAATGCGGAAGATCCTGAGCGCGATTTTCTCCCCGCTGGGGGTGAGATCGAGTTCTACCTGCCCCCTGGAGGGCCTGGCGTACGGGTCGATTCACACCTCTACGCAGGCTATGTCCCCCCCGGCAACTATGATTCGCTGCTGGCCAAGATTATCACCTTTGGCGATACGCGCGACGAAGCCCTGAACCGTATGCGCCGCGCCCTGCACGAGTGTATCATCACCGGGATCAAGACGACGATACCCTTCCAGTTGGCGCTAATCGACGACCCGGAGTTCCGGGCCGCCCGTCATCATACCGGCTATGTTGCCGAGCTCCTGCGCCACTGGAAAGAGGAGCGTGCCGCAGCGGTGATCTGATCACCCGCTCTTTCGTCTGATATGGGTGGCCCGCCTTTGCACCATCGTGCTGCGTAACCCGCACGGTTACGATGGGAGAGTCGGGCCACACCCCACGGTAGCGCAGGAGCCCCATCCGCCCTTGAAGCGCTGTTTAACAATCGGTAGCCGTAGACCCGGCCATGTCCGCCAGCAGCCATGTGATGGCAGAGTCCCGTGCCTACCAACAGCCAGGGAGGTTCGTTGTGGGTAGCCTGCGTCATCGGGTACGCATCGCAGCGCTACAGATCCTCTTTGAGGTTGATGCCACCGACCACCCGGTTGATGTGGTCTACGAGCGCCGTCGTGAGGAAGAACAACTTGCCTCAGACGGTGAGCGTTTTCTGCAGCGCATCGTCTTTGGGGTTTGGGAGCATCGTACCTACCTTGATCGGATTATCGAAGAGGCTGCCCCCAACTGGCCGATTCTCCAGATGCCTGGGGTGGACAAGGCCATCCTCCGCATCGCGCTCTTTGAACTGCTGATCGACCAGGTGGAAAAGACACCGGTCAAGGCGGTGATCAACGAGGCTGTCGAGCTGGCTAAACAGTTTGGCAGCGATAACTCAAGCCGTTTTGTGAATGGGGTGCTCGGCACCGTGGTCAGCCGCTACCGCCCCGGTACCAACGACCTGTAGAAAGGGAACTACATCCATGGCATCGCCTGAGGTTACTGAGCGCCTCAAAAAGATCATCGCCGAACAACTCGGGGTTGACGAAAGTCAGATCGTCCCCGGCGCACACTTCTCCAAGGATCTCAACGCCGACTCGCTTGACCTGGTTGAGCTGATTATGTCGATCGAAGAGGAGTTTGGGATCGAGATCAGCGACGAGGACGCCGAAAAGATCGAGACGGTTGATAACGCCCTGGCCTATCTGGACGCCCATCCCTCACCTGAGGAGTAGGCCACAGCTACAACGTTCAAGCGGGAGGGCCAGATTGGCCCTCCCGCTTGGTGTTTCAGGTTGAGTTGGCGAAGCCGCGCTAATCGCCGTCAGCCGCAAGATATTCAGCACGCAGGGGCACAAAGGTGTCGATCACCAGACTGGGCTCAAGCGCCTGCACGGCATGCATCACACCACCGGGGAAGAGCGCCGAACTACCGGGGCCAGCCTCGAAGTGGGTCTCGCCCACCTGCACCCGCAGACGCCCGCGTACCACATAGCTCACCTGCTCCTGAGGGTGCTGGTGCAAGGGTACCTCGCTACCGGCATCTAGCTCCACTTCCATCATATAGAGCTGGTCGGTCGCTACCAGACGATGGCGGCGCACGCCTGGAAAGACTTCGATCCAACGCTGGCTCGGCCCCTTTTGCATATGCTGCTCCTGGTTCAACGTGACTTGCGCTTGCGATCACGGCGGGCTTCCCGCCGCCCGGTGGTCGCAACCGGGCGCGGCTCGGAGGGAGGTTGGTCGGTGCCGGTCATGGCCCGGGCCTGGCGTGGGCCACCGCCCTTCGTCCCGCGCATACGGGCCTCGCGCTCAAGGTTGGGCAGGACGGTACGCATATAATAGACGATATAGCCGCCCACCCCCAACTCAACCACGGCCTGGATCCAGAACCAGAAACGCTGGTTGAAGAGCGGTACATTGAGCAGACGCAAGGCCCCCAGGGCCACCCCAACGCCAGCAAGGATCATGAGCGCCAGACCAAGCTGACGCATAAAGTTCTGCCGGGCGGGATTGCGCTCGGTATGCATAAAATAAAGGTAGGCCCCGGCACCTACCCCCAGGATCTGGGCAAGAAAGAAGATCCAGGCCAGGGGGCCAAAACGAGGGTCGGCCATCGTCATGTAGCTGATGAACCCCATAGGTACGCGAGCCTCCGCCAAGGTATTTGTCGATCAAGAACTGGCAGATTATAGCAGCGCCCTTTATGGGCGTCAACAAGCCATGGCGGGCCGCGTGTATGAGTTTACCGACTACTCAGTGCCCTGCAAACGGCAGGGTCATACTCAGGCGCGTACCCTGGCCAGGGGTACTCGCGGCACGCACCGTGCCGCCGTGGGCTTCGACAATCGACTTGACGATGGCCAGACCCAGCCCTGAGCCGCCGCTAGCCTGCTGGCGCGAGGTGTCGGCACGGTAGAAGCGCTCGAAGACGTTGGGCAGATGCTCAGACGGAATGCCGCTGCCTGTGTCGGTCACTTCGATCATCACAGCGTTGCCTTCGGCGCGGGACGTCAGGCTGACCCGCCCACCGGGCGGGGTGTGCCGTAGAGCATTGCTGACCAGATTGTTCAGGGCACGCACTGTCTGCTCGACATCAACCTCCAGCAGCGGCAGGGTTTCAGGCGCATTGACGATCAGGGCAACCTCCTGACGCTCGGCACTCTGCTGGTAGCTGGTGGCTACCCGTTCAAGCAGAGTATGGGCGCTGGTCAACTGCGGTTTGAGGGTCAACTCACCGGCGTCGGCCAGGGAGAGGGTGTGCAGATCTTCGACCAGCCGCAGCAGTACCTGGGTCTCATCGTAGAGGGTGGTAAAACGGGCTGGCGTCGGACGCAAACTCTCGTCGCGCAGAGCCTCGAGGTAGCCTGAGATCACCGTCAGGGGCGTGCGCAAATCATGAGCGATGTCGGCGGTCATCCGCCGGCGCAGATTGTTCGCGTGGGCCAGGTCGGTGCTCATAGCATTAAAGTGGGTCGCCAGCAGGCCCAGTTCGTCGCGTGAGCGCACAGGCACCTGGCGACCTAGATCACCGGCCGCCAGGGCCCGCGTGGCCAGGGTGAGATCCTGGATCGGACGGGTGATCAGGCGGGCAAGTAGCAGACCAAGGCTCAGGGCAACGAGCACAGCGCCCAGGGAGGCAGCCGCCAGGGCCAACCCCGTACGGGTCAGGTAGCGCTCCTCGGCGGGGTTGCGTCCAGGCGGCGGACCGAGCAACAAGGCCATACCGACCTGCTGCCCATCAACAATCACCGGTGTGCCGTCGGCAAGCTCCTGCGCAGTAGCCTGGCGGCCACGCCAGAGGGGATTGGGGGCAAGGACAATCCAGCCCTCGTTGTCAGTCAGGACAAAGGTGGTATGCTCGCGGCGATCACCCTCACCCTCCCAGTCGTCGCCACGCGAGGGACGGGCCGCACCGGCGCTTGCGAAGAGACCAGCCGGGTCGATTGCTTGCCAACTGCCGTTAGCAGTGTAATAGGCGGCGGCCTGTTCGACAAACTCGCTGCGCCGCTGATCGAGCACATAGGCATCGAACTGGCTGGTGACAAACGGGCGCACGAAGAGGGCGACCAGGCCAATCGCGGTTAAGCTGGTCAGGGCAAAGGCAAGGACAAGCCTGGTCGTCAGCGAGCGCATTGGTTAACCCTCCCCAGCCTGCTGGCGACAACGATAACCCGCACCAAAGACGGTTTCAACATAACGGGGGTGGGCCGGGTCAAGCTCGATCTTCTTACGCAGGTTGCGGATATGCACATCGATCGTGCGTTCGACACCCTCGTAGCTGTTGCCCTGGAGCAGGGCCAGCAACTGTTCACGGCTGAAGACACGCCCAGGCGCAGCGAGCATCGCCTCAAGCAGCGTAAACTCGGTCGGGGTCAGGCTGACACTCTGGCCATCAACCAGTACATCACGAGTGGCGCGGTTGAGGCTCACGTCACCCAGGCGCAGCAACTCGGCGGCATTAGCCTGGGGTGCTGTGCCAGCCCGGCGCAGGTGGGCGCGCACACGAGCGAGCAGCTCCTTCATGCTGAAGGGCTTGGTAATATAGTCATCGGCACCCAGTTCGAGGCCGACCACCTTATCGGTCTCATCGACACGAGCGGTCAGTAACAGCACCGGGGTGTTGCTCTCGCGGCGAAAGATGGTGAGGAAACCGAGTCCATCCAGGCCGGGCATCATCACATCAAGCAGTACCAGGTCGGGATGGGCCAGGCGCGCCATCGTCAGCGCCTCGACACCATCGCATGCGGTAAGCACCCGATAGCCCTGCTCGCTCAGGTAATCGCTCACCAGCATCCGAACACTCTGGTGATCATCAACGATCAGGATCGTCGCCTTCATGCCTGCCACGCCTCCGCCCCCCATCAGGCTCATCTTCTGCCACTGTGCAGTATACAACTGCTATGTTCAGAAGCGATGAAGGTCAGATAGGCCAGAGATGAAGGCAGAGCGATGAACGATCCTGTCTATTGCGCCTCACACGTTGATACTCCAGGGCCATTATGACCCATGACTCCCCGTGCGCGGCAAGACGACACTGAAAACGCTTCCCCGTCCCACGATACTCTGCACGGTGAGCTGCCCACGGTGGACTTCGGCGATATGCTTGGCGATGGCCAGGCCCAATCCGGCCCCCGGATGCAGGCTGGCGTGGGGAGCCTCGACACGGTAGAAGGGGAGGAAGATCTTCTGCTGGTGCTCCGGGGCAATCCCAACCCCGCTATCCTCCACTCGCATGATCAGCCGTGACGGCTCATCGCGGATGATCATACGGACGCGACCACCACGAGGGGTGAACTTGAAGGCATTGTCGAGCAGGACACGCACCAGTTGCTCGAAGGCAGAGCGATCAACCGCCAGCGGGGCCGTCTGGGTTCCCGCCGCCTCAAAGTGCAGGCCCGCTGTCTGCGCCACCTGGTGATAGGTGGCCAGCAATGGGCGCAGCAGTTCGGTGGGCTGAATAGCCTGCGGCACAATGCTGCGTGAGCGTAGCTCTTGAAAGTAGAGCAGGTTGTTTAACTGCAGGGCCAGCGTCTCGCTATTGCGGTGCATCACCTTGAGCGCTTCGTGCTGCGCTTCGTTCAAGGTTCCCAGAATGCCCCGCTCGAAGAGTTCAAGATAGCCGATCAGCGAGGTGAGCGGCGTACGTAACTCATGCGAGAGGGTGGCCAGGAACTGGCTCTTGAGACGATCCAGTTCCTCCAGTTCTGCATTGGCACTGCTCAGCTCGCGTACCTGTTGTTCGAGTCGCTCGACGAGACGCTGGTTATAGGAGCGCAGTAGGGCTGCCTCTGCGGTGGGGCTGGCGATCTGCTCGCGGTGCCCGGCGATATACTCGCCGATCTGGCGAGCCAGCAGACGCGGGTCAATCGGCTTGAGCAGAAAACCGTCACAACCAGCAACCAGTGCCCGCTCACGCGCATCAGGGCTGTTATCAGCGGTCAGGGCCACAATCGGCACCTGCTGCAGGTGGCTCAGGCTACTCAGGCGCGTCGTGACTTCAAAGCCGTCCAGGCCGGGGATGTTCAGATCGACCAGCACGAGCTGTGGGGTCAATTCACGGGCGATCGTCAGGCCCTCGGTTCCATCACCCGCCAGCACCACCTCGTAGCCGCGGGCCCCCAGCACACGCTGCACAAGGCGCTGGTTATCCGGGTTGTCTTCGATGTAGAGGATCTTGGGCTGCGCCTCATTCATAGTAGTTCAACATGGGAAAGCCAGGGAGGGCGAAGCTCTCGCTGAAAGCTAAGCCACCACTGGCAACGTAAAGCTAAAAATACTCCCATGCCCAGGCTCACTCTCGACCCAGATACGGCCATGCTGGGCCTCAATCAGCCGACGGGCAATCGCCAACCCCAACCCGGTACCGTTGATCCGCGACTGGCGTCCGTGAATCTGCACAAACTCCTCAAAAATAGCTCCGTGCTGTTCCATCGGAATGCCAATCCCCGTGTCAGCGACATGAACGGCAACAAAGTGCAAGATCTGGCCATCCTGGTCAACCTCATCAATCACGGCAGCACTGACAGTGACCGCTCCGCGTGGCGTGAACTTGACCGCATTGGAGAGCAGGTTGAGCAACACCTGGCGCGTCCGGTCGGGGTCGGCCCGAACCAGCGGCAACGCTACAGGTAGCTCGGCGCGTAGCACAAGGGGGCGGGTACGCAACAGGCCCTGCACTGTATCCACCACGTCGCCGATCAGGTTGTGCAGATCAACCTCGGTTAGCTCTAGTTGCAGATGACCGGCCTCGATCCGCGCCAGGTCGAGCAGCTCGGTGATCAGGTGCAGCAAAAAGCGCCCGTTGCGGTTGATGCTGGTGAGATCTTCGCGCTGGGCTAGCGTGAGCGAGCCATCAATTCCATCAAGCATGACTGTGCTGAAGCCAATGATTGCATTCAGCGGTGTGCGTAATTCATGCGAAAGGCTAGCCAGCAAGTCGCTCTTGCGCTTGTCGGCCAGGTGTGCGGCAGCCAGCGCCTCGCGGAGTTCAACAGTACGTTCGGTAACCTGGCGTTCGAGATTGTTGAGCAGTTGCAGGTTTTCGATGCTCAGGCCAACCATGCCAGCAAACATCAGCAGGCGCCCGACCTCTTCGACACTGATGAGCCGCCGACTATGGCGGCAGTCAGTGACCAGCAACCCGATCACACGCCCCTCACGTCCGAAGATCGGCACCGCGACATAGGATCGTTCACCCGCCTGCGCTTCAACAATGATCGCCTTACCGCTACGAATAACGTCGGCCTCAAGCGAGGCTTGCCCCAACTCAAGCGAATCGCTGTGAGACCAGGCATATGTCTGGTGATCCTCGCCCTTGTCATTGGGCGCTGAGGCCATTGCCACCATCTGGATCTGGTGGCCTTCCACCAGGTAGAGCAAGGCGTGATCAAAGCCGAGCCGCGTGCAGACGGCTGTTGGGATGGCCTCAAGCAAGACGTGCAAGTCGAGCATGCTCTTCACTTCAGTGGCGAGACTGTTGAGGGTAGCCATCTGGTCGGCATTTTGCTCAAGCTCGTGCAGCTTGCTCTGGAGCACACCAGCCATCTGGTTGAAGGCTTCAACCAGTTGGCCGATCTCATCAGTACCGGCGGGCGGGAGCCGGCGGCTCAGATCACCCCCAGCCACGGTCTGCACCCCTTCACGCACCGTGCTGATGCGTCGGCTGAAGGAGAACGAGAGCAGAATGCCAAGCACGGCGATCAGCAGGATCAAGCCCAACAACAGGATTTGCAGCTGCAGTTGCAGCTCGCTCTGACGTTGGGCGATCCGCTGCCCGGTACTGATCGCCGGTTCACCAAGTTGCTCTGCTGGCACAACTAAGGCCACATTCCAGCCAGAGGTAGGGATTGGTGCAAAAGCGATCACCGTCTCCGGACCATTATCGTTGATCCGCGCCACGCCCTGCTCACGGGCAACCATACGGGCCACAACTGCCCGTAGCTCGGCGCTTGATGAGTTGAGCAGGTTTTCACTGCGGAAGGGCTGATCCCAAGGTTCGCCCTGCGCCTCCATGTTTGGCCGCACGATCACTGTGCCATTCTGGTTGATCAGCAGCGCATAGCCCTCCCCGCCAATATCGACGGCCAGTAGATCCTGCTGGATCGTGCGAAGCAGCAGATCGAAGGCTACAACCCCCACAAAACTGCCGTCTGCGGTATAGATCGGTGCAGCACAGGTTGTGGTGAGCAGGCCGGTATTAGCGTCAACGTAGGTATCAGTCCAGACGGTAGCCCCAGCCTCATGGGCAGCCAGATACCAGGGGCGCGTGCGCGGGTCGAAGGGCTGGATCTTCAACAGCGCAGCAATGACCGCCGGATCATCAAAGGCGATCACCCCGCCCGCGTCCAGCGCAACATAGCCGATGTTGACCAGGGGATTAGCATCGACGGCTGCCTGCAACAAGGGCACAAGATGCTGAACAAAGGCCACCTCTTCGCCATAGCGCTCCAGCAGAAGCGGCGTCGGTGCCGGAGGCACCCAGACCGGCTCACTGGTGATGGTGAAGGGGCCACGGGACAGTTCGGCACTGATCAGCGCCGCGCTACTCTCAACCTGCCGGCGAATATCGGCCAGGGCGAGGTCGTAGAGCTCGGCTTTGTCGCCAGCGCGCTGGGCCAGGTGGGTCTCGGCCTGGGCCAGCAGGGCTCCACTGCCCTCATCAATCGCCGTTGTGCGCGCCCGCTCAAGGGCAGTCAGGCTTAGCCAGCCAGCCACGAGTAGCGGCGGCAGAGCCAGGCCGATCAGCAGGGCAAGGATCTTCTGCTGGATGCTTGATCGGAAGCGCATAGCCTTACGAGAATGTTGGGGCGACCTGATCGGCTGAGGCTTCGCCAGGTTCAGATTGTCGCTAGTGGGTCGGTTGCCTTGCCCATGCCCATCGGCGCTCACCCCCGCCTCGCTCCGCTCGGCACCCCCATGAGACGTGACCCACTAGCTGTCCATGCTATCAGCAGAGTCTGTTCATCGCAATCTGCCACGATGAATGGTGCGTTACGGTTGGTTCCCTGCCAACCGATTTGCGCCTGTCGCAGAGCGGCTTTATACTGCCCATACAAGGCGCCATTGCGGGCGCGGAGAGTTGGAGAGCCTTACCCGTATGGATTATGCCCTTGAGCGCTTTAGCTTCGAGGTACACCAGGTTCTGCTTGCGACCGGACGCATCCCTGAGGCTCTGATCGAGCTAACCACCCCGAAGCCAAATATCCCCGCCGATCTGGCCTTTCCCGCCTTCCGCGCCGCGAAGGA
Organism: uncultured Chloroflexaceae bacterium; assembly: GCA_964592425.1. Taxonomy (GTDB): domain Bacteria; phylum Chloroflexota; class Chloroflexia; order Chloroflexales; family Chloroflexaceae; genus Viridilinea. The sequence goes on from CAZQCG010000004.1 coordinate 179,715, forward strand.
ACTGGGCCTCAGCGCGCCCACTCTGGCTGCCGAGTTGGCGACAGCGATCCGCCTGCCTCCCACAAGCCTGATTGCTGCAGTCAGCGCCACCGGCCCCTTCCTCAACTTCAGCCTACACCCTGCACGCCTGGCAAACCAGGTGCTGGCTACCATCAACGAGCTTGGTCTGCGCTACGGCACTCAGACCGACGGTGTCGGGCAGCCGATCGTTGTGGATTACTCTGCACCGAACATCGCCAAGCGGATGCACGTCGGCCATATCCGCTCGACCATCATCGGCCAGGCCATCGTCAACCTCTACCGCGCCCTTGGCTATCCCGTCATCGGAGATAACCACCTGGGTGACTGGGGCAAACAATTTGGGGTGGTGCTCGCCGCCATTGAGCATGAGGGTAAGCCTGCGGCGGTCGGCGAGGCTGCGCTTGAAGCCCTCGAGTTGCAGTATGCACGCTATGCCGCTGCGATGCAGGCCGACCCGGCCCTCGACGAGCGCGCCCGCGAGTGGTCATTGCGCCTCGAACAGGGCGATCCGCAGGCCCGTGAGCTCTGGCAATGGAGTGTTGACCTGACTATGGCCGCTGCCGAACGCAACTATGCCCGCCTCGGTGTGCGGATCGACCATGCCTATGGCGAAAGCTTCTATGAGTCAATGCTTGCCGGGGTTATCCAGGATGCCCTTGCGGCCAGGGTAGCCTTCCGTGATGAAGGCGGCGCAGTGGTGGTCGAAAACCTTGAGCGCCTGCCGACCTTTCTACTCCAGCGCAGCGATGGCGGCACCCTCTATATGACCCGCGATATGGCAACGGTGCTCTTTCGCATCCGTGAATTCCAGCCTGCGCGCATCATCTATGTGGTCGGCGAGCCCCAGTCGTTGCACCTGCGTCAGCTCTTCGCCCTGGTGCGGGCGGCTGGCTATAGCGCTGGGGTTGAACTGGTACATGTCTCCTTCGGTACCGTCTTTGATACGGAGGGCCAGCCCCTCTCGACCCGCCGCGGTAATATGGTCTACCTCGAAGCGCTGCTTGATGAGGCCGTAAGCCGGGCGCGCGCCGTGGTCGAACGTAAGAACCCCGAGTTGCCCGAAGCGGAGAAGGCCGCCGTGGCCGAAGCGGTTGGAGTCGGCGCAGTGATCTACAATGACCTCTACCAGGATCCGCGCCGTAACCTCTCGCTTGATTGGGAGCGCATGCTGGCCACTGAAGGCAACAGTGCGACCTACCTGCAGTACAGCTATGCCCGCTGCCGCTCCATCTTACGGCGCGCCGCCGAGGATGGCGGGCCTGGTTCCGACATCGACCCGGCCCTGCTGAGCCACCCCTCTGAGTTACGCCTGATCAAGCACCTGGCCCGTCTGCCTGAGGCCATCCGTGAGGCCGCCGCCCGTTACGCCCCCTTCGTTGTCGCCGAGTGGTGCTACACGACCGCTCGTGAGTTCGGCACCTTCTTTGAGCAATGCCCCGTGCTGCGGGCCGAAACAGCACCGCTGCGGGCTGCTCGCCTGAGTCTGGTGGCCGCCACGGCGACCGCGCTCAAAGCTGGCTTGACTCTCCTTGGCATTACTGCCCCTGAGCGCATGTAGTAACCTCCTATGTTTGCCTTCCAGACGATCGCAGCCGTGCTCTTCGATATGGACGGGGTGCTCTACCGTGGCCAACAGGTATTGGCTGGCGTCAGCGAGTTGCTTGATCTGCTTACCGAGCGCGGGATCGGCTACGCCTGTATCACCAACAACGCCTCGCTGACCCCGGCCCAGTACGAGCAGAAGTTGGCGGCGATGGGTATAGCCATGCCCACCTGGCGCGTGATCACCTCGGCGATTGCCACCAGTAGCTACCTACGGGCAACCTACCCCCAGGGTACGCGGGTGTTGATCGTGGGCATGGACGGCCTGCGCGAGGCCCTGCTGGCCGACGGCTACTTTGTCGAAGATCCCCAGCAACCAGAGTTGGTCGTGCAGGGGGCCGATTTTGCCCTCACCTACGCCACCCTTCGCCAGGCCACCCTGGCGATCCGCCGGGGGGCCACCTTTGTGGCCACTAACCCCGACCGCACCTTCCCCTCCGAAGAGGGCCTCATCCCCGGGGCCGGGGCCGTCACCGCAGCCCTGGTTGCCGCCACCGACGTCATCCCCCTGGTGATTGGCAAACCCGCCCCCACGATGTTCCACGTCGCCGCCACGCTACTACAGGCCGCCCCTGCCAACACCCTGGTGATCGGCGACCGCCTCGATACCGACATCGCCGGGGCCAGCGCCGCCGGTATGCCCTCCGCCCTGATTTTGACCGGGGTCAGCACCCGCGCCGAGGCAGCCATTGGCCCACTGCGCCCAACTCTGGTCGTCGAAGACCTCCCAGCGTTGCTCAAGCTCTGGCGAGTAACCGCTTAAGGCCAATCCATAGTTCTATGCCTTGCGCTTGCACTGATACCTATGGCACTCCTTGTCGTTTATGATCGGCATGCCGTCTTTTACATGCTCTGTGAGTGGAGCGTGCGTCAACTCCATGATGAGCTCAAGGCGGGTCGTTTCGGCGTCCACCTACTGCATACCCAGACCACCGAGCTTGAGGGCCTGCTGACGGCGTGGCTCCAGCGGGCGCTCGGGCCAATGGCCCTCCGCGACGCAATGCTAGTTGACCCGGCCCGTGGCCGGCGGGTCTTCGCTCTACTCTGCATGGCGCTGACCACAGCGCAGGCCAGGCTGCCGAAGGATCTGGCTGCCACACTGCCCATCGGTGCTGATCTCATAAGCCCACCGGCCGCTTTCGCCCGCCATCCGGCCCTGCTCAACCTGGCCCGACAGGCTGCCGCCGATAATTTGAGCCTGGGTGTGCTTGCCAGCGAGGGCGATTTCCCGCTGCCCGACCAGCTTGAAGCCCTGAGTTTACCCCTACCGCGCACGTTCTACCACGACCGACGACCCGGCTTCGAACCACCGGTCGGCTGGCGGCGCGGCCTGGCTGTGCTCTGCGCCATCAGCGGAGTGGCCCTGCTGGTTGGTCCGCTGCTGTTTGGGCAGATCCCTGTGCATCCGGCCGGCCCCCCCCTGGCCCTGATCACCCTGGCCCTCTTGATCGGCATCAAGGCCAGCTGGGCTGGCTTTATCGGTGCACTCTGCATCTGGCTGGTTGCCAACCTACCCGGATTCCGCCATGGTGCCACGTTGCAGATCATACTCTGGCCCGCTCTGCCGCTGATGGGCATCGGCATGCTGCTCTTACTGTTCGACCGGCGTGTACGTGGGCTGTTGGCCTGGCTCCAGCGCCAATTACGGCCTGGACACCAGGATCAGGCCAGCTGAAGCGAGGGTTCCGCCCCTCTGAACAAAGGACGCGGTGGGAGAATCACTATGGACGAAGTTGCACAATTGCTGGTCAACAATCAAGCCTGGGCCGCAAGCATGGTTGACGAGGATCCGAATTTCTTTCAGCGGCTTACCACCCAGCAAAAGCCGGACTACCTATGGATCGGCTGCTCAGACAGCCGAGTACCTTCAACCCAACTGGTCGGCCTGCTGCCGGGCCAGATGTTCGTCCATCGCAATGTGGCCAACCTGGTTGTTCACTCCGATCTCAACTGTCTCGCCGTACTCCAATACGGGGTCGATGTACTGCGTATCCGCCACATCATCGTATGCGGCCATTACGGTTGTAGCGGGGTTTATGCCGCCCTCCACAGCCACAGCTATGGCCTGGTCGATAACTGGCTACGCCATGTCCAGGACGTGCGCAATAAATATGCCAACCTGCTTGACGCCTGTGCCAACGACGATCACCGCATGGCCCGCCTCTGCGAACTGAACGTGATCGAGCAGGTGGTCAATATGTGTCAGACCACAATGGTGCAAACGGCATGGGAGCGTGGGCAGGGCCTGAGTGTCCATGGCTGGATCTATGGCCTGGCCAACGGGCTGCTGCGCGATATCGGCATCACCATCACCAACCCCGATCATCTCGCCGAACAGTATGCCTGCGCCCTCAAACGGATATCCTGATTCGCAAGACACAAGCACATGTAGCTTGGGAAGAGTCTCGCAGAGGGTAAAGCCCTCTCCGAAAAAATTCATCCCAGCTGATAGGCTTAAAACTGTTGGCCAAGCAGATCCGTGATCGTGCTCATCAGGAGTGTAAAATCGATCGGTTTGGCCACAAAGGCATCACAGCCAGCATGCAGCGCCTGGTTACGCTCATCGTCGAGCACATAGGCGGTCAGGGCCACGATCGGGATACGGGCACTCTCTGGGCGCGCCCGTAAGCGCTGGGTCGTCTGCCAGCCGTTCAGCTTGGGCAAGCCCATATCCATCAAGATCAGATCGGGCCGGTAGTCGCTAACCTTCAGCAAGGCTTCAATGCCATCGACCACCGTCACCACCTCAAAGCCTGATCGGCTGAGGTAGTTCCGTAAGATCTCTCGGATCGCCTCGTTGTCCTCCACGACGAGAATCCGAGTTTTCATACACCCTCCCTGCTGTTCGCAGCTTGCGCTGCCACTCGATCAGCGCCCAGGTACTTCGTACCAGATCCTCGCCGTGGAACGTCCCTTTGCGCAACACCTGCTCAACCGAGCGGTTCAACTCCGCAAGCTCCTCGGGACTCAATTCGCGGGCGGTGACAACCAGGATCGGCAGAGTGTCGCCAGCGGGCATCGTGCGGAGCCGACTGATCAGCGTGATGCCATCCATAACAGGGAGCATCAGATCGATAATCGCCAGGTCAGGTGACCGTTAGGGTTTGGGGACTACTTCTGCCAGGCCCTCCGGGGGCCAGTT
>CAZQCG010000005.1:0-176712 GCA_964592425.1 uncultured Chloroflexaceae bacterium
GCAAAAAGCTCCGCGTCAATCCGTCAGATCAGCGCGATCCGCGTTCTCGTTCGGGCTTTGCATCAGCCCTGAGAGGTGCGAGCAGGCTATGCGCAACGGCCTGGTTTGTACATGCTGAGCTTGGGGGCGAACACCCCTACGCTACACTTCGGCCTACGCAGGATGCGTTCGCAGTTCGAGCTTGTCCTGGATATGCGGGAGATTCACTTGCCAATACAGAAACGGGCAAAGATCAGGTCGAGCAGATCCTCGCCGACACTCTCGCCGGTGATCTCACCCAGAGCGTTGAGGGCTACCTTAAGGTCGCCGCTGAGCAGATCCTGGGGGTGGCCGGCCTGCCAGCCCTGCAGGGCAGCTTCAAGGTGGCTCTGCGCACGCTGCAGGGCGTCCTGGTGCCGTGGGTTGCTGACCAAGTGGGCGCTGCCTGCGGCGGGCGGCGCTCCGCCGAGCAAGGCTGCGGCCACTGCCTCACCGAGGGCCGCGATGCCGGCGCCGCTGTGCGCCGAGGTCGCGAGATCCGCCAGCAGGCGCGGGTGAGCCAGCGCGGCGCGGCGAGCCTGTGGGTCAGGGCCGGGCGCGGCATCGATCTTGTTCCAGATCAGAATGGTCGGCTTGGCATGGGTCAACTCGGCAAGCGCCAGGTCAGCGCCCGTCAGCGGTGTGGAGGCATCAAAGACCAGCAGGGCCAGATCAGCGGCGGCCAGGGCTGCCTGCGCCCGCGCCACACCCAGCTGTTCAACCGGGTCGTCGCTGGCCTGAATACCGGCCGTGTCGATCAGCACGACCGGAATACCGCCGAGGTTGGCCGTCTCTTCGAGGGTGTCGCGGGTGGTGCCGGCGATGGGCGTAACAATCGCCCGTTCAGCCCGCAGCAGGGCATTGAGCAGGCTTGACTTGCCGACATTGGGCCGCCCGACCAGGGCCACCCGCGCCCCCTGACGGTAGACAAGACCCTGGTCAGCGCTGCGCAACAGGGTGTTCAACCTGGCCAGGCTGGCGGCAAGGGGGGCAGCCAGATCCTGAGGCTCTACCTCATCTTCGGGGAAATCAACTACTACGGTGAGGTAGGCCAGCGCTTCGAGCAGGTCTGCCCGCAGCGCCCGCACCTCGCGGGCGAGCCAGCCACCCAACTGGGCCTGGGCCAGAGCCAAACTGGCCTCAGTCTGAGCCCGGATCACATCAAGCGTGGCCTCGGCCTGGGAGAGGTCGATCCGCCCGTTGAGAAAGGCGCGCAGCGTGAACTCGCCCGGCTGGGCCAGGCGCGCACCGGCGGCGAGGGCCAGACGCAGCGTGGCCTGGGCCGGCAAGGGGCCGCCATGCACCGAAAGCTCAACCACATCTTCGCGAGTGAAGCTGCGTGGAGCACGCATATAGGCAAGGAGGGCCTCGTCGATCAGGGTGCCGCTCTGCGGATCAAGCACATGGCCGTAGCGCAGGCGGTACGGGCGCAAGGGGCCGGGCCGGGCCGGGCGGAAGATGCGGGCGCTGATCGGCAGCGCTTCAGGCCCGCTCAGCCGAATGATCGCCAGCCCAGCCTCGCCGGGGGCCGTGGCAATTGCGGCAATCGTATCGTCGTGCAGCATAGCCCGCCATTATACCAGTGACCGTGGGGAACCCGCCGCAAGCCGCCGGGTTTGAACCCGTGCGGTGAGGCGGGTTTCTCGCTGGCTTCAGCCCTTGCATCTGGCGTCCTCATGCGGTATTATCCTATGGTATCGCACATGTGTTCCGGGTGTGTCCATGATCCGTACCCACATCTTGCCGTGCCGCTTGCCCCGTGCAGACGCCGAATCCCTCAACCGTGAGAGCGGTCAGATCTATACCGACGTGCTGGTCTGGCACTACCGCATCTATCGGCGCACCGGGCGGTGGCTCTCGCCAACAGCCGATGAGCGGCTGAACGACTCCTTTGGGCCGAGCACCCTGCACGCCCATAGCCGCGATGCCGCCCAACAGGGCTTTGCCAAGGCGTGCAAAACCGCGCAGGCGAATCGGAAGCAGGGGCGTGCGGTGCGCTACCCGCACCGCCGCAAACGCTATCGCACGACCGTGTGGAAAGCCACGGGGATCACCCGGGAAGGCGACCGCCTGCGGCTGGCGCGGGCACGGGGGCTGGCACCGATCTGGGTGGCGCTCCCGCCTGAGTTGGCCGCCCTTGCGCCCACGGTGTTCGTCGAGCTGCGCCTGGTCTACGAGCCGATCCGTCGCCAGCACCAGTGGCATCTGGTGGTGGACGACGGGCAGGCGGCCCCGGAGCCGCCAGGACCGGCGACCCTGGCGGCCGATTTGGGTGAGATCCACCCGGCAGCCGTGGCGAATGAACAGGGCCAGGTCGTCATCTTCACCGCCCGTGAACTGCGGGCGATCAACCAGTACCGCCACAAACGGCTTGCCAGCCTCCAGGCGGTGCTGGCCCGCAAACAGCAGGGGTCGCGCCGCTGGAAGCGCCTGGCCCGCCGCAAGACCTTTCTCCGCGCTCGGAACAAGCGCCAGCGGCGCGATATGGAGCACAAAGTCACGCGGGCCATCGCCAATCACGCGAAGGCCGAGGGGGCGAAGCGCCTGGTGGTGGGTGATGTACGGAACATCGGTACCGGCAAGCGCCTCAACACCCACGCGCAGCAGAAGGTGAGCGGCTGGTCGCACGGGAAACAGGTGGACTACCTCAGCTACAAACTCGCCGCCGTTGGGATTGCCCTGGAACGCCAGAGCGAAGCGTATAGCTCGCAGACCTGTCCCGGTTGTGGGACCCAGAACAAACCCAAGGGACGCACGTATGGCTGCGCCCACTGTGGGTTTGTCGGCCACCGCGATGCCGTGGGGGCCATCAATCAGGTGAGTAAGGCCGTGCATGGCTCGTATGGGCATGTGCCGCTGCGCTCCGTCATGTATCGGCGGCCTTTCCGCCGCCGTAGTTCCCGCGATACCGGGCATGTAGCTCGTGGGCAACCGCGAGAAGCCGCGCCGCTGTAGCGGCTGCGGAGTATCACCTACCACGCATCATTTTGCGCTACAGGGCGGTAGAAGTTGTAGAACGTGCCTGGCGGGACTTGCAATCCGCGTACACCTGTGCTATTATAGCACAGATATGCGGCCCTGTCGCACGTTGACAGCGTCCCTCCCCTATAGTAGAGTTAGCAAGGAGCACACGAGTGGTAACGCAGAACGGAGGAGCGCCCGCGATGGCTATCTCGCCCGAGAAGGAGAAGGCCCTGGCTGCGGCGATGAGCCAGATCGACCGTAAGTTTGGCAAGGGCTCGATCATGAAAATGGGTGAGGCGAGCGCAAAGCTCGTGATCGAGGTGATCCCAACCGGCGCGATCAGCCTCGATATTGCCCTGGGGGTCGGTGGGCTACCGCGTGGGCGTGTGGTCGAAATTTTCGGCCCCGAGAGTAGCGGTAAGACGACCCTGGCTCAGCACATAATTGCCGAGGCCCAGAAGCTAGGCGGCATCTGCGCCTTTATCGATGCTGAGCATGCCTTCGACCCGATCTATGCCCAACGCTGCGGGGTGAAGATTGATGATCTGTTGGTCTCGCAGCCGGACACGGGTGAACAGGGGCTCGAGATCTGCGAGACGCTGGTGCGCTCGAACGCGGTTGATGTGATTGTGATCGACTCGGTGGCGGCCCTGGTGCCCCGCGCCGAGATCGAAGGTGATATGGGCGATAGTTTGCCCGGCCTGCAGGCACGCCTGATGAGCCAGGCACTACGCAAGCTCTCCGGGGCGATCAACAAGAGCCGTAGCGTAGTAATCTTCCTCAACCAGCTACGCATGAAGATCGGGGTTATGTTCGGCTGTTTCACCTACGATACGCCCGTGATGCTAGCCAACGGCGGGAGTGAAAAGATCGGCAGGATCGTTGATCAGCAGCTGCCGGTCGAAGTTATGTCCTACAACCGGGCCAACGGGCTGTTCGAGCCGCGCCGGGTAGTCAACTGGTTCAACAACGGCCCGACTGAGCAATTCCTCCAGTTCAGCGTTGGCGCCAGTGCGGGGAACGCGGCCCACAGCTTTACCTGTACGGCCAACCATCTCCTGCTCAGCGAGCATGGCTATCGCCATGCCGGGGAGCTACAGGTCGGGGAGCGCCTGATGACCATGGTGCCACAGCAGAGCGGGGCGCTGGCGATGCCGATCACCGCGATTGAGGCGCGCCACGAGCCAGGTGGTAAGGCACGTTTTGACCTTGAGGTGGAGGGGAACCACAGCTACCTGGTCGATAATGTGGTGGTGCATAACTCGCCTGAGACAACCACCGGCGGCCAGGCGCTCAAGTTCTACGCCTCGGTACGTCTGGACATCCGGCGCATCGAGACGCTCAAGTCGGGCCAGGAGGCGATTGGCTCGCGCTCACGGGTCAAGGTGATCAAGAACAAGGTCGCCCCGCCCTTCCGCCAGGCTGAGTTCGACATTCTGGCCAACGAGGGCATCTCACGTGAGGGGAACATCCTTGATGTGGGCGTCGAGATGAACATCATCCGCAAGAGTGGGGCCTGGTTCTATCTGGGCGAAGATCGCCTGGGTCAGGGGCGCGAGAATGTGCGTAACTTCCTCAAAGAGAACCCCTCGCTGACTGATGAGATCGAGCGTCTGATCAAGCTGCAGGGCCTGACCAATCCCACCACACTGCCGACAGCCGTCATTGATGAAGACGTTGAAGGCGAAGAAGGTCTTTTCGAGGAGTAGCGCCGCACGGGAGTCTGCTTCAATCTGACGGAAGTTGCGGGGAGGGCCTGGCTCTCCCCGCAAGCCTTGTGGAAACCCGATGCCCACCGGCACGCTCACCGCGATTATCGCTCAGGCCCGTGACAGTCAGCGCGTCAATCTCTTCATTGACGGCACGTTCGCCATCGGTGTCAGCCTGAACCTCCTTGCCCGCGAGGGCCTGGCGGTCGGTCAGGTGATCGACGAGCCGATCTGGACACGCCTGGAGCAGGCTGCGGCGAGTGAGCATGCGTTTCAGGCGGCCCTACGCCTGCTGGCCACGCGGCCCCGGGCTACCGCTGAGTTGCGTGAGCGCCTGCGACGTAAACAGCACCCGCCAGAGGCGCTTGAAGCCGCCCTGAGCCGCTTGAGCGAGCTTGGGCTGCTTGATGATGCCGCCTTTAGCCGTGCGTGGATTGAGAACCGCCAGCGGCTCAGCCCACGCGGCAGACAGGCCCTGCGCGCCGAATTGCGCCAGAAGGGTGTTGACCGCACAACCATTGATGCGGCCCTCGCCGCAGTTGAGGCCGACCCGGAGGGCGAACAGGCCCGCGCCGAAGAGCTTGCCCGTGGTGTACTACACCGCTATCGTAGCAGCCCCGACCGCGCTACCTTTCAGCGTCGCCTGGGGGGCATGCTGATGCGGCGTGGCTTCAGCCTGGAGGTGATCCGACCAATTCTTGCTATACTCTGGGATGAGACACGACCCGGCGATCATGCTGATGAAAACGAGCCATAAGCACTGATCGCCTGCGGCCCGCCAGCATTTTTACGAAGGAGCAGCCCATGCCCGATGTCCAATACCTTGGCCACGCCTGTTTTCGCCTCCGAGGGCGCGAGGGAGTGGTGCTCTGCGATCCCTTCAGCCGTGCGATCGGCCTTGACCTTGGGCGCCCTACCGCGCATATTGTCACCATCAGCCACGACCACCCCGGCCACAACCACGTCAGCGCAGTCAAAACCATGCGTGAGCGTCTCTTCGTTATTGATGGCCCCGGCGAGTACGAGGTTGGTGGAGTGATGATTACGGGTGTACGTACCTACCACGACAAGCAGAAGGGGAGTGAGCTTGGTTATAATATCGTCTATGTGATCCGCCTTGACGATGTCGTCTTTTGCCACCTTGGCGATCTTGGCCACGAGTTGAGCCAGACCCAGCTTGAGGCCATTGGTGATGTTGATGTGCTCTTTGTGCCGGTAGGCGGTGGCGAGACAATTGGACCCGAAGAGGCGATCAATGTGATCAGCCAGATCACGCCGCGCATTGTCGTCCCAATGCACTATGCTAGCGCACAACTCAGCCTTGAACGGCCCCCCCTGGCCTCCCTCGATCGCTTCATCCACGAGATGGGCCTGAAAGAGGTAGTTGCCGAAGAAAAACTGAGCCTGACTGCCAGCAGCCTGCCGCAGGAGCGGGAAGAGACTCGGGTGCTGGTGCTACGCCCCGCTGCCGCATAGATCGCCAGAAAGGATGCTATGACCAAGTATATTTTTGTCACCGGCGGGGTGGTCTCTTCGGTTGGCAAAGGCATCGGGGTTGCCTCGATTGGCCAGTTGCTGAAGAGCCGCGGGCTGCAGGTCTCGATCCTCAAACTGGATCCCTACCTGAATGTCGATCCCGGCACGATGTCGCCCTATCAGCATGGCGAAGTCTTTGTGACCGATGATGGGGCCGAGACCGACCTGGATCTGGGTCACTACGAACGTTTCATTGATGAGAACCTGACCCGGTTAAGCAATGTAACCACGGGGCAGATCTATTCGGCGGTAATTGCCAAAGAGCGCCGGGGCGACTACCTCGGCGGCACGATTCAGGTTATCCCGCACATCACCGACGAGATCAAATCACGCATTGTCGCAGTCGGACGACAGAGCAGCGCCGAGGTGGTGATTGTCGAGATTGGTGGTACCGTCGGCGACATCGAGAGCCTGCCCTACCTGGAGGCCATTCGCCAGATGCGCAAGGATGTGGGGCGGGCCAATGTGCTCTACATCCATGTCACCCTGCTGCCCCATATTGGCTCGACCGGCGAACTGAAGACCAAGCCAACCCAGCACTCGGTAATGGCGTTGCGCAACGTCGGGATCACCGCAGATGTGATCCTCTGCCGGGCCGATCAGCCAATCAGTGACGAGATCCGCGACAAGGTGGCCTTCTTTGCTGACATTGATGCCCGTGCGGTCATCCCGGTGCCAACCGCCGACTCGATCTACGAAGTACCACTGCTGCTTGAAGAAGCTGGTCTGGGTGACTACCTGTGTGCCGAATTGAGCCTGAATGCGCACCCACCCGACCTGGGGGCCTGGCGCGATCTGGTGACACTGATTCGCAAACCCAAACCGACCCTGCCGATCGCCCTGGTGGGCAAGTATGTCGAACTAAAGGATGCCTATATCAGTGTAGTTGAAGCCCTGCGCCATGCCGGTCTGCAGCAGGAACTCGATCTCGATCTGCACTGGGTGTCGGCCGAACAGATCGAGCGCGAGGGTGCCGAGCGCCTGCTGGCCAGAGTGTATGGCATCATCGTACCCGGCGGCTTTGGTGACCGCGGCATTGAGGGCAAGATCGCAGCCGCCAGCTACGCATGGCATCGGCAGCTACCCTACCTGGGGCTCTGCCTGGGAATGCAATGCGCCACCATTGCGTTTGCCCGTGAGGTATTGGGCAGCTCAGAGGCGAACAGCACCGAGTTCGCACCGGGTTGCGCCCATCCGGTGATCGACCTGCTGCCTGATCAGCGCGACATCACCGACAAGGGCGGCACCATGCGCCTGGGCACTTACCCCTGTGTGCTGGTGCCGGGCACGCACGCCCAACAGGCTTATGCTGTGACCCAGGTGCAAGAGCGCCACCGGCACCGCTTCGAGTTCAACAACGCCTATCGTGGGTCCCTCGAGGCGGCTGGCATGGTGATCAGCGGCCATTCACCCGATGGACGGTTGGTTGAGATCATTGAACTGCGTGAACATCCCTGGTTCGTCGCCAGCCAGTTCCACCCCGAGTTTCGCTCACGGCCTAACCGACCCCACCCGCTCTTCCGTGGCTTTGTGCGTGCCGCCGCCGATACGCAGCGCGTCAATGAGCCGCAGCAACTGTACCTGCCCGAGGCCGAGGGGCGGATGGTCACCTGTGATTTGAGTCCGGTAGAATTGTCGTAATGCGCAGGTGCGTGATCCACACCGGGCGGCAAAGCCGCACAGGGCGCGTATTGCATCCAGGTAAAAAGCCTTTATAATGCAAGCTTAACGGGACGGCTTTGCGGCTGCGACGAAATCTTTCGCCTCTGAAGACCCGCAACGGGGATTCGGCAGGACAGTGGTTCTCGCTCCCCAGGCACGGACCAATCTCGGCAATGACCCCAGCGTCAAGGAGCGGGAGCGATGAGCAGCGTGGACAAGACCCTCACGTGTCGGGACTGCGGAATGGACTTTGTCTTTACGGCGGGCGAACAGGACTTCTACGCCTCAAAAGGGTTCGTCAACGAACCGACACGCTGTTCTTCGTGCAGGCAAGCGCGCAAAAACTCGCTCAGTGGCGGTGGTGCGCGTGAAGATCGCGGTGCCAGCCGCAGTTCGAGCGTATCGGCAGGCCCACGTGAGCGCGTAAGCTACAAGACAACCTGTGCCAATTGTGGCCAGGAGACCACGGTTCCTTTTGTGCCGCGCGGCACGAAGCCGGTCTACTGTAGCAACTGTTTTGACCAGATGCGTGGCGGGCGTTAGGGAACAGGAGTTCCTCACAAGCAACAGAGAGGGCGCGGCTCACGCCGCGCCCTCTCTGTTGTCAAAAGTTAGGTAGAGACTATTCGAGATAGTCGCGCAGGTGCTGGCCGACATCGGGGCTGCGCAGGCGACGCAGAGCCTCAGCCTCGATCTGGCGGGCCCGCTCACGGGTCATCCCTAGAGCACGGCCTACTTCTTCAAGCGTGCGACGACGGCCATCGACCAAACCATAGCGTAGATCAATGATGCGGCGCTCACGCTCGTTCAGGTGATCGAGGGCTGCGCAGAGGTCACGGCGCAACAGTTGGTTCGAGGCAAATTCAGCGGGTGAGGGCACCTCATCATCAGGCAGGAAGTCACCCAGGGTATGCTCACCCTCATCGCCGACCGGCGTCTCGAGTGAAACGGGGCGCCGGGCGGCTTCCAATACACGCTGGATACGCTCGACGGGCTGGCCGAGGGCCAGAGCGATCTCTTCGGCAGTCGGCTGACGTTCGAGTGATTGGGCGAGGCGCTCGGAGATGCGTTTGACCTGGCCGACCGACTCGCTCATATGCACAGGCAGGCGGATGGTACGGCCCTGCTCGGCAATCGCTCGGGTGACAGCCTGGCGGATCCACCAGGTCGCATAAGTGCTGAAGCGATTACCCTTGTGATAATCGAACTTTTCGACAGCCCGCATCAGGCCGATATTGCCCTCCTGGATCAGGTCAAGTAGCGAGAGGCCACGCCCAACATACTTTTTGGCAATGCTAACGACCAGGCGCAAGTTGGCCTGAATGAGGTGACGACGAGCATCATGGCCCACTTGCACAGCATGAACCATATCGCGCCGCAGGGCTACACTCAAATCAGCGGGTTCGGCGAGGCAAATCGCAGCCGCATTGCCGCGCTCAATGCGCTCGGCGAGATGAATCTCTTCGCTGGCAGTAAGCAAAGCAACCCGCCCGATCTCCTGCAAGTAGTGCTGCACCGGGTCGAGGGTCGCTTCTCCGGAACGAGCGATGCCGACGGCAAGCGTCAGGTGGTCGTCGGGCTCACTCAGCGGATCAGCATCGTGATCATGCTCGTGATCGAGCGAGCGTGCATTGGCCAGATCCCAGACGGGGGATGTGCGCTTGAACATCAAGCTGTGCTCCTAGCCTTGGGTAAGAGCCAGAGGAAAGGGGGCAGGCGCTGCCCGTTACTGACGGGGCAGTTGCCCATAGAACACCAGGGGGATGTTCCGGACGAGTAGAGTGCGGGCCTGTTTGGAATTCAACCACCTATGCCGATCAAGCTGATCAAGCACACCAGGTGAAGAATCGGGAAGCAACGAGGGGAACAGGCACTCGATTGGCACTCAACGAAGCGAGGTTAAGCGCAAGTGGGTAGTGAGTGGGAGGTACAGAGGGCTGGAAGTACTGATAGGTGCGTTGTAGAGTATAGTTGTGATAATACAACTTGTCAAGTAGTTTCATCCCAGAACCACTCGGAATTATATTTCAATCTTGCCGCAGGTCTTACTATGGCGCAGCGGCGACGGCGACAGCAGCGGCGACACGGGCATTCTGGCGTAATAGGGCCAGGTTCGTGGTCACACTCTCGCCGTGGGTCTCCTCGGCCATCGCAGCAAGTAGAAATGGGGTTACAGCAGGTCCGTGAATGGCGGCAGCAGCGGCACGGGCAAGGGCGCGCTCAAGGGCAGCCTCAACCTCGGCGGGAGCAAGGGCTACCTCGGCGGGAGGCGGCACACAGAGCAGCATGGCACCTGGAGCGGCCAGACCGACCAGACGGCGCTGGGCCTGCCAGATCTGGGCGGCTTCGGCGGGGGTGTCGGCACGAGCATTGAGGGCCAGGCCGCTCGTTGCACTGTAGAAAGCGGGGAACTCATTGGTGGTGTAACCCACCACCGGCACACCCAGGCTTTCGAGCCATTCGAGCGTGGATGGCAGGTCGAGAATAGCCTTGGCCCCGGCACAGACGACCAGCATCGGGGTTCGCGCCAGTTCAACCAGGTCGGCTGAGACATCGTGCGAGCGCTCGGCACCACGGTGTACTCCGCCGATGCCCCCGGTCGCCAGGACGGAAAGCCCGGCGGCAGCGGCAATGGCCATGGTGGCAGCAACCGTGGTCGCCCCATCAGCAGCCTGAGCGGCTGCTATGGCCAGGTCGCGCCGGCTAAGCTTGCGCACCCTGGTCGGATTGGTAGCGAAACGGATGATCGTGGTATTGTCAAGCCCTACTGTGGGTTGACCGGCGACAACCCCCACCGTTGCCGGGATGGCCCCGGCGGCCCGCACTTCGGACTCAAGCAGCAGGGCCAGTTCCAGATTCTGCGGATAGGGCAGGCCGTGGCTGATCAGCGTGCTCTCCAGGGCGACCACCGGGTGCCCTGCATCAAGGGCAAGCTCAACCTCTTCGGCAAGACACAGCATAGGGCTTCTCGTTTAGCTCGAGTTTACGGTATATATGATAGCACACCTATTCGCATCAGACAAGTACACTCGGTTCCTGCCACTGAGGGCGCTACCGGCAGCCCACGCGCTGGCGAAACTGTTGCGATCAAGCCACTGGGCCAGCGTATCGACACACCTGGTTCAGGAGTTGCTGGCCAAGCCATAGCTTGATCGGGCAGACACTGGTACGCCGCTGCGCCCAACCAGGTAACCAGCCATACCTGCACGTTGCGCCATAGCCAACTCGTTCTGGTTGCCCTCCACCAGCACAAGTACCAGACGTAGGCCACGCCGTTGCAGCGGGAGCAGGCGGGCGATCAGTGCAGCGTCGGCCCCGGCACAAATGAGGATAACGCTGCTGCCCCAGCTGAGCCCGGCACTTGCTTGCTCAAGCACACTGCCAATGTCACCCTCGGCAGAAGCCTCCAGCCGACCCAACATGCGCAGCAACGTATCCAGGTGGGCATGACCCGTGCCAGGGGGAAGTGGCGTGGCCACCAGGTTCGACCAGCCATCCAGGCCGCTGCTGCACAGACCCACCGGCTGGCGGCGGGCGACAAGGTCGGCGGCCAGCGAGGCGGCGGTCACGGCGGCGCGCTCCAGGCTGTCAATCAGGAAGCGGGTAGGGTACTCGCTGCGGCTGAAGGCCAGGGCGAGCAGGCTCTGGCGGGCGATGGCGGGCTCGTAGCGCCGCACCAGTAGTGCGCCGCTGTGGGCGCTACTCTTCCAATCGATCTGGCGCATACTATCGCCGGATTGATAGGGCCGTGGCCCGGCCGGGCGGGCCGGGTCGTGGAAAAGGCTGCCAGCCCTGGGCCAGGCCCCAAAGGGCAACTCTGCTGGCAGGCCCAACTCAGCTAAGGGTAACACGGTGGGGTAGACCACCAGGTAGTCACGGTCGACAGCGACGATTGATCGTTCGTAGAGGCCCAGCACGTCGCCGGTGCGCAGCTGCAAGGGGCCGACCGGGTAGAGTCCCCGTCGGTGGCCCTGCAGATTGTAGATAATAGTGCGCTGTTCTCGCGGCCCCAGACTGATCACCTGGCGCACACCGGTGGCCAGGCGCATACTTGGCGGAAGGCTCTCGTAGAGGGCCAGCCATGGAACAGGCAGACGGCTCGTATTCTCCAGCAGCAGACGCACCTCGGCCTGCTCACCGGGAAAGACTGCCGTGGGCAGGTGGCGCGACCAGCGTAGTGAGTGGGCTGCCTGGCGCACCCAGAGCCAGGTCACGAGTTGCAGGCCCACCAACACAGCAAGCAGGTAGAAGAAGGCCGCGCTGTTTAGCGCGGCCGCCAGGGCCAGGATCAGCAGGGTGAGCAGGCGTAGATGCATCATTCACATGCGGAAGACGCCGAAGCGCGTCGGCTCGGGCGGGGCGTTGCCAGCCGCAGCCAGGCCAAGCGCCAGGGCCTGGCGGGTATCGAGCGGGTCGAGGATGCCATCGTCCCAGAGCCGGGCGGTGGCATAGTAGGGACTACCTTCGCGCTCATACTTCTCGAGAATAGGAGCCTTGAAGCGCTCTTGCTCTTCAGAGCTCATATCCCGTCCACGGGCGAGCATGTTATCGCGCCGTACCGTCAGCAGCACCATCGCCGCCTGCGGGCCACCCATGACACTGATGCGAGCGTTGGGCCACATCCAGAGCATCCGCGGCTGGTAGGCCCGCCCACACATACCATAGTTGCCAGCCCCGAACGAGCCACCGACAACCACGGTCAGCTTGGGCACGTTAGCGCTGCTGACGGCGGTGACCAGCTTGGCCCCATCTTTGGCAATCCCGCCATTTTCATACTGGCGTCCGACCATAAAGCCAGTGATGTTCTGCAAGAAGAGCAAGGGTATGCCGCGGGCACAGCAGAGTTCGATGAAATGGGCTCCCTTAAGGGCGCTCTCACTGAAGAGGATGCCATTGTTGGCGAGCAGGCCCACCGGCTGGCCTTCAACATGGGCAAAGCCACAGATGAGGGTGGTACCGTAGCGGGCCTTGAACTCGTGCAGGCGGCTGCCATCAACCAGGCGGGCGATCAGTTCGCGGATGTCATAGCTCTTGCGGCTGTCACGCGGCACGATGCCGTAGATCTCCTCGGGATCGTAGCGTGGCGGCTCGGGCGTCTGAAGCTCCCAGGGTGGCCGGCGGCGTGGCCCCAGGTTGGCCACAATATCACGCACCATGCCCAGAGCCTCGCGGTCGTCCTCGGCGAAATGGTCGGCGACCCCCGAAAGGCGTGTATGCACATCGGCACCGCCCAGATCCTCGGCAGTGACCTCTTCGCCGGTGGCGGCTTTGACCAGGGGCGGCCCACCGAGGAAGATCGTACCGTTGCCTTTAACGATCACCACCTCGTCGCTCATTGCCGGTACATAGGCCCCGCCTGCCGTACACGAGCCCATCACACAGGCGATCTGGGGGATACCACGGGCCGACATCTGGGCCTGGTTGTAGAAGATGCGCCCGAAGTGGTCGCGGTCGGGAAAGACATCGGCCTGGAGCGGCAGGAAGGCCCCGCCGCTATCGACAAGGTAGATGCAGGGCAGGTGGTTCTCCTGGGCGATCTCCTGAGCGCGCAGGTGCTTCTTCACCGTCAGCGGATAGTAGGTGCCGCCCTTGACGGTGGCATCGTTCGCGATAATCAGCACTTCGCGCCCGCTCACCCGCCCGATGCCGGTGACCATGCCGGCGCCAGGCACATCATCTTCATAGACAGCGTGAGCCGCCAGAGGGCTCAACTCGAGGAAGGCCGTGCCCTCATCAAGCAGCAGATCGATGCGCTCACGCACGAGCAACTTACTGCGCTCGTGGTGTTTGCGGCGGGCATCCTCACTGCCTCCGACGGCGGCGGCGGCAGTACGTTCGTGCAACTCGGCGGCCAGGGCGCGGTGGTGGGCCACATTCTCGCGAAACTCGAGGCTCTGGGTCTTGATGTGGCTGTGGATGATCGACATAACAACATTCTCCGCTGGTACACCTGTACCAAATTGACAGCGCAGACTTAGGCAGGAAGTAGTGGCAGATCGGCGAAGATCTCGACCACGGGACAGGCAAAACCAGGCACTAAGGGCGAGACGAGTATGTCATCGGTAGCGACCTTCAGGCAAGCCTGCGAGGGCGACAACGTTGAGGTGGCTCGAAATCGTCATAGCGCCCTTTCCGGTCATAGCAGGCCCTTGAGCTCTTCGGCTGCTTTGCGGTTCATACCGGGGACAGCAGCCAACTCGTCGAGACTGGCTTTACGGATGGCCTCGATCGAGCCAAAGGCTTTGAGCAAGGCCTTTTTGCGGCGGGGACCAATGCCTGGGATATCATCGAGGCGTGAGTGGAGCGCGGTACGGCCACGCAGCTTGCGGTGGTAGGTGATCGCGAAGCGGTGAGCCTCTTCGTCGATGCGCTGAACGAGCGCCAGGGCGCGGCTGTCGCGATCGAGGACGAGGGGCTCGTCATGGTCGGGGCGTACCAGATCGAAGCGGTTGCGATCAGGCCCTTTGGCCACACCAACCACCGGGATCTGCGCAAAGCCGAGGTTGCGCAGGGCACTCAGGGCGGCGTTGAGCTGGGCTCGCCCCCCATCTACCATGACGAGATCAGGCAGACTGCCCCAGGCAGCACCGGAGGAGGTCGGCACCGGCGCGCCCTCGGCAGGCTGAGCAGCAGGTTCGTGGGCGGCAGCGGCGCGTTTGAAGCGGCGGGTCAGCACTTCGGCAAGCGAGGCAACATCGTTGGCCCCTTCAACCGTCTTGATCTTGAAGCGACGGTAGGCTACCGGACGCGGTTCGCCCTGTTCAAAGACGACCATACTGGCGACGGAATGTTGGCCCTGGATGTTAGAAATGTCGTAGCACTCGATGCGCTGCGGCAGGGCCGCTAAGGCGAGACGGTCGCGCAGTTCGCTGAGGCCAGCGACGGCGCGCTGCTCGCTGTTGAGCCACTGCTGACGCAGCTCATCGAGCTTCTGGCGAGCATTGTTGGCAGCCAACTCAACCAGTTGGCGTTTCTCGCCGCGGCGCGGCACCGCCAGTTCAACCTTCTGACCAGCCTTGTTCGCCAGCCATGAAGCAATGATCATTGGCTCCTCGACATGGTCGGCCAGCAGCAACGTGGAAGGAACATGGGGTGCCCGATCATAAAACTGTGTGACGAATGAGGCAAGCAGGGTGGCATCACTCTCGTCTTCAGTGCCCTGAAGGGTAAAGGGCTCGGCGTTGACGAGCTTGCCGCCACGGATAAAGAGTACCTGCACAACAGCGCTGCCATTTTCACGGGCGAAGGCGATCACATCCTGGTCTTCATCAACCGTCCGCAGCACCTGCTGACGCTCGGCGAGCTTTTCGACGGCCTGGATCCGGTCGCGCAGTTCGGCGGCACGCTCGAAGTTCAACGCCTCGGCGGCAGAGGCCATCTGGCCACGCAGGTCACGCAGCACCTGCTCGGTCTTGCCTTCGAGAAAGCGGCAGACTGCCTCGATGGTGGCACGGTAGTCGGCCTGGGAGACGAGATCGGGCACACAGGGACCCAGACAACGCTGCATCTGGTAGTAGAGGCAGGGCTTGCCCAGACGGCGATGGCGGTTAAAGCGGTCGTCCTTACAGTCGTAGGGTGGCCGAAAAGCGAAAAGCCGGTTGAGCACATCAAGGGCGGTATAGAGCGAGCCAGCGCTGGCATACGGCCCAAAATAGCGGGCTCCATCAGCATGGATCTGGCGGGTAGCGAAGATGCGCGGCCACTCCTCCTGCAAAGTCACTTTGATATAGGGATAAGACTTATCATCTTTGAGCAGAATGTTATAGCGGGGGCGATGCTGCTTGATCAGATTCATTTCGAGCAACAGGGCCTCAAGCTCATTTTGGGTGACGATCAGATCAAAATCGGCGATCTGGGCGACCATGCGGCGGGTCTTAGCACTCAGGCCATGGGGGGCCCCGAAGTAGGAGCGCATACGGTCACGCAGGCGCTTACTCTTGCCGACATAGAGCAGCGCCCCAGACGCATCCTTCCAGAGATAGACGCCGGGAGCTTCAGGCACGCGGCGCAGGCGCTCCTCAAAGGCATGCGGATCAGCAATCGCGGTGTAAGCAAAATCGGGCATGGGGGGCAAGTTCCAGTGAGGGAGGGGCACTGGCCCTATTGTAGCCCCTGCCAGGGGCAAGCGTCAAAGGGCCGGGCCAACTCAGCCAGCCTTCATCGCCTATTCATCAGAGAGGAGTATACTAAGATCTTAGAAACCCGTGCCTCACACAAGGAGCAAATCATCAGCTATGGCACGCATTGAACCAATAACCTCAACGCCCCAGGTGGGCCGTCGCTTTGATCCGGCACCCGGTCGGGTGCGCTACTCGCAGCGCTGGCTCGGCGCGACAGTGGCGGGCGGCGTGCTGGCCGTGGTGGGGATGGCCATCGGGGGCGTCCCCGCGATGGCAGCGATTGGGGTAGCTGGCGCGTTAGGCGCAGCTTACACCTTCTTCTACGAACCGCGCAAGCCGGTACTTGAGCGGATCACCCTTGAATTCCCTGATCTGCCGCCAGCCTTCGACGGCCTGCGCATAGGTCAGATCAGCGATATGCACCTGGGTATGCGCTTCACTGCCGCCAACAGCCGTTGGGCCGTTGCACAGATGGCTCGTGAGCAGCCCGACCTGCTCGTCTTTACCGGCGACTTCGTGAGCTACGAGCACGCGATTGACGACCTACCGGCGATCCTGGCGGGGCTGCCGGAGGCCCCGCTGGGCCGTTTTGCTGTCCCTGGCAACCACGACTACTGGGAGGGCGTACCAGAGATCCGCCAGGCCCTGAGCCATGTCGGGATCGAGATGCTTTTCAACGAGCAGCGCCTGCTGCAGCGCGGTGATGACGAATTGCTGCTGCTGGGGGTTGACGACTGCTGGTCGGGCACATGCGATCTCGACAGCGCCCTGCTTGGCGCACCAGAGGATCGCTTCCGTCTCCTACTGGCCCACTGTCCTGATGTCGGCCTGGTAGCTGCGGAGCGCGGGGTGCAACTGCAGCTTTCGGGGCACACCCACGGCGGCCATCTGTGTCTGCCGATGCTCGGCTCGTTCTGCCTGCCGCGCCATGGTTGGGAGTACTATATCGGGCTGGAGCGGGCCGGAGCGACTCAGATCTATGTCAGTCGCGGCATCGGTGGCATCCCCATACGCCTGGGCTGCCCCCCTGAAGTGACGATTCTCACCCTGCGTCGGGCAGCCAAAGGAATGCAAGCATGAGCGACGATATGACCAGGCTGGCGGCGCTTGGGCCGCTGGATGGGCGTTACCGTAACGATGTGGCTGCCCTGGCGGGCTACTTCAGCGAGGCGGCCCTCTATCGTTACCGGGTGCAGATCGAGGTCGAATATCTGATCTTTCTCTCGCGGACACGCAGTATCGCTTTTGTGCCGCCTTTATCCGCGCCGCAGCAGGCTGGCCTGCGCCAGCTCTACCGCCAATTCAGTGACGCCGATGCCCTGGCGATCAGCGCCTGGGATCGGCGTACCAACCACGATGTCAAGGCGGTGGAGTACTGGCTGCGTGAGCAGTTCGACCGTCTGGGCCTGGCTGCCTGGAAAGAGGCCATTCATTTTGCCCTCACTTCGGAAGATGTGAACAACCTGGCCTACGGTCTGCTGGTGCGTGATGCGCGTGACCTGGTGATCGTGCCAGCCTTGAACCAGATCCTCAGTGTGCTGCGCATAATGGCCGACAATGAGGCGGCGACACCAATGCTGGCCCGTACTCACGGCCAGCCAGCCACGCCGACCACCTTCGGCAAAGAGGTCAATGTCTTCTATATGCGCCTGCGGCGGGCCAACCAGGATCTGCAGAGCCTGCGCCTCACCGGTAAGCTGAACGGGGCCACCGGCAGCTTTGCCGCCCAGGCCGCCGCACTACCCCATGTGGACTGGCTGCGTTTCTCACGGGCCTTTGTCCGGGCGCTCGACCTGGAGCCGGTGCTGCTAACCACGCAGATCGAACCCCACGACAGCCTGGCTGCACTTTGTGATGCACTCAAACGGGCCAACACCATCCTGATCGATCTCTGCCAGGACTTCTGGCGCTACATCAGTGATGGCTACCTGGGCCAGGCGGCTCGCCCCGGCGAGGTGGGATCCTCAACCATGCCGCACAAGGTCAACCCGATCGATTTTGAAAACGCGGAAGGCAACCTTGGCCTGGCCAACGCCCTGCTCGAGCAGTTCAGCCGCAAGCTACCCATCTCGCGTCTGCAGCGCGACCTCTCGGACAGCACAGTGTTGCGCAATATGGGAGTGGGCTTTGGCTACAGCCTGCTTGGCTACCAGCGCACCCTGCGCGGCCTGGACAAGGTAGCAGTGCGCCGTGAGCGGCTGCATGAGGATCTGCTGGCCCATCCCGAGGTACTCGCCGAGGCCGTACAGACCATCTTGCGCCGTGAGGGCTACCCCGAACCATACGAGGTGCTCAAACAATTGACCCGTGGGCAACCCTTGACGCTCGAACGGCTGTATGAATTTGTGGAAGAGCTAGAGGTGACTGAGCATGTGCGTGCCGAGCTACGCGCCTTGCAGCCCGATCAGTATATTGGCCTGGCGACCCAACTGGCCCGTCTGCGCGACGACCGGAGCGGCAGCGGCTGGTGAGGGCGGATAGCCCTCTGGCGCTAACCCCATGGCACCCACGGTACTATCGCCTTGGTAGCCCCGAGGGCTATTCACAGAGAGCAGGGGCGGTGGTAGAGTGAGCCTGTCAGGTCTGGGAGGGCCGGGTGATACACCAGGCGCCTGGGGCCGCCCACCACTCCCTAGCCGGCAATGCTCAGAAATGACCGCTTCGTTATTGATGATGACCCACAAACAGCATGGTCGGAGAGTGACGGGGTGCTGCACCGGGTGCCTGGGGCCGCCCACGACTCTTTAGCCAGGGCCGAAGACCGGGTCGGGGAGTGACGGGGTGCTGCACCGGGTGCCTGGGGCCGCCCACTGCTCCCTAGCCGGGAAAATTAACAGACCAGGGCGGTAGATACCTTCAGGAAAGGCTCTACCGTCCTGGTCTGTTAAACGTTATCAGTAGCGGCACATACATCAGTGCTGATTTTTGCATGGCTTTCTGATGCAACAAACGGCGTGTGGAAAACTTGAAGGGCGGTATAAGGCATCTGAATGCGCCAGGGGGCTTGACAAGTGCGGTATACTGCGTCCCGAAGGGTAAACGTCCGCACGTCAAGGAGGACTGGGCCGATGCAGAAGACCGACTTTATAAAGGCCGTCGCCGAGAAGGCCGGTGTTTCGCAGAAGGAGACGAAGCTCGTCATCGACTCCGCCCTTGAGGTGATCACCGAGCAGCTACGGAAGGGCGAGAAAGTCACCCTGACGGGCTTCGGCACCTTCGAGGTACGTTCGCGGCGAGCACGCGAAGGGGTTAATCCACAGACACGGGATAAGATTCAGATTGCTGCCACCAAGACGCCTGGCTTCAGCGCCAGCAGTACACTCAAAGATGCGGTAAAGACGAGTGAGGAGTGAGCTTAGCTCTGAAGCTGTCTGATCAGGCGCAAGGCTGCTGCTTCCCCACTGACAATGGCACCTTCGATGAACGGGCCGCCCAGGTAGTCGCCAGCAAAAGCGAGACCGGGCGGCTCAACTGCGCCGCTGGCAAAGTGCTGCAGGTGCTTGAAGTGGCCGACGGCAAACTCCGGCAGGGCCTCGGGCCAGCGGTGGAGATGCTGAAAGAGCAGTTGGGGGGCCGGGTCGTAGACCGGGGCCAGGCGGCGCAGGTCGGCCAGCATCAGACGGGCGAGGGTGGCATCGTCGTACTGGTGCAAAGCTGCCGTGGCTGGCCCGCTCAGGTGGAGGGCAATTACATCACGCCCACGCGGCACGGCCCCAGGGTGCTTGACCGACTGAACGGTGACCGAGGCGAGAAAGGGCGTCTCACGGCGCGGGAAGAGCAGCCCGTAGAGGCTGCGCGGTAGCCGCCGGTTGGTGCCTACGGCCAGGTTGACCATCGCTGTGTAGCTCACCGCGCTGAAGAAGGCCCGGCGCTGAGGCTCAAGCCAGGGCAGCAGGCGGGGCACGCTGCTCGCCGTGGTTGCCAGCAACACGGCATCGGCGGGCAGCCTGAGCATGCTCTCCGGACTACGGGCGGCGACCATGTAGCCGCCTTCAGCGCAGGGCTGCACATGCAAGGCTTCAATGCTTGTGCGCACATCAAGCTCATCGGCCAACCTCTGGGCCAACTGGCCCAGGCCATCACGGAGGGTGAAAAGTTGCAGGCCGGTCGGTGTGCTGAGCCCGGCCCGCAGTACCAACATGAGCAAGGCCCGCGAAGTGCGCTCGGGAGTCCAGTAGAAAATGCCCGAGAGCGCTGGTTGCAGGACGTATTCGAGCAGTTCTTCCGAGAGGTGGGTACAGGCGTACGTACTCACTGATTGATCGTCGATTGACGCAGCACGCTCAAAGGCGTGCAGATCTAGCAGGGGAGCATAACGAACCAGGGCCCCAAGCAGGTAACTGAGGGCAAGCTTGTGGCGTGAGCCAATCAGGGGGGTAAAGGCAACCCGTGCGTTGGGCCAGAGCGAGTAGAGTCGCGTGCCACGCAGGACGGCAGCGCTGCGCGGGATACGCTGTAGATCGCGGCTGAGGCCCAGTTCGGCGATCAGGGCCAGCGTGCGGCGATAGAAGCTGGCAATAAATTCGGCCCCCAGCTCGATCCGACACCCCTCGACCATGGCGCTGCGGGTACGTCCGCCCACGACCGGGTCACGCTCAAGCACGGTGACACGCAGACCAGCATCCTGTAGGCGGTAGGCGGCTGCCAGGCCAGCCACGCCAGCCCCAATCACCACGACATGACCAGCTTTACTCACGGATGCGTGCTCTCAGGCAGGGGCCGTACATGCACCAGGTTGGAATGGAAGGTGCTCTGACCAGCCAGGTCGGCCAGGGCATCGGGGGTTGTCCAGTTGATGTTACGCCCCCCGCGTGAGAGCCTGGCCCAGGGGCCTTTGGGGGCTACAGCGGTGCCTGGGGCCACATCAGCGGTGAGGACGGCGCGCAGTTCACACCAGCCGCGTTCGTTCTCAATGCGCACGGTGGCACCCTCTATGATACCGCGGGCGGCGGCATCGGCGGGGTTGAGCTCGATAAATGGCTCGCCCGCTTTGGCCCGTAGACTGGCCTGGTTGGCCATGCTTGATGAGACGAAGTGGTGTGAGGCACCCGAGATCAGGATTAGCTGATCATGCTGGCCCTGGGTAAACTCGGCTGGCTCGCTGTAGTGGGGCAGCGGGTCGAGTCCGCGGGCAGCCATCAGCGGGGCCAGTAGTTCGACCTTGCCGGAAGCGGTGGGAAAGCGCCGATCGCTGAAGGGAACCTCGGTGGCAGGGGTAAAGTGCAGCGGCACGGTGCCTTCGGCCTGTAGCCGTTCGAGCGTAATGCCCTGCAAATAGGAATTCTTGGCCCGCGAGGCATCCAGCACGCCACGCAGAGCCTCTTCGGCGCTCTCATGGAGCCAGGGCTCCTGATAACCCATCGCACCAGCTAGCAGGCGACTCACCTCCCAGTTGCTCTTACACTCACCGAGGGGAGCAATGGCAGGCTGGTTGTACTGCAGGTGGCGGTGGCCATAGGGCCGATGCAG
The DNA here is from genome assembly GCA_964592425.1 of uncultured Chloroflexaceae bacterium. Lineage (GTDB taxonomy): Bacteria > Chloroflexota > Chloroflexia > Chloroflexales > Chloroflexaceae > Viridilinea. The sequence continues at coordinate 21,479 of CAZQCG010000005.1, forward strand.
ATCGACATGTTCGAGCTGCGAGGTGGCTGGCAGCACAAGATCGGCATAATCGGCGGTGTCGGTCAGAAAGAGCTCATGCACCACGGTGAAGAGATCGTCGCGCTTGAGTCCCTTGACGATCAGACCAGCGTTGGGTGCTGAGGCGACGGGGTTGGCACAGTAGACATAGAGGGCTTTGATCGGCGGGTCTTGCACTTCGCCGGTGAGGGCTGCGCCGAGGCGGTTCATGTTGATCGAGCGGGGCACGGGTGCCCAGCCACTGCTGTGAGCGAGGGCCTCCGCATCCCAAAGGGCATAGCCCCCGGTGGAGTAGCCCAGGCCACCGCCACGTACCCCATACTGGCCGACCACTGCGGGCAGGCAGAGCAGCGCCCGGAAGGTCTGCCCACCATTCTGGTGACGCTGCACACCATCGGCGGTCTTCAGCAGGGCTGGGCGGGTAGTGGCATAGCGCCGGGCCAGGCCAACAATGGTGGCCACGGGCACCCCGGTGATCGCAGCGACCCGCTCGGGTGGATACTCGGCGGCGCGCTCGCGCAATTCACGCCAGCCGTAGCTGTAGGCCTCGAGCCAGGGTTCGTCGTGAAGGTTATCGGCGAAAATCTGATGGATCAGGCCAAGCGCAAGTGCGCCATCGGTCGCGGGGCGGATCTGGATATATTCATTGGCAGCGCGTGTGGTGAGGGTGCGGCGCGGGTCGATCACCACTACATAGGTGCCTTGCTTCTGGGCCTCGCGCAGGAAGGGCATAAAGTGGGGGCCGGTACTGGCCGGATTGTGCCCCCAGATGATTACCAGCTTGCTGTGGCGCACATCGGCATAATCGGCACTGTGGCGAGCGCCGAGGGTGGCGGCAACGGCGGCGTGGGAGCCAGCGCAGCAGATGGCTCGCTCGAGACCACTGGCACCCATACGTCCCCACAGCCGTGCGTCAACGATGGCCGTCTGGAGCAGGCCGAGGGTGCCACTGTAGGAGTAGGGCAGAATCGCAGCGGCCCCATCGTCGGCGATGATCGCCTGCCAGCGCTCGGCAATCATGGCGATCGCCTCGTCCCAGGTAATCCGCTCCCAGGTGCCGCCGCCCTTCGGGCCGACGCGGCGGAGCGGATGGGTCAGGCGGTCGGGGCTGTAGACCCGTTCCAGGTAGGGGCGCACTTTGGCACAGAGCCAACCGCGAGTGACCCGGTGATCCGGATCGGCGTAGAACGCAATCGCCCGCCCATCCTGTACTTCGGTGAGCGTGGCACAGGTATCGGGGCAGTCGTGGGGGCAAGCGCCACGGATGAGGGTTGTCGTGCTGGTTGCAGCCATCGGCTTGCCCTTTCAGGTTTGGCCAGAGGATCGGACTAACCCATTGTAGCATCATCCTGCTTAGCAGCCGACGTGTAGGGGGACCTAGAGGCAATGCTTTACAAGTAAGGTATGGATGCATGGCTGAGACAACCTGTCAGGTTTCTTATTTGAAAGGTATTGGGCCTAGAGGCAATACGTTTCAAATAGGGGCAAGCGCAAATCGATCAAGGCCGATCAGACGCAGAAGCTTTGCGGCTTTGCGGCTTTGCGTGAGCTTAGTTGCGTGGCCCTGATGATGGCGCTACAATCGCTGGTGTGGGAAGGCAAATGACGAAGATGCCAACGACACGAGGCGTATATGCGCTACCGCAGCGGCCCGCTATCGGGTCGCTGCTCTTTGTGCTCTTTGCCTTCCTTGCGGCGGCACTGCTCGTACTGATTCTGCTCCTGCCCCGACCATGGAAGCTGCAGGTCGGGGCACCCGGTGATGCCTACTTTGTGCGCAATGCCTTTGCCCCCGAGGGTGAAGCCGGGGCCTGGCTGCGCTGGAGTCGCGCCAAGACGATCATCGAAACCCACGGAGCTTATGCTGGGACGACAGCCCTTGAGCTACGACTCTACCGTGAGCCGCAGGCTACCACTGGGCGTGCATGGCCGGTGAGCCTGGCAGCAGGACACATCCCGCCGTCCGTTTTTGAGGCACCCCCAGGCTGGCGGCGCTACCACCTGCTCTTGCCCGCTGGCGCAACCCTGGATCCACTTGCCCTGCAAAGCCCGACCTTTCAGCCGGCAGCGAATGATCCGCGCCAGTTGGGACTGGCCCTGAGCGACCTACGTGTGACACCTCTGGCGGGATCTGCGCCGCTTAGCTTCGCCCTGGGCCGCGCGGTCTGGCTCGGTGCGCTGCTGCTGGTGATCGGAGCAGGCGCATGGCTGCTCGATGCCTGGTCTTGTGGGCTGGCTCCGGCCCACAAGCGGCCCTGGCGCATAGCGGCGCTGGTGGGTGGTCTGGGCGCAGCGGCGTTGTTCTGGGCCTGGTACGGGCCGGGGTCTTTTGCCTGGGGCTTGCCGACGAATTGGTGGTTGCCTGGACTTGGAGGGTTGGGATTGGTGGCCGGTGTGGGGGGTGGTTGGGGGATGCACGCAAGGAAGGGGCGCAGCAGCGAACGCTGCTGCGCCCCTACGCCGACACATGGGGCGGGGGCGCCGACACATGGGGCGGGGGTGCCGACACATGAGGTGGGTATGCCGGGGGCGGGTACGCCGGGGGCGCATGGGGTGGGGGCGCCGGTGCGGTGGATCGTTGCGGGTGGGCTGACGTTGATTGGTCTGGCCCATCTGGGGTTGTTTGCACCGCTGCCGCCCCTCTGGCGGGAGGTTGCCGCTATGCTCATCCTGCTGACGCCGGGGGCGCTGGCGGCGCTGGCGGTAGCCGGAGCTGCTGCTGACTCTGGCGAGCGAGCCTTGCTGGGTCTGGCGGGCGGGGTGGCTGTGGCAGCCTTGCTGATGCTGGCTCTGCACGCGCTGCCTGGTCCGCTGGCCTGGTGGGCTCCCATGCTGGCCGCCGATTTACTGGCCCTGGCGGGGGCTTATGCTCTCTGGCACCGTCGCACCGCGCTGAGCATGCCCCCTCCTGCGTTGCGGCCCACACGTTGGCTGCTGCTCCCGCTGTTGCTGGCGGTGAGCCTGCGCCTGGTGGGCCTGGGCAACGCCGAACATCAGGGCGATGAGGCCTATGCCTTAATGCTGGCAATGGGGGTAGCCCATGGGCGTGAGGAGATCCTGCTGGTGCATATGAAGGGTCCTGTCGAGGCGCTGCTGCCAGCCGGGATTTTGACCATGACCGGCACGCTCAGTGAGACAGGCGCACGCTTGCCCTTTGCCCTGGCCGGGGTGGGCCTAGTGCTGGGGGTTTGGGCGCTGGCGGGGCGCCTGATCGGTGGGCAGCGGGGCGACCTGGTGGGCCTGATCGCGGCTGTTGCCGTTGCCGCTGATGGTTTGCTGGTCGCCTTCGGACGGATTGTGCAGTACCAGACGGTGGTGATGTTGCTTGCGGCGGCGGCGCTTCTGCTGGCCTGGCGCTTTGCCGGACTTGGCAGCCTATTCAGCGGTGGGACGCAGCCAGGGCTGCCGAACGTGCGCCCCGCTGCGCCTGATCAGGGTGGCATGTTGCTTGCCGCAGCAGCCCTCTGTGCGGCTGTGGCGGTGCTCGCCCATTACGATGGGGCCTATGTCGCGCCAGCCCTGGCCTGGCTGAGCCTGGCCGGTGGTATACGCCGTGGTTGGCGCAGGCCGCTTGACTGGCTGCGTGGGCTCGGGCCGGCGGTAGGGCTGGGCCTGGTGCTGAGTCTCAGCTTCTATGTGCCTTTTGTGCGCCACGAACATTTTGCGCGCACTCTTGGCCACCTGGCGACACGCAGCGGTCAGGGGGCGCTGCCCACGCTGTTTAACAACCTGCCTGACTATGCCGTGCTACTGAGTGTCTATAACACTCGTTATCTCGTGTTTGCGGCAGGTCTGAGCCTGCTGGCGAGCCTGGTATGGCTGCTATTAGTCGGCTTTGGGGTGCTCCATTGGCCGGTACCGCCGTTTGCCTCAACGCCACGCCAGGCTCATCGTGCGGGGCAGGCCAGGCTGGGTGTGGCGCTGGCCCTCCTGCTTGGCCTGGGCGGGCTACTGACGGTGACGGCCCTCCCGGCAGGTAGCCATGGGGGCAACCTGGCCAGCCTGTTGCTGGTGCCTCCGCTGCTGGGCCTGGCACTGGCCCCGCGCCTGGCCCCTGGCCTGCGCCTGCTGGTGCTCTGGCTGGTTCCTGCGCTGTTGGCCCATGCCTTGCTGCTGGCCGACCCACGCACTCACTTCTACACAATGCATACACCCGGTTGGTTGCTGATTGCACTTGGCCTGGTGATCCTGCTTGAGCAGTGGCCGCGCCTGCGCCCCCTTGTGGCTGGCGGCACGATCGGCCTGCTCAGTCTGAGTCTGGCCTACACCGGGCTGGTGATGCTGCGCCCCTGGCCCGAGTACGAGCGGGCCTACCCAGCCACGCTCTTGCCCTTCTTCACGCCGCTGAGTGGTACCAGTCTGCCTGACGACGGCATCTTCGGCTTTCCCCAGCGCGATGGCTGGAAAGCAGCGGCGCTGCTCTTTGCTCAGGGCCAACTACGCGGCACGTTCGATACCAACCAGGAACTTTTCACCCCCGGATGGTACCTGCGCGGCCAGTTCAAATGTATCGGCGACCCGGACTACTTCCTGACGGCAACCAACGCGCGTCCACTCTTTATTCCGCCTGATTATCACTATGCCGGTAGTGTGACGGTGGAAGAGATTGAGGCGTTGGAGATCTACAGTCGCTTGCCGGTGCCTGATCCACCGCAGCAGTTTGCTGTTGAGGATATTGCTGCTACCTATGCGGCCATGCCCGTGCCCAACTTCCCGTTGCGGCGGCTGCTCAGCGGAGTGGTGCCCCAGCACACGGTTGACGTCGCCTGGCGTGATGGCTTTAGCCTGCGTGGCTTCGACCTCGACCGGATCACGCTTGGCCCGAGCGACCCGGCCTTTGTCACACTCTATTGGCGCGCCGAGCAACCGCTTTCGGCCACGAGTATGCCGGTCGTGCTGGTACAGGATGCACAGGGTCGTGAGGTGGCTGAACTTGAGCCTTTCTGCTCGGGGATGCCGGCAGCAACCTGGTACGCTAACTATGCGAATGAGACACCCTTCCGCCTGCTGCCTGGCATGCTGCCACCGGGCGACTATACGCTGCTGGTGGGGGTACGTGTTGCGCCCGGCGGAGCCTGGCTGCCCTTGCGTGATGGCTCCAGCTTAACGCGCCTGGCTACCATCCAGGTGCATAGTCAGTGAGGCACGCCTCAGTGAAACAGCTGCCTCTGGCGATCTTGCTGCTCTTGAGCGGCTTCTACCTGCTGACCATGAGCGGCCATACCTACTCGCCCGATGAGGAGACGATGCTGGCCGTGACGCGGGGCCTGATCGAGCGCGGCGATGTGGCGGTGGTGGTCGAGCCGGATGCCCCCGTGTCGGCGCTGCGCCCCGGTCGCGGTGACGGGCGCTACTCGCCCTATGGGGTCTTGCCTTCACTGCTGGCGATCCCGCTGCACGTGGTTGGATCGGCCCTGGCTGGCCCTGATGCGGGGGCACGCGACTACGCTTCGCGCCTGGCAGTCACCGCCTTAAACGGGCCACTGACGGCGGCAACCGCTGCATTGCTGGCCGCCTGGGCCTTGCGTCTGGGAGCCTCGCGCACCCAGGCGGTGGGTTTGGCGCTACTCTACGGGCTGGCCACCTTTGCCTGGCCTTACACCCGTACCTTCTTCTCTGAGCCCCTGGCAGCTCTGTTGATCATAGCGGCTGCCTACAGCGTCTGGCTGGCCGAGCAGGCCCCAGACGAACGTGAGAGGGTGGGCCTGCTGCTTGGTGCCGGGCTGGCCAGTGGCATGCTGCTGCCCACACGGATTGCCGCCGGGATCGCCCTGCCGGTGCTGGGGCTCTATCTACTGCTGCGCTGCTGGCAACGACGCCCATCCGGCAGCTTCGGGCAACAGGTGCTTGCCCTGTTACGCTGGATCTGGCCCTTTCTGGCCGGGATCGGCCCGGGTCTGGCGCTGCTGATCTGGTACAATCTGGCCCGTTTCGGCCAACCGCTGGCCTCGGGCTATGCCAGCGAAGCATTGCTCTTCACGACGCCCATCGCTGAAGGGCTCTATGGGTTGCTCTTCAGCCCTGCCCGTAGTGTCGTGCTCTTTGCACCGCCTCTCTTGCTGGCCCTCCCTGGCGCTCTGGCGCTCTGGCGACGTGGCCAGGGAGGGGTGGTGCTGCTGGCGCTGGGGCTTTTCCTGTCGCACCTGCTGCTCTATGCGAGTTGGGGCGCGTGGGAGGGTGGCGGGGTCTGGGGCCCACGCTTCCTGCTGCCGGTGATCGCCCCCTTGCTTGTCCTGGGGACGGGCTTCCGACTCCCGTATACCGGTCGCCGGTTGGCAAGCATCGTACTGCTCCTGCTTGGCGGATGCGGCCTGTTAGGCAACCTGGGGGGCGTATTGTTGAACTTCAACACCTACGTGGTTGCCACTGCTGCGCCGGTTGACGATCCCGCCAACGCACCACTGATTGGACACTGGCGGATGTTGTTCGAGCGCTGGGCGGCCTACACAACCCCGGCCCCGGTCTGTCGCCTGGCCGATGGCTTCTATGCCAGCGAAGATCCGGCAGACACGGCTCTCCCGCGGCGGAGTGGAGCCCTGGGCGAGTTGCGCTGCCGGAGTGAAGGGGCCAGGTTGCGTTTCAGCCTTGATGATCGTCGGCCAGCGGCAGCCCCGCCAAGTGCCTTAGCGTTGACGCTTAACGGGCAGAGTCTGGCCACACCACCAACGGGTCAGTTGCGCACCTACCATCTACTTTTGGCGCCCGGCAAGGCCCTGCTGGGCATCGTTGCGCAACCCTGGAACCCGCTGACAGTTGGCTTCAGCGAGCGCAACGATGAGCTAGGCCCCCAGCTTGACGGCTGGCTTGGTCAGACGACGCGTGGCACAAAGGTAGCCCTGGCCGACACAGCAATCGCGCCCCTGCCGACCAGGGCCCGTCCACGCTGGGCCTGGTACTACGACCCGCCCAACCAGCACCTGGTTGACCACTGGGCCTGGTATATGCCCCGCTCCGAGTTGGTGGGGTGGCGTATGATACTTCTCGCCGGTCTGCTCCTCGGGCTGGGCTTTGCTGCCCTCGGTGCAGGGCTGCGCCTACTCCTACGAAAAGGTTGACAGGGGATCTACCACCTGCGCTCCAGTTCCACAGCTCCCTAACTGAGCCTGTCTCACACCCAGCCCGCCAGGCGGGCCAGGCTGGCCGTAGTGAAGGTCACGGCAATGCCGAGGGCAAGGGGCAGCAACGTCGCCACCGCCGTCCACTTCGCGCTCTTTGTCTCATTCCAGATCGTCAGAATGGTCGTGCTGCAGGGGTTGTGCAACAGACTGAAGAGCATCAGGTTCATCGCGGTCAGCAGGCTCCAACCACCAAGCTGAGTGAGGGTTGCATAGACCTGGTTCTGCTCAAGTTCGAGCATCACGCCAGCCTGGGCCAGTTGTGAACGTCCGAGGGTCAGCGTCAGCATCAAGATGGTCGGGATGACGATCTCGTTGGCAGGAATGGCGACGACATAGGCCAGCAGGATGATCCCATTCAGGCCAAGCAGCCAGCCAAGCGGTTCGAGCATATTCACGAGGTGGGCCGCGATGGTGGCCTCACCAAACGAGATATTGCTGATCAGCCAGATCACTGCACCAGCGGGGGCCGCCATCACCACGGCGCGCCAGAGCACGATCAGTGTGCGGTCAACCAGGGAGGTGGCGATGGTACGCAGCACCTGGGGCGGGCGGTAGGGTGGCAGTTCGAGACTGAAGGCCGAGGCTTCACCCTTGAGCCAGGTGCGCGTAAGCAGAGCTGAGACCAGTAGCGTCACAGCGATGCCAAGCAGAGTGACACTGACCACACTGGCGGCAGCGACCAGGCTGGCCATAGTTGGGGTGGCCGTCGCCCCGATGAAGATCGTCCCCATCAGGATCAGGGTCGGCCAACGCCCGTTGCAAATACTGAAGTTGTTGGTAATGATCGCGATCAGCCGTTCGCGCGGGCTATCGATGATGCGTGTGGCGACCACCCCGGCCGCGTTACAGCCCCAGCCCATCATCATCGAGAGGGACTGTTTGCCGTGGGCGCCAACTCCTTTGAAAAGCCGATCAAGGTTAAAGGCAACCCGCGGCAGGTAGCCCAGATCTTCGAGCAGGCTAAAGAGTGGGAAGAAGATCGCCATCGGCGGTAGCATCACGCTGACCACCCAGGCCGTAGCCAGGTAGACTCCATCAATCAGCAGGCCACTGAGCCAGGCCGGTGCACCAAGGGCCGCAGCACCAGTATGCAGCCATGTATAGACCGTGCCGAGCAGCAGGTCGGAGAGCAGCGCCGAGGGAACATTGGCCCCGGCAATCGTCAGCCAGAAGACCCCCGTCAGCAGCAGAATCATGATCGGGAAGCCCCAGACACGGCTGGTCACCACCCGATCGATCGCCCGGTCAAGGCGGAAGGTGGCCTGCTGGCCTTCGCGGGTCACAGCGCGGTCGGCAATACGGGTTGCCTCGGCATAGACCGCCTCGCTCACCCGATCATGCAGCTGCCCGCCAAGCTCACTGCGCAGGCTGTCAGCCTCGGCAAGCAGGCGATTGGTAGGAGGCTGCGGTTCCATCTCAAGCCGCCTCCAGGCTGAGGGGAGCAAGGCTCATACCACGAGTGAGATCACCCAGGCTACCATCGCGCACGGCACGCAGAATGCTGGCATCGCCATCGAGCATGCGCAGGGCAACCCAATGGGCGTTGGGCAGACCGGGGAAGGCCGCGAGGATCTGGGGCACCAGGCGGGCAACTGCCTGATCAACCAGCGGGTCGCTGATCGGCACCGTGCGCGGCCTGGTCTGGTAACTCCCGCTGGCCACCTGGGCGACAGTGCTGAGCAGTTCGGGCAGCCCTTCACCGCGCCGGGCAGCCATAGCCACTACCGGCACCCCCAGGTCACGGGCAAGCCCGCGTGTATCGACGCTGATTCCATGGCGGCGCGCCTCGTCAATCAAGTTCACGGCCACCACCACCCGGTCGGTCATCGCCAGGATCTGCAAGGCCAGGTTCAGGTTCCGTTCGAGACGCGTAGCATCAACGACCACGATAGTCGCATCGGGTTGACCGAAAAGGATAAAGTCACGGGCAACCTCTTCATCAGCGCTGGTAGAGAGCAGCGAATAGGTGCCGGGCAGGTCGACCAGTTTATAGCGTTGCCCCTGATAGGCAAAGCCCCCCTCGGCGCGGGTAACAGTCTTACCGGGCCAGTTGCCGGTATGCTGGCGCAACCCGGTCAAAGCATTGAAGACCGTGCTCTTGCCGGTATTGGGGTTGCCAGCCAGAGCAACGGCGAAATCCCAGTTATCGACGGCGATCCCCAGCTTACGCAACTGAGCATTGGTGGCAATTGGGCAGGTGGCGCAGGCCGCAGTGGGCATGGTAGGGATGGACTGGCTGCTCATTGGGCTGCTCCTTCACTGATGGGGGTGACCATAATCAGACGCGCCTGCTCCTGGCGCAAGGCAACCAGCGTTTCACGCACGCGGTAGGCACGCGGATCGCCGAGGGGGCTGCGCACCTCAGCCTCGATGATCGTCCCCGGGTTCAGCCCCAGGTCGAACATCCGGCGGCGTTCGGCCCCTTCACTATAGAGGCCCACAATGCGGGCGGCAGTCGCTTGTGGCAGCTGATCGAGGCTAAGAACAGGCTGGGGTTGCTGACTGGACATCGAATTACCTCTGGCTCAAATCTATTTTAGTCTTGCCTCAATTATAAGTTGGTCGCGCCAGGATGTCAAGCCCTGAGAGAAGGATTTATGGAGATAGCAAAGAGAAAATAGCCCGAGCGCATCAGGACGCGGCGAGTGACGCTGAACGGTAAACCAGCCCGAAACCTTGTCTAATGCAGAGAGCTCATCGGTTTGGCCAAACCGATGAGCTCTCTGCATTGCTGATATGGATGTGCCCCTCCCGCTGGGGGGGAACGGGAGGGGCTTACGGGCCGCATCACTGGCGCGTCAACACTTGCCGTTGCACCGTGGGGGGGAAGGTGCATGGTAGCAGTCGCGCCTGATCTGGCCCGGCTTGAGGAATCGGCAGCACCGTTACGGTGGCACGCCTCAGCCCTCATAACCAGATTATAACCTGTGACAGCCTACCTGTCACCTGCTTACCCTATCGTAACTGTTCACACGTGGGGGAACGGGCGTTGTCACGCTGAGCGGAGCCGCCAGGCGCAGCGCAGCGTCCCGGTCGGGAACGCCGGTCATGTCGCCGGGACGCTGCGCTGCGCTCAGCGTGACAGAAACGCGGGCTTCCGTAGGAGCAGTGTGAACAGTTACCGGGATCCAATTCCTTGACTCGCCCTATGGCCGTTGTTATAATGCATGTACCTGAACCATCAGGGCTCCTCAAAATCCCGACTTCCAAGTGATCTCAAGCATTAGATTGCTGGCATCGTAGGACGTTATCGCGTTTGCGTCCTGATTGTGCATGCCCTGAATGCATCGTCGCGCTTGGATCACCTTGCCTGTACGTTAGCAAACCCACTCCATCAATGTAGTCGAAGATCTTCTCTCTGCCTACGGCTCGCTGGCCGCGGGTAGTTCGGCTGTCCCAGCCACCCAGCTTGCCTCTGGTCGGGGCAAACTCCTGAATAGGAGGTTTCAGTCTATGAGTAATGTCAACGGCACGTCGCTGATGCAATTTCTTGGCGAGATCCAGGATCGCAAACAGTTCCAGACCCTTAACTGGCGCGGAAGTTTTGCTGATTATCTTGACCTCGTCGCGCAAAATCCTGCGATCACCCGTAACGCCTTCCAGCGGATCTACGACATGATCATGGCCTACGGCACCGAGGAGTTTATCGATGCCAAGAAGCGCCTGATCCGCTACCGCTTCTTCTCCGATCAGACCTTCGATGGCGATGATGCGATCTTTGGCCTCGAAGTGCCCCTTATGCGCCTGGTCAATTTCTTTAAGGGGGCCGCCAAGGGCTATGGCACCGAGAAGCGCGTGCTGCTCCTCCACGGCCCGGTCGGATCTTCCAAGTCAACCATCGTCCGCCGCCTCAAGAAGGGCCTTGAGCACTATTCCAAAACTGACGCGGGGACGCTCTATACCTATGACTGGTACCTCGGCCAGATCGAGCACCCTGAGAGCTTCAACTGGAATCAGGTGCCTGAGGCCGAGTGGGAAAAGTGCCCTATGCACGAGGAGCCGCTGCACCTCATTCCCCTCGATCACCGCGAAGACTTCCTGGCCCGCATCAATGCCGGGCACCCTAACGAGGAGCATGTCCAACTCGTCGGCGACCTCTGCCCGGTCTGCCGATTCCACTTCCGCGAGTTGATGCGTCGCTACGATGGTGACTGGCTCAGTGTTATTCGCCATATCCGTGTACGCCGCCTGCTCTTCAGCGAGCAGGATCGCGTCGGCATCGGCACGTTCCAGCCCAAGGACGAAAAGAACCAGGATAGCACCGAGCTGACCGGCGATATTAACTATCGCAAGATCGCCATCTATGGCTCCGACTCTGACCCGCGTGCGTTTAACTTCGACGGCGAGTTTAATATCGCTAACCGTGGCATCATCGAGTTCGTTGAGATGCTCAAGCTCGATGTGGCCTTCCTCTACGACCTGCTCGGTGCATCGCAGGAACACCGTATCAAGTCGAAGAAGTTCGCCCAGACCGATATTGATGAGGTCATCCTGGGCCATAGTGTTGTCGGTGAGACGCCTATCGCCTATCGCTTCCGCGAAGCAGTGCGCTGGACGACCCTCGCCGAACTCTACACGCAGTTTGAACTGGCCCCCGAGGGGCTTGAGGTGCTGGCCTACAGCTTTGCCGACCAGCGTGTACGCTGGACGCCAGTGCGCGCCCTCTTCCGCCATCGCTTTAGCGGCGATATTTATACCACGGCCCAGAAGTGGGGCGTCGTTGCGACAACTCCCAATCACTCGATCTATGACCGCCAGGGGCAGGCCTTCTACCCCGAAGAGCGTCACGAGATCATGGCCCTGCGCCGCTTCGATGCCGCTTTCACGCCCGAAGAGACGATGAGCACGATCGACCTTGCTGCCGGGGTTACTGGCCTGGTCAGCGCTGCCCAGCAGCCCGGCTGGGCGCGCCTCGACCAGCCGCATGAGGCCACGGCGGTACGGGCGATCTACGACCCGGCCAGCGACGCCGAGGCGCTAAAGGATCTGCTCACCGTGCTGGCCTGGTATGCCACCCGAGGTCACCTGAGTGAGGCTGGTGTGCTTATCAGCCAGGCTGAGCGCAACGAACTGGCCCGCGTTCAGGCAGCCTATGCCCGCATCAGCACGGCTCATCACGGTAGCTCTGGCGAGGGAGATCTAACGGGCAACACTGAGATTACGCTTGCTGCAACCGCCTTTGCGCGCCTAGCGGCCCACCACTGTGGCCAGGACACGCTTAGCAAGCGTTTGCCCGACTTCCTCTTCGGCCTCTCACACGAGTTCATCCAGCACACCTTTACTGAATTGCTGCGCGCTGATGGCATGCATCCTCCTATCGCCCCAGCCACCTCCGCCAGCTACCGCCCCCAATCCTACGAGTACAAGACCGACTCGCCCGTGCTGGCCGCCCAGGTTGGCAGTTTGGCGACGCTGCTCGGCTATGCCTACAACGTCGATCTGGCCGTCCGCCCCGAACGCGAGCCTGCTTACTGCCTCAACTTCGTGGTCGGCCACGTTCAGCATGATCAGCGCCAGAACGGCTTCGCCGCCCAACTCCACAGCCGCATGGCCAATGACGAGTGGGTCTACGACATCGAGTGTGTTGGCCTGCACAACTTTGTCTGTGGCATCGGCAATGTTGTTTGCCACAATACCAACGAGCCGGAGTATCGGCGCCTCGAGAATAACGAGTTTATGGAGGCACTCAAGGATCGCACGGTGCGCATCGATATTCCCTATGTCACGCGCCTGCGCGACGAAGTGCGCATCTACGAGCGTGACTTTAATCGACGCAAGGTGCGCGTGCATATCGCCCCCCATACGCTCGAAGTCGCCGCGATGTGGGCTGTGCTCACCCGACTTGAGGATCCCAAGAAGCCCAACCTCACCCTGTTGCAGAAACTCAAGCTCTACAATGGCAAGACCCTGCCCGGCTTCACCGAGGATAACATCAAGGAATTGCGCAAAGAGGCCGTGCGCGAGGGCATGGAGGGCATCAGCGCACGCTACATCCAGGATAAGATCTCCAATGCCCTGGTCACGAACCAGGAAGAGGGTTATATCAACCCCTTTATGGTGATCAACGAGCTGGAGAGCGGGTTGAAAAATCATGCGCTGATCAGCTCTGAGGATGATCGCAAGCGCTACCGTGACCTGCTCGCTACCGTGCGCGAGGAGTATACCGAGATCGTTAAAAACGAGGTGCAGCGGGCGATCTCCGCCGATGAGGAGGCGATCAAACGCCTCTGCGGGAACTATATCGACAATATCAAGGCCTATACGCAGCGTGAGAAGTTGCGCAACCGCTACACCGGCCAGTACGAAGAGCCTGATGAGCGTCTGATGCGCAGCATCGAGGAGAAGATCGATATCCCCGAATCGCGCAAAGACGATTTCCGCCGCGAGATTATGAACTACATCGGTGCTCTGGCTATCGAAGGCAAGACCTTCGACTATCGCACCAACGAACGCCTGCACAAAGCGCTTGAGCTCAAGCTCTTCGAAGATCAGAAAGACAGCATCAAGCTTACCTCGCTCGTCTCACGGGTGATCGACAAGGATACCCAGGAAAAGATCGACGTGGTTAAGGCCCGTCTGATCCGCGACTTCGGCTATAACGAGCAGTCGGCCACCGATGTGCTCAATTATGTCGCTTCGATCTTCGCCCGTGGCGATACGAAGGGGAGTTATTAGACGGGTGGGCCTATGTCAATGAAACGCGTTGACCGCGACCTGGGCCGCTTTCGGCAGATCGTTCGCGGCAAGATCAAAAAAGATCTGCGCAAGTATATGTCCCATGGCGAGATGATCGGGCGCCAGGGTAAACGGCTGGTCTCCATTCCGGTGCCGCAGATCGACCTGCCCCAGTTCCGCTACGGTGCTCGCCAGGGCGGCGGCGTCGGTCAGGGTAATGGCGACGTGGGTGACCCAATTGGTCAGGGTGATGCGCAGCAGGGCCAGGGTGAGGCCGGGTCGGAGCCCGGCCAGCACACGCTTGAGGTCGATATCTCGCTTGAGGAACTGGCGGCCATTCTCGGCGAAGAGCTCCAGTTGCCCAACATCCAACCACGCGGCAAGAAGAACCTGATCAGCGCGAAGGATAAGTACAGCGGTATTCGCCGCACCGGCCCCAACTCGCTGCGCCATTTCAAGCGTACCTACCGCGAAGCCCTGCGCCGCCAGATCTCCTCCGGCGAATATAACCAGGCCGATCCGATCGTGGTGCCCATTCGCGACGATATGCGCTATCGTTCGTGGAAGGAGACCATGCAGCCCGAGAGCAATGCGGTGATCATCTATATGATGGATGTCTCCGGCTCGATGGGTGCCGAACAGAAGGAGTTGGTACGTATTACGGCCTTCTGGATCGAGACCTGGCTACGCTCGCAGTACAAAGAGATTGATCTTCGCTACATCGTGCATGATGCAGTAGCCAAGGAGGTTGATCAGGCGACCTTCTACCATATCCGCGAGGGCGGCGGGACGAAGATCTCCTCGGCTTACAAGCTCTGCAATCGCCTGATCGATGAGCGTTACCCGGCCGATGAGTGGAATATCTACCCCTTCCACTTCTCCGACGGCGATAACTGGGGCGGCGGCGATACGCGAGAGTGCATCGACCTGCTCAAACAGGAGTTGCTGCCCAAGTCTAACCTCTTCTGCTACGGCCAGGTACGCTCACTCTACGGCTCAGGGCGCTTCGCCCACGATCTTGAGGAGTACCTCAGCGGTGATGAGCGGATTGTGATCTCCGAGATCGCCGAGCGTGATGATATCTACGATACGATCAAGGATTTCCTCGGCAAAGGCAAGTAATATGCACCAGGGAGGGTTCAACCCTTCCTGGTAGCGTGATCTATGAAGAATACCCGCATCCCCCCACACCTGGAGGCCGCCCGCGAAGAGATCGAGCAGATCGCTCGTGAGTATGGGCTGGACTTCTTCCCGATCCTCTATGAAGTGCTCGATTATCGCACCCTCTACGAAACAGCGGCCTTCGGCGGATTCCCGACGCGTTACCCCCACTGGCGCTTTGGGATGGACTTTGACCAACTACTCAAGGGCCATATCTGGGCTGGCTCAACCATCTATGAGATGGTGATCAATACCAATCCCTCCTATGCCTACCTGCTCGAAGGCAATGAGGACGTGACCCAGAAAATGGTTATGGCCCATGTCACCGGCCATGTCGATTTCTTCAAGCATAATATGTGGTTCGCCCACACCAACCGCAAGATGCTTGATGCTATGGCCAACCATGCCACACGCATCCAGCGTATTATCGACCGGGTGGGCTACGATACGGTTGAAGATTTTATCGACACATGCCTCTCACTTGAGAATCTGATCGACTACCACGCGCCCTATATCCGTCGCGCTGAAGCACAGTCCTATAAGCCGGTTGTTGATGATGATGATCCAATCACGGTTGAAGGGCTCAAGGTCGAGCGCGACTATATGCGCGACTATATTAATCCGCCGGAGTACATGGCCGATCAGCGCAAGAAGGCTGAGGCGGAGCGGGCCAGGCAGCGCCGTTTCCCTGAGAGTCCTCAGCGTGATATTCTGCTCTTTTTGATGAATTATGCCCCTCTTGAGCGCTGGCAGCATACGGTACTTGAAGTTGTGCGCGATGAAGCCTACTATTTTGCCCCGCAGGGCATGACGAAGATCCTGAATGAGGGCTGGGCCTGCCTGGAGGGC
This sequence comes from uncultured Chloroflexaceae bacterium, assembly GCA_964592425.1. Classification (GTDB taxonomy): domain Bacteria; phylum Chloroflexota; class Chloroflexia; order Chloroflexales; family Chloroflexaceae; genus Viridilinea. The sequence goes on from CAZQCG010000005.1 coordinate 37,300, forward strand.
GCGTCGCTGCTCTTTACCGATCACGGGTTGTTACCGATCAAGGAACTGGTTGAGGCCAAACGGGCGCTTGGAGTGAGTGACGGCAGCCAGCAACAGGCGATCTATGCCTGGGCCCACTTTGCAGACTATGCGACGGTGCGGATCCGTACCCGCCGCGGCCTGCGCCTGGCTGGCTCGCTGAACCACCGCGTGCTGCTCGCCGATGGCACCTGGCAACGCCTTGACCAGCTTGGCCTCGGCGACCGCGTGCTGCTCAGTGGTGGTCAGGGCCTCTGGGCCGCAAGCTATCAGTCCATTGAGACTCCCGCGCTTGCCCATACATGGCAGAGGACACATGCACAGGCCGTAAGCCTGAGCGGGGTGAGCAACAGCTTACCGCTGGCCACGCTGCTACCACCAGCAGCACAAGACAGCCCACTCCGCCTGCCCACCCTGCTTGATGAGCGTCTGGCCAGCTTGCTCGGCTACCTCTGCGGCAAGGGCCAGATGAGCACGCGCAGGGGCAGCCTCCGTTTTACCAGCAGCGACGAGGCGCAGGCCATGGCCTACGCCGGGCTGATCCGCACACTCTTCAAGCTCGAGCCGCAGCTGCAGCGCGTTGGCCAGCGTCTGCAGGTCAGTTGTACGTCCCACGCAGTGGTCACCATGCTCGGCCGGCTCGGCCTCAAGCCTGGCCTGGCCGCGCGCAGCCGCAGCGTCCCCACAGCCATCCTGCGCTCACCAGAGCCGGTTGTGGCCGCCTTCCTGCGCTCCCTTTACGATTGCGCCGGTGCTGCCAGCCCCGCTGGGGTTGTCCTCGCCACCCCCAGTGCGCACCTGAGCGAAGTCGTGCAGCTGCTTCTACTCAACTTCGGCATGCTCAGCACGCGCCGCCTGCACAAAGACGGCTGCTGGTACCTGCACACCACCGGGCGCTCAGCCCTGCTCTTTGCCGAGCGCATCGGTTTCGGCCTGGCCCACAAGCAGGCAGCCCTGGCCCGTGCCAGTGCGAATCGCCACTGGCACAAGCCCGAAGTGTGGCACGACGAGGTGGTTGCCATCGAACATGGCCGCGCCGATGTCTACGACATCTCAGTCACGGAGAGCCACCGCTATGCGGCCCAGGGCTTGATCAACCACAACAGCTACTGGCACTCGACGATCATGACCCAGAAGGCGGCCACTGCCGCCGAGATCATCGCCTTTGCCGATCTGCACTCCGGCATCGTCGCCACCGGCGGTGGACGGCTCAACCCCTACAAACTTGGCCTGGAGCTGTTGCGTGATGTTGAGGATCGCTGGAACAAAGGCAAGTTCGGCAAAGAGTACGAAGAGTGCGACGATATTGCCGCCAAGCGCAACTGGGATCGCCAGCTTGGGCTTGGCCGCCAGAAGATCTTCGAGATTCGCAAGCTCTACAATGATGTGACCTTCATCGACGAGTTTCTTACCCCCGAGTTTGTGATCGAGAATAAGCTCTTTACCTTCCGCTACAACCGCGACACCGATCTCTACGAGATCGCCTCGCGTGAGTTTAAGGAGATCAAGGAGAAGTTGCTCTTCCGGCTCACTAACTTCGGCCAGCCCTTCATCTATGTCGAAGACGGTAACTACAACAATCGCGGCGAGATCTACCTGCGCCATCGTCACGAAGGGGTTGACCTGAAGATGGATTATGCCCGCGATACCATGCGCAACCTGCACAAGATCTGGACGCGGCCCATCCATCTTGAGACCCTGATTGACGAAAAGCGCCGCCTGCTCTCCTTCGACGGCAGCGACTTCACCGAGCGTCGCATTGATTGAGTAGTCGGTTGTGCCTGTATGGCTCCCCTTATGCATCAGACGATCGCTGCGTTGCTGCGCAGTGCCAGCGGGCAGCTACGGGCCAGTAGCCCAACACCAGGCCTGGACGCCGAGTTGCTGCTGGCCTATGTGCTCGGCTGCTCGCGTGCGCGCCTGCTGGCCGAGCGTAACCAGCCCCTCGCTCCGGCTCAGGTGGCCACCTTTGCCAGCCTGCTTGAACGGCGGGCCGCCCTTGAGCCAGTGGCCTACCTGGTTGGCCAGAAAGAGTTTTATGGCCTCAGCTTTGAGGTGACACCCGCCACACTCATTCCACGCCCCGAGAGCGAATTACTGGTTGAATTGACCCTGGCGGTCGCCCGACAACTGCTGCCCGGACACACCATGCTCACCCTGGCCGACATTGGCACTGGCAGCGGGGCACTTGCGGTAGCCGTCGCAGCACATTTGCCTGCGGCACAGATCTATGCCAGTGACCTCTCACCCACGGCGCTGGCGGTAGCCGAACGCAATGTGCGGCGCCACGGGCTTGAGCAGCGCATCACGCTCTTGCAGGGCGACCTGCTCGAACCCTTGCCAGGCCCGGTTGACCTGTTGCTCAGCAACCCGCCCTACACCATTCTGGCCGAGGTTGAGCCGGGTGTGCAGGCCTACGAGCCGCACCTAGCACTGAACGGCGGCGCTCACGACGGGGGAGCCCTCTACCGCCGCTTGGTGCCAGCCCTGCCGACAGTTCTGCGCCCGGGCGGTGCCGTCCTGTTAGAGATCGGAGCCTGGCAAGGTGCGCTGGTCTGTGACCTGCTGCGCCAGAGCCTGCCCGGCGCAACGATCAGCCTGCACCAGGATCTGGCAGGACATGATCGCGTGGTCGTGGCACGGCTTGGCCACGACGGCGGCATGACGTAATGCGGCTGTCATCCTGCTTGCAGGATAGTGGTTGCAGCCCGTTCATATACTTGAAGTGCAGCGCAACCCATCTGCTGCTGTACCAGGCTGTAGCGTCTCGGTCGGCTATGCCTGAGCGCCTATCGCCCCCAGTGATCACACACGGGAGCATGCTATGACCGCACTCTTTGTCGCCCTGGGGATTGCCGTTCTGACCCTGCTGGCCCTGATGCTCTGGTTTGTGCCGCACCTGCTGCATCAGGAGAGTCTGCGCAGTGCCAGAGAGGCCGCCGAGTTGCGTGACATTCTGTTGGATATGTTGAGTGAGCAAGAGACACTGATGCTGCGCCAGTCACAGCTCAGCACCTCGATTGCCTCATTGCAGGACCAGATCGAGCAGATTATTGGCAGCGTGCAGCATGAAGAGGGGCGGGGGACAACCGATGAGGCCACCCTGCGGCAGATCGAAGAGCGCATCAGTGCGATGCAGACCCAGATTCAGCGCTGGATCGACGGACGTTTCCGTGCCCAGCGTAACGCGCAGGCCCACGATAATGAAGCCTGGGCTTACCTGATGAGCCTGCTGGCGGCCATCCAGGAACGGGTGGGCCAGCTCTCGAGCGAACGGATCGGCAGCGCCCATCCCCCTCAGACGCGCATCTTGTTAGAAGAGCTTGAGCAGGAGATGCTCAACCTGCACACCATTTCGGAAGATATTGCCACCCTGCAGTGGCGGTTGCGACGCTCACTCAACGAACGCGAGACAAGCCAGACAGCCCTACGCAGCAGAGCAAGCAGTGGCGCAGATTAGGGAAAGCCATGAGCATCGTCGTCATTGAAAACCAGGTTGTTCACTACGAGGTACTTGGGCGGGGCCGCCCGGTACTCTTCCTACATGGCTGGCTGGGCAGTTGGCGCTACTGGTTTCCTACCACAGAAGTCGTTGCCGAGCAGTTCCGCACCTACGCCTTCGACTTCTGGGGCTTCGGCGACTCGCGCCGTAAAAAGACCCGCGAGAGCATCCAGGCCTACTCGGATCAGGTCATTCGTTTTCTTGACGCCCTGGGAATCGAACGGGTGATGCTGGTCGGACACTCGATGGGCGGCATGGTGGCGCTCAAGACAGCCCTGAACTTTCCTGATCGTATTATGCGCGTAGCAACAGTTGGGGCACCGATCAACGGCGACTCACTCTCGTGGATGCTCAAACTGACCGACCGGCCGGTCATGGCCACGGCCTTTGCACGTATGCCCTGGTTACGGCGCTCGCTCTTCCACTTCTTCCTTGGCGCAACCAGTGACCATGCGGTGGAAGAAATGATCGACGACAGCGTCAAATCGACCGCCAAAAGCCTGCGCTACGCCGTCAGTTCGATGTGGCGCACCGATCTGCGCCCCGAACTAGCACGCCTGAGTGTGCCGGCGCTGATCATCCATGGTGGCCGTGACGATGTCGTCAACCCTAACCAGGCCGATCTCTTCGGCAATGTCCCAGCCGCCCAGGTAGTCGTCTTGCCGCGTAGCCGACACTTCCCCTTCCTTGATGACACCGACCTCTTCAACGACATCCTGCTACGCTTCCTCAACGCCGGGATTACGCCTGGCTCAGCCCCGCCACCGCAGGGCCTTGATCCGCGCCGGCAGCGTGCCACCGCGCCGAGGATCAAAGAATTCTCTTGAACTACAGCGGTTCTCAGCAAGGTTGAGCCGGCCTGCGTGTGGTGGATAGCGTCCAGACGCGGCAACCCCCAGCCCCTAATCCCCTAAATCCCAGCGCGAAGCGCTCTAGCGGTTGTAGAAGCAGGATAGGGCGTGCGCCGCAGCGATGTTCCTGGCTGCGCAAAGAATGGTACAATCGGCGCGTGGGCATTGCGCTGATAGTCGAGGGCTTAGCGGCAGGCTATGGGGCGCGGCGGGTCTTCGCCGCACTCTCCCTGGAGGTGTGCAGCGGTGAGGTGCTCGTCGTCAGTGGGCCGAACGGCAGCGGCAAGAGCACCTTCCTGCGCATGCTTGCTGGCTTGCAACGGCCTGAAGCCGGGAGAATCGCCTACCGTACCGATGCAGGGCTCCTGGCCCCTCAGGCTGCGACCCACTTGTTGGGCTGGGTTGCACCCGACCTGATGCTCTACCGTGAACTGAGCGCTCGTGAGAATCTGCGCTTCTTCGGCGCAGTACGCCGCCTGGCCCTTGATGAGGCAGCCATTGACGTGCTGCTGGAACAGGTCGGTCTGGGTGGGCGCGGCGACGACCGCCTGGTGGCCTATTCGTCGGGGATGGCCCAGCGCCTACGCTATGCCTATGCCCTGCTGCACCAGCCGCCTGTGTTACTGCTCGACGAGCCTACCGTCACCCTTGACGAGTACGGTGCGGCGGTGGTTGATGCAGTGATCGCCACCCAGCGTCGCCGTGGCCTGGTGGTAATCGCCACCAACGACCCGCGTGAGCTGCGCTATGGCGATCTGCTACTACGCCTCGGACAGTAAGCATCACAGGAGGGCGCAGCACGCTGCACCGCGCCTACCCGCACCGATAGACTGTCGTGATTACATATTTGACGGCAAGGTTTGCCTGGAGCCATTTCGCGTGACCCCTCCATCCCTGATGAGCCTTGGCATACGTGATCTGCTGGCAGCCGCCTGGGCGGTGCTGATCAAAGATCTGCGCACAGAGTTGCGCACGCGCTATGCCCTCAACGCTATGGTGCTCTTCGCCGCATGTACAGCGGTAATGGTTAGCCTGGGGACGACCTTTATCGGCATGCGCCGCACCGACGAGGCGTTGTTGATTCAGTCTTCGTTGCTCTGGGTGGCCCTGCTCTTCGCAGCGATCACCGGCCTGTCACGCAGCTTCGTCCACGAAGAAGAGGCACGCACCCTGGCCGCCCTGCGCCTCGCTGCGCCACCCGCCGCCGTCTACCTGGGCAAGTTCTTCTTCAACCTGGCCCTGCTGGTTATGCTCGGCACCATTACCAGCCTGCTCTTTGTTGTCCTGGTGCGAGTCGAGGTTGGCAGCCCGCTGGCCTTCATCGCCCTGCTCAGCGCCGGTGAGCTCTGCCTGGCGGCGGCAACGACGATCCTGGCAGCGATTATCGCCCGCGCCAGTTTCAAGAGTGCGCTCTTTGCCGTGCTGGCCTTTCCCCTGCTGGTGCCACCTATGGTGATCGCCATTCAGGGCACCGCCCTGGCGCTTGGGTCAAGTGGCTTCGGGCCGACCCTGCCAGCCCTGCAGTTCCTGAGCGCGTACAGTGTGGCGACCTTTGTCGCATCACTGATGCTGTTCCGCTTCGTCTGGGAAGGGTAAACCTCAGTGACATCGCCAGCTTGGGGGCCGGGTAGGTGCATGCTAAACATCTGGGCGTGCAGGCATACCTCTGTACACTCTTAAGCTCCCGCCGGGCCAGGCGCTGGCCACAGCGTGCTACAATAGGCCGGGTCTGCTACAACAGGAGCATAAAACTCATCGCTTTCTTAACTATGAACCCTGTTCGTCCCGGTTCATGCGTTGTACACTCAGGTCATACAATACCCTGCCGTAGCAGGGTCTGGAAAGGTAGCCCTTATGGCCGAGCGGATCGGCCAGGTCGCGAAGCTGCTGCTTGGCTTCTGGCTGGCTGGCGTTGTGCTGGCGATGTTTCTGGTCGTGCCCCAGTACGAGGGCCTGGGCAATGCCGGGCGCATCATCATTATGCATGTGCCGACGGCCTGGGTCAGTGTGCTGGCTTTTGCCGTCTCGGCGATCGCCAGCGGGCTCTACCTCTGGCGGCAGAATCCGGTCTATGATGATTACGCCCTGGCCTCAGCCGAGAGTGGCTTTCTCTTCACGGCCCTGGCGACCGTCACCGGAATGATCTTCTCGCAGGTGGTGTGGGGCGTCTACTGGAACTGGGATCCGCGGCAGACATCGATCTTTGTGCTACTGCTGATCTATGCGGCGCTTTTTGCGTTGCGTTCAGCTATCGACGATGTGCAGCGCCGCCGCCAGTTGAGTGCGGTCTACGCCCTCTTCGCCTTTGTGACCGTGCCGTTCCTGATCTTTGTCGCCCCGCGGATGGCCGACAGTACACTGCACCCCAACTGTGCCTTTGTACAGGGCAGCCAGTGCGAAGGCGTAGCGCTAACGGTGGGCAAGATCGGGCTGCTGGGTGACCGGAAGATCCAACTGGTTGAGCTTGAGCAGCAAGGTGATCTGGTAATGGCTCAGGTGCTGGTGAGTGAACCAGGCTTGCGTGGCGAGACAACCCTTAGCCCCAGCTTCAGCCTGAGCAGCCAGCAAATGATTGACCGGCCTGAGTTCCCCGGCTTGCGCTACCAGCTGGGCCTGGAGCAGGTTGACCTGGCCAATGGCACGGTGTTGCTCAATATCGAAGCTCCTGGCACCGGCGTGCTGGAAAATCAGATTACCCTGTTTACCTTCCTGGCCTCGATCACTGGCTTTACCGCCCTGTTTGTCTGGATGCTCAGGTTGCGTGCGACCCTGCTGGGCCTGGAGTGGGCCTTTGCGCAACGTGAGGGAGTGCGCCTGTGAATACTGCCCTTGATGCAGGCGTGGCGATCTATGTCGCCCTCGCCGTAGCCCTGTCAGTCTGGATCGGCATCTTTATCTACTTATGGCGCATCGACGCCCTGGCGCGCCGCTTGCGCCGCGATCTGGAGCGCGAACATCGGCAGGAGCCGGAACGAAGTGCGCCGCGGGCTACCGTCACCCGGGTTGGCGCAGCTGAACGCGAGACAGTTGAGCGCTAGGACAAGGTTGCAGGGACAAGGCCCCTTGCACGATCTGGCACCATCAAGTGGCGACGCACCTTGTTGAGACGAAGGAACTGCGATGGCAACCACCAGCCCCAGCCCTACTATTCATAGCGGCTTCAAGCTCAGGCCACTCCACATTGCCGGGATCGGCATCATCCTGATCGCCGTGATCTATGGCGTCTTCGGCTTTCAGAGCGGCTATCGGGCTTATACGCAGAGTGTTGATGAAGCGATAGCGGCTACGCGCAGCGTGCAACTGGCAGGCTTCCTCGGCAGCACCGGCGAGTATGACACCCAGGGCCGCTTTACCTTCATGCTTCAGGACGAAAACGGCAAGCTGATCAAGATAGTCTCCAATGAGCCGCGTCCGGCCAACTTCGAGCATGCGATCAGCATCGTCGCCATCGGGCGCTACGATCCCGCCGAAGAGGCCTTTATGTCCGATAAGCTACTCGTCAAGTGTCCCTCGAAATATCAGGAGATCCAGGCTCAGAGTTAAGCTTGGGGCCGCTCTGACGACGAACGGGACGCCTATGCTCCCGACCGCGTTTCATCTGAAGTTGTGCGCCCCGCATATAGGGCGAAGACACGGTTTCAGCAAGGCCATATGTGCTTTACCGTACCACGCTGAACAGTAAAGCTCCTACGAACCTTGTCTAAACACCTGATACCTTTGTCTGCCTGATCTGGAAAGATAGTCTATGTACCTCTTCGGTACGTTTCTGATCATCAGTGGGATTGCGATGGCCCTCCTCGCAGTGGGCGGCTATGCTGTAACGCTGAGTGGACGGCGCAGCGCACTAAGTTACGGGCGCTTCGGGGTCTTTGCCTCGCTCGCAGCCGTGGCAATGGCCTGGATCCTGCTGATCACCCTTTTCGTAGCGCGTCGCTTCGACATCGAGTATGTCAATAACTATAGCTCACGCGATCTGGACTTCTTCTTTACGATCGCCGCAAGCTGGGCCGGACAGCCGGGGAGCTTTCTGATCTGGACGCTCTGGGGTGGCCTGGTGGCGGCAATGCTGGTGGGCCGATCCAAGCATTTTGAGCCCTATAGCCTGTTGGTCTTGATGCTGGTGCAGGCATGTCTGCTGGCCTTTGTGCTGATCCTCAACCCGTTTAAGCCCTTGCTCGACGCAACCAGCGGCCTGCCGACAACACCGGGTGACGGGCGCGGGCTCAATCCGCTGCTGCACAACTTCTGGATGATCATCCACCCGCCGATCCTCTTTGTGAGCTATGCCCTCAGTACGGTGCCCTTTGCCTTCGCCGTTGGGGGCCTGCTCCGGCGCGATTACGATACATGGGTGACACGAGCGCTGCCCTGGACGCTGGCTGCCTGGGGCTTTCTAGGCCTGGCCCTGCTGCTCGGCGGCTACTGGGCCTATGAGACACTCGGTTGGGGTGGCTACTGGGGGTGGGACCCGGTCGAGAATTCGTCGCTGGTGCCATGGATCGTCACAACAGCGCTGATCCACGGCATGCTCGTGCAGCGCAGCCACGGTAGCCTGCGCAAGCTCAACCTGTTGCTGGCTCTGCTGCTCTATGTACTTGTCTTCTATGCCACCTTCCTGACCCGCAGCGGGGTCTACGCTAATTTCTCAGTGCATTCATTTGTGGCCGAGGGTATCTTTGAGGGCCTGGTCGGCTTTCTGATCGTCCTGCTGATCGGCTCGCTGGTGCTGTTTGGGTTGCGCTGGCGCGACATTCCCTCGCGACCACTCAGCGATAAATTCTTCTCCCGCGATAGCTTCTTCGTGCTCGGCATCCTCACCCTGCTGCTGGCCGCACTGCTCGTCGGTATGGGTACCTCGATGCCGGTGATCTCGGCTATTCCCGGTGTAGGCCATACGTTGCAGGGCTGGCTGGGGCAGGCTTTCGAGTTGGACGACGGCACGCTGATGAATCCACAGGCCACGCCGTTCGAGGATGGTCGTTTTAGCCTGGCCCCCAGCTTCTACCAGCAGACAACCCCGCCGCTCGGTGTGGTGGTCATTCTGCTGATGACGGTGGGGCCACTGCTCGGCTGGCGTGACAGCAACCTGCGCCACCTCCTGCGTAGTCTGCTCTGGCCAGGTGTGGCGGCGGTTGCCGCGGCGATTGTGGCCATGCTGATCGATGTGCACGGCCTGCTGGCACTCTTCTATGTGGCTGGCGGCACCTTCGCTATCGGGACGAACCTGGTGATGCTGCTGCGCACACTCAAGAGTGGCTGGCTACGCATCGGTGGCTACCTGGCCCATGTCGGCTTTGCCGTCGCCATGCTTGGCATGGTCGGCTCGAGTGCCTATGCGACCCCCGAGACGCGCCTGGCCCTGGCCCCCGGTGAGAGTGCCCGCCTCTTCGGCTATGAGTTTATCTTCAACGGCTACCAGCTTGACGAAGAGTTGCGCGGGGTGCTCGATTTCAGTGTCAGCGATGGCCGTAGCACCTTCAATGCCCGGCCTTTCCTCTACGAAAATCAGCAGATGGGCATGACGATCACCAACCCATCGATCCACAGTCGGATCTGGGAAGACATCTACATCTCCCCTGCTGGCTACGATCCTGAGCGCGACCAGGCCCGCCCGGTACTGGGCCAGAACGAGTCGACGACAATGGGGCCATACACGATCACCTTCCTTGGCTTTAACCTTGACCGCGAGGCGATGAATGCGGGCAGCGGTGAGATGCGGGTTGGTGCGCTCGTGCAGGTACTCTACGAGGGCGAAACTATTGAGCTTGAGCCGTATGTGCAGGTGATCAACAATGTCGAGACGGGCCAACAGGAGTTGATCTACGCGCCGGTCGATCTACCGGGTGGGGCGCAACTCAAGGTGGCCTCACTCGATCCGGCTACCCGGCGGGTGCTGCTTGAGGGCAGTGGCCCCGGGCTGGAGGATCTGCCGGTAGTGCCAGCCAAGGGCGTAATCAGTGTGAGTATCAAGCCACTGATGTTATTGGTCTGGGTAGGGGTGAGCCTGATGGTACTGGGCGGCAGCATCGCAACCGTACGACGCCAACTGGAAGGGCGGGCGGCCCTGGCCGGGGCGCGGGTGCGTCTGCCCAAGGGGCTGCCCAACCTTAGGTTGCGGCCAGGATCACGGGGCGTAGGGCGCTGAGCAGCTCACAATCAAATTGGTGTTGAGAAGAAACCGCAGGTGAATTGCTTTGCACACACGGACGGGTGTGCATGCGGGCTAACGGCCCGCGCTCCTGCATGTGCCAGCGGTTGCTTGAGAAGACGTTTCAACTGATGCAAGACTACTACGAACTGCTCCAAGTCCACCCGCGTGCCGACGCGGAGGTGATCCAGGCAGCCTACGAGCGCTTGCGGGTGCGCTATGACCCGGCGCGCATGGAGGGAGCCGCCGACGAACTGCAGCAACTGGCCCGGCAGCGGCGCGACGAGATCGCCCTGGCCTATACGGTGCTGAGCGATAGGGAGCGCCGGGCGGCCTACGATAGCGAGCGGGCCGCCCGTGCAACTGTCGAAGCGCAGGCCAGCGGCACTGACGGTACCGCTGAACAGGTAATCGACTACCGCCCCCTACCGCCCGCTCGGCGTCAGGAGCGACCCGAGGGCTTTAATGCCCAGGCGATGATCGCCGTGCCGCACCAGGCGGGCAGCGCCGCTACGCGTGGGCGTAGCACAGGTCGCAAGCAACCGATGTGGCTGGTGCCGAGCCTGCTGGTTGCGGTGGCCACCTTCGGCATTGTGCTGGGCACCTTACTGAGCACAGCCCTGAGCCCACAGCCAGCGGCTTCAAACGGCCCGCAGATCCTTGATCCGAACGCGACAGCCGCTGCACCGACCCCCACCTTTGATGAGGTCGTCAACCAGTTCGAGGGGCAACTGGTAGCAGCGCGCCAGGTCGCTGCGCAAGTACCCGACAACCCCAACGCCTGGACGGAGTTAGGCAATGCGCTCTACGACAGTGTGATTGTGGTACGCGAACGGCTTGATCGCGGCGAACCGACTGCCCAGACGCTCTATGTCGAGCGGCTGCCGCGCTGGCTTGAGGCTGCCGACGCCTACCGCAAAGCCCTGGCCCTTGAGCCGGGGAATAGCGTGGCACGCGCCGACCTGGCCACCAGTCTCTGTTACTACGGCCAGGGGATCAACGACCAGAGCTATGTGCAACAGGGCCTGGCTGAAGCTCAGCAGGCCGTGACAGACAACCCGGAGGAGGGACGGGCGCTGCTGAGTGCTGGGATCTGCTACATCCTGGGCGATCCGCCACAGACCGAGCAAGCCCTTGAGCAGTGGCAACGCCTGGTGGTGCTGCCCGGTGCCGATCCCAACCTGGTTTTTCAGGCACGCCAGTTGGTACAGGCCTTTGGTCAATAGTCTCAGGCAGAAACCCGCGCCCGTACAGAACAAGCACTGACTAGATCCTGTTTGCCGGGCCTGCACTAGCCTGTCCATAACGCTGGACAATGCGGTCGATCAGGGCTGAGGTTGAGCGCCCTTCAGCAAAGGGCAGCAGAGCCACCTGGCCGCCATAGGCGCTGACGACGCGGGCCTCGGGCAGGCGTGCCGGGTCTGGTGCCCCATCAGGGCCAGTCCCATAATCAGCCCCTTTGACGTAGAGATCGGGGCGCAGGGCCAATATCACCGCTTCGGCAGTGGGCTGATCGAAGATCGTCACATAATCGACGGCACGCAGGGCCGCCAGGAGGGTGGCGCGATCCTCAGCGGGAATGATCGGGCGTAGCGGGCCTTTGATCAGACGGGTTGAATGATCCGAGTTGAGTGCGATGATCAGCAGATCACCCATGGCACGGGCCCGCTCCAGGTAGCTGACATGACCGGCGTGCAGCATATCAAAGACACCGTTGGTCAAGACCAGGCGCAGGCGCCGTTGATGCCAGTCAACACGCAGAGCTAGCAGGTCGTCCAGCGCAAGGATAGCCATCAGCAATTGCCTATGCGTTCGTAGTGCAACGCAACTCCATAGGTTCACACCGTTTAGACAAGGTTTCGGGCTGGTTTACCATTCAGCATCACTCGCCGCGTCCTGATGCGCTCGGGCTATTTTCTATTTGCTATCTCCTAAATCCTTCTCTTAGCGGTAGGGCGAGGTGAATACCCCAAGGGCGAACAGGACGAGGGCAACGACGAGGGTGGCACCGTAGAGAATCGGGATGAGCGAAGGGACGAGGACGAGCCCGGTGCTAAGCACAATCCCAACCAGCATAAAGGTTGTCGTAAGGGGGAAACTCTGGGCAAGCACAAGCCAGAGGCCGCGACGCCAATCACCCCGACGCACACGCTCAGCGGCAAAGCGGCCAATTGTAGTGCCAGCCGCGGCGATCAAGGTCCAGAGGAAGGCAGCGGTAAAAAGATTCCAGCCCTGCTCGGGGCCAGCCCAGCGCAGGGCCGAACCGCCGGCTCCCCCCAATAACGCACTGAGGAGAAGGGCGATCAGAAAGACCGGTGAGACATTCATGGCACGCCTGCGGGTGCGCCGACAATGCGTTCGTACTCATCCAGCTCGATAAACACTCCCCCCTGGATATCACGGCTCAACTCACGCCGATTACGGTCAAAGGCTAAGTCGGCATAGATCAGCCGAAAACAGCGATCATCCATCATCTCTTTACGGAGGCGATAGCCGCAGACCTGTTCATGCTCATCGTACTCGACCGCTAGATCGTTAAAGAGGTGAATGCGAACATGAACGGCAGCCCCGCAATGGGAACAGCGCACATAAAGATGGAGCACACTATCGGGCGCACCGCTCGGGCCGCCAAAGAGCCTGCGCAAGAAATTCATCGTTAATCCGGTGTAGGAACGTCTGAGGATTGCCATCATGATAGCCCATCGCGTAGCTGGTGGCAAATGGGCACTGCGAGAGCGTGGATTGGGAGGGTCATTGCAGGATATAGGACAAAGGATAGACTTGACACACGGCGCAATCCCGGTGATCATAGAGCAAAGCGCACTAGACAGAGCGATCGGCAATGGAAAGACTAGGCCCACAAGAAGCTGACGAGACTTCGCTCCGCCAGACCGTTGTTGAACACATCGACGGGATCATTGTGGTGGATGGCGAAGGCCGGGTCTGTTTTGTCAACCCTGCTGCATCACAAATTCTGGGGCGTTCAGAGAGCGAACTGCTCGGTGAGCTCTTTGGCTCAGCGGTGTTGCGTGGCGAGCGGGCAGAGATCGATCTGCTGCATCCTGACGGAGCCACGCAGATTGCTGAGATGCGCGTCGTAGACACAGAGTGGGAGGGTTCGACTGCCCAACTGATCTCGCTGCGCGACATTACTGAGCATCGGCGGGCCCAGCAGGCACTGCGTGACGCCGAAGCGTTCAAGTGGGCCATCCTCAACTCGTTGAATGTGCATCTGGCGGTGGTTGACGGAACGGGTAAAATTATCGCTATCAACGATGCCTGGCGCAACTTTGCCCGGGCGAATGGCGACCCTGAGCTACGCCATACCGGCATCGGGGTCAACTATTTTACAGTGTGTGGTCAGTCCAGTGGGCCATTTGCGGACGAGGCCCCGACGGCGCTTGAGGGGATGCGTGCAGTGCTTGAAGGCAGACTTCCGATCTTTGAACTCGAATATCCCTGCCACTCACCAGACGAAGAGCGCTGGTTTATCTTGCGGGCGGTGCCGCTCCGCGGTGACAGTCCAGGGCTGGTACTCAGCCATGAAAATGTGACCCGCCAGCGCCAACTGGCCCGGGCAGCATCCGAAGCCGAAGCGCTACGCGCCCAACTGCGCGCCCGCGCCCGTGAAATGCGCGATGTCGCTCGCCTCTCACGTCAGGAGCAGCCACTCGCCCGCCGTATGCCGCTCCCCTCTTTGCGCCAACGGATGCCCGAAGAGTTCCAACGCTCCATCCATCACTACTGTGAGCAGCTAGATGAAGCCCTGCTGCGGCGGGCCCAGCCCGATTATCCGTCCGAGCTGGGTCTGCGCGATCTAGGCGAACGCCTGGGCGAGTTTGAAGCAACCCCACGTGACGTAGTCGAAATCCACCTGGTCGGCATTCGTACTGCCAGCGCTGATGTCCCCCAGATCAAGCAACAGGCCTATCTCGAAGAGGGGCGCCTGCTGGTGCTTGAACTTATGGGATATCTGGCCAGCCATTATCGTTCCCGAGTCGTCTATAATAGTGACGAGTAGAGCGACACCTGATTGAATGGAGTGCGCTGGCGCTCTGCAGAAAGAAAGCCTCCTTGCCCTTAGCGTAACGATCAACCCTATCGCGTGGGTCACTACTGATGACCCACCAGTGTGCCAGCATCCAGGCCCACGATTGTGATTCTCTCCCGCCGTTGATATGTGCATCAGGCCCCTGCGGGCAGCACGAGCACTGCTGTGGACAAAATCGTCCTGCACCTCTATATCGCCGGGCGCACGCCCCATGCCGAACGGGCCGTCGCCACCCTCCGAACCATCTGCGAGCGTGAGCTCGCAGGCTACGAGTGCGACCTGCTGGTTACTGACGTGCTCCATGATCCGCAGCAGGCCGAAGAGCAGAAGATCTTGGCGACACCCACCTTGATCAAGCTCCAACCGCAACCTGCGCGCCGCATTATCGGCGACCTTGGTGCCGATCCTACGGCACTCCTCACGGCTCTGAACCTGCCACCGGCAAGCTGAGGCTGATCGGGCTGCGTCTTTCGTTTACGTGGAGCAATACCTGACGCTGTCGGTATGGCCGACACATCTCAACAAAGGTACAAACGGTGAATCCTGAGCGCCCCTCCATTGAACGGTTGCCGACCGGCATCCCTGGCTTTGACCACATCGCCAACGGTGGTCTTCCCCGTGGTCGCACCACGCTCATCTCAGGCACCGCCGGCAGCGCCAAGACGGTGTTTGCCGCCCAGTTTCTTGCTGCCGGCGTGATCGCCGGTGAAGGTGGTGTCTTTGTCACCTTCGAGGAGTCGCCAAACGATCTGCGGCGCAATATGATCGGCTTCGGCTGGGATATTGCCACCTGGGAACAGGCGGGGCTCTGGGCATTTGTTGATGCCTCGCCCCAGCTTGGCGATGATATGGCGGTGATGGGGGCCTATGACTTGGGAGCTCTACTTGCCCGCATCGAACATGCGGTACATCGTACGCATGCCAATCGCGTCTCAATGGATAGTCTCGGCGCGATCTTCAGTCGCCTGACCGATGCGCGTATGGTACGCAACGAGCTCTTCCGCATCGTCTCACGGCTCAAGTCGCTTGGCGTGACGGCTGTGATCACAGCTGAGCGCGCCGATGAGCATGGTGAGATCGGGCGCTATGGCGTCGAAGAATTTGTCGCTGATGATGTAGTCATCCTGCGCAATCTGCTCGAAGATGAGAAGCGGCGGCGTACAGTCGAGATTCTCAAATTCCGCGGTACCTCGCATCAGAAGGGCGGCTTCCCCTTCACGGTCATTCCTGGCCAGGGCATTGTGACGATCCCACTCTCGGCGATCGAACTTAAACAGCGCTCGTCGAATGTGCGGATGACCTCGGGCGTGGCCGAGCTTGACCGGATGTGTGGTGGTGGCTTCTTCCGCGACTCGATCATCCTTGTCAGTGGGGCCACTGGCACCGGCAAGACTCTGATGTCCACCACCTTTATGGCTGCTGGCGCAGCGCGTGGTGAACGCTCACTGCTCTTCGCCTTCGAGGAGAGCCGCGACCAACTCTTCCGCAATGCAATCGGCTGGGGGGTTGATTTCGAGCAGATGGAGCGCGATGGACTGCTGCGGGTTGTCTGTAACTACCCAGAGGTGACCGGCCTGGAAGATCAATTGATCTCGATCCAGAACGAAATTGATCGCTTCCAACCGCAGCGTGTCGCGATTGATAGCCTCTCGGCGCTCGAACGGGTCGCTTCGATCAAGAGTTTCCGCGAATTTGTGATCGGGCTCACCTCTTTTATCAAGCACCAGGAGATGGCCGGGCTCTATACCTCGACCACGCCCACCCTGCTCGGCGGCTCGTCAGTAACGGAGGCACATATTTCGACCATCACCGACTCGATCATCCTGCTGCGCTACGTCGAGGTCTTTGGCGAGATGCGTCGTGGTCTGACCGTGCTGAAGATGCGTGGTTCGAGCCATGATAAGGAGATCCGCGAGTTCTCGATCGACGGCGTAGGCATGCATATCGGGCGACCCTTCCGCAATATCGCTGGCATCCTCTCGGGTCAGTTTACGCACGTCTCACCCAGCGAGATCGAACGGCTAGGTGCCATGTTCCGCGATGATGATCTCGAATCCCCGGCTGAAGCGAACTGAAGGCTCATGCACGAACTGGCTGTTACCGAGGGCCTGATCAAGGTGGCCCTTAAGGCTGCCGAGGGTCGGCCCATTCGGCGTATCGACCTGGTGTTGGGTGCGCTCAGCAGTATCGTCGACGACTCAGTGCAGTTCTACTTTGACCTGCTGAGCCGCGATACGCTAGCCGAAGGAGCCCGCCTACACTTTCAGCGCGTCCCAGCCGACGCGCTCTGTCTCGATTGTACCGCCAGCCTAACCGTGGCCCCACCGCTGCCGGAGCTATGCCCAACATGCGGCTCGCCGCACTTGCGGGTCAGTGGTGGCACCCAGTTCCTGGTTGAGAGCATCGAGGTTGACGATCCTGCGGAAACGGGATCGGCCACCCCCCCAGTGAGGGAGCAGGCCAATGAAGGTTGACGTGATCCAGACCATCCTCAGCGACAATGATGCGCTGGCTACCGCCAACCAGGCGATCCTCGAGGCTGCTGGCGTGGTGGGACTTAACCTGATGGCCTCGCCGGGGGCCGGCAAGACCAGCCTGATCCTGGCGACAGCAGCCCGGCTGCCCGCCGAGGTACGCACGGGGGTGATCGAAGGCGACCTGGCCTCCTCAATTGACGCGGAGACCATCGCCGCTGCCGGGCTGCCGGTGGTGCAGATCAACACCGGAGGCGGCTGCCACCTTGATGCACCGATGATCGCGGCGGCGTTGCCACGTATGCCGCTGGCCGAGTTGCACCTGCTGCTCGTTGAGAATGTGGGCAACCTGGTCTGCCCGGCCAACTTTCGCCTCGGCACCCACCTGAACGTAGTAGTAGCCAGCACGCCTGAGGGCGATGATAAGCCCTTCAAGTATCCCGGTATGTTCGCCAGCGCCCAGGCCGTGGTACTGAACAAAGCCGACCTGGGCACGGTCTTTAACTTTGACTATCAGCGCTTCAGTGCGGGCATCCGTATGGTTAATCCCGAAGCTCCGATCTTCATCCTCTCTTGCCGCACCGGCGAGGGCTTTGGAGCCTGGATGACCTGGCTGCTCGAACAGTTGCCCAGGGCGTAACAGTACCCACACATCTTCAATCTGGTCGGCCACCAGGCAGGAAGTATTCGCGCTTCGACTTTGCACAAGCCCTGGGCATCAGTGCAGCCCGCTTGCAGCGCAAGCCAAAGCGGACTACACTATAGACCTTGCCAGGGGATTCCTACACCATTCTACAGGAGGCCCAGCATGATTCAGGTCGAGATCAACGACGAGATGATGGACGCCAAACTCGGCGAGCGCCTACTGACGGTTGCCCGACGCAATGCGGCCCATATCGGTTTCTACTGTGATGGAAACGGCCTCTGCACCATGTGCGAGTGCAAGGTGCTCAGCGGGGCCGACCAACTCAATGCACCGACTGAAGCAGAACAGACATGGCTGCCGCCCGAGCGCATGGCCGATGGCTATCGCCTGGGTTGCCAGGCTTCGCTGCGCGGTACCGGCGAGGTGCGCGTGCTGACCCGCGCCGAGGAGCTACGCCGCCAGCTCAACGCGGTGATCAATCCGCCAGCAGGCACGACCAGCGCCGATCAGTTGCGTCCTTTCCTGAACAACCTGGCGATTATTAACTGGGAACATATTGGTACCTTCCCCGTTAACCTGCTGCGCACCTTGAACCGGATCGGGCCAATCAAGCTCTTGCTGCCACTGAATGACCTGAACCTGCTGGTGAACGATACACTGCGCATTACTCGGCGTATGCTTGATAACGGCAAACCCTCGACGGAGACTGAAGCCGTACCGCCCAGCCTGCCCGAATAAGCGCACTTCCGCTTGAATGGACATCAACCCTGCTTCCCCCTGTGTGCCTGGCGGCACACAGGGGGTTTTGTCGCCCTATGATGAGGTGATCTATGAAGCTTGCGGTAAAGATCTTTCTGGTGCTCTTTGGCCTGAGTTTCATCGGCCTGGGCTATTTCGTCGGCATAGTCATGGCGGGTGACGCGCGCAACGCGGTGCGCCAGGCAAACGAGTTGGCCCCGGTAAGTGCGGCAGCCCTGGCCGAGAGTGCCCTGGGCAGCCCGGTTTTGGTGGAAGGAGCACTCAGTGTGCAGAATGAGGTGCGCTTCCGCGATTTCGTGGCCTATGTGCGCCAGGAGTTTCGTGGTGCCGACAGTGACGGCAATGAGCGTTGGATTGAGGATGAGCGGGTAACCCCGCGCCTGTTAATCGAAACGGGTGGCATGGTGCGCCTGGCCAACGAGGACTATACACTGAGCGGGCCGCATGCCTATTGGGCCGAGGAGGGTCTCAACTGGAGCAGTCGCACCGAAGAGGGTACCAAACGCTACTCAGGGCTGGTGGCCGAGCGCCCGGTATTGGCTATAGGGGAAGTGGTTGCCGGGCCAACGGGCAACGAGCTACAGGCCAGGCTCCTCTACGGTGGTACCCGTAGTCAGTACATCGAAGAGCAGCAAAGCTCAGCCGACTGGCTGGGCTGGATCGGCATTGATGTGGCTATTTTCGGGGTGGCCGTGATCGGGTTAGGTCTTTGGGGCCTGCGCCGTTGGCGCTAAGTAGTCTGTAAACTACATATTCTGATCATTTCACCACAAAGACACAGAGGGCACAAAGGGCCGCGCAACGCGGAGAGGGCTGCACAACGACGGCAAGCAGGCAACTTAGCGGCAACGGCTGAGGTAGATCAGGCTATTTCGTTTACAAACCACTAAAGAATCGGAACCAGGGGATCTGCTATACTCTTGCTTAGGAAGATCGCAAACTTTCTAGAAGATATGCTGACCACTCCCGTTATTGACGAAACGTCCCCTCCGATGCGGCTGCACTCCCGGCGTAGGCGGATCTACTGGACGTTAGGTAATCTGCTGTTTTTCGCCGGGCTGTACCTGCTGATCTATGTTGGCGGCATCTATGCTTATATCGATTTTCTGCGCCAGGCAGCGCGGGGTGACAGCCCGATCGAGTTGCCAGCAGACGTGCTGGGTGCATCAAGCCAGGCGCTGCTGCCACTGGTGCCGCTGAGTGTACCGGCCTCTCAGCGCCCAACGCAGATGCCAGCGGCCCTGGCGGCAGCCCGCATAGCCGAGGGCCAGATCGCCTCGATCCCACCGGAGCCGAACACCCTTAACCATCACTCAACGATCGAGCGTCTGGTTCTACCTTCGATCAAGCTTGACACAAAAGTAGTTGCGGTTGGTTGGGACGTCGTGAAGCAGGATGGGCAGACCCTGGCCCTCTGGCAGGTAGCCGAATTTGTGGTCGGTCACCATCAGGGCTCGGCCAACCCCGGCGAGGGCAACAATATCGTGCTGGCCGGGCATGTCGCCGGTTATGGCCACATCTTCCGTGACCTCTACTATGTGTTACCCGGCGACCCGGTGGTCATCTACAGTGAGGGGAAGATCTATCGTTACCGTGTGAGTGAACGCCAGATCGTACTTGAAGATGGGGCCCCACTGGCCCAGCGCTTCACCAATGCCCGTATGATCGCCCCGACCGGCAGTGAGATGGTGACGATGGTGACATGCTGGCCGGCGACTGGCCCTGACAAATTCACCGAGCGGGTGATCATCCGGGCGTTACCAGAAACGCCAACAAACTAACGCACCGTCTGCGAAGAGATCGTGCTCAGCTCGATCATCTGGCGTGTCTGGGCATCGAAGGCCCCGCGGGCGCGGTCGATATAGGCCCGGGCTTCCTGGAAGTTGATCGCGGCGCGATTGGCATTAGCAACGTTGTAGCCGGCATAGAACTCGACCAGCGCATCAAGCCCATCCTGCTGCAGGCTAAGGCCGTGCAGGTAGTCATCGTGGGCCTGGCGCAGAGTTGCTGGCGGGTTGAGGGTGGTAATCGTCTCAATAGCCCTGGCAACTGCTGCCCGCAGGTGTTGAGTGGCCGTCACGGCGGCGACCGAGCCACCTGCCGTCTGGGTGGTAGCGGCGTGATAGGCCGCAGTGGCCGTGCGTAACTCTGTGCGCACCGGATCCAGGGCACTGAGGTAGCCGGCAGCAAGGCTCTCAACAACGGCGATCGGCTCAGCTTCGAGGACTGCTTCAAGTTCAAGGGTAGGCCGCAGTGGCGGAACTGCTACAGTGGCACCATAGGCCAGTTCGGCCGCCGGCGGTGTGATAATCATACTGCGCGTCAGGGCCAGGGCAAAGCTCTCGTAGAGCAGGATGGCCAGGCAGAGCAGGGCAATTGGGAAGGCCCAGAGCAGGAGGCGAGCCCGGCTCATCTCACGACGATTACGGCGAAAGCCGACCCACCATGACTCACGCTGTTCGGGATTGGCATAGGCGCTGGGGGCCGGTGGCATACTCAGGCTGGCAGCAGGGCGCAGCGAGCCAGAAGGCAAACCCCGCTCTTCCAGCAGACGCACACCACGCAAGGCATGGGGATTCTGCGGATTGAGGTTGAGCACAGCTTGCAAGCAGAAAGACTGTTGTTCAGGATCATCGAGCACGCCGCTGAGCCAGAGCCAGGCCATCTCACCAGCCGGGTTGAGGCGCACCGAGCGCGTCAGCAAGCCAGCGGCCACGCGGCGCTGGCCTGCCCGTGCTGCGGCCACGCCGCGCTGGTAAAGACGCCAGGCCTCTTCACGGTCGGCCTGGATAGACGGCTCGCTCATCGTCGTGGTCATAAGGCCCATTATATCCCATCCTGACCCGTATAGCCGCCTGGAAGGCAGCACGACCCTCAGCGCAGCGATCAAGCCGACTCGAAACATGCCTTAATGGTCAGGGATGAGCGGGTTGAGCGCCCGCTGCACAAGGGTAGGGTCGCGAACCATATTATCGCGGATAGTCTGCCAATACTCAGGCTTTTCATAACCAAGCTGCCAGATGGCGATCCCGGCCAGATCCTGATCTTGCACCGTATTGATCTTTGAAGCAAGACCCTGACGGGTCATCAGCCAGACCTGACGGGTACCCTCGGCGGCACGATAGTTGAAGTAGCTCTCTTCGACCGGCCCGAGGCTGTTGCGTTCCATAAAATTGACCGTGGCACCCTGTTGTTTAATGATCTCTTCGATCACATGCCAGGGCCGGGCAAGGGCCGGGCCGTTAGGGGGCCAGTCGTAGCCATAGAAGTGGACACCAAGCAGCACTTTACTCGGATCAACCACACTACGGGCATAGGCAGCGACGGCGTCAACCCAGTAGGCCGGGGCAACCGGTCCGGGTCCACTGCCACGCCAGTGATAATCGTAGGTCATAATGCGAATCTGGTCGGCATGAGCGCCGATCTCAGCCCAGTCCTGGAAACCGCCCAGGCCGCCCCAATCGCTATCTTTGGCATGCACGGCGACCGTCAGCAGCCGGTCGTGCTGGTGCAGGGCTGCCGCCAGATCGCGGATGAAGGCCGAGAAGGACTGACGAAGTGAAGGGTCAAGCGCCTCATAATCAATGTCGATGCCATCATAATCGCGGGCGAGCACCTCATCGACGATCTGCTGAATATGGCGGGCACGAGTGCTCGGGTTGCGTAGCACCCCATCGACCACACCGGGGTCTGCGGTGACATTGTGGATCGAGGGAATGATGCGCACGTTCAACTCACGCGCGATGCGTACCAACTCATCGTTGCGTGTGCCGTAGAGCCGACCGCCGGCATCAGTGGAGTACCAGAAGGGGCTGATATCATCAATAACATCAGCATTGGCAAAGAAGGACTCACGGGCACCACCCTCGAAGAGGGGCGGCAACCAGACGGCAATGTAGCGCCCACTTTTAGGATGGTAACTGACAGGGCCGGGCTGCGGGGCATTCACCGTGGGCAGCGGGGTTGGCGGGACAGGGGTGGGCAGGACAATGATAGGGGCAGCAGTGGGGGCTGCTGTGGCAGTTGCCAGGGCGGCGGCGACGGCGGTAGCGCGGGCAACCGGCATAGCCTGGGCCATCTGCAGGGTCTGGCCGATCAGGGTGCCTGCGATCCCCAGGGCCAGCAGGTAGAGTATGACGAGGCCAATTGTGCGCAGCGAGGGAAGTGAGGTACGCATGGCCAGTCCAGTTAGTACGCATCAAGTTCGCGCAGGCGCTCATCACTGATGCCGAAGAGGTGGGCAAGCTCGTGAAGCACGGTGCGGCGTACTTCTTCGCGCAGCCGAGCGCCGGAAAAATCGCGTTCGAGGGCTTCTTGGAAGATGACGATCGTGTCGGGGGTAGCCGGGGGGAGACCGGAGCGTTCAGGGTAGGGTACACCATCATACATACCGTAGACGCTCTGCCAGGGCTTGAGCCCAAGCGCCCGGCGCTGCTCACGCGAGGGACGCCGCGCTACCAGCACCTCAACATTGGTGAGGTAGGCGACGAAGCGGGGAGGTAGGCTCTCCAGGGTTTCAACGACGATCTGAGTGAAGGTTTCGCTATCCATCATCGTTATTATACGGGCCGCCGCGCATGGGTGTCAAGGATATTTATCCGCTTTATGGTAGGAGGCACGCCAAGTACCCGACTAGTGCGATATGGGTCTTTGTGCTGATCCGCACCCCAGGAAAACCATGGTAGACTTCCGATCAGCCAAGGACAGGGCTGACCAGGGCTGGAAGCGCGTTGCCGCGCAGGTTGCTTACAGCGTTCAACCGCGACCAGACATACTCAACCCGATGGCAATTCTATCTCTGCGGCTGCACCGCTGGCTAGCGGTGGCAGCCTTGATCTTCAGCCTAGCCGGGGTCGTGGTGGGCAGTGAAGTAGGCCTGCATGCCGCACCGCGTGCTAGCAACGCTATGCATGGTGCGCGGGCCGTCGCACCGCGGGTGCCAGGGCCGACTATCGAGCCCTTTGTGCGCCCTGACCTGGCGGTACGGATGGAGCGCTTACGCCCGCTTATCCTGGCCGCCGC
The DNA here is from genome assembly GCA_964592425.1 of uncultured Chloroflexaceae bacterium. GTDB lineage: Bacteria > Chloroflexota > Chloroflexia > Chloroflexales > Chloroflexaceae > Viridilinea. The sequence continues at coordinate 60,771 of CAZQCG010000005.1, forward strand.
ACGGCGTCACAACCGCCCCGCATACTCAGGTATGAGCGACCATGAGTTCGCTGCGGTCATCGCCGTGATCCTCTATAACGAGAACTTTGGCTGGCTTGAAGATGAAGTGGCACCGCTGCGGGCGGTGACGCCGCTCTACCAGGATCTGCAGCGCCATGCCAACACCTACCTTCCCGGCAGCAACTTCAGCGTCTGGCCTGCCAATCTGCGTCCCTCGGTGGCGCTCGAAATCTTGCGGCACCAGTTACCCCTGGACACGACGGAGGTGATTACGGTACCAGTTGAGGTTGCCGGCAGTAAGATCGATCTCACATCCTTCCAGAGCACACCGGAGCTCTTTGCGGCGATCAGTGCCGAGATCAGCCGTGACGATATGGCCGTGGCCTATCTGGCCGCAAACCTCGAGCGGGGGCTCTACCGGGCGAAGATCGAAGAGGTGCCGGTAAGTTGGCGCACGCTGGCGGCCTGGCATAACCAGGGTCTGGTTGACCCGCGCCAGATCCGCACCAACCCGACCGCCCGCGACTACCTACGGCGGGCCTCGGCCTACCTGCCGCTGGCGCGCACCCTTGTGCATCCACCCCCGCCGCAGGCACCTCAGGTGCAAGGGATTTAGAGGCACACCAAATAAATCGGTGCGGTAGCCCCCGCTTTATGGTTTTTCAGAATTAAAACGGGTATCCGTCGTATCGGTAGACCTGGCAGGTCTGGCAGACCTGCCAGGTCTGGTTTACCGGATTTAATTCTTAAAGTTCATCAAGCGTGGGGCGGAGCACCGTTCTCGGCGTTCCCTTGCCAACCATCGCCATTTGTGGTACAATCGTGCTATCAATCGTCGTGAGACGACTGGAGCACGTAACCAATTCGGGTTGGCGGTTCCAACGATACCATCGGTCGTTGGGTAAAACCTGAACCGTATCGGGCTGTATCGCCGGGCTTGTCCTGGCCGGTTTGGAGTCGATCCGCGCTGGGCGGATACAGCCGAACGGTCAATCTGCGAGGCGATTGGCATTGCCAATCGCGCCCATAGCGGGAGAGAGCAGATCGCCGAGAAAGCTGATACGAGGGTAGGTCAGGCGTATGATGTTGTAGCGTATCCACTCGCGAGAGCATACGAGAGCCTATCGGGGTATCAGAACCCCCCGGCTTCAGCCGTGGGGAGACTCAGCCCAGGGCATAATCAGCGAACGCTGAGCCTGTCGAAGCCAGTACGCGTTGGCTGAGCCGACACTTGCCAGAAGATGACTGTTATAATTGGGCTGATACAAGCTGTGGAGGAAGGAGATCCGCCTTGAGCATGCAGCTCGGACGGCGGCGTGTCAGCCTGTTTGTGACATGCATTGTCGACCAACTCTACCCGTCGATCGGCCAGGCCAGCGTACAACTGCTCGAAGATCAGGGCGTGACGGTGCATGTGCCGGCCGGATTGACCTGCTGCGGCCAGATGGCCTTCAATGCTGGCTTTCGCGACGAGGCCTACGCAGTGGCCGGACGCACGATTGAGGTACTGCGCGGCCAGGGTGATGTGGTCTTACCTTCCGGCTCGTGTGCCACCATGGTGCGCCACCTCTACCCCGAACTGTTTGCGCATAGCCCCTATGCCGGGCTGGCCAGCGAGCTTGCCGGGCGTACCTATGAACTGAGCGAGTACCTGGTTGATGTACTTGGGGTCACTGAGCTCGATGCGGCCTACCAGGGGCGAGCGGCCTACCACGATGCCTGCCACGGTCTGCGTTTCCTCAGTGTGGGCCGTCAGGCGCGTAGCCTGCTTGGCACAGTGCGCGGCCTGCAACTCCAGCCGCTGGCTGGCTGCGAGGAGTGCTGCGGCTTCGGTGGGCTCTTTGCCCTCAAACAGCATGCCATCTCCGAGGCCATGCTGGCGCGTAAGCTCGACCAGGTGCAAGCTGCCGAGGTTGACCTGCTGTTAACCGGCGATGCCTCGTGTATGACCCAGATCGCCGGGGGCCTCTCACGCCGGAGCAGCCCCACCCGGACTCGCCATTTCGCCGAGGTGCTTGCCAATCTGGTCGATGCTCGGCCCTGAGGGGTATAGATAAGGTTTCCTGGCATCCTCCCCAGGAGAAAGATAAGAATGGAAGATCGCACAAATCTAGCATCCCAGGTAGCCAATCTCCATGTGCGTGAGATGTTGCCCCTGCTGTCGCCACTAGAGTTGAAAGCCCGCCTACCGCTCTCAGCGGCGGCAGCAACGACGGTGACGGAGGCACGCAACGCGGTTCGGCGCATTCTTAAGGGTGAGGATCGACGCCTGCTGGTGGTGATCGGGCCTTGCTCGATTCACGATCCCACGGCAGCCCTGGAATATGCCGAACGTATGGCCCGCCTGCAACGGGAGCTTGCCGATCAGCTGCTGATCGTGATGCGGGTCTACCTGGAGAAGCCGCGCACAACAGTTGGCTGGCGCGGATTGATCAACGATCCGTACCTCGACGGAAGCTTTGATATGAGCGCCGGGCTGACCCTGGCGCGCAAGTTACTGCTTGCGATCAACCAGCTGGGCCTGGCAGTTGCAACCGAGATGCTTGATCCAATCAGCCCGCAGTACCTTGATGACCAGATCAGTGTAGCCACAATTGGGGCCCGCACGACGGAAGCGCAGACCCACCGCGCCCTCGCCAGCGGAATCTCGATGCCGGTAGGCTTCAAGAATGGTACCGACGGCGGAATTCAGGTCGCGGTACATGCCTGTGTCGCGGCTGCCGGTCAGCATAGCTTTCTCGGCATTACGGAAGATGGGCGCAGCGCCGTAGTGAAGACAACCGGCAATCCTGATGGCTTTGTGATCCTGCGCGGCGGGCGTCACGGCCCCAACTACCACGAAGAGTATGTGGTGCAGACGGCCCGTCTGATGCGCGAGGCAGGCCTGCAACCAGCGGTGTTGATCGACTGTAGCCACGCCAATGCGGAGAGTGACTATCGGCGGCAAGAGACAGTCTGGTACCGTGTGGTTGAACAGATCGTCGCTGGCCCGACCCCTGTGGTGGGCATCATGGTTGAGAGCAACCTGCACGAGGGCAAACAACCCCTGCTGGCCGACCGCTCAGCCCTCCGGTATGGAGTCTCGCTTACTGATGGCTGTATCGGTTGGGAGACCACCGAGCGCCTGCTCGCCGAGACCCACCATGCTCTGCGTAAGCAGCGCCGTGAGTGATCCCATGGAGCTTATGCAGATCATCCGCGCCCGTCGCACGGTACGAGCCTTCCGATCCGACCCACTCAGCCGTGAGCAGGTAAACCTCGTATTGGAAGCGGCATGCTGGGCCCCATCGCCCCATGGGCGTCAGCCATGGCGCTTTGTAGTGGTGGCCACAGCCGAAGCACGCACACGGCTGGCCCTGGCGATGGGGGCCGAATGGCGGCAGCAGTTGGCCCTCGATGGCCAGGACGAGGCAACAATTACGGCCCGCTTTACGGCTTCCCATGAGCGGATCATCAGTGCGCCGGTAGTGATTGTGCCATGCCTCTACCTCGAAGACCTTGATCCCTACCCCGACGCCGAGCGCCAGGCCGCCGAGACGATCATGGCGATCCAGAGCCTTGGCTGTGCTGTGCAGAATATGCTACTCGCCGCCCATGCCCTCGGTTTCGCTGCGGGCTGGATGTGTGCGCCGCTCTTCTGCCAGCCCGCTGTACGGGCGGCCCTGGAACTCGCTGCAACACTGCAACCGCATGCGCTCATTCCCCTGGGCTACCCCGCACGCGAGCCGCGCCGCCGCCCCCGTCGCCCCCTTGAAGAGTTGGTGGTACACTGGCTATAAGACAAAGGGGGCAAATTTCTTATGATGCTCGTCCTGGCTGGCGGTGTGGGTGCCGCCAAGTTTCTTGAGGGCCTGGTACAGGTCGTACCACCACCAACGATCACGGCGGTAGTCAATACCGGCGATGACTTCGAATTACATGGTCTGACGATCATGCCCGATGTGGATATCGTGACCTGTACGCTGGCCGGGATTATCGACCGTCAGCAGGGCTGGGGCATCGCCGGTGATACCAACGCCTGTATGGTCTGGCTCGGCCGTCTGGGCGGGCCAACCTGGTTTAAGCTGGGCGACCGCGACCTGGCCCTGCATATCCGGCGCACCGCCCTGCTGCGCGAAGGCAAGACGCGCAGTGAAGTGGCCGAGGAGTTTCGGCAAGCCCTGGGGGTAGGAGTACGGATTATGCCGATGAGCGACGATGCGGCCCCGACCCATATCCTCACCGCAGCTGGCGAGATGCACTTCGAGAACTATTTTGTACAGCGCCAGGCCCGCGATGAGGTTTATGGAGTGCGTCTTCATGCGGCTGGCCCAGCCCAACCGGCCCCGGGCCTACTTGAGGCTATCGCCAGCGCCGAGGTGATCCTGATCGCGCCGAGCAATCCAGTGGTAAGCATCGGCCCGATCCTGGCCCTGCCGGGCGTGCGCGAGGCGCTGCGGGCCAGCCCGGCCCCGGTGGTCGCTGTGAGCCCGATTGTGGGTGGGACAGCGGTGAAGGGCCCCGCCGTGCCGCTGATGCAAGCCATGGGCCACGAGGTTTCGGCGCTGGGTGTGGCGCAAGCCTATGCCGACCTGCTCGATGGCATCGTGATCGATCAGGTTGATGCCAGCCTGGCCCCGGCGATCAGCGCCCTGGGGCTGCGTGTCACCAGTATTGATAGCATCATGCGCGGCCCTGCCGAGAAGGCGCGTCTGGCCGCCGCAGCACTTGAACTCGCCCATAGCGGCACCTGAATGTGCGACTGGGTCACCTGGCGTGCGCCTTGCCATGAACTGAAGAGGTTTTGCTTGAGAGGGGCTACGCCCCTCTCGCTCCCCGCTATGGCGATGAGCAAAAATGGTATAACCCACGCCATTGTACCGGTCAAGACGCTCGACCGAGCCAAGAGTCGGCTAGCTGGGGCGCTAACACCTGCTGCACGACGGGCCCTGGTGCTCGAGATGCTCGAACGGGTGCTCGCCGCCCTACAGCATCCGGCGGCCCAGGTGACGATGGTCTGGGTGATCAGCGGCGATCCGCAGGCGCTGCAGGTGGCCGCCAGTTGCGGTGCCTACCCACTAGTTGAAGAAGTGCCGGATCTGAATGCCGCGCTTGAACAGGCACGCCGAGTAGCCCTGAGCCATGGTGCCGAAGCCCTGCTGGTGGTGCCTGCCGATGTGCCGCTGGTATTACCAGCGGAGATCGGGGCTCTGGTTGCGGCCCTGGCCACAAGCGACATAGTGCTGGTGCCTGATGCGGCGGGGCTGGGCACCAACGCCCTTGGCCTGCGCCGCGAGGCTGAGTTGCCCTTCCGCTTCGGTGGCGAGAGTGCCGCGCTGCACCTGGCGGCGGCGACAGAACGCGGCCTACGCACCTGCCGCCTGCCGCTTGCCTCATTCGCCCTTGATGTAGACCAGCCCGCCGGGCTGGCCAGCTACCGCAGCCGGGTGCCCGCAGAGCCGGTGCCTGCTACGGCTGCACAAAGATCTGCAGCGAGCCATGGCGAGCGCCGCGGGCCTTGATTGCGTAGCGCAGACGGCCCTCATCGTTGGTGCGGACTGTACCCGAATACGTCACCTGGGTTTCGGGGCGCGAAGCGATAGCAAAAGCCAGGGAGCCATCGGGCTGGAGCATGGCCAGTTCGATGTCGCCCGACTCAACGCCGACTATCGCGATCACCTGCACTTCGGCAGCAGGCAGGCCCAGGTCGAGGGTACGCTCACTACGACCTTCGGCCCCGACAAAGCTAGTCAACAGATTCCCACCGCCAGCTTGCAGATCGACCGTGGTCGATTCACCGCTGAGCAGCAGACAACCGCTCAGGAGCAGCAGGGCCAGGCTAAGGAGGGCCAGCCTGGATAAGCAGCGCCCCAGGCTGGCCACAAGAAAGCTCCGCCGCTCAGCCATACGACTCGGGGCGATAATCAACCTGGTAGGTCTCCGGCTCAGCCACAGGCTCCACACGTAGGGGCTTACGACTAAGGATGCGCAGGCTGGTGCCGCACTTGAGGTTAGCACAGACGACGAGCGCGCCGGTGGTGACATAGGATTGGATGGCAAGCCGCTGCTTACAGACAGGGCAACGCACAAATTCGACCGCCACAGGCTCCTCCTGGTTAGAGGTAGATCTAGGCAAAAAGGGCATCAACAAAGGTCTGAGCATCGAAGAGGGCCAGGTCACCAAGCTTTTCGCCAGTACCGAGGTAGCGGATGGGGCGCTCGATATCCTGGGCCACGGCGAAGGCAATACCGCCCTTGGCCGTACCGTCCATCTTGGTCACGGCCACATCGGTGACCCCGCCCGACTTGAGGAAGGCTTTGGCCTGCAGCACGCCATTCTGGCCAGTGGTGGCATCGATCACCAGGAGCACCTCGTGGGGCGCGCCGGGCAGTTTGCGCTCGATGATCTTGCGCACCTTCTCCAGCTCTTGCATCAGGTTAAACTTGGCCTGCAGACGGCCAGCGGTATCGATGATCAGTACATCAGCCTGCTGCTCCAGGGCGGCATCAATAGCTTTGTAGACCACTGCGGCCGAGTCGGCACCCTGGCCGAGGCTGACACAGGGCACACCAGCCCGCTCAGCCCAGGTTTCGAGCTGCTCGGTGGCAGCGGCGCGGAAGGTATCACCAGCCGCCAGGACGACCTGTTTGCCGAAGCGGTGCTTCATGCGGTGGGCCAGCTTGGCGATCAGGGTCGTCTTGCCAGCACCGTTGACGCCGATCACCAGCATGACATAGGGTTGTGGCGGGCTGGCGGGAGGCTGACGCACCTGCTCTTGAAAGACACGCACCATCTCGGCCTTGAGCATATCACGGGCCTCATTGGCCCGCTTGGTGCCATAACGATTCACCCGGTCACGGGTACGATTGACCAGGTATTGGGTGGTTTCAAGGCCGACATCGCCCTGGATCAACGCCTCTTCAAGCTCATCCCAGAGCTCCTCGGTAATTGGATCATCGCTGGCGAAGATCTGCGAGATGCGCCCGAAGATGCCCTGACGCGACTTCTCGAGGCTCTGGTTGACCTGCTCGGCCTCGACCTGAGCCTCTTCCTCGCTACGCGGTGCATCCTGGCGTCGCCCGAACAGACGTTTGAACATACTCTATCCTCTTCGTACATACAGTACTGGTAAGACAAGGTTCGGAGGAGATTTACAGTCTGTGGGCTTGAACTCCACAACGCTACGCCGTCACCGTCTGCTTGTGTGCAAATGTGGAGATGTGGAGCGGCTGTCAAGCTACTATGGCTCTTGTGAAACCTTGTCGAAGTGGGGCGTAGGGCTCATTATACGTCCGCTGCGCTATAATCTGGGTGGTGGTTCCTGTGGGTGTATACCAATCAGCCTGAGAGGAAGTTTGAAGCGTCGTCGATTATTCCACCCTGCACTGCTGGGGGCCAGTCTCTTTCTGGTGGCCCTGCTTTTGCGGATCTGGCTGTCAGGCGGGAGTCTGCCGTATGTCGAGCATATTGATGAGCCTGCTGTGCTCGAAACGGCCATCCGCATGCTCCGTGACGGTGATCCGAACCCGCACACCTTCCGTTATCCCTCGCTCTATTACTATCTGCTTACCGCGACAACCAGGCTGCACGTTGAGTGGGGCATCCAGGCCGGGCTCTACCAATCCGACCAGGATCTTGCCTTCAAGCAGTACGGGGTTGCCGCGACACCGCAACTCTATATCTGGGGCCGTAATTTGACGGCTCTGCTGGGGGCCGCTACAGTGCCGGCCCTGTTTGTACTTGGCTGGCGGATGTTTGATCTGCGAGTGGGCCTGCTGGCGGCAGTGCTACTCATGCTCACGGCCTACCACGTCCGCCACAGCCACTATATCACGGTTGATGTGCCGACTGGTTTGTGGGTCGTGCTGGCACTGCTGGGAGCATGGGAGGTAGGCCGTAGCGGGCGCTGGCGCGCCTATGTACTGGCTGCAGTTGCCGCTGGCTTTGCCGCTGGCACCAAGTATAACGCCGGGCTGGTGGTGGTGGCGATCGGGCTGGCCCATGTGATCCACTGGCGTCGCCAGAGCTTCGGCTGGCCGCTGGTGCGCCTGGCCAGCGCCGCCCTGGTCACCGTGCTGGCTTTTCTGCTTACCACGCCCTTTGCCCTCTTTGATCCGACCACCTTTCTACGCGACCTGAGCTTCAATAGCTGGCACTATACAACCGGCGAGCATGGGGATGTGACCGGGCGCTGGCCTTTGAGTGAGTACGCCCTCTTTTTCTGGGCAAGTAGCCTCTATCCTGTGGCGATCGTGGTGATGCTGACCGGGCTGCCCCTGCTGGCACGCCGCTACCCGGCCCAACTGGCCCTGCTGCTGGCGGTCTGCGGCCTGACCTTGCTCATGCTGCTGAACTACGTCGTACACTTTTTTCGCAATACGTTGCCGATCCTGCCGCTGCTGATCTTGCTGGTTGCGGCAAGTAGTGTAGCCCTGGCCGACCTGCTGGGTCGCCTGGTACCCCGCAGGCCAGTGATCGCAACGCTAGCCCTAGGTGTGCTGGCCGTCGCTCTGGTCGGGCCACAGGCACGGGCGACCTACAGCCACCTGGAGTTCTGGAACCGCCCGCACTCGATGGTACTGGCCAGTGAGCAACTCAAAGCGCTGCCTCAGGGAGCCCGTAGCGCAGCCGAGGTACCTTCCAGTCTCTTCGGCGGTGAGGTGGCGATCTTTCCGGTCAAGCGCATCACCGAGCATAACCTGGCCTGGTACCGGAGCAACGGCTTTCGCTACCTGCTGGTCAACGATGACCTGCGCACCCCGGAAGATCAGGCAGCCTATGAGCAATTACGAACTGCCGCTACGGTGGTGCTGGCTCTGCCGCCCCGGCGCGCGGGCATCCGACCCGGCCCCGGTGGGGCCATCCTTGACCTGGGGGTTGACCCGGCGGCATTGCCGTTTGTGGGACGCGAAATGAACTTCGGCGAGCAGATCATGCTGCTGGGCTACGAGATCCAGCCAGGCCCGCTGCGTTCGCGGATCAGCCCGCTTGACGGGGCTGATCGACGTGAACTGGCCGCAGGCGAGTCGGTTCAGATCAACCTTTATTGGCGCAACCTGGCTACACAAACGACCGACTATGTGCTCTTTATGCATCTGCTTGATGCAAACGGGCAGCAGGTGGCTCAACGCGACCTGCCGCTGCGCTACGAGGACTACCCGACCAGTCATTGGCAGCCGGGCGAACTGGTGATCGAGCGGGCCGATCTGCCCCTGCCAGCCCTACCCCCAGGGAGCTACCAGCTCCTCATCGGCCTCTATGAACCTACCACCGGGACACGCCTGGAGGTAGCCATGCCTGATAAGCCGTTGCTGACGTTACAGGTGCGGTAAGAGCGAGAAAGGAATTGCCATGTTAACGCTGGCGGAGTTGGCCGAAGCCTATGGGCGTAATGTCGCGATTGTGAAGATGCAGATCGAGGGAATCTCCCATGCCGAGAGTGTGCAAACACCAGGCTTTAAGACCAACAGTATGAACTGGATCCTGGGCCATATGCTCGGCTCGCGTGAGCGGATCCTGAGCGCCCTGGGAGCGGAGCCCACTATTGCGGCTGAGCGTCTGACGCGCTACGCCCGCGATGTGGAGCCAGGCGAGACTAACGATGAGGCCGTGCCGCTGGAGGAGTTAGTCGCCGCCCTGGAGTTGAGCCAGGTACGCATGACCGAGGCTCTCGGACGCACAAGTGAGGCTGACCTGGCCCGCGAGATCGCCCTGCTTGGGCGAAGCGCACGCCCACTCAGCTTCTGGCTCTTCTTCCTCTACTTCCACGACACCTTCCACACCGGCGAGATGAGTGTGCTACGAGCGGCGCTGGGCAAGACAAATAAGGTAATCTGAACAAACCCGCCCCCGGCAGTTGCCGGGGGCGCTTGATGGCGGGCAGGGAGGGATTCGAACCCTCGACAGCGTTGCCGCTGTACGGCATTTCCAGTGCCGCGCACTAGACCAGACTATGCGACCTGCCCATCGCCGCGGCGATTGTACCACGGCGGACGGGCTGGCGCAATCTGCGCAGACGTAGCTTTGAACCGCCTCCTATCCGCAGCAGCCTCATCTGAGGCGTCAGGTATGTCATGGATAGCGACGTTGACAAGAAGACTTCATTCACGCATCAGCAGCCAGCGATCATACCCTGCATAAGCTGCTCCAACTGGGCACAGTGGGCTTGCCAGGAGTAGTGGGCAACAACACGGGCGCGGGCAGCGGCCCCCATACGCCGGGCAGCGACAGGGTCGGCCAACAGGCGGGCGATGGCGGCGGCAAGGGCCTGCGGATCGCCCTCGCGATAGAGCAGACCTTCCTGCCCGTCGCGGATAATCTGGTCGAGAGGGGCAAGCGCAGCGGTGACGACGGGGAGCCCAGCGGCCATATATTCGTAGATCTTGAGCGGCGACCAGAAGAAGCCGGCGGCACGAAGGGCCGGGTGGGGGGCAGTGGTGAAGGGGGCCACGCCAAGATCAGCCAGAGCCAACAGGGCAGGCACGGATGCGTAAGGCACAGCACCCAGGAAACTGAAGTTAGCAGCGTAGGGAGCCGCCAGAGCCTCGGCTGCGGGCCGCTCAGGACCATCACCGATGAGGGTGCAGTGCAAACTCTGGCCCTGCTCAAGCAGCAACCGGGCGGCGCGCACAAAGTCGAGGACACCGTGCCAGGCGCGAAAGGAGCCAAGAAAGACCAATTCGGGCGGGGCGTGCATAGGCCGTTGGGCGCTGAAACGCTCTGCGGCGACGCCGGCGAAACGCTCGACATCGGCCCCCCAGGGTAGTTCAACAATCTTGCTGCGGGGGATGCTGGCGGGCACAGTGGTATGCAGAGGCGTAACGATCGCTGCGGCGCTGTGGCACTGCCACTCGGCCCAGCGCCGCAGCGGCCCACCAAGCGCATCGTCAAGACGCCGTTTGGCGACGGTCGGCGGGTCGATAATCAAGGCGTTAACTTCGAGCAGGGCAGGCAGACCGAGGCGATGCGCCGCGATTATGCCAGCACCGGCGAAGTTATAGTAACGCTCGATCACCACATCGGGGCGCAAGGCCCGGGCCAGACGCAACACAGTCCCCACACCGAGCAGGCTCAGGGCCTTGGGCACGTCTTGCTGATGCAAGTGGAAACCGTCCAGCCAACGCGAGACGGGGCGGAAGAACGGAGCCAGGCCAGCCCAGCCTTCCTGCGCGGCAGCGACAAGGTGGACGTTGTGGCCACGCCGAGCCAGGCCGCGAGCGACTTCGTAGGCATGCGTACTGCCACCCAGGCTGCCTGGCACCGGGATGCCCGCCGCAAGGTAGAGCACCTTCATAAGTTTAGATTAATGGAGCAGGGCGAAAAGATCGTGCTGTTAGAGCCGCTCGTAGCGCTCGAGGTCGAGAATGATCGCCAGCGCACCAGGGGCGACACCCTTGACCAGATCGCATGCCTGCTCAACCTGATTCTCTTCGAGCCCAACCAGGAGCGTGGTATTGCCACGGCGCAGGAAACCACCGGTGGTTGCCAGGCGCGTGACGCGAAAGCCCTGTTCGACCAGGGCATCAGTGCTCACGTCGGCATAGCCATCATCGGCGACAAAGATGATCAACTTCATGAACCTTCTCCGCAGGCGGCGCGTGGCTCTCAGACGCATTATAGCCAGGGCTGTCGGGTGCGTCAATCTGATCGACACGCCACGAGTGGCGACTGCTGCAAGGATTGTATAATCGAGCCTGGTGATGATGCAACGGAGCGCATATGCTCAAGCTGTTGTTGCTTGGCCTGCCGCTGATCGAGCGCGCTGGTCTGCCGCTGACCCTGCCGCGACGCCGTACGCGAGCGCTGCTCTTCTACCTGGCGGCGCAGCCCGGCCCGGTGAGCCGTGAGCATCTGCTTGGCCTGCTCTGGCCTGATCACGAGCGCAGTGCCGCGCAGACCTTGCTGCGCACGACGTTGCACGCGGTGCGCCGAGTAATTGGTGCCGATCTGGTGGGCGATGACCCGCTGGCGCTTGGCCCTGAGGTGTTGGTCGATTATCGACTGCTGGTGGCGGCCACCCTGGCGGGGACTCCCGACGAGACGAGCCTGACCAGAGCCCTGGGCTACTATCGCGGCGACCTGCTCGATGGCTTTGGGATGCCTGATGCCGCGCCATTCGAGGAATGGCTGGCTGGCGAGCGTGAACGGGCACGTTTGCTGGCCGTGCGCGGCATGGCGCGCATGGCACGCCTGCACGAAGCACGTGGGGCCTACCTTGAGGCGCTTGAGGCACTGCAGCGTGCCCTCACGTTCGACCGGCTCCAGGAGGATCTACAACGTGATGCGATGCGTATGCACTACCTGGCCGGTGACCGGGTGGGGGCGATTCGACGCTATGAGCAGTTGCGTGACCTGCTTGATGAAGAGTTGGGCGTACCGCCGATGCGCGAGACGCGAGAGCTCTATGATGCGCTGATCACCGACAGCCTCGCCAACGAGGAGCGTCGCCTGCCCAGCGCCGCGCCGAGTCCGTCCCCGGGGCCTCTGCTACGAACAACGGCGATACCCTTCATCGGACGCGAGCTTGAGTTAGCCCGGCTCGCGGCTGCGGTGCAGAGCGGGCGACTAGGGCTGATCGAGGGTGAGCCGGGCATCGGCAAGACCCGCCTGGGTCAGGAGTTTCTTGAGCGGACCCGACGTGCCGGTGGGCTAGCCCTGGTCGGGGCCGCACGTGAGCTGGAGCAGAGTCTGCCTTACCAGCCTCTGATGGAAGCCCTGCGCGCACTGGCGGCCCAGCCCAACTGGCCCCTGCTGCGGGCCAGTCTGCAACTTGATCTGCTCTGGTTAAACGAGGCGGCCCGTCTGGCCCCCGAACTGCTCGGTGATCAACAGTACCAGGCTCCGTCGCACACGCAGGCCGAAGAGGCACGCCTATGGGAAGCCGTTGCGCGCCTGTTGCTGGCCCTGGCCCGACGCAGCCCTGTCGCGCTGTTACTTGACGATGTGCAATGGGCCGATGCCAGCAGCCTGGCCGTACTCGGCTACCTCTTGCGTCGCGCCGAGGCCCAGCCGCTCTATCTGCTGGCGACGGCGCGCCCGGCCCATCCGCGTACACCACTTACCGCCCTGGTGGCCACCCTGACCCGCGAGGGCCGCCTTGAACGCCTGCCATTGCGCCGACTTAGCGCGGAGGAGACGGCAACCCTGGCCGGAGTACTCTGCCCTGCCGATGCCACAACCGCGACTCGCTGGTTGCAGCAGCAGGCCGAGGGCAACCCCTATATGATCACCGAGTTGGTCGGCTATGCGCGTGAGACGGGCCTGCTTGATGCTGATGGGCGCCTGCACCTGGCGGCCAGCAGCAGCCCACTGGTGCCGCAGACCGTCTACAGCCTGATCGCCTCACGCCTGGCCCGTCTCTCCGACGGAGCCCGGCGGGTGCTTGATGCGGCGGTGGCGATCGGGCGCGAGTTCGAGTTTGAGGTGGCTGCACGGGCGGCCGCGCTCTCGGAGTTGGCCGCCCTGGACGCCCTGGACGAACTGCGTACGGCACGCCTGGTTGAGCCGCTGGCCGATGGACGCTACCGCTTCGACCATAGCCTGACGATGGAGGTAGCCTACCGCGAGGTAGGTGAGCCACGTCATCGCAGCCTGCATCGGCGGGTCGGTGAAGCCCTGGAGGTGTTCCACCACGACCGGCTGGACGAGGCTGCCGGGCGGATTGCCGCCCACTTCGCCCAGGGAGGCGCACCTGAGCGGGCGACAGCCTACGCGCTGCGGGCCGCCCGGCGGGCAACGGCTATAGCGGCATGGGCCGAGGCAGTGGCCTTTTACGAGCAGGCCCTGATCGGGGTGGCCCCGGCACGGCGCTTTGAATTACTGCTGGCCCTGGGCGAAGTGCTCTACCGTCACGGTGAGGGCGCACGCGCCGCCGAACAGCTGCGCGAAGCCCTGGCCCTGGCGCGTGATCCGGCCCAGCATGCGCGGGCGAGCCTAAGCCTGGCCGCAATCCTGGTGACCCAGGCTCGTTACGGCGAGGTGATCGCCCTGATGCGCCCGCTTGCCGCGAGTGGCGCGGCAACTGAGCGAGCACGCGCCCTCTTCAGCTGGGGCACGGCCCTCTCATTGGAGGGTGCCGACCTGGAGGGTGCCGCCGAGCGTCTGCGCGAGGCCGAGCAGTTGCTTGCCACCCAGGCCACGCCCGACCCGATCAGCCTGGCCCAGGTACGCTTCGAACTGGGGGGAGTGGCCGCCCAGCAGGGCGATCTGGCTAGCGCTGTGGCCTACTACCACGAGGCCCGTACGGTCGCCGACACAGTCGCCGACAAGCCCACCGAGTTGAACCGTGCGCTTACCTGGCGCATTCTGGCGCGCAATAACCTGGCCTACCATCTGCACCTGCTGGGCGACCTTGCAGCTGCCGCTGAACTGCTTGCTGAAGGGCTGATCCTGGCCGAGGAGCAAGGGGCACCGGCCCTGTTACCCTATCTGCGCTCGACCGAGGGCGAGTTGGCCCTGGCCCGCGGCGAACTTGAGGCTGCCGAGCAGGCTTTCAATGCCGGGCTGGCCCTGGCTGAACGGCTGGTGATCCCTGAACGGGTGGCGGGGTTGACGGCCAACCTGGGCCTGGTGGCCCTGCGGCGTGGCGAAACCGCCCTGGCCATTCACCGCCTTTCGGCGGCGGTCGCCCATGCCGATGCCCTGGGGACACGCCATCTGGCCGCCCAGGTGCGGATCTGGCTGGCCCCGTTGCTACCTGCCGCCGAGGCGCGGGCCGCCCTGGCCGAGGCACGGGCCATTGCCGAAAACGGCGGTCGGCGGCGCCTGCTTGAAGAAATTGCCCGTTTAGAGTAGGCGCAGCAGCGAACGCTACTGCGCCCTTTGCATTATGTCGGCCACGCCCCTACACCGCCAGAGCGGCAATCCACAACCCAAAATCAGCAAGCCCAAATGGTCACTGGGGCATGCCCTTACCCGAACGCTGGGGAAAACTGGTATACTGACTGCGATGATCGTCAATGTTCTGGAGTGCTGATGGTAACAACCTGGGCATGTTTGCTGCCTGGGGGCACCCATCGCATTCTGAGGAACTATTCCCGCTCCCTGCTTCCCGACTTATGCGCGTTCTTATCACCGGCTCCAGCGGTCAGATTGGCACCAACCTCGCCCTCAGGCTCCTCGCCGAGGGCCATGCGGTTTTTGGGGTTGACCGGCGGGTCAATACCTGGACGAATGCCTTTCCGACTTTGCTACAAGATCTGGCGATACCACAGCGCGATTTCCACGGCGGGATCGGTGGGGCACCCTATCCGCCCTGCGACCTGGTGGTTCACCTTGCTGCCAATGCCAAGGTCTACGAACTGGTTGAACACCCCCACCGCGCCCTCGAAAATATTAACCTCGTCTTTAACGTGCTTGAATATTGCCGCGCTCAGCACCTGCCGATCATCTTCGCCTCCTCGCGTGAGGTCTATGGCGATATCTATCGTTACCTTGACGGTAGCCCTGCCGCTTCGACCGGCGAGACGAGTGCTGATTTCAGCTTTACCGAAAGCCCCTACTCTGCCTCAAAGATTGCCGGTGAAGCGCTCGTCTATGCCTACGCCCGTTGTTATGGCCTGCGCTACCTCGTCTTCCGCTTCTCGAATGTCTATGGACGCTACGATAATGACCTGGAGCGTATGGAGCGGGTCATTCCGCTCTTTATCCAGCGCATTGACCGCGGCGAGCCGGTGGTTGTCTATGGGCAGCAGAAGATCCTTGATTTCACCTATGTTGATGATTGTGTTGCGGGAATTGTGCGGGGCATCGAGCACCTGAGCGCCGGGGTGGTCACGAATCGCACGATCAACCTGGCCTTCGGTGCAGGCAATTCACTGGTTCGTATGGCTGAATTGATTGGCGAAGCCCTCGGACGGCAGCCCGAGATTATGGTGGCCCCTGCCAAACGCCCCGGCGAGGTAAGCTACTATGTCGCCGATATCTCCCTCGCCCAGACCTTGCTTGGCTATCAGCCGCAGGTACCGCTCGACGAAGGGGTGCGCCGGGCTGTGCGCTGGTCACTGCATGGAGAGGGCTGAGCCATGACTCTGCGCCAGACGGCACACCGCCGTAGGCAGAGCCAGCACCGCAAGGCTGGACCGGCGCTGCGTCGCGAGGCTGTGGTAAATGGCGATGCCCAGGTTGCCAGCCTACTCAAGCTCTCTTCCTACCTGGTCGGCGCACTTGATCCCCAGACGACCATCCGCGCCGACCTGATGGCGCACATGGTTGAAGCCCTGCCAGCAATTCAGGCTGGTATCCTCTGGATCGAGCTTAACGGGCGCCTACGCCTCACCTCAACTGCTGGCCTACCCCTGAGCCCACTAACCGAGCAGGCCCTGCTCGCTTGCCAGTTACGCCCCGGTGAGGGCCTGGCCGGTCAGGTGTGGCAACACGGCGAGCCCCGCCTCATTGTTTGCAGTCAGGGCTATCGGGCCGCCGCCGAGCCAATCGGGCCAGCCAATGAGGCCCTCTTCCTCCAGTTGAGCGAAATCTTGCCCCCCCAGACCACCGTGGCGGCCATGCCCTTACGGGTTGGCGCAGAGTTGATCGGCGTACTTGAGCTACTCAACCTTGGCCCATCTGCTGAACGCCCGGCCTGGCAGCCACTTACAGTGGACGAATTGCCCATGGTGCAGACCCTGGCCAACCTGACGGCCTCGGTCTTAAAGCATGCCTGGCTCTATGCCGCGGCGCAACGCAGTGAACGACGGCTCAAGGCTTTCGATGCCGTAGTGACGGCCATCTCGACGGCCACCGACTTGCATGACCTGGTGCATAGTGTGCTGGCCGTGGTGATGGAGTTAGTGCCTGAGACAAATGGAGCCTTGCTGCTGCTTGACCCGGCCCTCGATAGCCTCTACCTGACGGCCCAGCACAACTTGCCATCGGCAGGCGTTACGCTGCTCACCCATCTGCCCATCGCTGAGGCCCCCTGCGCCGAGGTTGTCTACTACGGCCAGCCGATGCTGCGTCCATTGCTCACTGAGCGTGGTGAGGGGGATCTGCTTGCAACGGGCCTGGAAACCTGCGCCTACCTGCCCCTCCTCGCTGGCGGCACGGTCACCGGCGTGCTGGCGCTCTATGGTGATAGCGAACTCAACAGGCGCACCGACAAAGATCTGCTCATGCCGATCTGTAATCAGGTCGGCTTTGCCATCGCCAATGTGCGCCTCTACGCCGATAGCAGCAGCGAGCGCCGTAAGCTACACACCGTTGTCACCTCAATTGCCGAAGGCGTCCTGCTCTGTGATGCCATGGGCCGGCTCACCCTGGCCAACGACACGGCGCTAATGCTGCTTGGCCTGGAGGCGCTACCCTTCGAACAACCGCTCACCGCCATGCCTGATTTCTACGCTGTGCGTGATCTCGACGGTGAGCGCCTTGAGCTTGAGGCCCTGCCCTTCGCCCGCGCCCTGGCTGGTGAAGTCTTCCAGGACTACCGGCTCATGCTGCGTGGGGCCAGCGGCGATGAGACGGTGATGAGCTTTAGTGGGGCCCCGACCCGTGCTGCTGATGGTACGATTGAGGGCGCAGTGGTGGTCTTCCGCGATATTACCGCCAGCCAGAAGGTTGCGCGGGCCAAAGACGAGTTCCTCGCCGTAGCTGCCCACGAACTGCGTAGCCCCCTGGCCGCCGTGCGGAGCTACGCCGATCTGCTGCTGCGCCGTGAACAGCAGCGCAGCGAGGCCGACCCGCGTGATCTGCAGGGCCTGACGATTCTGACCCAGCAGGTGAGCCATATGCTGCGTATGGTTGATAATCTGCTCGATGTCTCGCGCATCGACGCCGGACAGATTGATCTGCAACTCCAGCGGGCCAATCTGGTCGCCCTGGCTGCCCAGGTGCTCGACCAGCAACGCCCCTCGGCGGGTGCAAACCAGTTGAGCCTCGAAGCCGCCCCCGATACGATCATGATCACCTGTGATACTCTGCGTATCCGTCAGGTACTCACCAATCTGATCAGCAATGCTGTTAAATATAGCCCGCCAGATAGTACCATTTGCCTGCGCCTGGGCTTACTCCAACCTGAAGCCATCCCGGAGCTAGAAGCAACTACCCCGATGGCCCAGGTGCGCATTAGTAATGAAGGTGCTGGCATTCCTGCCGAGTTGCAGGGTCGGCTCTTTGAGCGCTACTATCGCGTGCGCAGCAGCCGTGCCGAGGGGCTTGGCCTGGGCCTCTACCTGAGTCGCCAGTTTGTGCAGATGCATGGTGGGCGGATCTGGGTTGAGAGTAGCACGGGGAATGGAACTACCTTCGTTTTTACTTTGCCAATCGAGGCTGATTCTAGCTATGCGCTATAAAGAAGCCATCCGTTCCTTGCCCGCCTACAAGCCCGCCAAGCTGATCAGCGGGCCTACCGCCGACCTGGTCAAGCTCTCGTCGAACGAGAACCCCCTTGGCCCTTCACCCCTGGCCCTGGCCGCCCTTGCGCAGGCCCTACCGCAGGTCTACCGCTACCCCGACGCAAACAGCCTGGGCTTGCGCCAGGCCCTTGCCGCACAGGTGGGGCTGAGCCCAGAGTATGTGCTCTGCAGCAATGGCTCCGACGAGATGGTGCTGCTAATCTGCCTGGCGCTGCTTGATCCCGGTGATGAAGTGGTGCTGGCCGACGGCACTTTTATCAGCTATCTGCTGCGTACTTTAGAGATGGGTGCCCGCCCGGTGCGCGTCCCCCTGCGAGACTATACCCACGATCTGCCGGCGATGGCGGCGGCAGTTACCCCGCGCACGCGCCTGCTCTTTCTCTGCAACCCGAACAACCCTACCGGCACCACCAATGGGGCCGCCGAAGTGGCGACGCTGCTTGAGCAGGTGCCGCCTGATGTACTGGTGGTCATTGATGAAGCCTACTGCGAGTTCGCCGAGCGATCCGACTACCCCGCGTTGATCACCGAGTTGCGCACCGGACGCCCCAACCTGCTGCTGTTGCGCACCTTCGCCAAGATCTACGGCCTGGCCGGCTTGCGCCTCGGCTATGCCTATGGCCAGCCCGAGTTGATCGGCTACCTTGACCGGGCTCGCCCGACCTTCAATGTCAACCTGCTGGCCCAGGTCGCCGGGGTTGCCGCCCTGGCCGACCATGAACATCTTGCCCGCAGCCGCGCCCATACCGCAACGAGCCGGGCCTTCTGGCTTGAAGCCCTGCGGGCGCTGGGCCTTGAGCCTGTGCCCAGTGAAACCAACTTCGTCGCCGTGCCCGTCGGCGATGATGCCGCCGTGACAGAGGCGCTGCGTGAGCATGGTTTCACCGTAACGCCCCTGGCCGGTTGGGGCCTGCCCGGCCTCATCCGCATCTCCTTTGGCACCGAACAGCAAAACCGTGACTGTCTGGCCGCCCTGCGCGCCATCCTGGGAAGGTAAGCTCCTATGGCAATCTTTATCTGCCCGAACTGTGGCAAGCAACTGAACGAGTATGTGCGTTTCTGCCCCGAGTGCGGCACGCGCATCCCCGAACAGCCCGCCGCTGCCCCGCCTGCCGGGGTAGCCCCGACGGTCGTGCTGCCGCCCATCCCCTCCGCTCAGATCGAGCCGACGATCTTTGTGCCACCCGACTCGGCAACACCTACCCCGCCGCAGGCTTCCGTATCACCGACCCGCCCCCTCGAAGAGCTACCGCCTGTCCCACCGACGGCAATGCCGACACCCCCACCTGCGGCGTTTCCCCCAGCGCAGCCTGCCATTGGTCAGCCCGAACCAGCCGCCAAAGGCCGCAGTCGTGGTTTCTGGTGGATCGCGACCGGGGCTGGCTGCCTGGTTATGCTCCTGGCCCTCGGCTGTATCGGCTTCTTTGGCATGAACTTGCTCGGCCAGGGAATCACCAACTTTGAGTTTCCCTCCCAGGCAACCCCGACGCGCCCGGCGGGTGCTGGCGGCGGCATTGTGCCCAGCGATGCCCCAATTGTCGGCGGCGATGTCTTGCTGCGTGAGAGC
This sequence comes from uncultured Chloroflexaceae bacterium, assembly GCA_964592425.1. Lineage (GTDB taxonomy): Bacteria > Chloroflexota > Chloroflexia > Chloroflexales > Chloroflexaceae > Viridilinea. The sequence goes on from CAZQCG010000005.1 coordinate 80,668, forward strand.
TTCGATAACGCCGATGCCAGCAACTTCGATGCGGCTGAAGACGATGTTTCGCGCTACAGCTTCGCGGACGGCACCTATGTGATCGAGGTCAAAGGGTCTGAACAGTTGGTCTGGTCAATTGCCGGCGGACCGTACAGCGATCTGCAGGTCGAAGTTGACAGTACGATCGCCAGTGATGCCGATCCAGCCGCTGCCGGTCTGATCTTTCACTACCAGGACACCGATAACTTCTACCTCTTCAGCGTCGATAACGACGGCTACTATGCCCTCGAGATCCTCGAAGATAACAGCTGGGTAACCTTGATCGACTGGACCCAGTCCGACGCCATCGACCGCGAGCGCAATACGCTGCGCGTCGAGACGAAGGGCGATGAGATCACCCTCTTTGTGAACGGCACCCGCCTCGAGTCAACCAACGATGCTGCCTTTACCTCAGGCGATGTCGGCATTGCCGTGACCAGCTTCGCCGACAGTAGCGCAACGGTCGCCTTCGATAATCTTGTGATTGCACGTAACCGATAACTTATGTTCTCCCTTGATCCCGGTGCTCAGCTTGAGCGCTTTGTCCACCTGCTCTGCCAGCCACCCAACCGCTGGGAGGGTTTCGCGTTGAACCCCGCTGAGGGTGATGAGCAACTGCGGCTGCAGATCCTCTTCAGCGGCTGGGCCCTGGCCGCCTTGGCCACACAGCCTGCCGTCAATGCCGAGCAGCAGCAGCATATCCTGGCAGGGGTTGGCTCTGCAGTTGATCGCCTGGTGCAACGCCGGGTCTGGGCTAGCTGGGCCACAACCATCGAGCGCGAGGGCCTGCATCCCGACCCGGTTGGCACCGGTAATGCCGCCTATGCCGGGGCTCTGGCCACCCTCCTTGGCCTGAGTGCCGTGCATGGTGCGCCCCTCTATACCAGCGACCCGCTACTGCTCCACTGGTCGGCCACGAGCCGCTTCAGCTACACCCATACCCGACTGGTGACCACCCTGGCCACGCAGATGCGCGCCGATGCCAGTGGGGCCATTCCGTGCGGCCCCGACCGCGCCCGCGCCTCCTCGATGGCCCTGGTGCTCTGGGGGCTGCGCCTCTTCGACACCGCCAATGGCACCGACCATGCACTGGCTGGCACGAACTGGCTGCAGACCTTCGAGGAACGCATGGCTCTGCGTGGGCCGCGCCTGCCTGGGCGCGGGGCCCTGGCTGGCAGCTACAGCCCACGCCAGCGGCGTGCAGCCCTGGCTAGCAACCCCTCTGAAGATGCCCTGGCCCTGGCCCTGATGGCCCCGCTGGCCCCCGAACTTGTCGCCAGGCTGGCCACACGCCACTGGCCGGCCGCCGAACGCCAGCCCGCCTCTGTCCGCGCCTTCAGTACCCTGCTGGCCGTTGAGCTGGGTGAGCCCGATCGGGCCAGCCAGTTACAAGCCAGCCTTGAAATGCCCGCCGACGCTGCCGGGCTCATCAGCGAGGCTGTCCTGACGATCGCCGCTTGCGGTGGGCTGCACGCTGGCCTGTTGCCTGCCCTGCCGCAAGCCGCCACCCTCGCCCCCGTCACCTAGTACCGCGTTCCGAACGTTCGTATCCTGTTTGTGGAGCTGTGGAGGTGGGGGCTCCCGGTCAGTTCCACAGCTCCACACAGAACTGGCGACGGACTACGGTATCTTCAAAAGAGCGTCAACTGCTCAACCAGGGGCCGGGGGGCGTAGGCCCGCGCCAACTCGGCTGGTAAGCGCCCGAAGAAGCGCCCGTCAAGGGTGACAAAATCGCGCGCCCGCATGGCCTGGCTGCTCAGGCTGCGCAGGTGGGCTAGCTCACGAAAAGGATGGATCCGGCGCAGACGCAGGATGCGCGCAATGCTCGTCGGGCCAAGCCCCGGCACACGCAGCAGGCGCTCGGGCGCAGCCAGGTTGAGCTCGATGGGGAAAGCTTCGGGATGCGCCAGAGCCCAGGCCAGTTTGGGGTCAAGGTGCAACGGTAACGCGCCCTGCGGGTCAAAGGGCAACTCGCCATAACCGAAGCCGTACTGGCGCAGCAACCAATCGGCCTGTTGCAGGCGCTGCACCCGCACCTGCGGCGTACGCTCCGCCGCCTCAAGCGGCGTGCCGAGCACCGGACGAAAGGCCCCAAAATAGACCCGCCGCAAACCCAGTTCGCGGTAGAGCCAGCTGCCCGTGCCAAGCAGGTCGCGGTCATGCTCACCGGCGGCACCAACCACAAACTGGGTCGCCAGGCCGCCCGGCAACCGCCCTGTACGCACCCACTCGCGCGCCCAGATCAGCCGCTCAACCAGGTCGCTGTTCCAGTCCCGCTCGGGCGAAATGCGCGCCAGGTGGGCCGGCGAAGGTGCCTCAAGATTCAAACTCAGCCGGTCGGCCAGCAGTGTCGCCCGCTCCACGTCCGAGGCGGCCACCCCAGGCAGCAGGCGGATGTGGATATAGCCGGTGTAGTTATGCTGGCGGCGCAACAACTCGACCCCGTCGAGCATGCGTCCAACCGCAGCCCCAACCGTCTCATGCACCGTTGTGGCGAGAAAAAGCCCCTGCACCGCCCCGGCCTGGTGGCGCGGCAGCAAGATCGTGGCCAACTCTTCGGGGGCCAGCGCAGCCCTGGGCTGATCGTTGGCCGCCCTGAGCGGGCAATAGGCACAGTTCCAGACGCACTGGCTGCTCATCAGCAGGCGCAAGAGCGGGCGCTGCGGCTGGCCGGGTGTGTCTTCCGAGGGTACGCTCCAGGCTGAAGTCGGCGGCGCAACCCGCCGTCGCTTGCCCTTGCCCTGCGTCCAACCAGTGCAGAGATCGTAGCTCGCCGCGTCGGCCAGCAGATCCAGCCGGGTATCCAGATCCATCGTGAGCCCTCTTCAGTGCGGGTTCACCCACTTGCCGCAGACTGCTCGGTACGCTCGACCATGCCATCACGCAGGTGTACGATGCGATCAGCGTACCCGGCAATACCGCTATCGTGGGTCACCAGTAACAGGGTCAGGCCCTCGTCACGCACCAGACCCTGCAGCAGTTGCATAATCTCGCCGCCGGTGCGGCTATCGAGGTTACCAGTCGGCTCGTCGGCCAGCAACAGGCGCGGGCGGTTGGCCAGAGCGCGGGCAAGCGCTACCCGTTGCTGCTCGCCGCCACTCAGTTCGCTCGGACGGTGGTCGCTACGCTGCGCCAGGCCCAACTGATCGAGCAAGGCAAGCGCCCGGGCTTTCCGCAGGGCCGGGGCTACCCCGCTCAACAACATCGGTACGGCCACATTCTCCCAGGCCGTCTTGATCGGCAGCAGGTTAAAGCTCTGAAAGATAAAGCCAAGCGTATCGCGCCGGTAGCTTACCAGCTCACGGTCGCTGCTGCGGCCCAGTTCGAGCTCGTTTACCCAGACCTCGCCGCTACTTGGGCGCACCAGACCGCCGATCAGGTGCAATAGGGTTGATTTACCACTGCCGCTCGGCCCGACCAGGGCCACAAACTCACCCTGCTCAATCGTCAGCGTCACCCCGCGCAGCGCTTCGACTACGGTCTTGCCTAGTTGGTAACGCCGCGCCAGATCGATTGTACGAATGAGAGGCTTGCTCATAGTTGGGGGCCTATTAGGCTGGAAACGAGGTTTTCTTTGCCAACCACGGCGTTGGCTTCGACAAGCTTAGCCAGTGCCTGCGGGCAAGCCAAAATAGTATTACGCCCGCGTCGGCGCAACATTGCCCGCCTCTTCGGCGGCGCGCCTGATGTTGACAAAGCTGAGCAGGCCCAGCCCGACGAGGAAGAAGAGCATCAGGGAGACCAGGGCAATGCGGTAACTGCCGGTAAGTTGGAAGGCCAGCCCGAAGAAGAGCGGGGCCAGCCAGCTTGTCCCGCGCTCGCTGATCTCGTACAGGCTAAAATACTCAGCCTCCTGCCCATGGGGAATCATCAACGAAAAGACTGAGCGGCTGAGGGCCTGGCTACCGCCGAGCACCAGGGCGATCACCGCTGCCAGCAGGAAGAACTGCGCGGGCACGCCAGCAGGCATCACATAGCCATAGATCACCACGCCATTCCAGATCAGCAGGCTAAGCATGATCGCCCGCTTCGTACCAATGCGCTGGGCCAGCCAGCCAAAGCCCAGCGCACCGAAGAAGGCCACAAACTGCACCATCAGGATGGCCGGGATCAGCACGCTTTGTTCGAGCCCCAACTCCTCGGCCCCAAAGACGGAGGCCAGCGCAATCACCGCCTGAATGCCATCATTGTAAAGCAGGTAGGCCGCCAGGAAGAGCAGCGTCTGTGGATAATTGCGGATCTGGCTAAAGGTGTGCGCCAGTTGCTTGAAGCCAATCGTCAGGTAACGTTCACCAGGCGGCAGATGCCGCACCGCCGCCCGCTTGCGCAGGGTCAGCAGCGGCACAATGGTGAAGATAGCCCACCAGAGCCCCGCCGAGGCGAGCGAGATACGTACCGCCATCTCGGTTGCCAGGCCCAGCGCCTCACGGCTGTTATAGAGCCCCAGGTTGAGCAGCAGCAGCAGCCCGCCGCCGAGATAACCCATTGCCCAGCCGCGTGAGGAGACGGCATCGCGCCGGTCGGGGCTAGCGATCTCCGGCAGAAAGGCGTTGTAGAAGACCATCGCGGCCCCAAAGGCCAGGTTGGCGATCAGAAAGAGGACACCGCCCAGCAGGTAGTTGTCGCCGTATAAAAAGTAGAGCCCTATGGTTGCAAAGGAGCCCAGGTAGGCGAAAAAGGCCAGCAGTTGCTTCTTGGCCTGCGAATAGTCGGCGATCGCGCCCAGCAGGGGCAGGAAGAAGACTTGCAGCAAGACCGAGAGCGAGACGATGTAGGGGAAGAAGGAGCCCGCCGCGACCGGCACACCTAGCGGATAGATCATGCCCTGACTATCAGCAGCGGCCCGGGCGATACTGGTGAGATATGGGCCGAGAAAGACCGTCACTACGGTGGTAGTGAAGGCCGAGTTGGCCCAATCGTAGACGTACCAGCCAAACACTTCGCGCCGATCATCGACGGCAGGCAAGGGACGAGCAGGGCTCGCAGTGCTCATGACACGCTCCTCTAGGCGCGGGTGAACAGGTCGAGCAGCCAGATGATCAGGGCATGGCTGACGGCGGCCGCAGTGACTTTGCCGCTGCGCAGATAGGTCCAGCCACCAGCGGCACCCACGACTGCGCCAGCAAGCGCCCCCGGCCAGCCGCCGCGCAACATGCCCAGGCCCAGCCAGCCAAGCACCACCAGGCCAAGGGCTACAAAAGCGCCGGTTGCGCCCATCGTCGGGGCCAGGGCGCGCGACAGGCCGTTCTGGATGCCGCCCCGCAGCAGCAACTCGCTGGGCAGGGCCGTATAAAAGTAAGCCCCCACCGCGCTGAGCAATACCGTGCCAGCCGTTGGGATCACCAGAGGCGGGCGCAACGCGCCCAGCAGCAGCAGGGTCGCCCCCACTATGAGCAGACCCAGCGCCGCAGCCAGCAGCGCATCACGCAACTCCTGCCCGCTCAAATGCCAGCTATAGCCGACGCCCGGCCAGCCCCGCAGGGCGAAAAGCAGCAGCAGCAACGGCACACTCGCCAGTTGAAAGAAGCTCACCAGCCCACCCTGCTGGGGCAGGCCAAGCTCCGGCAGCAGACCCAGCCAGAACGAGACTGCGAGGTAGGCCAGGGCCAGGCCATCAAAGATGGTGGGCTGGCGCTGTTGACCGGCGCGCCAGAGCGCCAGGGCGGGCACACCGGCCACCAGGCAGGCCGAGGTCAGATCGGCCACGGTCAACTCGCGTACCGCCAGAGCATAGGCCGCATAGAGGGCAGGCACAATGGCCAGCAGGGCATAGCCGGCCCGCGGCGCACGGCGCACACTCCTACCGAGCGCATCGTAGAGCGCCGCGCAGCCTGGCAGCGTCACCCCCAGGGCCAGTAACGTCACCGTCGTCAGAGCGGCCCAGCGCTCCGAAGGCGGCATTGCGATGCTGCTACTGGCGAGAGCAAAGGCCCCCACCAGCAGCAAGGCCCCGATCAGCGCCGCCAGTAGCCCCTCGGGCAGGCCGAAAGCATCGGTCGGGTAGCGTCGATCGCTTTGTCCAGCCACTAAAGCACCTTGAGCGGCGTGAGCATCCCGGGCTGCTCGCGGTTGGCCGCCGCAAGCGCCTCCTCCGAGCCAAGCACCGCCACAACGCCATGTGCGCGGGCAGCATCAACATACTCAGCACAGGCGCGGAAGTCGGCGGCAGTAGCGTCAAGGATCTGCTCACGCATCGTCTGCCGCCAGGCATCAGTCACCCCGCTCAGGTAGTGCTGCAAAGCGATGTAGCCACGCGTATCGGGCAGTTGGTAGCTATCGATATCGCCAATCGTCCCAATGATGCTGCGCTCAACCTCCACCGACTTCAGCTCCGCCTGGCGCAGGAAATCGCCCGCTCCGTGGTAGACCTTGAGTGTCTCGCGCAGGTGCGGATCACGGTAGGAGGTTGAAGCAAGCAGACCCGTGCTGCGATCATAGCTGATCGAGGCACCATAGGCCCCGCCCTGTACCCGGATCTTCTCCAGATAATAGGCAATGTTGAGCAGGCGCGTCACCGCGCTGAACGGGCCAGACGGATCGAGCCCTAGCCCACGCAGATTGGTAACCTGCGCCACATAGTTGACCCGAGCCGGAATAATCAGGCCCTCGTCGCTACCGGTGGCGACCTGCCAGGCAGCGGGGGTGTAGGCTGCCGTCGGCAGGGCCGCCACAAACTCGGCCAGCTCTGGCGCAAGCTGCGCATAAGCGCCCTCAGCCAGAGTCACATTGGTCACCAGAGCCGCACGGTTGAAGAGGTGACGCTGGATGGCCTGCAGCTGCACAAGCACCGCTGGCCAGTCCTCGTTGACCCGCCGCTCAAGCTCGCGCACAAAGAAGAGGCTGCTGATCCCATTCATCTGCTCATCGGCCCACTCCGAGGGATCGAGGCGGGCGGCGGCCCGTTTACGGGCATACGCATTTCCACTGGGCACCAGCGACGACTCGCGCCCGGCCTTCGTGCGCGTCACAATCTGGCGGAAGCGCTCCTGATCATCAAGTTGCACCGTCAGCAGGATGTCGCGCAGAATGGCCAGCAGCTTCGGTGCCTGAGCCACCGTCGCCTTGCCATGCACCACTAGCCGTCCCAGGTAGTCACGGCTCTGGCGATGCACACCGAGCAGCGGCGTAGCCCAGATTCCGCCGGTGTCGCGGTCGATGCGCTGCACCAGGCGCACAAAATCCTCGTTGGCCGTCCCCAGTTCGGTGAGTGCCCGGGCAAAGAGCGGCACAAAGGGCAGCAGATCCGCCGGCAGGGTGCGCAGGTCGAAGGCCAGATCGAGGTAGACAATCCCGTTGGTGAAGAGGTCGTGGAAGAGCAGCGGCGCACCGCCAGCTTCGCGTAGCTCGCTGGGCGTGCGTTTGCTCTCGCGGTCAAGGTCAGCCAGGCGCAGGGTGGGAATCTTCGCCAGATCCTCGGGCCGGTCAGGCTGCTCCTGGAGCGCCTTGAGCGCCGCCGTCTCGGCAAGGATGCGCTCGATCTCAGTCTCGCTCAGCCCGGCGCGGATCGTCGCCAGGTGGGTCTGCTCCTCGGCGGCCTCGCGCTCGGCCTGGGCAGGGTCGGGCCGCAGCAGCACCCGCACCCGGTGCGAATTCTCCAGCAGGGTGCTGCGGATCAGATCGTTAAAGACCGGCTCGCCACGGGCCAGCAGCGCCCGCACATTAGCCAGAGGCTGCTCAAAAGAGAGCGGCGCAAGCGGGTCGCCATCGTAGAGCCAGGTGCTCAGCGCACGTAGCATCAGGCTGAGCCCACGGGGGAAGGAGCCGGTGTTGTTCTCACGCAGGGCGAACTCGACCATATTCAGGGCCGCCTCGATCTGCTCCTGATCAAAACCCTCGTCGGCCAGGCGGCGCAGGGTCGTCAGCACCAGATCTTCCACCACGGGCGCATCAGCAGGGTCAATCCCCTTCAGCCCGACGGCAAAGGTATGCTGAAGCAGGCCATTGCTATAGCCGCTGCCGGTCAGGCTCTCACCAAGGCGCGACTCCATCAGCGCCCGGTAGAGTGGCGCGGCCGGGGTGCCGATCAGCAAATAGCTGAGAATATCAAGCAGCAGCACCTGCGTCATCTCAAGTTCGCTGCCGAGCACCCAGGCCAGCGAGAGCATACCCTTCTTACCGGCGCTCTCATCAGGAGCGGGGTAATGCTGCTCGACCATGCGCGGCGCACTGAAGGCTGGCTGCGGCACAATCTGCGAAGGGCTGGCAAGCGGCTCGAACTGCTCCAGGCAGGCGTTGAGCAAGACCAGGCGCTGGGCCGGGTCATCATCGCCGTAGAAGAAGATGCGGGCGTTGGAGGGGTGGTAGAGCGTGCGATGAAAACGCTGGAACGCCTCGTAGGTCAGATCCGGAATGTACTTCGGGTCGCCGCCCGAGCTGACCCCATAGGTACTCTCGGGGAAGAGGGCCGCCTGCACCTCACGGTAGAGCAGGTAGTCGGGCGAGGAATACTGGCCCTTCATCTCGTTATAGACCACCCCACGGTAGAGCAGGGGCGCCTCACGACTTGCCAATTCGTAGTGCCAGCCCTCCTGCTGCAACACCTCAGGGCCAAGCAGCGGGAAGAAGACCGCGTCGAGATAGACATCGACCAGGTTATAAAAATCGGCCATGTTGGTCGAAGCCACTGGATAGGTCGTCTTATCCGGGTAGGTCATCGCATTCAGAAAGGTCTTCACCGAGCTCTTCACCAGCTCGAAGAAGGGCTTCTTCACCGGATACTTACGCGAGCCGCAAAGCACAGAATGTTCCAAAATATGGGCGATGCCGGTATGATCGGCAGGAGGAGTACGGAAGGTCACACCGAAGCACTTATTCTCGTCCTCATTCTCAAGCGAAAGTAACTCGGCACCGGTCTTCACGTGGCGGTACAGCCGGGCGCGTGTATTCAACTCCGCGATCGGTTCGTCGCGCAGCAACTCAAAGCCATGGCTCAGGGACATGCGCTCCTCCACAGGGGCTACGAAGAGGGACTGCTATCTATTGTACCAGAAGCGTTCCGGCCTGGCCGCTTTTCCCAGCTTAGAGTAAGGATTTAGGAGCAATACTTTACAAATAAGGATGGATGCATGGCTGAGAAAACCTGTCAGGTGCGGCCACGGAATGCATCAGAAAGAGAACGATCATGGCTGGCCGCACCTGACAGGTTTCTTATTTGAAAGGTATTGGATTTAGGAGATAGCAAATAGAAAATAGCCCGAGCGCATCAGTACGCGGCGAGTGACACTGACGCTATTGACATAGGCCACACCAACCAGGAGCAAGATCACCACCCCACCACCCCGTTAGGGGCATACGGCAAGAGAGGCAGGAGCGCCGCATCGGCCAGGTTGATCTGGGCGGGCCGAGGTGAGAGTAGCATCGGCAGGCCGAGGGCGCGCAGCCACTCTTCATCATCGGCGGCTTCGGGGGGCCGCGGGCCAGCGCAGTCAGTGATCACCGCCAGGTCGCAACGATCGAAGGGCAGCCCACGCCGCAGCAGATCGGCGGTGGCGAGACCAACAACCAGCGTCTCGCTAGCGGGGTCGGCCAGAGCGACGCGGGTAGTGGCAAAGTCGGCCCCGTCGATGGCCTGCACAGATGCGCCATTGGCAGCCACTTCGGCGGCCAGGCGCTGCACAGCAGCGGCGCGCCCACTGCCCCCGGTGACAGCAATGATGGGGATGGCCCCCAGGCGCTCCCAGGGTGGCAGCGGTGGGACGGCCCCGCGCTCGCGCAGGGGTTGCGGGTCGCAGATCCAGCAATGGCATCCATAACCGAGTTGAAGGCTACCGTCGCTACGGACGAAGGAGGGCAGGCCACGCGCACGAGCCTCGGCGATCAGCTGTACCGCAGCAATTGGCAACTCCTCGGCACGACGCCGGGCGCGGATCGTCTGCAACGGCGTATCATAATCCCAGTTCGCAGCACCGACCGCTTCAGCGGCGATCCCGTCAACCACATAAGCCGCCAGGTCGGCACCAATTGACGGTGCCTCAGTGCCAAAGCGGACAGCAATCAGCACCTCACCCTCACGCGGCTGGGTCTCGATCTCAAGCTGGGCAATGATCAGGCCAACAGCCAGAGCGGCATCCTTGAGTGCAGCCCGCAGATGTTGGGAGCGATCCTGGTCACAACGAACAAGCATCAAGACGCCAGGCAGTGGCCCAAAGACGTTTGGCCCATCGTAGGCATTTAGACGAATCAGTTCGATAGAGTTCGACCTACACATCGGTGACAACTCCGCTCCCTACTGGCTTTTTCCGCATTAAACCGGGTATCCATCGTATCGGCGCTGTGAGTCGTAGACTGTGCTATTCGGCATTATAGTATAGTAGGGTGTAAAGGGGGTTTTCTGGTATTCTGGCTGGCTTCGACAAGCTCAGCCAGCAGGCGCTGGCTAAACGTATCACAACCAAATGCCCATCAGCGGAAGCTTGCCTTCCAGCTTTTGCAAAAGCTCGTGATATGCAGTACAATATGCCGATGGTACGAAACAGCCTCTTGGTCTAAATCAAGTGGGCGGCGCGTCAGCGCTCGCCCGCCTTGCTGTTTAGAACCGCCCAAAGCAGAGCGAGTAGTAGACACGCATGATCCAGAAATTGGAACCTTTACAGATCCAGCCGCGGGTGACCCTGGTCGCTGCAGGAACCAACTACGGTCGTTTCGCGATTGAGCCCCTTGACCAGGGGCACGGGAGTCCCCTCGGCAACGCCCTCCGGCGGGTGCTCTTCTCTTCGATCCCCGGCGCGGCGATCACCAGGATCAAGCTCGGCGGGGTCATCCACGAATTTTCGACCATCCCTGGGGTGATCGAAGACGGCACCCAGTTGGTGTTGAATGTAAAAGGCATCCGCCTGCGCTCCTACTCGGAGCGTGCCGTGGCGATGCAGCTGGTGAAGCATGGCCCCGGCCCGGTCTTTGCTGGCGATATTGATGCACCCAGCACGGTTGAGATCGTCAATCCCGACCACTATCTCTGTACGATTGATGATGATTCGGTGCTCGAGATGCAGCTGACGGCTGAGCGCGGACGGGGTACAAGCCTGGCCGATAATAACAGCGGACTCAACATCGGCGAGATTGCTGTCGATGCCCTCTTTAACCCTGTGCCGCAGGTCAACTTCCTGGTTGAACCGGCGCGAGTAGGTCTTGAGAGCGAGTACGAACGCCTGATCATCGAGATCTGGACCGATGGGACGATCAAGCCAGGCGATGCCCTTGGCCATGCCGCCCAGGTGCTCACCCAGCACTTCGGGCGCATTGCCACCTTTGACCAACCTGAGCCGGCACTGGAGCAACTCGCTACACCGGGTCGCGCCATCCCCGCCGATGTCTACAATCGCACGATTGACGAGTTGGGTCTCAGCACGCGCACCTACAACAGCTTGCGCCGCGCCGACATCACTACCATCGGGCGTCTGCTTGAATTGGATGACCGCTCTCTGCACGGCATTCGTAACCTTGGCCCTAAAGGGGTCGAAGAGATCCGCCAGCGCCTGCTTGCTCTGAACTATCTCGACTCGGCCGATCTGCCTACGATTGAAGAGAATAGCAGTGATGCAGAGACGCTGGTTGGACTGTCCGATGAGCCCGAAAGCCCGCCAGAGGCCGAGTAAGTTGGCAGATCCGGGAGCGCAGGCCCGCGCTCCCGGGTAGATCCGCCCAGGTATGGACAGTTGTCACCTACTCCCACTGCTTTGTCTGTAACCCGGCCTGCTACTATGGTGAGACAAGGTTCGAGCGTATAAAAATAGCTTAGCTGCAGGTGTGTCAGTCGGTCTGATCCATCTTCAGCCGCACGCTACGCGCCTGGACTCAATACTATCCGCCCGCTTCCCCGGCAGCCTTGCCCCAGCCGTACCATATTCACACGCTGATAACATCCCTTCTAGCTGCCGTCTCGCTCTTTTGCTGCGCCACACGACGCAGACCGGAGGGCGGGATGTGCGCAGGGCTGCGTGGCGTGACCAGCGGCTTCTGAATGAGCCAGGATGATCGGAACCATAGGAGCACCACTAGCCTATGCCACGCCTGACAAAAAAGAGCGCCGCCCCTGATGAGGGTGCCGCGATCCAGAATGGGGTCGCCCAGGCGACCAGCCCTGGCGAGGGCTCTAATATTCCTGATCTGCTGACGACGGCCATCGGTAGTGGTGTCCTGGAGATCGGCAGCGAAAACTTCGGCTTCCTGCGCGGCCCGCGCCTGCTGCCCGGCTCCGATGATGTCTATGTGGCCCAGTCGCAGATCCGCCGCTTCGGGCTGCGCACCGGCGATACGATCACCGGGCGGGTGCGCCCCCCACGTGAGGGTGAACGCTATCCTTCGTTACTCTGGGTTGAGCATGTCAATGGCGTCTCCACCGAGGAGGCCCTGCAACGCCCGATCTTCGAGCGGCTTACGCCGGTGCATCCCTATCGGCAGATTATGCTTGCTACCGAGCCGAATCTGCTCTCAACACGTCTGGTTGATCTGATCGCCCCGATCGGGCGCGGTCAACGCGGACTGATTGTCGCCCCCCCCAAGGCCGGGAAGACGATGCTGCTTAAGGCGATCGCCAACGGGATTAGTACGAATACCCGTGATATCGAACTGATCGTCTTGCTGGTCGGTGAGCGTCCGGAAGAGGTGACCGATATGCGCCGCTCGGTCAAGGGTGAGGTGATCGCTGCCACCTTCGATGAGCCGGTGGAGGATCATATCAAGGTCGCTGAGTTGACCCTTGAGCGGGCCCGCCGGCAGATCGAGCATGGCCGGCATGTCGTGATCCTGATGGACTCGATCACCCGCCTGGCACGGGCCTACAATGTGGCTATGCCCTCAAGTGGACGTACCCTGTCCGGCGGCATCGATCCGGCGGCCCTCTACCCACCCAAACGCTTCTTCGGCTCGGCACGAGCGATTGAAGAGGGTGGCTCGCTGACGATCATCGCCACCTGCCTGGTCGATACCGGCAGCAAGATGGACGATGTGATCTTCGAGGAGTTTAAGGGCACTGGCAATATGGAACTCAATCTCGACCGCAAACTGGCCGAGAAACGCATCTTCCCGGCCATCGATATCAATCGCTCCTCGACCCGCCGTGAGGAGTTGCTGCTTGATGCCACGACCCTGCGCCAGACCTATGCCCTGCGCCGCATGGTGAGCATGGTCGGCGAGAACGACGGTACCGAACTGATGCTCACGCGCATGGCCAAGGCCAAAACCAACGCCGAGTTCCTTGCGACCCTTGGCAAGATGAACAGCTAGTGCAGTGCTGGTTGCGCAGCTTGCTGATTGTCTGCCTGGCTGCGCTCTTGAGCGCATGTGCCGGGCTGCCTGCCCGTAGCGCTGGCCTGGAAGCTCCACTTGTCCAATCAGGCACAGCACGTACCATAACGGCTCAGCCAACCCCAACGGCCACACCTTTGCCTCCCTCGGCAACGGCAACCATCCGGCCCACCGCCACACCACCACCATCCCCGACCGCCGTGCCAGCCCCGCGCGTCGGCCTACAAGTGGGCCACTGGCGCATCGAAGAGCATCCCGACGAACAGGCCCGCCTGCGCCGCTTCTCTGGTGCCTACTATCGCGGCTATGATGAGTGGGAGCTCAATATCATCATTGCCGAACTGGCCCGCGACCAGCTGGAGGCGGCAGGCGTGACGGTTGACTTGCTCCCGGCTACGGTGCCGATCGACTACCGTGCCGATGCCTTTGTGAGCATCCATGTTGATGGGGTGACTGGCGAACAGGCGGCGACGCGCCGGGGCTGGAAGGTGGCAACACCCTTCCGTGCCTCAGCGGCAGCCGAACTGCTGGCCGAGGCGCTCAGCCACAGCTACCCGGCGGCTACTGGCCTGCCCGCCGATCCGCAGGGGCCGTCCTACGATATGCGCGCCTACTATGCCTTCGCCGCCTACCGCTACTGGCACAGTATCGACCCGACCACCCCGGCGGTGATCATCGAATGTGGCTTTATGACCCACCCCGCCGACCGCGCCATCCTCTTTGAGGCCTCCGATCGGGTGGCCCAGGGCATCGCCGACGGGGTGCTGGCCTACCTTGCGGCCCATCACCCCGCCGACACGGCCCTGCGTGCCCCACAGGGCCCGGCGATGCTGCGTCCCGTGGCCGACGGTACGGCAATGCATGCTCGTGCCGACGCCGACAGTGCGATTCTGCTGCGCCTCGCTGCCAACCAGCGCCTGGTGCCGGTGGCGCACGCCGGAGCCTGGCAACTCGTCTTTACCCACGGGGGTAGCTGGGAGTTGGGCTGGATTGCCACAAACGAACTGAGTGAGACGGGCGAACCTCTCCGCCCGCCCCACCCGCGCCCCTAAACCTCCGCCCGCAGGGTCTTGATCGCCCGTGGCAGTTCAGGCAGGAGGTCGCTAGCAAGGGCCCCAGCTTCGCCCAACTCGCTGCGCACCCGTGCGCCCGCAGCGGCGTGCAGGTAGACACCAAGGGCCGCTGCGTCGTAGGGGGCGAGGCCCTGGGCAAGCAAGCCACCGATAGCCCCGGCCAGCACATCGCCAGTGCCAGCAGTTGCGAGGGCTGGGTTGGCACCATCGTGCAGCAGGGTGCGCCCGTCAGGGGCGGCAACGACAGTGGTGGCGCCTTTGAGCACAACGACCTGACCCCAGGCCTGGGCGGCATCGGCGGCGACGGTTACCACATCGGCAGGCAACTCCTCAACCCGCAGCAAGCGACGCATCTCGCCGGGGTGAGGTGTGAGCACCAGACGGCCTTTGGGCAGGCGCTCGGCCCAGTCGTCGATGGCTGCCAGCAGATTCAGGCCATCGGCATCAAGTACGGTAGGCGGCAGGTTCAGGGTGGTGGCGGGCGAGGGCGTGACGGCAGATCCAGCAATAAAGCCGACATGCACCCGTGTACGCGCCTGGTCGAGGCCGAAGAGGCGCCGCAGCAACTCGGCGGTGGCGTCACCCGTGCCGAGGCCGGGGCCAAAGACCATGGCCGCATAATCGTCGATCACCTTGCCCAGTTCGTCGATGCTATCCGGTCCCGGTGCGCCCCAATCACCTTCAGGCAACGGCAGCAGCGTCGCCTCAGGCATACGTCCACCCATGCCCAGCACACTGCGCCCGGCACCCAGGGTAACCAGGCCCGCACCGACCCGAGCAGCCCCGGCGCAGGCCAGCCAGGCCGCACCGGGATAACGCAGCGAGCCAGCCAGGATCAGCGCTCGGCCGAAGCTACCTTTATGGGCGGCGGCGGGGCGATCGGGAAGCAATTGGCGTGCATAGTCCGCAGTCAACAGATCACTCATCATGCTCTCCAGGTAGGTAGGGGGAAGGTCGATAGGCGCAAGGGCCAGCGTTCCGGCCCAGGCTCGTCCGGGGTAGAGCAGCAGGCCGCGTTTGGGGAGGCCGGTCGCCACAGTCAGGTCGGCGCGGACAGCGACACCACCGATGCTGCCGTTATCCGAGTTGACGCCGGTCGGCAGATCGACGGCGAGCATAGGCGGGCCAGCCGGTTGACGCTGGTTCAAACAGGCGATGATCGTCGCCAGGTCAGCTTCAGCCGGACGGCTACCCATGCCCAGCAGGGCATCAAGCAGCAGGTCAGCCTGGGCGAGCAGGCTACGTAGGTTGGTACGTCCGGGATCCTCCGCAGCCTGATGTTCGCTGATCAAGCAGCTACGACAGGCTTGCCAGTTTTGATCCTGCTCAGGCTGGCGGCGCTGCCAGAGGTAGAGTTGCACATGTGCCCCGGCAGCATGCAGCAGGCGTGCCGCCACCAGACCATCGCCGCCATTGTTACCTGGCCCGACCAGCACCAGCACGCTACGTCCAGATGCCCCGCCGAGCAACTCAATGGCAGCACGGGCCACCCCCTGCCCGGCCTGCTCCATCAGGCCCGCCCAGGTAGCGCCGGCATCTACGGCAGCCTGTTCCAACTGGCGCATCTGGGTCGTGCTGACGATCTTCATAGCTAGCCTGCCGGCGTAGCCAGGGCGACCACACTGGCGATGGCATGCTCACGGGTATGTGACAGGCTGAGGGCCAGCCGGTTGAGGCCGAGGCCAGCGGCGGCGTCAGCGGCAGGCCCATGCAGCCGCAGTAATGGGCGCCCGCCAGGACCGCGTACCACCTCCAGGTCTTGCAGGTGCAAGGGTGTCTCGGCACCGGAAGCCAGGCCGCAGAGGCCCAGGCCGAGGGCTTTGGCAGCGGCTTCCTTGGCCGCCCAGCGTGCGGCGAGCGACTCAAAGCGCGGGGTACCTTCAGCCAGGCCGCAATCGTGCAACTCCGTCGGTGTATAGACCCGCTCGAGAAAGCGCTGGCCCCAGCGTTCGACGGCCCGTCGTAGCC
Organism: uncultured Chloroflexaceae bacterium; assembly: GCA_964592425.1. Lineage (GTDB taxonomy): Bacteria > Chloroflexota > Chloroflexia > Chloroflexales > Chloroflexaceae > Viridilinea. Next base: position 96,975 of record CAZQCG010000005.1, read on the forward strand.
GCGCCACTTCAATCATATCGACGCCATGATAGATCATCGGTAGGCTCACTGTTCACCAATTAACGAGATCTCGGCCACGCGTGAGTCATAATCATGACCCTGGGCAAAGATCTGAATTCGTCGCAGGTAGCGATAATCAGGCAGTTTATCCAGTTCGCGCAGGTCGAAGCTGATCTGAGCCCACTCGGCCACCGGCACGGGGAAGTAGACCATGCCCGGTTCGGTAACGGTGGGCGGCACCTGATCCTCATCAATATAGACACAAAAATCACGCTGCTCTTCAGGGTCACCTGGGCCGGAGCGTTTGGCGACGAGGCGAATCATGACCGGGCACTCCACACCACGGTCACCAGCATCGGCCAATGATTGGTAGAGCACCCGCGCCCAGAGCGAAAAGCGCAGCGTGCGATACTCCGAAATATCGATTCCCGCGCCATGCAGGCCCAGTTCCTGCTTGATGCCGGTAGTAAAACTGCTGGTCTGCCCACCAGGACGGTAGAACCATGCTGCTGTACGCCGGTCGGCGGGGATACAGGTCTGCTCGGCGAAGGGCGGGCGACAGGTTGAGGCCAGCCGGAAGAAACCCTGCTGGGCCGGGGGCAGATCAGGGCCAGAGTAGACTTGCCAGGAGCGTGAACGGACCAGCATGGGGTCACCGAGGGTCGTATTGTTATACTCCTCCTCACTGAACTGACTGAAGCCACCATCACTGATCAACTCCCAGCGGGCCGGGATAGGCAGCCCGGCGATGCCAGCAGCATCAATCAACACATGCTGATCTGGGCCAAGCGTCACCTGGGAGCCATTACTGCCATGCACCAGGGCTGAGCCGGAGCGCACTGCCAGGTCAGCCTCCAGCGTATTGCCGCCGTCAATGCGTTGCACCAGCCGTTCAGAAGGACGCAGATCGAGGCTATAGCTCCCGCCGAGGGCCAGGTCAACTACGGCATCGCCGACCAACACATGAAAGGTCGTCTCGCCAAAGGGTTGGCCATCGGTGAGGTCGTAGCGCACATAGCCAGCCTGCTGGCGTACCGCCATTTCCAGCGTCCCGCTATGCCAACGCGAACTGCGCAGGCGTTCGATGATCAGTTCGCTGCCGGCCCAGAGATCAAGTTGGCTCTGCTCGAAAAAGAGCACACTGGCGACCTGGCCATAACCAGCGGCGGCGGCAGTACGCAGGGTATCACCCTCACTGAGGATCTGACCCTGGATGACACCCTGATAGATCGTACGATCAGCAGGACGCCAGGCAATTGTCTCGGTAGGGGCGCGCACAAAGAGGGTTGCCCCATCGTTGAGTGGCTGCATCGTCGTGCGATAGAGACTACGTAGGGAGAGGCCAGCCCAGGCCACGATGACAACGAAGAGGGTAAAACCGCCGAGCAGGATAAGCCAGGCAAAAGCCAGGGTACGCTGCTGGGCAGCAGTACGGGCGGCAGGCGATTGTTGCACATACTGCATACAGATCAGGAATTGAGGCTCGCGAAGGCCAGGGTGGCGGCCCCAAGCAGGCCAACCGCTTCGCCCAGGCTGGCCAGCAAGATCGGCACATCGCGGTAGAGCGGCACTTTGACGTGGGCATAAGCCACGGCGCGGGCATGGTTGAGCAGTTCAGGATTGCCCAGGATCACCCCACCACCAACCAGCAACAATTCAGGACTAAAGATCTGCAAGATCGAAGCGAAGCCCATACCGAGCAGGCGTGACTCGCGCTCCATAAGCCGAACCGCGAGGGAATCGCCCTGCCTTGCGGCCGCAGCCACATGGGCCGCGCTGATCGTGGAGGGATCGGCATGCTGGTGAAGCAGGCTCTCAGGGTACTCGACCATGGCATGGGCAGCGGTACGGGCAAGCGCCGTGCCCGAAGCAAGATCTTCCCAGGCCAACCCATGCTCGCTATCGAGTAACAGAAAGCCCAGCTCGCCGCCAGCACCGAGGCGTCCGAGCAAAAGGTGCCCATCACAGATCACGCCGGATCCAATACCCGTACTGACGGTGACATAGACCAGATTCTGCAGGCCCCGCCCGGCCCCAAAGCGCCACTCGGCGAGGGCTGCCGCATTGGCATCGTTGCCGAGGGTAACAGGCAGGCCAGTGGCCTCGCTAATCAGGCGACAGAGGGGAAAAGCATCCCAGCCGGGCATATTGGGGGGGGCGTAGATCATACCTGTAGTTGGATCGAGCGGGCCAGGGGCAGCAATTCCGATGCCATGCAGGCAGGCCCCGGCGGGCAAGGCCGCACGCACTGTTGCGATCAGCGTGAGCACCCGCCCGACAACCGCCAGCGGCCCTTCGTGAACCCGGGTGGGCATACGCTGATGAGCGGCAAGTGCCCCATCGTGGCCAACCAGGGCTGCCCGCAGCTGTGTCCCCCCCAGATCGACGGCAAGCACATAGTCCATAGGCTCGATTATAGCATGGTGTGGCCCACAAAGCCGAAAAACCCCTTGACAGCACAAGTGTTTGCTTGCTATAATAAGCGTTACAAACGTTCTAGCGCACCCGACCGTTACCTGCGGAGATTCGGATGTCCCAGTGTCGGTCACAGTGCCGCGATCGTTACCTTCCGCTCGCCCCGGATCTCGCCTGGGCTGCGGTCTGACAGCCAATGCAGAAAGGACATGGCCCATGCGTTCCCCCGACAGTCTTTCGTCACGTCAGGAGAAGATCCTCAACTTCATCAAAGCCTTCCAGCGCAAGAACGGCTACTCGCCCGCGATTCGCGATATTCAGAAAGAGCTGGAGATCAGTTCCACCTCAGTGGTGGCCTACAACCTGCGCATTCTGGAGAATAAGGGCCGAATCGCCCGTGACGGCAAAATCTCACGCGGGATCACCGTCCCAGGCATGCTGACCGAGAGCTCACCCGCCTTTAAGGTGCCGTTGCTGGGCGTGATCACTGCCGGTTCACCCCTGCCCGACCCCGAGCAGACCGACCCGGACAACGCCGAGCAGGTTGACCTGCCAGCCGAAATGGCGGCCTCTTCGGACAAACTGGGCGGAGTCTACGCCTTGCGTGTCCGTGGCCACTCGATGATCGACGCGCTGATCGACGATGGCGACATCGTCCTGTTGCGCTATCAACTCACGGCTGAGAATGGCCAGCTGGTGGCTGCGCGACTACTTGACGAGAATGCCGTCACGCTCAAGAAGTTCTACCACGAAGGTGAGCGCATTCGCTTGCAGCCAGCCAACGTGACGATGGAGCCGATCTTCACCAGCCCGGATAACCTGCAGATTCACGGGCGGGTTGTGGGCGTAATCCGCAATATGGTGTAAGGCAAGGTTCGTAACCAAGTTACACTGTTTGCCGCTCCCGCAGTGTGGTTTAGGGGGGCTTTCGGCCCCCGCAAGGGGTGGATGAGGGCGTAGTCCTCCACATCCACCCCTTGCGGTAAACTGTGAGGTCTTTATCAGGTCGGCTCAGAACATCGGCGGCGGTAGGATGTACCACCAACTACGGCTCCACCAGGCCAGGCCGGCCAGGGCTGCCAGCAGTATGCTAAAGCCCAGGTCACTCCAACGTGGGTGCCAGCGGCGACGTGGTAAGACCATATGCCCGCTGATCCAGCCGATGATTACAATCAGGATGCTGTAGGCCAGCAGGGTAGCCCGGTAGAGTGGAATGACGACCGGGCCGTTTGGCCCATAGTGGACAACCCCGACACTTAACACGTTCAACAGGGGAATACCATCGAACGGGTCGCCGAAGCTGAAGCTCAAGCTAGACATAAACGGATCGCCACCACCGATAGCTGGTGTGGTGATCGCCAGCAGCGCACTGAAGGGGTTGAGGTAGAGCAACGCGGGTGGCACCGGCTGGCCGGGAGGCATTGTCAGTTGGCTCCATGCCGAGGCGATCAGTAATGGAACGACAACCAGCAGTAGCGTCAGGCTGTAGGCGATGGTCGTGGCCCGTGCTGTGCGCTGCATCAGGGTTGAACAGAGCAGGCCGATGGCCCCAAAGAAGATCGTGCTGACGATCAGCAGCACGATGCTCTTAAGCAAGGCCAGCAACTCGACTCCGCCGAAGATCAGCACCAGGCTGAAGATAGGGATGCCTGCAAAGATCAGCAGCAGCAGATAACTCTGGGTGGCAATCAACTTGCCCCAGAGGATCTGCCCTGGCCGCAACGGGGTGGCCATGAGCATATCGAAGGTGAGTTGTTCACGTTCGCCGCTGATTGCTCCGGCTGTCAGCGCCGGGGCCAGCACCACGACCAGGGTCAACTCGACCAGGGCGAGGCCACGGAAGAGCGCTCGGCCAACCTGGGCGCTTAATAGCGAGCCGCCAAGGCGCGCCTGCTGGAGCATCAGCAGGTAGATTGCCATGCCGGAGAGGGCCAGCAAGACCAGGAAAGCCGTCAGGATGGCATAGGGACGCAGGCCGCGCATGCGCGTGCGTACTTCCCTGACGATGATCGGATTCAAGCTCACCGCAGGCATAGTGCCTCCTGTATCAATCCAGCATAGCTCAAATTGAGGCGCTGCGCGTTCCTCCAAACGCCCTGGTTTACCTTGCTGCCCCGGCCAGGCGAGCCAGGCTCTGGGCAAGCACCGCCACCCCCTGGGCAATATCTTCCGGTGCGGCATATTCGTCGGGATGATGACTGATACCGCCACGACAGGGGATAAAGATCATCGCTGTTGGGCAAACGCGCGCCATAAAGAGGCTGTCATGATAGGCCCGACTGACCATTACGAGGCGCGGGAGGCCCAACTCGTCGCAGGTGTCAACAAGCACTTCGATCACCGCCGGGTCACAGGTGGCGGGCGGGTCGGCGTTGAGCAACTCGAGCTGATGATCGACATGGCGCCGTCCGCCAATCGTCGTGATCGCATCTCGAATGGCGGACAGGGCTTGATCACGAGGCTCGGCGGCAATATCACGCACATCGATCTCCAGGGTGGCCAGCGAGGGAATCGCATTGACGACACCAGGCTCGATCTGAAAGATGCCAGTAGTTGCCACCGTATCAGTACTGTCAGTGGCGAGCGCAGCCGCTTCGACGGCCAGGGCAATCTCGGCCCCGGCAAGCAACGCATCACGGCGTTCAAGCATACGCACACTACCAGCATGGCCGCCCTGTCCCCGCAGCTGTAGGCGCAACTGGGCCGGCGCGGCAATTGCCCGCACTACACCGATCGGTAGCCCTTCGGTTGCAAGGATCGGACCCTGCTCGATATGCAGTTCGACAAAGGCGTGATAACTGCCAGGGGCCAGGGCTACCGCTTCGAGTGGTGCCGTGAACCCGGCTGCCATACGCAGGTCGTCGAGGCTGCGGCCCTGGAAGTCATGCAAAGCATAGAGTTGCGCAGGATCGAGAGCACCAGAAAGTGCCCGGCTCCCTACACAGCCCAGGCCGAAGCGTGTCGGGGCCTCGGCAGTGAAGAGGATCAATTCAAGCGAACGCTGCGGCTGGAAGCCAGATCGGCGCAGGGTGACCAGAGCCTCAAGCGCTCCGACTACCCCGACCACCCCATCGTAGCGGCCCGAGCCGGGGATGGCATCGATATGCGATCCACTGGCAACGGCGGGTAGATCAGGTTCAGTCCCCAGCCAGCGGGCAAAGAGGTTGCCCAGACCATCTTCACGCAACTGCAAACCCTCGCCCGCGCACCGCTCACGCAAGTAGGCCCGCACCCGGAGGTCTGCAGGATCATAGACAATCCGGGTCACAGCAGGCGGTGGTGAATCAGAGCAGGCAGCGATGACCTCCAGATCTGCCAAGATCGCGGCACTGTTGATGATGAGATCCATCGGCTCCCCTCCGTTCGCCACTATGTGAGCTACGAGTTACGCCTGCGCCTGAACCGGGCTGTCCTCTGGACAGGCGGGTGTATAATAGACCAACTAGAGAAAGGCGGCGCAGCCATGGCTCGAGACCAGCAGACGGAAACCCTCCGCGAGCCCGCAGGACGTTTTCTGGAGATTGCTGAACGCGAAGTCGGGCGGATCATTCTCGATATCCACGATGGCCCGGTGCAGAACATCTTCGCCGCACTTTCCCAACTCTATGTAGTGCAGCGACGAATGGCACAGCAGAACTCCCAGCCACCCGAGGAATTGGAGCGCATCCGTCGCAGTATCACCCTGCTTGAGCACGCCCTCAACGAGATTCGTAACTTTATGGGCGCTTTTCGCCCACCGGAGTTTGAGCGGCGTAACCTGGTCGCCATTCTCGAAGGCCTGGTGATTCAGCACGAAGAGTTGACCGGTAATCCGGTCAAGCTTGAGATCGCCGACGATCTACCTGATGTACCCCTGCCGGTGAAGATCAGCCTCTACCGCATCCTCCAGGAAGCCCTCTCTAACGCCGCACGGCACGGCGGTGCCGACCAGCATACGGTTGCCCTGAGCGGCAACTGTTGTACCATTACGATGGAGGTGAGCGACGACGGGCGGGGCTTTGACGTCGCCGCTGTGCTCGATCACCCCCGCGCCGGTCACTTCGGCCTGCGTGGCATGCGCGAACGGGTTAGCCTGCTGGACGGTCATTTCAACATTGAAAGTAGTCCCGGCCTTGGGACGCATGTACGCGTCGATATTCCCTACTGCTGAGCCTATGATCAATGTCTTCCTGGCCGATGACCACGCCCTTGTGCTTGAAGGGCTGCGTTCGCTGATCGAGGGTGAGAACGATATGACCGTGGTCGGCACCGCCAACGACGGCGATCAGGTGATCGAGGCGGTACGGGCGCTGCGGCCTGATGTGGTGGTACTCGATTTGCAGATGCCAACGATGGGCGGCATCGAGTGTCTGCAGCAGATCCGCAGCGAGAGCCTGCCAATCAAGGTGCTTATCCTCTCGGCCTTTTATGATGGCGATACGATGCAGTCGGCGCTCGAAGCTGAGGCCGATGGCTTCGCCCTGAAGACCGAAGCCCCACAACAGACGGTTGCCTGCATCCGCCAGGTCTACCAGGGCCAACTGGTCTTTCCCCAGGCGGCCCGGCGCTGGCTGCGCCAGCGTCAGCGCCCTGGGCCGGCCACCGATCTCTCGGAACGCGAGGCCGAGGTGCTGGCCCTGGTCGCTCAGGGGCTGACCAATACCCAGATCGCCCAGCGCCTGCGGGTGAGTGATAATACGGTCAAGTTCCACCTGCAAAATATTTACCAGAAGCTTGGTGTAGGTAACCGCACCGAGGCTGCCGGGATCTTCTTCAAGCTGCGCCAGGAAGGGCGCGTCTGAAGCTGGCTACCCGTTGCCGGGTTTTTGAACAGGACGTAGTTGAACGCTTTACCGTTTGGGTCGCGCATAGCATTCTGATGCACTCGCCTGACCCCTAAAGCCTTGTCTCAGGAGCAGAGTATGGCGCAACTCCCTACGACTACCATCGCCACAATTGCCACTTATGTTGGGCAGCGCGTGACCCTGGCTGGCTGGGTCTACCATAAAACCGAAAAGGGTAAGCTGGTCTTCTTGCTGCTGCGCGACGGCAGCGGGACGATCCAGGCGGTGATCTTTAAGCAGAACGTCAGCCCCGCAACCTTCGCCCAGGCCCAACAACTCAGCCAGGAGTGCTCCTGCCTGGTCAGTGGGACAGTGCGCGCTGATGCACGGGCACCCAGCGGCTTCGAGCTTGATGTGCAGGAGCTTGAGTTGGTCGGCCCTAGCCCCGATTACCCAATTACGCCCAAGGAGCATGGCGTCGATTTTCTTATGGAACGGCGGCAACTCTGGGTGCGCTCGGCACGCCAGCATGCCTTGTTACGTGTGCGCGCTGAGGTGATTGCCGCAGCCCAGGAGTGGCTGAATGCCCAGGGCTTTGTGCGCTTCGATACGCCGATCCTCACCGCCACCGCCGCCGAGGGCAGTACCAATCTCTTCGCCACCGACTATTTTGATCTCGGCAAAGCCTATCTCGCTCAGACCGGCCAGCTCTATGTCGAGGCAGGCATGATGAGCTTCGGCAAGGTCTACTGCTTCGGGCCGACCTTCCGCGCCGAGCGCAGCAAGACCCGTCGCCACCTGACTGAGTTCTGGATGATCGAGCCTGAAGTGGCCTTTGCCGAGCATACCGACAACCTGGTGCTGCAAGAGCAGTTTGTCAGCGCAATTGTCCAACGCGTGCTGGAGCGACGCGCCGCCGATCTTAAGACACTTGAGCGCGACACGGCGCTACTTGAAGGCTGTCTGCCGCCCTTCCCCCGCATCACCTATGACGAGGCCCTGGCGCTGATTAACACCAACCAGGGCGAAGTCGAAGGGGCCACACCCCTGGCATGGGGCGAAGACTTCGGTGCCCCTCACGAGCAACTGATCGCCTCGAAGTTCGATCGCCCGATCTTCGTCGAGAAGTACCCGGCGGCGATCAAAGCCTTCTATATGCAACCCGACCCAGATCGCCCCGAAGTGGCCCTCTGTGCCGATCTGCTGGCTCCCGAAGGCTACGGCGAAATCATTGGCGGGTCACAACGCATCCATAACCTGGAACTGCTAGAGCAGCGCATCCTCGCCTACGGCCTGAGCCTGGACGATTATCAGTGGTACCTCGATCTGCGGCGTTATGGCACGGTACCCCATAGCGGCTTCGGCATGGGCATCGAGCGTTGTGTCGCCTGGATCACCGGAACGCGCCACATCCGCGAGACGATCCCCTTCCCGCGCATGCTGTACCGGATTTACCCATAAGGAGGGGCACCCACAAGGGGTGCCCCTCCGACCGAGCGCAGAGTGTTATCCTGTACTACCGTACGAATGTACGGCGGGCCGTATCTACCGCTCCCCGTGCCGCTGTAATATAGCCACGGTAGACCGAGGCCCGTCCGAAGATCAACGGTGTAGCTACAGCAACCAGGATAGCCGCCGGAATCCAGAGCAGCGGACCAAAGAACTGGGCCAGCCAGGCAAAGATCAGCCCGCCGCCAACCATAACATTCAGCAGGGCCGTGCTACCCCGCTCGCCATAGCCCTGGCCGATCAACTCGCGCAGGTTGCCGACCAACAAGAGCGCCCCGGCATACGCGCCGAAATGCATCACCAGGCTGGTGTTCAAAAAGCGCATCACAAAGAAGACTGCCGCCAGCACCAGCACCGCTACCGCCACATAAAGATAGATCGGTTTAATCCGCATGCCACCAATCGGTGCGGGGCCGCCACTACTATTGCTGCCACCGTACATAGCCGCATCCTTTCTGTGTCGGCGTCCTCACGCCGAACATTCGGTTCTCTGTGGCTATGACGCTACGCCAGGGCGGCTGGTTGCAGGCTAGCTTCACTCCTCAAAGACGGCCTTGACCCGAAACATTCCCTCGTGCTGATCAGGGGCATTGGCCAGCACTGCCTCACGGGGCAAGGCAGCACTCACCGCATCAGGGCGCAGCACGGTCGTCAGCCCGGTAACCTGAGTCGTCGGCTCGACCCCACGCACATCGACTTCCTGCAACATTTCGATATAGGCCAGAATGTCGGAGAGCTGGCTACGCATCAAGCCAAGCTCCTCAGCACTCAGGTGCAAACGGGCCAGGCGGGCCACATGCTCAACCTCGGCAAGTGTCAGTGCCACGGGAGAATCTTCCTTTCATCCAGGCGGGAGCAGCAAGAGCAAGGGCAGCAAAGAGGCGGCGCGCACACGCTTGATCGTCTGGACGGCCACTTGCAGTGAGCCAGCATCGCTATGCAGGCTGAGGGGGATCAGTCGGAAGGCAATCGGGCCGAGCGTGCAGATAAGGACGAGCAGTAGATAGAAGCCAGACCCATACCCAAGGCCGAGTGGGACGAACGCACTGAGACCAGCGACGATGATCAGCCCACGGAAGAGTCTGAGCGTTGCGTGTGGGCCAAAATAGATCGCCGTGGTCATAATACCAGCATGATCATCGCCGTCGCGGTCAGCGACAGTATACAGCACCTCCTGGGCCAGCGAGAAGAGCCATGTGGTGCCAGCAATACTCCAGACCAGTGGGCTAAGCCCGGCTCCGGCCAGGGCCCCAAAGAGGATGACCGAACTGTTGAGGGTCGCCATCAGCAGGTTGCCAAGCAGCACGGTGCGCTTCAGCCAGAAGGAGTAGGCCACAGCCAGGCTGAGGTTGATCCAGACCAGTAACTGAAGCGAGGCGGTGAGGGACGCAGCAGTAGCCAATGCCGCCAGGGCGGTCATCGCGGCAATTGCCCAGGCTTCTTCCAGACGAACCAGGCCGGCGGGCAAAAAACGATCGGGCTTCTGCCAACGATCAAGCTCGCGATCGGCATAGTCATTGATCACAAAGCCGAAGCTGACCGTCAGGGCTACCACCAGCGCTGCCGTAAGCAGCATCCCGTCGGTCATCTGGCGGCTGCCACCACTGAGGTAGGCCCCCACATAGACGTAGGTCGCTGCCTGCAGAGCAATCGCTGGGCGGAGGAAGGCGAGCAAGTTCCAGAGCCGGGCTGCTGTGCGGGCCATAGTACGGCTTCGCCGAGCTTCGCCCCTCACGAGGACTTACCGCTCCTGAAGACCGGTGCCGAGTGTGGCTCGGGCTGCGCTCCGCGATCTTGTGACCAGACAAGCACAAAGCGCTGCAGGGCCGAGATGTGGGTGAGGATAGCCAGAACAACCAGACAGGCAGTCATCCAACCGGAGAGCATGCCCAGGGCAAGTAGAATGACCCGCCCCGGTCGATCCAGGATGCCGCCCCGCCCGCTGTAACCCAGGGCCTCAGCCCGCGCACGAATGTAACTTGTCAGCAGAGAGCCATGGGAGGCCAGGAAGATTAGCAGAGCAGGACCGACACCGACAGTTGGTTGGGCATAGTAGTAGTAGAGCAGCAAGCCGAAAAAGACCAGCATCTCGGCATAACGATCGATGGTTGAGTCAAGAAAAGCGCCGAAGGGCCGCGACTGACCACGACTACGGGCCAGGGCTCCATCTAGCATATCGAAGGAGCTGGCGAGCAGGAAAAGCATGCCAGCCCAGAAGAGAGCCCCCTGAGCAAGCAGCGCGACTACGCCCAACGTCAGCAGCAGGCTGGTGAAGGTCAGGGCATCCGGCGAAATGGGCGTGGCAGCCAGGGTGCCTCCAACCAGCATTTCGGTGTAGGCGCGAACTTTATCCTCCAGCTTTTTCGATAGCATAGCCTTCTCCCGTAATAGCAACGTTGCCAGCGATCGGGCGATGGGACAGTAGAGGCCAGCGACCGCAGGGTGGATGTTGCTATTCTACCAGACGCCCCTCTACCAAGTCATGCCCATTGCTGCCCCCGAGCCGTTCGTACAGAGCCTGAAGTTGGGCGTCCTCAAACATGGTGATCGTCAGCCTGATCTCACGCCCGTTACGAACCAGGCGCACCGGGGTCGCCAACAGTCGCTCAAAGAGGCGCACTGTCTCTTCATGTTCAAGCGCGGCAGGCACAACCGGCTGGATAGGAGCCGCCGACGCAGCACTACGCACATCGAGAGGTGCCGGCTGGGGGGGGCGTCCCTGAACACGTTCAAGGGCTGGGGCCAGCGAACTGCCCTCGACCAGGAGATCACTCAAGTGGTCAGTTGCGCGCCCACTCAGATCACGTTCAAGCACAGCGTGTAGAGCGGACTGTTGCTGTGCCTGGTTATTGAGGCGTAACAGAGCCTGAGCCTGAGCCGTGCCAAGGGTACCGCTAAGCAGAGCCTGGCGCACCGCAGGGGCCAATTGGGCATGCTGAGCCAGATCGGCAAGCCGTTCAGCCTCACGCACATTTAACTCGCGCCGTACAATCAGATCGAGGGCCTGGATCTGCTCTGGCTCCTGGTCAAAGCGCAGCAAGGCCCGCCCATGGCCAGCGCTGATCTGCCCATCAAGCAGGGCCTGGCGCGCCGCTGGCACTAACTTGATCAGCCGGCGCGTATTGACCACCGCGACCCGGCTTTTGCCGACCCGTTGAGCGATCTCCTCGTCGGTCAGCGCAAACTCGTCTTTGAGCGTCTGGTAGGCCAGGCCCTCTTCCAGCGGGTTGAGATCGGCCCGTTGCACATTCTCGACCAGGGCCAGTTCGAGCAACTGCTGGGGTGTGGCATGCTTGAGCAGGGCCGGCACTTCTTGCAGCCCGGCGCGCTGCGCTGCGCGCCAGCGGCGCTCACCGGCGATTAACTCGTAGGTACCAGCACCGTCCTCACTGACAATCAGCGGCTGGATGACACCATGCGCACGAATCGAGGCAGCCAATTCCTCAAGACCCTGCTCATCGAAATGGGTGCGGGGCTGGCTGCGGTTGCGCTGGATGGCATTGACAGGAATCATACGCACAACCCCACTCGGCTCCGCCGCAGCAGGAGCCAGTAAGGCATCCAGGCCACTTCCAAGCCCTCGTCGCCGGCTCATGCCAAAAGCTCCTCACGCCGCAGCACCTCGTCGGTCAGGGCGGCATAAGCCAGAGCCCCCCGGCTCTGCGGATCATACTCAGCGATCAACTGCCCATGACTGGGGGCCTCGGCAAGCCGCACACTACGGGGGATGAGGGTGCGGAAGATCAGGCGCGGAAAGTGGCGCTGCACCTCGTTGACGACCTGCTGGGCGAGATTGGTACGCCCATCATACATGGTCATCACCAGGCCCAGCACGCGCAGACGCGGGTTGAGCCGCTCCCGCACGCGGTCGAGGGTGGCCTTAAGTTGGGCCAACCCCTCAAGCGGCAGGTATTCACACTGGAGCGGAATGATCACACTGTCGGCAGCATAGAGTGCATTCAAGGTCAACAAGCCAAGGGAGGGTGGGCAATCGATGATCACATGGGCATACTGCTCACGCAGGTTGGCCATAGCGGCATCCAGCCGACGCTCACGCCGCTCAAGGCTGGCCAGTTCAATCGCGGCCCCGGCAAGATCCTGATCAGCTGGCACCAGATCAAAGTGCTCCCGGCCCGTCTTCAGCACAATCTCGGTATGGGGTGCGTCAGCCAGCAGCAGGTCATAGGTCGTGGCATGGAGCGTAGCTTTGGCAATGCCGAGGCTGGTGGTGGCATTACCCTGCGGATCAAGGTCAATCAATAACACGCGCTGACCACGCCGCGCAAGCTCACCGGCAAGATTCACTGCCGTGGTGGTCTTCCCAACCCCGCCCTTCTGGTTGGCCACCGCGATGATCTGCACCCCGCGTAACCGGGCCGCCTGCTCCGCCTGGGTCATGCACACATCCTAAAGACTCATCCGCAGGGAACGGGAAGGGTGACACCTGGCCATCATTGTAACATGCGACACAGCATCGCTGACGATAGGAGTGGATTAAGAGCCACAAATTTCTTGACGTACCCTTTCCAGCCGTGGTAAGATCAGCGAAAGCCGGACTAGATCGGCCGTTGTCAATTACCCCTGGCCTGCTATGCGTTCGGCCGTCATCTCTGTACGAAAGGCCGACAGATGATACGTGTTGTCGTCGATAGCATCCGCGTAAGTTTGCTCACGCAGCATCGCGTTGTGGTTCTGCGCGAGACGGACAGTAAACGCTACTTGCCGATCTGGATCGGACCCTTCGAAGCAGATGCGATCGCGATGGCGATCCAGGGCCACGAGGCACAACGCCCAATGACCCACGACCTGTTGAAGGCACTGATCGGCGACCTTGGCGGGCAGATCAACCATATCCTGGTCAACGACATTCAGGATAATACCTTCTTCGCGCGCATCGTGATCGAGCAGCGTGGCCATACACTTGAAGTTGATGCACGCCCAAGTGATGCGATCGCCCTCGCTGTACGTGCCGATGTGCCGATCTTCGTTGAAGGCCACGTGCTGGACCAGGCCGGGGTGCTCTTCGAGGAGGACGAACAGGCCGAGGAGGCTGAAGCCCAGCCATCTGCTGGTACTGGGGAAGCTGAACCCGAAGGCGAACTGAACGACGACTCGATGTCGATCTTCCGCAACTTCATCAATACCCTTGATCTGAATGACCCACCAAAAGGTGGACCTGAACAGTCCTCCTGAACGCTCTTGCCACAAAGGTAGCGTAGCCCGTAGCCTGACGAGACAAAAGAGATGAACGCCGCCCTGTATAAGGGCGGCGTCACTGTTTGCAAGCCGGGTTTTCCACGTCTACTGTGGATAAGTTGGCAGCTTCTGTGGAAAACCCAGGCTTCTTGTGGATAACTTGCTTGATATTGCGTTGAGTGGATGTGTACAACTCCCGGATGTTTCGGTAACGGAACTGCTTCTCCACAGTCTGTGCGGCACTCTCCACAGCCTCTCCGCACCGGATCTAGGGCTCTCTTTGGCCATGAACGGGCCTTTATCCCCATCTTCAACAGCCCTACTGGTGCAACAAAGATTCTCTCTCTTTTATACACATGAACATGATCTGATCCATCGGGTGTGCTATAATAGGCCTTGGCACTGAAGAACGGCAGATACGTGCTAAACCCCGCCAGGACCGAAAGGTAGCAACGGTAGGCGCGTTCCTCTGGGTGTTCGGAGGTGCCACCTTTATTGACATGCTATTCCTGTTTGCCATCTATGCCAGCCAACCATCCCGGCATGCTCGCTTTGCTTGGTTCGGGTGAGACCAGCCCAACTGGTGGCGGGGTCTACGACCTCTTAGTGCGCCGACTTACGCACCCACCCACGATTGCACTGATCGAGACCCCGGCCGGTTTTCAGCCCAACTCGGCGCTGGTGGCAGCCAGGGTTGCCGATTATATTGCCACCAGATTGCATGACAAGCGTCCCCGGCTCGAATTAGTCGCAGCGCGTCAGCGGGGCACGCCGCAGAGCCCAGACAATCCAGCGGTTTCGGCAGGCCTCTGTCAGGCCGACTTGATCTTTCTTGGCCCTGGTAGCCCAAGCTATGCCGTGCGCCAGTTGCGCGATAGCCTGACTTGGCATCGCGTGGTTGCCCGCCAACGCCACGGGGCGGCTCTGGTGACGGCCAGCGCAGCGACGATTGCCCTGGGGGCCTATGCCCTGCCGGTTTACGAGATCTACAAGGTAGGGGCTGACCTGCATTGGCTGCCTGGGCTTGACCTGCTCGGACCATATGGCCTGAAGTTGGCCTTCCTGCCGCACTGGAATAACAGCGAGGGTGGGGCCGATCTTGATACCAGCCATTGTTATATGGGCCGTGAACGTTACGAGCGCCTGGTCTCCTTGTTACCGCCGGCAGTAATGGTGGTGGGCATTGATGAGCATACCGTGTTGCTCATCAACCTGGGTACAGCGCGGGCTGAAGTGCGTGGGCGAGGCAGCGTTACCCTGATTCGCGACGGCCACGAGCGTCATCTACCGCGTGGTACGCAGCTACCGCTCAGCGCCTTCGGTTCGTTCCAGTTGATCGATCTCGCGGCGGGCCTCCCCGCAGATGTTTGGGCCGAGACCGCTGGCCTCGATCCTGCGCCCGTTCCCGTAGAGCCTGCGGTTCAAGCCCTAATTGTAGCACGTCAGGCTGCCCGTGAGCGCCGCGACTGGGCTCAGGCCGATGCCCTCAGACAAGAACTGGCCGCCCTGGGCTGGCAGGTACAGGATACCCCCAGCGGGCCCGTAGCTAAGCCCTGTCCTCTGCCGCTAAAGCCGTGAGCGCGGATCAAGCGCATCGCGCAGGCCATCGCCGACAAAATTGATGCTCAGCACCGTAATGAAGATCAAGAAGCCGGGGATAAGCGCCAGGTGCGGCGCAACTTGCAGATATTGGTAGCCATCAGTCACCAGCCGACCCCAGGTGGGCGTATCGGGTGGGAAGCCCACCCCAAGGAATGAGAGGGTCGACTCGGTGATGATCGCCGCACCGATGCCAAGCGTCGCCGAAACAATGATCGGGCTGAGGGCGTTGGGCAGGATGTGGCGGAACATGATCGCCGCCTGGCCTACCCCAAGGGCGTGCGCTGCCTCGACAAATTCTTTCTCCTTGATCGAGAGAAAAGCGGCCCGTACAATGCGCGCGGTTAGCATCCAGCTCAAGGCGCCGATCATTGTCACCACAATGACGAAGATGCCCGTCTCCTGACCCAGGGCGCTCGTCACCGGGTCACGGAAGAGGTAGACCGTCAGCAGGAGCAGCGGCAACACCGGCAGTGAGAGGAAGAGATCGACCACGCGCATGGAGATCTGGTCGAATATGCCGCCGAGAAAGCCTGCCAGAGCGCCGATCAGAGTGCCAAGTCCCACTGCGATTAGCATGGCCACAAAACCGACCAGTAGCGAGATACGTCCGCCGTAGAGGCTGCGGGCCAGCAGGTCACGCCCAAGGTCATCAGCCCCGAAGGGGTGGCTGGCACTCGGCCCAGAGAGGGTGGCAGTAAAGTCGAGTTGATCCATCACGCCACGCAGATCCTGATTCTGGGGCGGAATAGGAAAGCCCGATGTTTCAGCCAGGGCTACGCGGTAGGGCACATAGAAGATCGGCCCGATCGTGACGCCGAGAGTCAGCACTAGCAAGATCAGTGCCCCGGCGATGGCCAGTTTGTGCTTGCGGAAGCGACGCCAGACATCGCCCCAGAGGGTGCGTGGCTTGACGGCTAGGCCCGGACTGAGTTGCTCGATGCGGGCGGCACTCTGAGCTGAGATCGGTTTGCTGAGCACGGGCTTGGCCTCTGACATGGAACGCTCCGTTCAGCTAAAGCGAACGCGGGGATCAAGCGCTCCGTAGAGCAGGTCGGCCAGCAGGTTGAAGAAGACGGTGAGGATGGCAAAGATGAAGGTGATCGCCATAACGACTGGCGTATCATTAGCGTTGATCGAGGTGATCAGCAGTGCGCCGATGCCGTTGACTCGAAAGAGGGTTTCGGTGATGATCGCCCCGCCGAAGATTGTCGGAATGCTCAGGGCAATCAGGGTAACCACCGGGATCATGCTGTTGCGCACAACATGACGCATGACGACTATGCGTTCGGCGAGGCCCTTGGCCCGTGCGGTGCGGACATAGTCCTGTGGCAGGTTATCGAGCATCGCCGAGCGCATAAAGCGGGCCAGTTGGCCGAACTGCTGCACTGCCAGTACGGCAACCGGCAGGGCCAACTGCATCGCCATTTTGCGCAGGCTTTCAAGATCGGTAACCTCCAGGGTTGAGTCATAAATAAAAGGGAACCAGCCCAGGCGGATCGAAAAGACCAGAATAAAAATTGTGCCGGTAAAGAAGGCTGGCACCGAAAAGCCGACAAAAGCCAGACTGGTTGCAAGATTGTCAAACCACGAATACTGCTTCACCGCCGAGAGAATCCCAATCGGCACCGCCACAACCAGACCGATCAGGTAGGCCAGGCCAGCCACCTGTAAGGTCTGGGGCAGGCGCTGCATGATCAGCTCGCTCACCGGCATGCGTGAAGCGAAGGAGAAGCCCCAATTGCCGCTCAGGACAGCGGTGAGCCAGCGCACATACTGCACCGGCACCGGCTGATCGAGGCCAAGCGAGCGACGGATATTCTCGCGCACCTCAGGCGGTACGGCCGGGTTGGCCGCGA
This sequence comes from uncultured Chloroflexaceae bacterium, assembly GCA_964592425.1. Classification (GTDB taxonomy): domain Bacteria; phylum Chloroflexota; class Chloroflexia; order Chloroflexales; family Chloroflexaceae; genus Viridilinea. The sequence goes on from CAZQCG010000005.1 coordinate 114,316, forward strand.
ACTCGGCCAGCGGATCGCCAGGGGCCAGGGCCAGGATAAAGAAGATCACGGCGCTGATCACGAGCAGGGTAGGAATAGCGATCAGCAAACGTCGTACCAGGTAGTGGCCCATATGCACTCCTGCGGTTAGATCTGGCGCGAGCTTTCCGTACCACCTGGTCGGAGAGGGAGACAGAGGGGCCAGGCCCCTCTGCAAAGACTCCCCCTCCGCAGCGCAGTGCTATGCAGCCGTAGGCCGGTCAACTCACTTCGACCAGACCTCGATATTCCACAACTCCGAGTCAAAGGGGCTCGGCTCGGGGCCCTTGAGCAGCTTCGACTTGCCCTCGGGGGTGAAGCGGTTGATCAAGGGAATGACCCCGTTATCACCGACGAGGATGTCGTTGAGCTTGATGAAGAGCTCGGTGCGCTCGGCGGTATCGGTGGCCGTGGTGAGCTCGGCGAAGGTGGCGTCGTACTCCTCGTTGCACCAGTCACCGGGGTTCTGGCCGTTCCACTGGTTCTCGCTGCCAGCAGCCTCTTCACAGAGCCAGCCCGAGAAGTAGTTGCTCGGGTCGGGGTTCTCGTTGGAGTTGGTATACATCTGCAGGTCAGCGTAGAACTTGTTGAGCGTATCGGGGTTGCCGGGGTCGCCGCCGAAGAAGACACCGGCGTCGATGGCCTTCAGGTCGATCTGGATGCCGATCTCGGCCAGGTTGGCCTTGATGATCGCCTGGGCACCCTGGCGCACGGGGTTGATCGAGGTCTGGAAGGAGTAGACCAGGCGCACTTCATCCTTCTCGCGCACCGTGCCGCCCTCAGGTACGACCCAGCCAGCATCCTCGAGCAGCTTCTGCGCTGCCTCGAGATCACGGTCACAGCTGGTATTGGGCGAAGCCAGGCTTTCGGGGGTGGTCAGGGCATTACAGGTCGCCTCACCCGTCACACCATAAAGCTGGGTGGCAATCGCCTCACGGTCAACCGCCAGGTTGATCGCCTGACGCACCGCCGGGTCACTCAAGCTCGGGTGGGGCTGGTCGGGCTCGCTGCGTGCGTCGCCAAGGGTCGGGTCGGGATTGGAGAAGTTGACCACAATGCGCTCGATGCCCGAAGAGGCCTCAGCGAGCAGGTCACACTTGCCGCCAGCAGCGATCTGGTCAAGCACCGCTGCCTGCACCTGCAGGTTCCAGGCGTAGTCATACTCGCCCGTCTCGCAGATCGCCCGTGCGGCGGAGGTTGCATCACCGCCGCCCTTGATCTCGACCTCGTCGAAGAAGACGCTCTCGACATCGCGGAACTCAGGGTTCTTTGCATAGAGCACGACATCGCCTGGTTTGAAGTCAACCAGCATATAGGCACCGGTGCCGATCGGCGCATTGTTGGCCTTCTGGCAAGCAGCATCAGTGCTGGCAGCCGCACCGATGCACTGCTCGAACTGGGCCTTCTGCAGCACCAGACCATAGATGCCGGTAAAGGCCTCCAGATAGTTGGCATTGGGGGCGGTCCAGGTAATCTTCACTTCGGTCGGGCTCACTGCCTCTATCGTCTCGATACGAGCGAAGTTGCTGGCCGAAGTGGCCGCCGTCTCGGGGTCAGAGGCATATTGCCAGGTGAAGATCACATCATCAGCAGTGAAGTCGCTGCCGTCGGACCACTTGACGCCCTCGCGCAGCTTCCAGGTGGTTGTGGAGAGATCCTCGGCCACGCCGCCATTCTCGATGGTGGGGATCTCGGCGGCCAGCACAGGCACAGCTTCGCCAGCCCCGTTGAAGTTGGCCAGGGGCTCAAGGATCACCGATGCGCCGTCGAAGTCCTTGGTGCCGGTTGCGAGGTGCGGGTTGAGCAGGGTGATCGCCTGCCACCAGAGCAGCTTGAGCCGTCCACCAGCAGCGACGGGGGCCTCAGTCGGCACCTCAGTTGCGGCAGGAGCCTCAGTTGCGGCAGGAGCCTCAGTTGCGGCGGGGGCCTCAGTTGCGGCGGCGGGAGCCTCAGTTGCGGCGGGAGCCGACGTGGGGGGAGTCTGCGCAGCGGGGGCACCGCCGCAGGCTGCGAGCACCAGCGTGAGGGCCAGCAGGGTGGGCAGCAACGACCAGAGCCGTGTTCGGTTCACGATGAACCTCCTCTAACAAAACAGAGTGCCACTATCTAGATGGCGGGGCAGCTATGTGGCCAGCGGCCACGGCCCACGCGTCATCTCATACCTCGGGTGGCCAGCTGGGCTGGCGTAGATCAAGCGGGTGGCTGATTGAGCAGCGTGGTTTCGGTCGGCCAGCCGGCATAGCACAATATCGAAGGCAGGCAAAAATAAGGGCTTCTCACCATACTGAGGCCACATGGGGCGTCCGACCTGCGTGGTCATGGTTGATGCTTACGCTAGCGCTGGCCCGCTGTCGACGCCTCTCGCTCAAGATCCTGGAGCATGCTATTGGATGGTGAATGACATTGGATAGATAAAGAGTAACACACGTTTCTGTAACGTGTCAAGCATTCACCAGGATCGCCCACAAGGCTTTAGCGCATGCTGACGCCATCTGTGCCTGGCCAGCCCGCGAAAGTCTGTAAAGCATTTATTGGACTAGACAACTATCGAGCGAGGAGGCAAACCTATGCTGATCACTCTGCCAGCACACGTTCGCTGCCGAGCACTCCGTTGAGGCCAGCCAGGAGGTCGGGGGAGATCTGCACGGTATGTTGTGATTGCAGCACGACGATGCCAACGCCGTTGGGCAGATAGAGCCGTACCCGGTCAACGCCGCGGCTGAGGCGCAGCAGGCTGTAGACATCCTGCATACGTTGGACGTCAGCCTCGTCATCGCCGGTGCGTGGCAGGTAGAGCCTGAGGGTACGCCCGCTCTCGGTGCTGCTTTCGCTCTCGCCGGGTCCAGTTGCTGCGCTGGCCGCACTTTTGCCATGCCCGTTGCCGTTGCCATTGCCAAGCTTGACCTGCTGTTTGGCTCGTAGGGTGGGGATGGGCACCGGAGGCGGGGCTGCGAGGGGCGTTGGGGTGGGTGTGGAAGACTGGGCTAGTGGAGGCGGCGCAGCGGGCTGGGCTGGCTGCGGGGCCAACTCTGCCAGGTCGCCGATCTCTTCCAGATCCATTTCACTGGCAACCACTGCTGGCGCAGGGGCTGCCAGTTGTGTGATCGGCTCGACATTCTCAACAACGAGCTGGGTGCTGTCGCGGCGATTATCGACTTTGGCGGTCAGCTTGACGGCCAGATCGTCTTGCAGCAGGTCGCCATACCTGGCCAGCACCTTGGGGAAGACCACCAGCTCGATCGTGCCGGTGAGATCTTCGAGGTTGGCGACGAGCATCGCGTCGCCTTTGCGGGTCATAATCCGGCGCACCCCGTTCAGCACGCCGACAAAGCTGAGGCTTTCGCCGATATGTTCATCGCTGATCGCACTGAGCGTGCTCACCCCACTCAGATCGATCCCTTCGAGCGCTTTGGCGACCGGATCATCGGAGAGGTTCAGGCCGAGCAGTTCCTTCTCCCAGAGTAGTTCCTCTTTGCTATCGGCGGGGGTTTCAGCGATCAGCGGCATGGTCAGGCGGGCGACGTTGAGTGAGTTAGCGCTGCTGTCGGCTTCGCCAAAGATGTCAAAGAGGCTGCTCTGGCCGATCTCCTGGGCCTTCTGGGCCTCGGCCCCGGCACTGAGGGCCTGGTCGAGGATGGCGAGCTGCTGGCGTCGACTGCCGGGCAGACTGTCGAGCGCCCCGGCTTTGATCAGGCTTTCGAGCAGGCGCTTGTTGATCGCATGGCGGTCAACCCTGGCGCAGAGCTCTTCGAGCGACTGGAAGGGGCCACCTGCTTCACGCTGTGCGATGATCAGCTCAACGGCACCCTCGCCCACATTTTTGATCGCGGCCAGGCCGAAGCGGATGCCACGGTCGAAGCGAACCCCGACGGGCAGGTCGCCACGCTGGTCGAGCTGCTCGATGGTGAAGCCCTTTTGCGAGCGGTTGACATCTGGGCCGAGTACGGCTACCCCGAGTCGGCGTGATTCGAGCGCCCCCTTGGCTACATCCTCAAGAAAGCCCCCTGCGCCGCTCAGCACAGCCGCCATATACTCGACCGGGTAATTAACCTTGAGCCAGCTGGTCTGGTAGCTGAGCAGACCGTAGAGGGTGGCGTGGGGCCGGTTGAAGGAGTAGCCAGCAAAGGGCAGGATCAGATCCCACAACTGATCGGCAATTTCGCCACTGATGCCCTGCTTCAGACAACCAGCCTTGAATTTAGCCCCATTCTCGGCCATCAGCTCTTTGTTCTTTTTGCTGATAGCCTTGATGACCACATAGGCCTGGCCCAGGGTATAGTCGGCGACGGTCTGGAGCAGTTGCATGATCTGCTCCTGATAGACGATCACCCCGTAGGTGTCTTCAAGAATCGGCTTGAGAATGGGGTGCAGATATTTGATCTGGGCCGGGTTGTTCTTATTTTGAATATAGAGTGGGATCTGCTCAAGCGGGCCAGGACGGTAGAGCGCCACCATCGCGTAGAGATCCTCGACGCGGGTGGGTTTGAGTTGGATCAGATAGCGGGTCATCCCCGCCGACTCTAGCTGAAAGACATTCTTGGTCTCGCCGCGGCTCAGGCTGGCAAAGACTTTGGGATCGTCGGTGGGAATGTCTGCGAGCCACATAGCCTTACCGGTGGTCTGCTCGATATATTTGAGCGCTTCGGCCACGGCCGAGAGGTTGGTCAGGCCGAGGATGTCCATCTTGAGCAGGCCCATTTTGGCCAGGGTGGGGCCTTCATAGGCGGCCATCACTGCGTGCTCATCCTTAGTGGTGCGCTGCAGAGGGACGATCTCTTCCAGGGGTGTGCGGCTGACCACGACGCCGCATGCGTGGGTGCCCACCGAGCGCATCCGCCCTTCGACCTTGCGGGCGGCGTCGATCAACGCTTGCAGATGGGGCTGGGTGGTGTAGATCTGCTTCAGCTCAGGCACTCGTTCGAGGGCCTGAGCGATGGTTGTGCCGACCGGCAGGCTGGGAATGAGCTTGGCGACCCGGTCGACCTCAGGCAGTTCAATGCCCATCACGCGGCCCATATCACGCAGGGCGGCCTTGGCCCCCAGGGTGCCATAGGTGATAATCTGGGCGACATTCTCCCGCCCGTACTTGCCAGCGATATAGTCGAGGATTTCGCCGCGGCGCGAATCGGCAAAGTCAGTGTCGATATCGGGCATTTCGAGGCGTTCACGCGAGAGGAAACGCTCGAAGAGCAGCTTGTTTTTGACCGGATCCACATCGGTGATACCAAGGGCGTAGAGCACCAGTGAAGCACCTGCCGAGCCACGCGGCAGGCAGGGGATGCCGCGTGAGCGGGCATACTTCACATAGTCCCACACGATCAGCATATAGTCGGGGAAGCCGGTGGCGTTGATTACGTCCAGCTCATCTGCGAGGCGCGCAAGGTAGTTAGCTGGCGGATGGCCGGCGAAGCGCTGCATCAGCCCTTCTTCGCAGATCAGGCGCAGGTAACTGGCAGCATCGTGGCCGGCGGGCAGGTCGAACTGGGGCAACTGCACGCGCCCGAAGTCGAGCTTGAGTCGGCACATTTCGGCAATGCGGCGGGTATTCTCTAGCGGTGCTGTGCCGTAGCGCGCAAACTTGGCCCACATCTCCTCGCCGGACATGATGTGGTAACTCTCGTCCATAGCGAAGTTCTTGCCACAGAACTCTTTGTAGGTCAGGTTCATGCCCATGGCCATAACCATGTGCTGGGTCTGCTGATCCTCGGCACGCACAAAGTGGGTGTCGTTGGTGACTACCAGGGGGATGCCCAGCTCGCTGCCGATGCGTACCAGTTCGTCATTGATGCCTTCGAGCTCAGGCGTATTGTCGTGCAGCTGCAGCTCGAGAAAATAGTTCTCCGGGCCAAGCAGGTCGCGGTAGTAAGCGGCGTGCTCGACGGCCTGGCGGCGCTGCTGGGTGGTGAGGGCCTGAATAACTTCACCTGCGATACATGCGGAGGTGACCACGAGCCCCTCGTGGTGCTGTTCAAGCAACTCACGGTCGATGCGTGGGCGGGCGAAGATGCCACGGCCCATACCGTCGAGGTGGGCGCGGGTGGTGAGTCGCACCAGGTTACGATAGCCGACCTCGTTTTTGGCCAGCAGCAGGAGGTGGTAGTAATTCTTGCCGCCTTTGACCATCGCATCGCTGCGCGAGCCGGGGGCCATATAGGCTTCCATGCCGATGATCGGGCGGACGCCGGCTTTCTTCGCCGCATCGTAGAACTCCATCGCCCCATACATCACCCCATGGTCGGTCAGGGCGATGCTGTCCATGCCCAACTCGGCCGCCCGCCCGGTGATCGCTTTGGTCGAGGCGTAGCCGTCCAGCAGGCTGTACTCGGAGTGGACGTGCAGGTGAACGAAGTCCTTCATAGGCGGGAAAGTCTTTACACTATACGGCGGTCAGATTACGCACGAGACAGAGCAAAAGGAAGATTTTTTGTGGCTCACTGTTAATTTTACCGCACGGCGATGCGCTGAAGCAGACATAACGTAAGGTGAAAAAGAGGGGCAACAGCGTGCCTACTATTATACCACAGGCCCATGTTGAGGGAAGGGGTGTAAAGTGTGCGCCCATTGTGGATAAGCTGTGGAAAGTGTGTACAACCGCATGCGCGTTCGATTCAGGTCGTGGCGGCGGAAGGGGCGGGCTGTGCTACAATCAGCCCTGGATGGGCGCGAATCGCCTGAAATCGATGGAGAGTCTCCCGGTGCTTGTGTACCGGCTTGCGACAAAGGAGTCACCTATGGCTGAGAGCTTTCGGATCGAGAAGGACTCGCTCGGCGAGATGCAGGTGCCGGCTGACGCGCTCTATGGTGCGCAGACCCAGCGGGCGGTGCTCAACTTCCCTGTCAGCGGGCAACGGCCCTACCCGGCCTTTGTCTGGGCCCAGGCGGCGGTTAAGCGGGCGGCAGCTGAGGTCAACCGTGACCTGGGGTTGCTTGAGAATGAGCTGGCCAGCGCAATTATGCAGGCCGCCGATGAAGTGATGGCCGGCAAGTATGCCGATCAGTTTGTGGTTGACCCCTTCCAGGCCGGGGCGGGCACCTCGCACAACATGAACCTGAACGAGGTGATCGCCAACCGGGCCAACCAGATCCTCGGCTTTGCCCTCGACGACGCCAAGAAGCCGGTTAGCCCGAACGACCATGTGAACATGGCCCAGTCGACCAACGATACGATCCCTGCGGCCATTCGCCTGGGCTGTCTCTGGCGCTTGCCCGACCTGCTGGCAGCGATCGACGACCTGGCCGATGCGCTGGAGGCCAAGGCGGGCGAGTTTGACGACGTGGTGAAATCGGGGCGCACACACCTGCAGGATGCCGTGCCGGTGCGTCTGGGCCAGGAGTTCGGGGCCTACGCCCTGGCGGTGCGCAACGATATGGAGCGGATTACCGCCGCCGCCGAGCGCATGCGCCGCCTGGGGATCGGTGGGACAGCCACCGGCACCGGTCTCAACGCCCATGTCGAATATCACCAGCGTATGGTCGAGAAGCTCTCTGAGCTGAGTGGCCAGGGTCTGCGTTCGTCGGGCAACCTTTTTGAGAGTATGCAGAGTATGGCCGACCCGGCCGACTTCTCGGCAGCTATGCGCATCCTCTGCATCACCCTGACGCGCATTGCCAACGACTTCCGCATGCTCAGCTCAGGCCCGGCCACCGGCTTCGACGAGATCCGCCTGCCGGCCGTGCAGCCCGGTTCGAGCATCATGCCTGGCAAGGTTAATCCGGTGCTGGCCGAAATGCTCAACATGGCCTGTTTCCACGTGCAGGGCTGCGACTTGACGGTAAGCCTGGCGGCGCAGGCTGGTCAGCTTGAGCTCAACGTGATGATGCCAATCATTGCCCACAACCTCTTCGAGATGATGCATGTCCTGATCGGCGCGATCAACGCCTTTACCACCAAGTGTGTGGTCGGCATCACGGCCAACCGTGAGAAGGCCGAGGGCTGGCTGGCGAAGAATGCCATCCTGGTCACGGCACTCAACCCGGTGATCGGCTATCTCAACGGGGCCGCCGTTGCCAAGGAGGCGATGGCCACCGGCAAGACGATCAAAGAGGTGGTGGTTGAGAAGGGCCTGCTTCCCGGTGAGGAGGTCGACAAGCTGATCGATGCCCGCAAGCTGACCGAGGGCGGCATTCAGGGGATTGCCGCTGCGGGTTAAGTCTCTGGAGGGCGTAGCGACGCCCCGACGTGGTAGCAATAGCGACGCCCCAGCGGGGCGTCGCTATTGCAGCCCGCGAGATCAGCGTCGAAGAAGCTCTGCGTATGCTGAAGGGATAGCCTGTGGAGCGCGACCGTGACCGTATTCTCCAGTTCATTGCCTCTGGCCATATCTCGGTGTTAGAGGGATCACAGTTGCTTGACGCCCTTGATGCTGAGCAGCGTGCCACTGAGCGCACCCGTGCGCGCCTGGTGCGTATCCGCGTCACCGACCTGCAGAGTGGCCGCCAGAAGGCCGATGTCACCATCCCAGTCGGCCTGGTCAATGTGGGCCTGCGTCTTGGTGCCCGCCTGGCCCCCCAGATCAGCGGTAGCGCCCTTGAAGATCTGTTGCGCAGCCTTGCGCATGGTGCTATCGGACGCCTGCTCGAATGGCAAGATCTCGAAGAGCACGAGCGGGTTGAGCTGTTTGTCGAATAAACCCGCGCCCCTCGCGGCGGGCGACCTGTTGCTTGAAGCCTTAGGGTGACCTTTGGGCGTAACGGTTCACACTGCTCCTACGGAAGCCCGCGTTTCTGTCACGCTGAGCGCAGCACAGCGTCCCGGCGACATGACCGGCGTTCCCGAGCGGGACGTTTCGCTGCGCCGTGCGGCTCTGCTCAGTGTGACAACGCCCGTTACCCCAAGCGTGAACACGTACCTTTGGGCGCTTTCTGGACATGCTTGCAATGCCGTGCTATAGTGCCTGCGATTCTGCAAAGCAATTGAGTGTGACCACAATCCGCGATCGGATAGGATTGGCTAGTGGAGGCTCTTTGATCCTCTCCTAGATTCTACCCGTTACCGCACTTGCTGGTCACACCCAAGGCATGTATAGCGGCAGGCAGATCCATGACAGCGATCATCCCCTTTCAGATGCTGGTGGGGCCGCGTGGCGCGGCTGGCTATGGCCTGCAAGTTTCGGCAGCAGGGCGGCTTGCCGAGGCTCGCCTGGAATTGACTTCGCTGCCGGATGAGCAGGAGGCCCTGGCGCAGACGCTGGGAGCGGCGCTCTTTCCACCGCCGGTACGCCAGATGTTGATCGAGGTGGGCCGCACCGCTGACGAGGCCGACGCTCGGGTTCAGATCCAGTTGCAGATTATTCCGCCTGAACTGGAAGATCTCCCCTGGGAGTGGGCGACCCTTGGTGATGCGAACCTCTGGCGTCCTGCTGTACGTGAGGACTATGCCCTGGTACGGGTCGGTGATGCCGTGCGGCCCCTCGTGCCGATGCCCGTGGTTGGCCCGCTGCGCTTGCTGGTGGCCTGCGCTCCTGGTGCTGCTGCCCGGGCCGCCGCGCCCCTTGGTCATGCGCTGACGGCACCGGTTCGTTCCGGTGACCTGCTGGTTGATCTGCTTAACGATAGTGAACCAGCAGCCTTGCGCGCTGCGCTGGCCGAAGAACCCAGCCATGCCCTGCACCTGGTTGTCGCCGATGCCTTCTGGCAAGATCAGCAGCCCTATCTCGATCTTGGCGAAGTAGTTGATGCCGCCGGCCTGGTGCAACTGCTTGGCGATTTTAAGGGCCTGCGTCTGCTCACCTTGGCATCTGGCCCCCAGGCCGATGATACGGCCCTTGCCGCCCTGGCCGGTGCCGTTCATATGCAGCTCGGCATTGCGGCCCTGGCCCTTGGTGGGCTTGACTATGCCCAGGCGGCGACTTTTAGTGGGCGCTGTTATGCGGCAATTGCTGCCGGTGACCCGATTGATCTTGCCGTCACCGACGGGCGGGCCACCCTTGAGGCGAGCTCAGGAAGTTGGGGTGCTCCACGCCTCTGGTTAGCACCTGGTGCCGAGCGCCTCTTTGTACGCCGTGCGCTGCCAGCCGCTGCCAGCGTTGGGACTACGCCGCGCCAGACACCCTCCCCCGCTGCAGATGGCCCCGGTGCCCCCGTGGGCACGCCGGTGCGCCCTAACCGTGCCGCTGCTGCCATCGGGCGCACCGCAAACCGCGCGCTGGCGACTGCCCGCGGCTTTGTCGTTGATGCTACCGCCGTTGGCGAGCCTGCCCAGCGCTCCCGCCCCTCCTCCTCACGCCCCCCCTGGCTCCAGCCGCGCCTGATCGCCCTGATCATCGCTGCCCTTGTCCTGGCGCTGATGGTTAGCCGGGTGCTGCCCAGAGACGAGCCCGCGCCCGATCCCCAGCCTACGTCCGTGCCGACAATCAGCTTGCCTGCGATCCCCACCGCACCGCTGCCCGCACCCCTGCCGACGATCGCACCATAGCTTTGGTTTAGAGCCATGCAACCACAGCGCCGCCGCAATAATAGCTGGATCGGCCCGGTGATCTTCTTCTTGATCATCTTTGGCCGACAATTGCTGCCGCCGCTTACTGGCTGGTTAACCCAGGTCACCGGCATGGCGATTACTACCCCGATGGTGATCACCGCTGTGGTCGGCCTGATCATTGTGGCCAGCGTGGTGAGTCTGATCGCCCAGGCTAACCAGTCCGAGCCGCCGGCCACCCCCGGGATGCCCGGTAGTAAACCTACGAACCTACCCCGCCCGACCAGCCCGCCACCACCGCGTCAGGCCCCCAGCCCTTCTCCCCAAACCATACCAAGTGTGCGGGTCGATCTGCCTGAGCCTTCTCTGCCACCGGCCCCGCGTTTTGAGCCGATCATCGGCCCGGGCCTGCTGGCTATTGGTATTATTGGCCTGCTTCTGCTAGGTGGGCTCTTCTTCGTTGCGCTGACCATGCTCGGAATCTGAGCCAATGCAGATCTATGACCCCTTTGCCCGTTACTACGATGCTGAGCTGCGCAGCTTCCTTGAAGACTTGCCGCTTTATCTCGAACTGGGCCGTCGCAACGACGGGCCAATGCTTGAGTTGATGTGTGGCACCGGGCGCCTGCTCGAACCGCTTGCCCAGGTTGGTCATCGTCTCACCGGCGTCGATAGCTCGTCAGGTATGCTGGCGATTGCCCGCCGCAATCTGGCCGCAGCCGAGCTGACTGAGCTGGTGACGCTGATCGAGGGTGATGTACGCGAAGTTGTCCTACCGTCTGCCCATTTCAGCCTGGCCTTTGTGGCGATCAACTCGTTCATGCACCTCGAACGGGTGCGTGACCAGTTGGCCTGTCTGAGTAATGTGCGGCGTGCCCTCAACCGCCGTGGTCTGTTGGTGCTTGACCTCTTCAACCCTGATCCTGAAATCGTTCTGCGCGAAGATAACCGGCTCATCTTTGAGCGTGAGTATGAGTTGGACGGCTGCCTGGTGCAAAAGTCGGTGGCGATCGATAGTGATGCCGCCTCGCAGATCAGCCAGGTGCTTTACCTCTACGACGAGATCAACAGCGAAGGCTTCCTGACTCGTCGTACGATGCGTTTTGCCTTGCGCTGGCTCCATCGTTTTGAGCTTGAACACCTGCTTGCCCGGGCTGGCTTCAGCGTGCGCCAGATCTATGGATCCTATGACCTCGATCCATTTACCAGTGCCAGCCCACGCCTGATCGCGATTGCAGAACCGTCACGCTAGTAGTCCGTCCGAGCATACTTGAAGGGTTGGGGCGCAGCGCGCTGCGCCCTTACACCGTCTGGCTCCCCATCATTTTTGCTCGGATGATGTACCAGGGTTGTGAGCGGGACGTAGGAACGGCTGCCCTTGTGAGGCAGCCGTTGAGGAATATGGAGGCAGTGTGGGGAGTTGAGGTTTTGCTGTTCGAAGGAGGGCGACCACCGCAAATCGTCCATCCTGCTCAGCTGAAGCCATTGTAGCTATGCAGTATTAGAATAGCGTTAAGCCCTTGTTAGAGCGCCATTAGGGAAGCGTACTTGCTCAAGTGAAGCAAACCGATCAGCGATGACCCACAAACGATCCTCTTTGCCCTCCGGCCCGGCTGCTGCACGGGCAACTCGCCAGAGTCGACGACGCCAGGAGGCCCTGCGCCTTCTCGGTAGCCTCGACTGTCTGCGCGGTGTGCCACCTGGCGAGTTGGGGCGGATTGTTGATCTGTGTGTCTTTCGCACCTTTCAGGCCGGTGCGACGGTGCTTGGCCGGCAGCGCCACGATCAGTTCCTCTTCCTGGTGTTGCGCGGCACCCTGCAGTTGCACTTGCACGATAAAGATGGGCGGACCGTTCTGATGGGCATCCTCGCCCGCGGTGACTGTTGCGGTGAAGGGCCGCTCTTCGGTGAATTTTTTCGCCATATGCATGCCCTGGCCCAGAGCGACTGCCAGTTGCTCCAGTTGCCCATTGCCGAACTCAAGACCTCCCTGAACGGGCTGCCGATGCTCACCACTGCCCTGCGCCAGGTCTACAAGCGGCGCATGGTCGAGTCAACCCTGGCCCGTGTGCCCCTGCTCGGCCAGTTATTGCCGATGGAGCGCCTGGCCCTGGCTAACTTGCTTCAGCCAGCGCAAGTCGCCCGGGGCGAGTTGATCATGCGCCAGGGTGATGGGGCCGATGCGCTCTACCTGATCGAGAGCGGTCAGGCGGCGATCGAGCAGTATGGGCAGACGCTGGCGACGCTGGGCGAGGGCGATTTTTTTGGCGAGATTGCCCTGCTGAACGGTGGTCCCCACCGCGCCGATGTGCGGGCGCTTACGCCGGTCAGCCTGCTGGCGTTGCCCGGTCAGGACTTCCAACGGCTGATCGAGCAGCGTCCTGACCTTGAGCAGCAACTACGGGTATTAGTCGAGCAGCGGATCCAGCGTAACGCGGCGATGCGTAGTGACGAGAATCGTACCCGTGAACTGGAACTGGCGGTGACCCACGGGCTTTTGCGCGGTACCCACCTGCTGGTACGCAACCCCGAGCTCTGCCCGCCCGGCTGTCGGCTCTGTGAGCAGAGCTGTGCCGAGCGCCACGGCCAGACGCGTCTGCACCTTGACGGCACGATGATTGATCGGCTCGATGTGCTTGATGCCTGTCGCCAGTGCAGTGTTGGTGCCGAGTGTGTTGAGGTTTGCCCTGAAGATGCCTTTGAGCGGGCCGAGAACGGCACGTTGCTGATCAGCGAGCGCTGTACTGGCTGCGGCAAGTGCCTGCCAGCCTGTCCCTATGCCGCGCTCACCAGGGTAGCGCTGCCGAGTTTAGCCCGGCAGGCAGGCCCCTTCTGGACAGCGCTGCAGATCGCCACTGAGCGCTTTCGGCGTATGCAGGCCATCCCCCTGACCTCGAACCACCCTACCCACCGCGCCGATAAGTGTGATCTCTGCCATGGCTTCGCTGACCGGGTTTGCATCAGCCGTTGCCCGACCGGCACGCTACGGCTTGTCCCGGTGGAGGAGATCTTTCCGTTGTAGGGGGATGCGGTGATTGGTACCAACAGGGTGGGTTAAGGATTTTTTTCAGAGGGGCGTAGCCCCTCTGGCTCCCCTGGCCTGGCCCAGGGGGCTGGATTGCGCTGACTCCCCTGGGGCGTGGCCTATCGGCGGGCTACGCCCCTCTGGCTCCCCTGGCGTGGCCGATCGGCCTGTTCGGGGCGCAGCCGGCGCACGGTGAGCAGGAGCAAGAGCCCGGTCAGTACGACGGTGATGAGCAAATAGACCAGCCAGGGTGAAGGCACGGTCAGGTCGCCCTGGTTGAGGGGGATCTGGATGAGCAATGCTCCCTGACCCTCCTCAAGAAAGGCGGCGGTCATGCCCAGGGCGATGAAGGGGTGGCTGCTGAGCAACAGGCCGTTCACGTAGATGTAGAGGGCCTGGGGCGGCCCACTGAAGCCGTCGCTCAACAGGCCGATGATCACAAAGAGGAAGGGGATCGCCAGCAGGAAAAGGATGACGGTGCCCTGGGCCATCACGGTTGCGGCAAGGGTGCTGCGCATCAGGCTTGACCAGAAGAGCCCGAGCGCGGCATAGCAGATTGCCGTGGCGATCAGCCCGATGACACCGATCAGTAACTCGGTGCCGCTAACCCCGCCGAAGAAGAAGGCGATGCCGCCTAGCGGTAGGGCGGCCAGGATGAGCAGCATGGCAAAAGCCAGGGCTGCTGCCAGTTTGCCCAGGACGATCTGCAAGGGTGAGAGGAGGGTGGTGATTAGCAGATCATAGCTCTGGCGCTCCTTTTCGCCGGAGATCGCCCCTGCCGTCAGCGATGGCGTGATCACACAGACCTGGATCAGACTGACGGTCATTACGGTGATGAAGATCGCCTTGCCGATGCCCCGCCCGGCGTTGGGATCGTTGATCCCATCGTTGAAGGAAGTGGCTGCCGCTGCATAGACCAGGAGTGTGACTGCGGCTATAATAGACAGGTAGGTCACCAGGATGATCAGGGCGCGGTTACCACGGATGCGTCCGCGTAGTTCACGGGCAAGTACCGGGTTACTCAGCAGGTTCACGGCACGCTCCTTATTCGTAGTCTGTAAAATATGTTTCGTGATAGCCCTGGCCGTCCACACCGGAAAACTTCTTTCAGCCGAATGCATTGTAGCGTATAGTGCTAGCGCCATCTGGCCGTAGTTACCCCCCTCGACTTGTCTCAGGAGGGAGTTGCTCTATGAGCACCCTGATCACCTGTGTTGGCGAGGCCCTGATTGACTTTCTGCCTATCGTTGAAGATCAGCAGACGCCTGGTTTTCGCATGCATGCTGGTGGCTCATTGCTCAACGTTGCGGTGGCGGCGGCCCGGCTTGGTCAACCGGTTGCCCTGGCTACGCGCCTGGCTGGCGACTTCTTCGGGCGCTTCCTGTACGCCTATGCCCAGGCCGAGGGCATTGATCCGCGCTGGCTGGTGTCTTGCGCAGCTCCATGTACGCTGGCCTTTGTCGCCGATGAGCATGGCGAGCCAGCTTACTCCTTCTATGATGCCGGGGCCGCCGATAGTCTGTTGAGTCCTGATGATTTGCCTGAGACGCTGCTGGCAACAACGGCGATCCTGCATTTCGGCTCGATTAGCCTGTTGCGCGGCACGACTCCAGCTGCCGTACTTGATGCCGCCGGGCGCATGCAGGGTCGCGGGCTGATCTCACTCGACCCCAACCTGCGCCCCGATCTCGTTCATGATGAGCCAGCCTACCGGACAACCCTTGCCCGCGCTCTGGCCCTGGCCGACCTGGTCAAGCTGAGTGCGGTCGATCTGGCCTGGCTCGCGCCTGGCCAGCCGCTTGAGGAGGCTGCCGCTGCGTTGCTGGCCCAGGGCCCTGTGCTGGTTGTGCTGACCCGTGGTGGTGAAGGGCCCCTGGCCCTCTTCAAGACGGCGAGTGGTGTTGAGCGGGTCAGTCTACCGGCCTTTGTGGTTGAAGTGGCCGATACGATCGGTGCAGGCGATACCTTCAGCGGGGCAATGCTGGCCTGGCTGCTTGAGCATGGGGTGACGAGCCGCGATAAACTGGTCCACCTTGCCCCGTCCGCATTGCACGATCTGCTGCGGTTTGCGGCGGCAGCGGCGGCGATTACCTGTAGCCGACCAGCGGCCAACCCGCCGCGGCGGGCCGAACTTGCCGCCTTCCTGGCTTGAAGGAGGTGCGTGTGCGTGAGCATTTTGATACTGAGTTGGCTCTGTTGCAACAGCAGTTGCATGATCTGGGCAAGTTGGTGCTGACCGCGATTGACCGCACCCTGGATTGCCTGGCCCGCCAGGATTATGACTTGGCTGCCTGTGTGGTCAATGATGATACCCTGATCAATGCTGCCCAGCGCCAGCTTGAAGATCGGGCCGTCAAGCTGATTGCTCTGCAACAGCCGGTTGCCCGTGACCTGCGCAAGATCGTGGTGACGATCGCTGCCGGGAGTGAGCTTGAGCGCATCGGCGACTATGCTCGTGGCATCGCCCGGCTGATCCTGCGCCCTGACGCCGAAGCCTCCCTTACAACCAGCCCTGACCTGCTGCAACTCGGCCAGGCTGCCCAGGGTATGTTCGAGCACGCCCTGGCGGCGCTAGTGACAGCCGATGAAGCAGCCGCCCGTGCCATTGTCACCGAAGAGGAGCAGATCGACGAAAGCTACCGCCAGATCAGGGCCACTCTGATCGCCCACTTACCTGGCCACCCCACTCCTGCGCGCCATATTGATCTGCTCTTTATTGCTCACAACTTCGAGCGTATTGCTGACCGCTCTACCAACCTGGCTGAGCGGGTTATCTATGGGGTCAGCGCTGCGTCGGTTGACCTGAATAGCTAGAGCGCTTCGCGCTGGGGTTGGGGGTTAGGGGATGGGGCTCGACTCGTCTGGCGCCGTCCACGACGCGTAGGTCGGCTCAACCTTTCTAAGAACCATTGGAGTACACGCAGGGCGCAGCGCCGCTCGTTCCTCGCTCTGGTGCCGAGCACAGCAAGTCACTAGGCTCTGACAACACTTTCATAAATCCGCAGCGTCTCAAGCGCCGTGCGGCGCCAGGAGAAGTCACGTGCTCGCCGTTGGCCACGCCGGCTCAACTCGTCGCGCAGGCCGGGATTGCGCAGCAGCTGTGCCAGACCTGCGGCCATCTCGATCACATTGAAGGGGTCAACCGTCAGAGCAGCCTCGCCAACCACTTCGGGCAGACTTGAGGCATAGGCACAGAGCACGGGGGTGCCGCATGCCATCGCTTCGAGGGGTGGCAGGCCGAAGCCCTCATAGTAGGAGGGGAAGGCGAAGACGGTTGCCCCACTGTAGAGGGCTGGTAGGTCGGCGTCGGCGACGTTGGCCAGCCAGCGCACGCGCTGGGCCAGGCCGCGCTCGGCGATGAAGCGGTGCAGGTCGGGCTGGGGGCTAGCCTGGTGGCCTGCCAGCACCAGGGCTGTCTCGCCCGCGGCACCCACCTCGATCACCCGCTCCCAGGCGCGCAGCAGGCGCTCGAGGTTCTTGTGTGGCTTGTTCGAGCCAAGGTAGAGCACGTAGGAGCTGGGCAAGGCATAGTGCGCCCGCATAGCGGTCACCACCGCGGGCGGCTGTGGTGCGAAGCGGCGCTCGGCGGCGAGCGGTGTGACGGCCAACCGGCCTGGTGCCAGTTGGTAGACATGGTTCAGATCGGCGCGGGCACTCTCCGAGATGGTAATCAGCGCTGTCGCCGTGTGTACTGCCATGTTCATTGCTGCACGGTAGAAGATGCGCCCGCGCCACGAGAGCAGGCGCGGAAAACGCCAGCCGATCAGATCGTAGACTGTCACCACTGAGGGGCAGGGCAGCCCCAGATAGGGCCGCACATAGTAGGGTGAGTGGAGCAGGTCGAGCTGCAGGCGACGGGCCAGCAGGGGCAGGGTTACATGCTGGGCCGGGCCAAAAGGCCCTGCCGTCACCGGTACCAGTTCAACCCCCGGCAGATGCCCTAGCGCCTCCAGGTCATAACGTCCCCCAGCCTTCCCCCGCTCCACAAGCAGCAGCAGCGTATGGCCAAGTTGCAACTCGGCCAGGCCACGCGCCAGGCCGACGATATAGCGCCCGATGCCGGGGAAATGGTCACTTGTATAACGGGCATCAAGGCCAATGCGCATGATCAACTCCCAAGGGCATGGTATAGTTGGGGGCACTATGGTTGGTTTGCGTGAAAACTATCGTCACGAGTTGAGCGAGTTGCAGCGCGAGTTGCTCGCCCTGGGGCAACTCTGTGATCATGCTGTGCGTCGGGCGATGTGGGCGCTGCGCCAGGGTGCCGTGGGCGAGGCCCGCGCCATCGTTGCCGATGATGGGCAGATCGATGCAGCGGCGGCAGCCCTCAGTCGGCATGCCACCCGTGTGATCGCCACCCAGGCGCCGGTGGCTGGTGACCTGCGCTTGATCAGTGCGATCATCCAATCGGCTGACGAGTTGGAACGGATCGGTGATTATGCCGAAGGCATCGCCAAGGTGGTACTGCGCCTTAACGGCACCCCGCCCGGCGGTGTGCCGGCCATCCTGCTTACGATGGCCGACGAGGCGCGGGCGATGCTCCAGCGGGCCCTTGCCGCGCTTGTTGCGCGTGACCCGTCGGTCGGTGCCGATCTGCAGCGCCAGGATGACCAGCTGGATGCTGGCTATGAGCGCCTGCTGGCTGAGGTGACGGCAGTGATGCAGGAGGATGCGGCGATGGTGCCGACGGGTACCTACCTGCTCTGGGTTGGTCATAACCTCGAACGGATCGGCGACCGGGCGACCAACATCGGCGAGTGTGTCGCCTTTATCGTTCATGGCGAGGGCCATTAAGCCGCTGCCGGGTCGTCTCGGCCGAGGGCTGCCAGCACTTCACGCACGCCGCGCACGGGGCTGCGCAGCAAGGCGCTGGCTCTGCGGCTGTCGAGAGTGCAGTTACGCGGGCGTGGTTGGCCACTCTCTGCACTAAGGCCAGCAGGGAGTTGCGCCGGGTCACGGCCCCAGGCGCGGGCAATCAGCATGCCGAAGGCATTGCGGCTCAGGCGCTCGGGGCCGGCCAGGTTCAACACCCCGGCATAAGGGGTGGCGACCAGCTCGATCAGCGCGGCGGCCAGATCCTCGACATAGATCGGGCAACGATACTCGTCAGTGAAGAGGCGCGCTGCAACCCTTCCATCGGCGATATCAAGGGTAAACTGCGAGATCTTGTCGATCGGTGCAAAGCCATAGATCAGCGAGGTGCGCACCAGGGCTGCGCCTGGTGCCGCCGCAGCCACCAGCGCCTCGGCACAGGCCTTTGCCCGCCCATAGTCGGTGATCGGCGCGGGTGGATCAGTTTCGGTGTAGGGATCGCTACGCTCGCCGTCAAAGATCACATCACTGGAGAGATGCACCAGGCGTGCGCCGACGGCGGTCGCCGCCCGGGCCACATGGGCGGCACCTTCGGCAGTGGTTGCCAGCAGATCCGGGCCACTCTGCACAAAGGCGGTGTGGATGACCGATTGTGGACGTAGCGCTGCAAAAGCCGCGCTGACCGCCGCAGCATCACGGATATCCAGCTGCAGCCAGGTGACCTGCGATGGCTCAGGTAGGGGCTGGCGTGTGTAAGCGGTCGCCGTCACCGCGTAGCCAGCCTGCAGGCCGTGGCGCAGCAGGGCCATGCCCAGGTAGCCCATGCCGCCGGTGATCAGTAGCCGGCTCATGGCGCGGCCTGCGTCGTCTTGAGGGTCGCCAGGGCCATCCGCGCCGCCTCGCGGGCGGCTGCCTGCTTGCTTGGCCCGCTGCCTGTACCCAGGCTCTGCGTCCCCATCAGCACCTCCACCGTAAAGATGCGGGCATGGTCAGGGCCGCCCACCGCAATCGTCTGGTAGATCGGTGTCTGGGCGAAGCGCGCCTGCATTTCGACCTGCAGGCGCGTGCGGTAATCAGCCTCAACCTGACCGCTCTGGATAGCCGCGATGCGTTGGCTGAAGAAGGGTAGTACAAAATTGCGGGCTGCCTCCAGACCCTGATCCAGGTAGATCGCCGCCAGCAGCGCCTCGAAGAGATCGGCCAGCAGCGCGGCCCGGTTGCGGGCGCTGGGCGTATCTTCACCCCGACTGATGCGAATATGCTCACCCAGATCCAGACTACGGGCAAACTCGGCCAGCGTGGTCGTCTTGACCATGTCGGCGCGCAGATTCGTCAACTCACCCTCGCTCAAGGCTGGAAAGTGCTCATAGAGCCAGGCCGCACTGATCAGGCCCAGCACCGCATCGCCCAGGAATTCGAGACGGGCGTTGGAACTGAGTCCCTCGGCGCGTTCAGGGTGCTCGTGCAGAAACGAGGGATGCACAAAGGCACTCTGCAGCAGCCGCTGATCCTGAAAGGTCACGCCGATCAACTTTTCAAGCGGACTGGCCATTAACTGTACCGGCGGAAGACCACGCAGACATTATGGCCACCAAAGCCAAAGGAGTTGCTCATGGCCACATCAACCTGGGCCGGGCGCGGGGTATTGGGCACATAGTCCAGGTCACAGGCCGGGTCGGGTGTCTGCAGGTTGATCGTGGCGGGCAGCAGGTTGTGCTGGATCGCCAGCAGGCTAACGACGGCCTCGAGTGCTCCAGCGGCACCGAGCAGGTGGCCGAACTGCGACTTACTAGCGCTGACGGGTGGGGCTGCCCCGCGCTCACCAAAGACCTGCTTGATCGCCGCCGTCTCGACCGGATCGCCAGCTGGCGTACTGGTCGCGTGGGCGTTGATATAGTCTACCTCTGTGGGGTTAAGCCCGGCGCGGCGCAGGGCCAGGCGGATGGCGCGGGCGACACCTTCGCCGTCTTCGGAGAGGTTGGAGATATGGAAAGCATCGGAGGTGGCGGCATAGCCGACGATTTCGGCGATGATTGGTGCGCCACGAGCCAGGGCATGCTCCAGATCTTCCAGGATGAGTACGGCTGCGCCTTCGCCCATCACAAAACCATCGCGGGTGCCATCGAAGGGGCGTGAGGCGGTGGCCGCGTTCTCGTTGTTGGTCGAGAGGGCGCGCATGGCGTTGAAGCCAGCAATGCCGATGGGCGTAATGCTGGCCTCGCTGCCACCAGCGATCATCGCTCGCGCCCAGCCGCGCCGAATAGTTTCGACAGCTTCACCAATAGCGTGGGACGAACTGGCGCAGGCCGAGGTGGCACAGTAGCTTGGTCCGCGGGCACCGGTGCTGATCGAGACCTGGCCAGCAGCCAGATTGGTGATCATCGCGGGGATGAGGAAGGGACTGATCCGCCCCGGCCCACGCTTGTGCAAGATCTCGATCTGCTCGCTAAGCGTGGCAATGCCGCCAATTCCGCTGGAGAAAAAGACCCCAATCTCGTCGCGGTTTTCCGGTGTAATGAGCAACTCTGACGTGCGCAGGGCCTCGCCGGTGGCGGCCACGGCCAGTTGCACAAAGCGGTCGGTGCGCCGCGCCTCTTTGCGATCCATATAGTGAGCGGGGTCAAAGCCTTTGACCTCGGCTGCAAAGCGTGTCTCGAAGGCTGCAGCGTCAAAGAGGGTGATCGGCCCAACGCCGCTGCGCGCCTCAACAATGCTTTGCCATAGCTCAGGTACACTCAGGCCGAGCGGGCTGAGCACACCCATCCCGGTTACGACGACACGTCGCTCCATGCACACCTGCTACTTTCTAGGTACCCTGACATCTTCGCGGGATTATACCACGCAGGCTGAGCGGGACTCTTTCAGGATCCTGCGGGCTGCGCCAATGCGTGCGAGCTGAGCCTGTCGAAGCCCGTGCGAAGACCAGAAAACGTACTTTACAGACGATTGAGCGCACCCCTCCCCATGATGTGGTATCGTTGTTTGTTATCTGTGCCGCCGATCACCGGCGGCAAGGCCGACCGGCCCTGGAAGGAGTTGTTGTTATGTTGGATCGAGCGCGGGCGCTTGCGGGTGAGATGGTACGCTTACGACGCGATATCCATGCCCACCCCGAGCTGAGCTTCAATGAGCGGCGTACGGCGAATCTGGTGAGTGATATGCTGGGTGAGCTTGGTGGGATCAGTGTGCGCAGTGGGATTGCCAAAACGGGTGTCGTGGGCGAGCTTGGCCCAGGCAACGGCCCGACGATCGCCATTCGCGCCGATATGGACGCTCTGCCGATCCTCGAAACCACTGGGACAACCTTCGCTTCAACCAATCCGGGCGTGATGCACGCCTGCGGCCATGACGCTCATACCGCTATGCTGCTTGGTGCAGCGCACCTCCTGCGCGAAGCCTTTGCCGAGCAGGGCCTGCGTGGACGGGTACGCCTGCTCTTCCAGCCCTCTGAGGAGGCCTGGGATGCTGAGGGCAAGAGTGGTGGCCTGCGCATGGTTGAAGAGGGAGTAATGGAGGGTGTTGACGCGGTGATTGCCCTGCATGTCGACTCGACCATGCCCCTGGGCAAAGTGGCCATTCGGCCCGGCTGGGTCTCGGCGGCAGTTGACGATTTTGAGGGCTTCATTCTTGGCAGCGGTGGCCACGGGGCCGCGCCCCACGAGGGCACCGACCCCATCTTTATGCTCATCCCGGTCTTGACGGCCCTGTATGGAATCAAGGCGCGCCGGATCGACCCGGTTGAGCCGACCGTGGTCAGCGTCGGTGTGGTGCAAGGGGGCCAGGCGTCCAACGTGATCCCGAGTGAAGTGCGGCTCCATGGCACACTGCGCAGCTATAACCCGCAGGTGCGCGAGCAGTTGATCAGTGAGGTCGAGCGGGCCTTTGCCGTTAGCCGGGCCTACGGTGGTGACTACCGCTTGCGGATCGGGCGTGGCTACCCGGCGGGCTGGAACAATGAGCGTGTGGCTGGCTGGCTCGAACAGGTGGCTGGTGAGTATCTTGGCAGTGCAGCCTTCGACCGCTCGCCCGCTGGTCTGGGGGCCGAAGACTTCGCCTATATGTGCCAGCAGGCCCCCGGCGCGATGTTGATGCTCGGTGCCGCCATTGATGACGGGGTGATTCGCGCTCACCATACGCCGATTTTCGATATTGACGAACGTTGCCTGCCGGTCGGTGCTGCGCTGCTTGCCGACACAGCTGTCCGTTTCCTGCGCGGTGACATGGCTCTCTAACAAGCTCTATGCACTATCAGACATTAACCGACAACTGGCAGATCCGCCCGCTCGAAGTTTTCCGCCAGGGCCTTTACCCCCATGATGATGCCGACTGGTTGCCAGCCCAGGTTCCTGCCCACTGGCAGCAGTTGGCTGGCCTCGAACAGCACCACGGCAAAGTGGTCTACCGCTGTCGGTTTACCCACCAGCCTGATGCACCGGGAACCCGGCGCTGGTTGCGCTGCGGCGGCATCTTCTATCGGGCCCGCGCCTACCTCAACGGGATTGATCTCGGCCCGCACGAGGGCTACTTCATTCCCTATGAGCGAGACGTGACGACCCTGCTGCAGCCCCAGGGTGAGCAGAGCCTGCTGATTGAGGTCGATTGTCCTGAAGAGCGTAACAAACTCGGCAAGACCCTGATTACCGGCATCTTCTCCCACTGGGATTGCCTCGATCCGCAGGCCAACCCCGGCGGGATCTGGCTGCCGGTCGAGTTGCATGCCAGTGGGTCGTTACGCCTGCGACACACCCGCCTGCTCACCCAGGCTTGCGATGAACGCTTCGCCCAGGTGCGTTTTGACCTGGAGCTTGATGCTGCCGCACCATGCACGGCCCTGGTGCGGCTCACCTTCACCCCACAAACCTTTGAGGGTTCACCCCAGAGCTTCGAGCAGCGCCGTGATCTTGCCAGTGGCCCGCAGCGCCTTGGCGGCCTGATCAAGTTGCGTGACCCCCAGCTCTGGTGGACGCACGACCTGGGCCGCCCCGATCTCTACGCTGTCACCGTCGAACTGCTGCTCGACGGCGAGGTGAGCGACCGTCAGGTCTTTAGCTTTGGTGTGCGCAGCTTCGAGCTACGCCGCTGGATTCCGCATCTGAACGGGGTGCGTTTCCTGGCCAAGGGCAACAATTACCCGCCTGGTGATATGCGTCTGGCGACGATGACCCGCGCCCGCTACGACGAGGATCTACGCCTCGCCCGCGAGTGCCACATGAACATGCTGCGGGTGCATGCCCATGTCGACCACCCCGCGCTCTACGCGGCCGCCGATGCCCAGGGTATGCTGCTCTGGCAGGACTTCCCGCTTCAGTGGATCTACGACCGCTCGGTACTGGCCGAGGCCGGGCGGCAGGCCCGTGCGATGGCCTGGCTGTTAGGCAGCCACGCCAGCATCGGCGTCTGGTGTATGCACAACGAGCCCTTCCTGATCGAAGACACCGCTGATGAGAGCTGGCTGGCGCGCCTGCGCACCCAGTTCACCGCGCTGGGCTTCAGTTGGAATCGCGACGTGCTTGATAGCCGCCTCAAGGCGATTGTCACCGAGGAGGATCCGACCCGCACCGTGGTGCGCTCATCGGGCGAGTTCCATGTCCCCTATGTGCGCGAAGGCACCGACACCCACGCCTACTTCGGCTGGTATAGCAGCCACGGCAGCCTCGAAGATGCCGAGATGATGCAGCGGCGCTTCCCCGGCAATATGAGCTTCGTGACCGAGTTTGGGGCGCAGAGTTTCCCTAATCTCGAAAGCTGCCGCCGCTTTATGCCCGACCCGTTGACCGACGAGGCCGCCCGGCGGCTGGTTGAGCGCCATAGCCTGCAGGGCGAGATTATGGCCAACTGGATTCCCTGGCGTGAGGCTGGCTCGCTCGCTGAGACGGTAGCACTGAGCCAGGACTACCAGATCTTTATCAATCGCTACTATATCGACCGGCTCCGTCACCGCAAGTACCACCCGACCGGTGGGATTATCGCTTTTCTCTTTGTCGATCCCTATCCGGCAGTGCTCTGGAGTGTGGTGGACTACTGGCGTGTGCCCAAGCGCTCCTATGCGGCGATGCGCATGGCCTTCAGTCCGCAGTACGCCTATTGCCTCTACGTGCCGCGCACCTATGCCGTTGGTGAGGCAATTATGCTGCCCCTGGCGGTAGTCAACGATGCGCGCCGGGCTATTCTCGACGCCCGGCTGACCGCGCGCCTGCGCGATCCTGCCGGGACGACCATCGCCGAAGCGCGCCAGCGCCTGAACCTGCCTGCCGATTGTGAGCCGATCATCGTTGATCGGCTCCGGCTCACCCCGACCTGCCGTGGGCGCTACGCCCTTGAACTGGCCCTGACCGGGGTTGAGCACGAAGTCCACCAGATCTACGAGATCGAGGTCGGCTAGCTGGCTAGCTCCACCCCAGCATCATCAATCTCGGCCAGCACCGCTCCTCCCGCGACGTTGGCCCCTTGCTCAAAGGGCAGCCGGCGCACCGTCCCGGCGTAGGGTGCAACGACGGTATGCTCCATCTTCATCGCCTCAAGCACCAGCAGGGCCTGGCCCTCACGCACAAGCTGGCCCTCACTGACCAGCACCTTGACCAGGGTGCCCGGCATAGGGGCGACGAGCCCGGCATCGCCGTGGTGATGCCCGCTACGCACGGCGCTCTCGGCGCTGAGAGGGGCCGGACGGCCCAGGCGGTAGGCGTTGCCGTGCCAGCCGACCAGCCACTCACCGCCTTCAGCCCGCACGATGCGCATACGTTCACTGCGCCCATCGATGCTCAGCAGCACTTCGGCGGGGCCACGGGCCAGGTTGCGCACAAGGTGGTTCTGGCCATCATACTCGATGTGCCAGTGCTCGCCCTGACGGCTCGCCAACAGGGTATACTCCTGCTCACCTGCGGCCAGGCGCAGCGGCACACCGCGCCCCCCGGCGCGCCAGCGCCGTGCAAACGGATCGGAGACAGGCGCAGGTGGGCTGGCCTCCAGTTCGATCAGCGCCACGGCGACCATCACGGCCGTGGGTGGCGTGTTTGGTAGGGCCACCTCAAGCCGGTGCTCAGTGAGAAAGCCGGTGTGCGTGGCCCCGGCGGCATAGGCCGGGTGGGCGGCGATGGCCCGCAGAAGAGGCAGGTTGGTCGTCAGGCCCAGGACAGCGAAATCATCAAGGGCGTGGCGCAAGCGCTCGATCGCAGCCGGACGATCTTCGCCATAAACGATCAGCTTGGCGATCATCGGGTCATAGTGTACCGTCACCTCGTCACCGGTGGTCAGGCCGGCGTCCACCCGTATCCCCGGACCGATGGGCGGATCAAGCAGGGCCAGTCGCCCGATGGCCGGCAGGTAGGTGAGCGGATCTTCGGCGTAGAGGCGCACCTCGATCGCATGGCCACGCAGTTGCACCTGATCCTGGGTCAGGGGCAAGGGGTCACCGCTCGCAATCGCGATCTGCCAGTGGACGAGATCCAGCCCGGTGACCATCTCGGTCACGGGATGCTCAACCTGGAGGCGCGTATTCATCTCCAGGAAGTAGTAACGGCCCTCACTATCGAGCACAAACTCGACAGTGCCGGCATTGACATAGCCAGCGGCGCGGGCGGCACGCACGGCCGCCTCGCCCATCTGGGCGCGCAGGGCAGGGCTAAGGGCGGGTGAGGGCGACTCTTCGAGGATCTTCTGGTGGCGGCGCTGGATCGAGCATTCACGCTCACCGAGGTAGAGCATATGGCCGTGACTATCGGCGATGATCTGGATCTCGACGTGGCGTGGGCGCTGCACCAGACGCTCAAGCAGGACCGTATCGTCACCGAAGGCCGCCAGCGCCTCACGGCGGGCCCCGGCGAGGGCCTCGCTAAATTCCTCGGCGTTATTGACGGCACGCATACCCTTTCCACCACCGCCGGCACTGGCCTTGATCAGCAGCGGGAAGCCAACACGTTCGGCCTCAGCCAGCAGGTGCGCCTCAGACTGATCGGCACCGTCATAGCCGGGCACGACCGGTACACCGGCCTGCTGGGCCAGGTGGCGTGCGCCAACCTTGCCGCCCATCGCCTCAATCGCCTCGGGTGGTGGGCCAATAAAGACCAGCCCTGCCTCGCGGCAGCGCCGGGCAAAGGCGGCATTCTCAGAGAGAAAGCCATAGCCGGGATGCACCGCCTCGGCCCCCAGTTCCAGGGCCGCCGCGACAATCGCCTCAGCCCGCAGATAACTCTGGGCCGCTGCCGGTGGCCCGATACAGACAGCCGCATCGGCCAGGCGCACATGCAAGGCGCGAGCGTCTGCCTCAGAATAGACCGCGACCGGGCTGATACCCAGTTCACGGCAGGCGCGCATAATCCGCACGGCGATCTCACCCCGGTTGGCAATCAGGATACGCTTGAACATCGTTCTACCTTGCTTCCCACTCAACCCAACTTAGGGATGACATGCTCGCCATAGGCCTTGATCCACTCAAGCTGGTTGCGTCCCACATTATGCACATAGATCGCATTGAAGCCCAGGTCAAAGAAGCCCTGCAGATGGGCGCGGTGCTCCTCCAGGTCGGCTGAGATCAGTACACGGCCCTTAAAATGCTCAGGGCGCACCAACTTCGCCATCGCGGCAAAGTCCTCGGGGCTGCGCACATCCTGTTTGGGGAAGTTCATCCCGCCATTGGGCCACTCGACCAGTGCATTTTGCAGAGCCTCCTCGTAGGTCGGAGCCCATGAGACGTGCAACTGGAGCAGGCGCGGCATAGTCGCAGGGTCTTTACCCGCCTCGCGGGCACCCGTCGCAAAGTTCTCGAGGATGCCACGCAGCTTCTCGGGGCTGGCCCCGGGCGTAATCAGCCCATCACACTGTTTACCGGCCCAGCGCACCGTCTGCGGGCCTGTGGCGGCGATATAGATTGGCACCGGGCTAGGTGGCAGTGTCCAGAGGCGCACCTTATTCATCGTGAAGTAGCGCCCGCGAAAACGCGCCTCTTTGCCACTGAGCAGGCGCTGAATGATCTCGGTGGCCTCCTGGAGCATCTCAAAACGCACCACCGGCTCGGGCCAGACGCTGCCCACGACATTCTCGTTGAGCAGTTCGCCACTACCCAGGCCGAGCCAGAAGCGCTCAGGGAACATCGCCCCGAGGGTTGCGGCGGCCTGGGCAATCTGTGATGGGTGAGTACGAAAGCTGGGGCAGGTGACGCCAGGGCCAAAGTCGCCCTTTGTGACCATACCCAGGGCGCCCATCCAGCTATAGGCAAAGGCATTCTGGCCCTGGGCCGGTACCCAGGGCTGGAAGTGGTCGGCGGCCATTACGCCCTGAAAGCCGTGGGCCTCGGCAAACTTGCAATGCTCAAGCAGGTCGTTCGGGTGGAACTGTTCAAGTGCGGCAGAGAGACCGATTGGTGGCAAGAGGAGATCCTTTCCCTATCATTTCAAATCCGGCCTGTTCGTGTGGATAGGGGGAGATAGTGGAGGGCCGCGGCCCCCTCCGAGAAAAAACCTTTTTGCACCCTACACAAGAATACGGCAGCAGTATGCCATGCTTCGGGTTGCCTGGCAAACGGAATGGGTTCAGGTTGTGGCACACGAAGTTTGACAGCTTAGGTTAGAGATGCTATACTCGCCTACGTTGCGGGCACATAGCTCAGCTGGGAGAGCGCGACAATCGCACTGTCGAGGTCCGGGGTTCGAATCCCCGTGTGTCCACATGATGAGGGCCCATAGCTCAGCTGGGAGAGCGCAACACTGGCAGTGTTGAGGTCAGCGGTTCGATCCCGCTTGGGTCCACCAGAAAAAGCCGTCGCTCAGATGAGCGGCGGCTTTGTTTATAGTCGGGATGCCCCTCGTTCGGGCTATACGGTAGCGTTGGCGGGGTGCAGCCCCGCTGAACAAAGGAGCAACCATGCCGATTGCAATGATTGTTCACGGGGGGGCATGGGCCATGCCCGACGATCTTGTCGCGGTGAACCAGGCAGGCTGTCAAGCAGCCCTGGAGGCGGGTTGGGCGATTCTCGCGGCGGGCGGTTCGGCCCTTGATGCCTGCGAGGCAGCCGTCTGTTTGATGGAGGATAACCCGATCTTCGATGCCGGTACCGGCTCACATCTGACGAGTGCGGGGATGGTTGAGTTGGACGCGGCACTGATGGACGGGCGTAGCTTGCACTACGGGGCGGTCGCCAGCCTGCGCCGGGTGCGCAACCCGATCAGCCTGGCGCGCAAGGTGCTTGCCGGCCCGGCGACCCTGCTCGTCGGAGAGGGTGCCGAGCAGTTTGCCCAGGCCGCCGGTATCTCCCTCTGCGCCAATGAAGAGCTGGTGGTTGAGCGTGAGCGCCTGCTCTGGGAAGCCTGGCGCAGTGGCCAACTGCCGTCACCTACGCCGACCCTGGCTGGCCATGACACGGTGGGTGCCCTGGCCCTCGATCGGGCCGGTGATCTGGTGGCAGCCAACTCGACTGGCGGTACACCCTTCAAGCTGCCCGGGCGTGTCGGTGATACGCCCCTGGTCGGCTGTGGGCTCTACGCCGATGCGCAGGTCGGTGGGGCTGTTTGCACTGGTTGGGGCGAATCAATTGTGCGGGTCGCCCTGGCGCGGCGTATCGTCGAGTTGCTCGAACGCGGCGAAGATCCTCAGTCTGCCGCCGACCTGGCCGTTGGTACCCTGGCGGCAAGTGTGGCCGGCGGCAGCGGCGGCTGCATTGTGCTGACCCCCGGCGGTGCCATCGGGCTGGCATGGAATACCCCACGTATGGCCTGTGCCTATCGCCGCGAGGGCGAGTTGGCTCATGTGCAGTGTTGAAGAAGCCGTTTCCTGCGGCCTGGCGAAAGCGCCCCACTGGCCCCGTCTTCCCACCCTCTCATCCTTCTTTAAGAAGGGCTTAAAACTCCGCTCAGGCAAGCCTGGCATCATACACTCAGCAGAATATCAGGGGCGAGATGCGCCCCTGTTCAAAGTGGCAGGTGTATATGGCTGAGCGTAAAATCAATCCGCTGGCTCTCATTGCGGTACTCTTACTCGGAATCTTCATTGGTGTCGCCGGTGGTGCTGTTGCGGGTGCCAGCGCGGCCCTCTTCATCAATGGCCGCCAGGCCCAGGCAGCGGCTGTACCCCAGGCGGTGTTGACTGCGGCGAGTAGTGCGCTGGCCGCAGCCCAGCCGGCCCAGTCCAGCAGTGTGACCCAGTCGGCTGGCCCCAGCCCAGCGGTCGCGGCAGTCCAGAAGGTCGGCCCGGCCGTGGTGACGGTGATCAACCGCTCGGCGCAAGGTAGCGGCAGCGGCAGCGGCGTGATCGTCAGTGCTGATGGCTACATTATTACCAACAATCATGTCGTCGAGGGTGCCCGCGAGTTGGCCGTGGTGCTCGCCGATAATACGCGCCGCGAGGCCACACTGGTCGGCACTGATCCGCTGAACGATATTGCGGTGATCCAGGTCAGCGGTGAAGTACCGGCGGTGGCTGCCATCGGTGACGCGGCTCAGCTTCAACCCGGTGAGACGGTACTGGCGATTGGGAGCCCGCTCGGCAACTTCCGCAATACCGTGACCTCCGGCGTAGTGAGTGCGCTCAATCGCTCAGTTGGCTCGATGGAGGGTCTGATCCAGACCGATGCGGCGATCAATAGCGGGAACAGCGGTGGCCCATTGATCAACCTGAATGGTGAGGTGATCGGCATCAATACGCTGGTTGTGCGCAACGATACCGGCTATGCTATGGGTGCTGCGCCGGTCGAGGGTCTGGGATTCGCCGTGCCGAGCACGATTGTGCGTTCGGTCGCCGATCAGTTGATCGCTGATGGCGAAGTGCGCTACCCCTTCCTGGGTGTGAGCTACCTGGCAATTGATGGCAACCTGGCCGCTGAGATGAACCTGCCAGTGCAGAATGGGGCCTTGGTTCAGGCGATGAGTGGTAGCACATCAGCGGTCAGCCCAGATAGCGCCGCCGACCGTGTCGGTATCCGTGACGGCGACATCATCGTTGCGGTTGACGATACGCGTCTCGATTACAACACCTCTCTGCGCCAGTTGCTGCTGCGCCACAAGCCTGGTGATACCATTGAGATCACCATTCTGCGCGACGGCCAGGAACAAAATCTCAAAGTGACCCTTGGCGAACGACCGCGTGACTAAGCTTCCCTTGCGCACCTGTCAGGCTCTGCCTGCGGGTGCGCTACAATAGGGCTTAGCTGTTCGTCAAGCGTTCGGGATGCTATGGACTGTTCACGTCTGGTCGTCAAGCTCGGTACCAGTGTGCTGACCGCTGGCACCAACCGGCTCAACCGGCCCTATATGGTTGGCCTGGCCCGTCAGGTCGCCGCCCTGCGTGCGCAGGGCTCTCAGGTCGTACTGGTCTCGTCGGGGGCCGTTGCCGCCGGTCGTGAGCGGCTTGGCGCGGCCCCCGGCCAGCGGGCACGCGCCAATGTGCCGCTCAGGCAGATGTTCGCTGCCGTCGGCCAGAGCCGCCTGATGCACCTCTACGAGCAACTCTTCGAGATCTACGGACTGCAGGTGGCCCAGGCTCTGCTTACCCGTGACGACCTGCGCGACCGTCGGCGCTACCTGAATGCACGCAATACGCTCACCCTCTGCCTGCAGCGTGGCATCGTGCCGATTATCAATGAGAATGATGCAGTGGTCACGGCCGAGATCCGTGTCGGCGACAACGACAACCTTTCGGCCCTGGTTGCGGGCCTGGTCGACGCCGACCTGCTGCTCATTCTTACCGATATTGATGGCCTTTACAGTGCCAATCCGCGCAGCGATCCTGATGCCCGCCTGATCAGCGAGGTAGCGCTGATCGATGAGTCGATCCGCAGCATGGCCGGGGGGGTCGGCAGCCTCCATGGCACAGGCGGTATGCAGACCAAGATCCAGGCGGCTGACCTGGCCACCCGCGCCGGTACCAGTGTGGTGATCGCCGCCGGCAGCGAGCCTGATGTGATCCTGCGCGTGGCCAGCGGCGAGCGGATTGGCACACGCTTCCTTGCCGCCGCCAGCAATCTTGATGCGCGCAAACGCTGGATCCTGGCCGAGACGGCCCGCCAGAGCCGCCTGGTGGTTGATGCCGGTGCCGTCAAGGCCCTGGTTCACCAGGGCCGTAGCCTGCTGCCAGCGGGTGTTGCGGCCGTTGAAGGCGACTTCGACCGTGGCCAGACCGTGCGCATCTATGCCCCCGGCGGTCAGGAGATCGCCCGTGGCCTCACCCAGTATCGCGCTGCCGATGTACGCACGATCTGCGGTCTGCGTTCAAGCCAGATCGCTGAGACCCTCGGCTATGACTATGGCCCCGAGGTGGTTCACCGCGACGATATGGTCATCCTATGAAGATCAGCCTTCGCCCACTCACTATGCTGCGCGAGTTCAGTGCCTGTGCCAGGATCCAGCGTGAAGTCTGGGGCGAACTCGAGGCGGTGCCCGACCATATGTTGCTCACTGTGCAGAAGAATGGCGGCATCATTGTGGGGGCCTTCGACGAGGATCTGCCCGAGCAGCCGCTGGTCGGCTTTGTTTTCGGCTTCCTGGCCCGCAGCGAAGACGGGCGGCTCAAGCATGCCTCGCATATGGCCGCTGTGCTGCCCACCTACCGCGACAGCGGCCTGGGTGAGCAATTGAAGTGGGCCCAGCGTGAGCAAGCCCTGGCCCAGGGGCTTGATCTTATGACCTGGACCTTCGACCCGCTGATCAGCCGCAACGCCTACCTGAACATCGCCAAACTCGGGGCCGTCTGCCGCACTTACGTCCGTAATATCTACGGCCCCGAGCCGGAAGATCCCCATGGTGAGCTGCCCAGCGACCGTTTTCGGGTTGACTGGTGGCTCAAGGCCCCGACGGTGGTTGCCCGACGTGCAGGGCAGGCCCAGCTACCAACCGCTAGTGCCTTGCTCGCCACAGCACCGCTGGTCAATCCTGATCCACTCGATCCAGTGATCGAGCCGATTGGCGAGCGCTTCCTGCTGCGCATACCGCTCGATAGCGTGGCTCTCTCTGCCAGCGATATAGTGCGGGCGCGCGCCTGGCGCTACCAACTCCGCGCCCTCGCCGAAGCAGCCTTCGCTGCTGGCTACCAGGTGTGCGCCTACGCACGCCATGAAGAGGCCGGCTTCTACCTGCTCGAACGCTGATTTCAGGCTGCCTGAAGCGAGCGGAGACCATGTGCCGCGCCAAAAGGCGTGAGGGCAGATGGCTCGCTATGCAACGCGTCAGGCAAGCGTCAGCGTCAGGTAAATTGAACGGATGTCTTTCATTGGTAAGGCGGAGATAGATCGACATGTCGGGCATGCTACTTCATGTAGGGCTTTCTAGTGCCGTAGACAAATTATGTGTAATAAATCACAAGTTGTTACTTTACCACTTTCAGTTGTGCTGTCGCTCCGTCACATAGGTAGCCCTGACTGCTACGATAGCTTCAGCTATAGACGACCCCTACTCCGGCCTCTAACGGCTGGGGGAGTGCATCTCGATGCCTCTCCGGCAGATCTACATTGTTGATGACGATCCAACCGCAGCCTTGATTACTCAGCGCGGCCTACAAACGATGCTGGGTGATCGTTTTGGGGCTGTGGTGATCGCCGCGCCAAATGCTGCCTGGCTGGCCTGTGCGACTGGCAATGTTGATCTCTTGATTGTCGATCCAAGCCCCCACAGCAACGTTGTGATCTCACTGGTGCGGGCCGTGCGGGCCTTCCGGCCCTACATTCCTGTGCTGGTACTCACTGCCTACGATACGCCCGGCCTGCGGGTCAAGATGCGCGAGCTGGGAGCCGAGCGTTATGTGGCCAAGCCAATCGATCTGCGTGACCTGCTGCCGATCGTGATCGATGTGCTTACCATTGGCCACGCGCACCCGCTCACCGGCGAAACCTCCCTGGCGGCCCTTAGCCTCAGTGGGCCACCGGCGAAGTGAGTTTCAGCCTGCAACGAGGTGGATGATGGGGCGGGTTCGTTTCGACTGGCGCTGGATTGCCCTGCCCGTGCTGCTGCTCGTGCTGGCCAATGCCGGGCGTCTGCCGTGGCCGCTCACGGCCCTGGCGCTGGCTCTGCCGGGCGGCTACACGCTCTGGCTGGCCTGGTGTGCTCTTGGCCTCAATCTCGGCACCGGTTCGACGCGCCGGGTGACCTACTGGCGCGGCCAGCGCATCGAGACTGATGGCCCACCCCGGCGCTACCGCCCCCGCAGCTTCGCCGAGTTTGTCCCCGCCCTGGCCTATCTGGTGCTTGGGGTGGCCCTTTTGGGCGCGGCCCTGGCTTTTGTGCTGCAAATATTTGGGAGGTAAAACCTCCTTATGCATACGCAGCCGCAAGGGTGCAGCGCTGCTGAAACCAGCTTTGCGCCCCCTAGCTGGCTGTCTGATAGGCCCGGATTACCACCCCGAGCAGTAAGAAACAGATGCCGGCGAAGATCAGGGCCTGCCGGCGGGCGGTGCGACCTCTGTTGTAGTACAGGGTAAGTGGTAGGCCGGTCAGGGCAAGCCCAGCGTAGACCATGTGCATCACCATGCGCCCAAAGCCGAAGCCGCTGAACTGCACAAGGATCGGCAGGCCAAGCAGGGCCTCGGCGATGATCAGCAGTTGGGTCACCCAGAGCATCCCACGGTAGCCGGGGCCTATCTCTCGGCGTAAAGCACCGATCAGGCCCCAGACGATCATGACGACCAGAGTGGCCGCAATGGTGAGTTGGAGCCTGCTGTGAAGCAGTATAATGCGTTCCATATGTGCGCATTATACTGGCTGCCGGTTGATCCGGCAGCCAGTGTGCCGTCCGGCCAACTCTGATGGGTTGGAGAAGCGATTGTGGAGAGGGCTTCGCGCTCTTTGCACCTCTCTTGAACGCGCAAGCAAGCGTGGACGGTGTACCGGGACGAGGTTTTAATGGGTGTGATCTTCGGTTTGCTGGCCGCCCTCGGTTGGGGGACGGGCGATTTTATGTTAAGCCGGGTCAATCGAGCGATTGGTATGCGCCAGGGTTTGCTGGTGGTGCAGTTTGTCGGCCTCCTGGCGATCAGCCTGGTATTGCTGGTCTGGCGCGATTATCCGCCGTTTGATCTGCGCCTCTGGCTGCTCGCCGTGGGGGTCAACCTCTTTAATGTGCTGGGGACAGTGCTGCTCTACCGTGCCTTTGCGATTGGCACTCTGGCGATCGTCTCGCCGGTCGCAGCCAGCTTTGCAGTCGTGACAGCGCTGCTGGCCCTGCTCGGCGGCGAGCGTCCAACGCCTCCGGCGCTATTCGGGGTTGCCCTGGTACTGGCCGGTGTGATCGTGGTCTCGCGCTCACCCGCAGCGGATAACGCCTCGCCCTATGCCTCCACCAGCGGCATCGGGTCGGCCGTGGGGGCTGCCCTTGCCTATGGGGTCTTTTTCTGGCTGCTCGGCCCGGTCACTGCGGGGCTGGGCATAGCCTGGCCGATTCTGGTGGGTCGCGTGCTGGCCATCCTGGTCGCCCTGGTATTGCTGGCCCTGGCCCGCGAGCGTCCACGTTTGCCAGCACGCCGCTACTGGGGCATGATCGCCCTGACCAGTACCCTTGATACGGGGGCCTTCCTCTGTTACAACGCCGGCATTGCTACGGCTTACGTCAGTGTGGTTACAGCCCTGGCTTCGGTCTTTAGCGCCGTAACGGTGCTGCTGGCCTGGCTGCTGCTACGTGAGCGTATGGCAGCCAGCCAGTGGGCCGGGATTGCCGCTGTGCTGGCAGGGGTGTTGCTGGTAAGCGCGTGAGATTGAGCTTTTGATCCGGCGATGGTTCGAATCCTGCTCCCTGGCTTTCTGTGCAAGCAGATTTTTGAGGGCCTACGCCCCGCCAAACCCTCCCCCTGTGGTGGGCATGCTGCCACGGGCAACAATCAATACTGGGCGTGGCTCAGCTTCGGGCGGGCTGACGGCGGCGCAGGTCACCAGGTCGGCAGGGCTCAGTTTGGGGCCAACCAGGGGGGCCAGTTGCGGCCAGTCATTTAGCGCCAGGGCTGCCTCGGTTGGCGCGAGCCCTGGTGGGTCGAGCAGGTACGCTGCCAGGTGTACGGATTGCAGCCCGGCAGCGGCCAGGGCTATGGCCAGGTCGCTGCCAAGATCGTCGGCGGGTGGTGCTGGCGGCATGTTGCCGAAGACTGCAGCAAGTGCCGTCGGCCAGGCGCGTGGGCGCACCCAGCGCTCCCCGGCGCTGGCCACAACCAGCACACCCTGGGGGCGCAAAATCCGCACCACCTCGGCGAGGGCCTGGGCAGGATGGCCAAAGAGTGCCAGGGCTGCAACACACCAGACGAGATCGCAGCTGCCCGCAGGTAGGGGCAATTGCTCGGCCCTCCCGACCAGCCAGTTAGCGTCAGACAGCTGCCTGCGGGCGTCCTGGAGCTGCGCCTGTTGTTGATCCAGCCCAAGCACCAGTGCCCCCGGCCTACAACAAGCGCGTAGCCATGCGGTTTTGTGGCCCTGCCCACAGGCCAGATCCAGCCCTGTTGCCGCACCGGGCGGGCTGGCTACTTGCAACGCAGCCCGGATCAGCGCTGTATGGGGCTCTTGCAGGGCTATGTCATTGGGCATACGCGTAGAAACTCGGCAAACTCAGCCTGCAAGTGCGTACTGAGTTTGCGGTACGCTTTGGCCGAGCGTAGCGAAGCCAGCAAGAAGAGTGGGAAACTTAATCTCCAGACTGATCGGTGTGATGGAGCTGTCTAGGGGCCGGGGTGTGCAAGAGGCGTGCCGAGTTGCCAAGGATACCCAGGTCGGGCAAGGATTGGAGGGCGGCAGCCAGCACCGGCGGCAGGAAGCCCAGTGCAGCCAGGCTGAGGCCGATCAGATTGTAGACGATGGTGAAGCCGAGGTTGAGGCGTATGACGCGCATTGTGCGTTGGGCCAATTGCAATAATGCGGGCAGCAGTGTCCAATCGTCGCGCATCAGGGCGACATGGGCGGCTTCGAGGGCTACGGCGCTACCGGCAAGACCCATTGCGATACCCACATCAGCCTGGGCGAGGGCTGGCGCATCGTTCACGCCGTCGCCGACCATAATCACGGTATGGCCACGGGCCTGGTAGTCGCGTACAAGCGCGATCTTGTCTGCGGGCAGTAGCCCGGCGCGGTAACTTACCCCGAGTTGGGTGGCCAGTGGGGCCGCCGCACCAGCGTGGTCGCCAGTCAGCATAACAATCTCGCTGATTCCGGCGCGGCGCACTTCGGCCAGGGCCAGGGCAACCTCAGGGCGCTCACTGTCGGTGGCCCCTAACAGGCCAACAAGCTGGTCGTCAACACAAACATAGAGCAAGGCCCGCCCACGGCCTTCCAACTCGGCGGCGGCGGACGGCGGTGTCATGCCGGGTGGGAGGATGCGGGCACTGCCTACACTCACCTTGCGCCCGTCGATCAAGGCGTGGACACCCGCACCCGGCAGAGCCGTGAAATGAGTTGGGGCCAACAAATGCAGGTGCCGCTCGCGGGCGGCATGGCGCACTGCTTCGGCCAGGGGGTGCTCCGAGTAACGCTCAGCGCCAGCAGCCAGAGTCAGGAGCTCCTGCTCATTGAGGGAAGCGAGGGTCACAACCTCGCTGATGCGTGGACGGCCAAGGGTGAGGGTGCCGGTCTTATCGACGAGCAGCACATCGGCCCGTGCCAATAATTCGAGGTAACGACCGCCCTTGACGAGCAGGCCCCGGCGGGCGGCACTGCCGACGGCAGCCAGTACGGCTACGGGGGTGGCCAGGGCAAAGGAGCAGGAGCATGCCACCACCAGTACAGCGGCGGTTGCCAGCGGATCGCGGCGGATCAGGAAGGTCAGGAGCGCCAGGGTGACAACCACCGGCAGAAACCAGGTCGCAAACCGGTCGGCGAGGCGCTGTACCTCAGCCCGATTACCCTCGGCCTCTTCGACCAGGCGCACGACCTTGCCGAAGGTACTGGCAGCACCGACTCCGGTGGCTCGTACACGCAGGCTACCGAGCTGGGCAATGGTCGCTGCGTAGACCATCGATCCCGGGCCAACTTCGACTGGCAAGGGCTCGCCGGTAATGGTGGCCTGACTGATAGTAGCCTCACCACTTAGTACCTCGCCGTCCACGGGGATCTGCGCACCGGGGCGCACCACCACTACCATATCTGGTTCAACGGCACTGATCGGCACCACCACCTCGCCGCTTTCACGCTCAACCACGGCGGTCTGCGGGGCGAGCTCGGCCAGGTGACGCACGGCACCACGAGCCTGGTCAGCGGTGAAGTGCTCAATATAATCGCCAATACGCATCAGGAAGACCACCACAGCTGCGGTGGGCCATTCACCGACGGCGAGGGCCGCCAGGACGCCCAGGCTCATGAGAGTATGAGCGATGACCTGGCGGCGGCGGGTGGCGCGGAGCACATTGACAAAGACGGGCCAGCCAGCCAGCAACACCAGCCCTGCGCCGAGCCAGAAGGGCACACCCGCTGTCACCGCTTCGAGCAGGCCAAACCACTCGCCAGCAACGACCAGGAGGAGCACCAGGCCGCAGATCAGCCCGAAGAGGCTCAGAATGCGGTCGGCAAGGGCGGCACCGGGAGCAGTGGGCGATGCTTCAGACGAGGGAACCTGGTAGCCAGCTCCTTCGATGGCCGCCCGCAGAGCGGTTGGTGTTACCAGGCGCGGATCACCGCGCACGACTGCCCGCTCGGCGCCTAGCAAGACTTGTACCTGTTCGACGCCAGGTAGAGCCGCAATGGCATGCTGGACATGGGCCGCGCAGTCGGCGCAGTCCATGCCACAGACGGTCACTTCAATCGTTTCCGTGACGTTGGTAGCGATCATTGTGCGGCAGGCGCAAAAGTAATCAGGACATCACCAGGACGCATTGAGCGCGTCAAAGTCGAGCGGGTTGCGGTTGTGCCACTGCCCAGCCTGCTGTTCCCAGATCTGGTAGTCAAGGTGCGGGCCGGAGGACATGCCGCTTGATCCAATGTAACCGATCAGATCACCCCGCACAACTTGCTGCCCGTCACTCACGGCAAAGCGGGCGAGGTGGGCATAGCCGGTGCGGTACTGGTCGTTCGTGATCCAGATATGGTTGCCGGCGGGGTAACTCTCGGCTGTCAGTTTGGTCACGCCGCTGTTGGTTGCGTAGATCGGGTGTTCCCAGGTACCGTCAGGATCGGCGGCACCGTCGCCATTGCCATCAAGGGCCAGGTCGATCGCGCCCCAGACCTCGGCGGGGGCGTGGGAGCCAACAGCGTAACCCTGGGTAAGCACACTGTTCGCGGCCCGCAGGGGGTTGCCCATAGGGCGCAGTTCACCAGGAAGCCCCTGTCCGAGTTGGCGAGCCTCGGTATTGCCGATCAGGCCGACCTCTGCCGCAACATGTACGCGCAGCCCGGCGACAGAATCGGTGGAGTTACCGCGCCATGTGCTGACGCGCACCTCGTTTGAGCTCCAACTGTACCAGAGAACGAGCATAGCACCCAGGGCCAAGCCGGCCATGATCAAGGTTCTGCTGCTCATCTCAGGGTACACCCTGGCCCCGCCAGCCGTCGATCAGGCTTTGAATGACATTGATGTAGTTATTGACGTCGTTTTCGAAGGAGGGAGCATAGACGGGAATGATGTCGGCGACGGTGCGATGGCCACGACCCTGCAGGTATTCCACATCGATCAAGCGGTACCAATCGTCGATGCCCGCCTCCCAGGAGGGATAATCACGGAAGCGCCCGTAACAGTTGGGGTAGCCGGCACAGATGATATTGCCGACATTATGGGTGGTGTTCCCATCGGGTTTGAGGCCAGCCCATGCCGATGCAGTGCCAGCGGAGCTTTCGTGAATAAAGAAGGCAAGCGCAAAGGCCGGGTCGATCCCATACTGGAGCCCAAGGTTGTACCAGATTGTGCCGGTGCCGGTGGCCGGTGAGCCGTAGCTACTCAGGATGCGGTCAATCTCTTCGGGGCTAAGGCTCGGCGCAGCACGTAGGTTGTAGTCTCCTGCTGAAGGTCTGGTATTGGCGAAGAGAGGCTGGCGCACATTCTCTGTACTACTGCCCAGGATGCTCGGCATCCAGCGGCTGGTCTCAATTGGCCCACCACCGAGCATACTGATAATGAGCAGGCTGACCAGGGCCAGCAAGCCTATACCGATGGTCCGTCCAAAAGAGAGGCCCGAAGAGGCGCGTGGGAGGCGTTCGAGTGGTGGCCAGAGGCCGCTCAATTGATCGGCACGCAAGAGATGTCCAGCTGACTGCTCGAAGCGTTCCATCGCTTCACGCAAGGCACCTGGCCCAACCGCGAACGGTGTCGGCGAAGAGGGTGGGCCTGCCTGGGAGGTGGGCGGACGCGAGCCTGAGGTCGTCGTCGGGCGTGCGCCAGCGGGCGGAGGCGAGTTGGCCTGCTTTGGGGACGCAGGCGCGGGACTGGTGGGGTGCGGAGTTGACTGCGTGGACAGGGGATCGTCCGCTGTTGGCAGCATCGAGTCGATGTCGCCCAACAGGTCAGCCAGGGGGGCCGGGGGGCGTCGACGGGCGCGTGGGTCGAAGTCCTCAGGCTCAATCGTCAGCGGGAAGAGTTCACGCCGACGTGCGGGTGCTGAGGGCTCATTTCGGCCGGTCTCTGACCGCTGTGCCGGTGCGCGACGACGATCCGATTCGCTCACAACCCACGCTCCTCGATCATGCCCTGCTGCTCCTCCGGTGTCGGTAGACGAAACGTTCCCTCACGGTTAAGATAGATGATCTGCTCATTCCGCACGTTCATCAGCAGGTCGGGCCGGGTATCCCCGTCGATATCCTGAAGAGATAATACCACAGGCACCAGATCCTCAGTGGCACCAAAGAGGTATGGGCCTGGCAGGCTGTAGATCTGGGCCGGATCACCGCCTGGCAGCACCAGCACAACGACCTGGCGATCAAGGTTAAGGCCAATCACCCGCGTGGACTGTCCAGTTGCTTCGGCACGATGCCCGAGCATGACTTCGAGGTGGGTGGTGCGTGGTCGCCCGTAGCGCAGGTCGTCTAGGCGTACCTGCCCCCAGCTGACCAGAGCCCCTACCAGGACATAGATCGCAACAGCGACCAGCCCGAAGGTCACACTGTAGGCAAGCATAGTAGCGCTACGCGGCAGATGTAGGCTGCGGGCACTGCCGCCGATCTCCTCGCTCGTCAGGGCCATGGTGCCACCTCTTTCCATCGTCACCTGAACTGTCTGGATAATACCAGAACAAAAGTTCGATGTCAAGCCTTTTTGCTCGACTCTTGCTGGTGCTGATCGAGGATGGCCAGGGTTTCGAGATGAGGAGTCTGGGGGAACATATCGTAGCCACGGAGGCTCTGCAGGCGATAGCCGGGAGCCAGGGCATGCAGATCTTCGAACTGGGTGAGTGGATTACACGAGAGGTAGACGATGCGGTGCGGGGCCAGCCGCAGCAGTTCGGCGCAGACTTCGGGGCCGAGTCCGGTGCGGGGTGGGTCGGCCACGACGACACCAAAGGCTCTGTCAGGCTGTTCACGCAGGAAGGGCAGTACAGCGCCGGTCAGCACCTGCAGGTTGGTGCAGCCAGCGGCGGCGGCATTTTGCGCAGCGAGGGTGGCGCTCTCACCAACAGACTCGACACAGACGACCGCGCTGACCGCCGGTGCGAGATGCAGCCCGATGGCCCCGACCCCACTGTAGAGATCGGCCACTGGTGTACTATCGGCAACGGCCAGCACTGCTGTCTGCAGGTCGGCAAGTAGCCGTTCAAGCAGGTGCAGGTTGTTCTGAAAGAACGTGTTAGGCCCGATCACGAGATCGAGGTTGCCGACGTGCATCGGCAGCAAGGCGGCGCCCCAGTGGCGTACAGGTGTCCCGAACGAGAGGTCGGTGAGGCCAGGGTTGAGCAGCCAGTGGAAGCCGATCACGCCGGATTGGTTCAGGGCCGTGATTGCCAATTGTTCCATCTCGGCGTCGTAAGGCCCGGCGGCGGTAACGGCAGCAAGCAGGAATTGATCAGCCGGGCTGCGGCGCACCACGACGTAGCGTAGAAAGCCACTGTGGTTGCGCAGATTGTAATCGGGCAATCCGAGTGCCATGGCTGCCTGCCAGACGGCCTGGGCTGCGGCAAAGGCTGCCGGTGGCACCAGGTGGCAGGTTGTCAACTCAACGATATAGTTGAACTTGCCGCGTGCCCGCAAGCCAAAGCGGCCCTTGGTGGCAACGTAGTCCATCCGTGTGCGATAGCTGTAGGGATCGGGCGATGCCACAACCTCCAAGCCCCCTGCGGCGAGCTCGGCTGCCAGCCCGCTCTGGCTAAAGAGGCGGGTCAGCGCCTCTGCCTTGGCGGCAAGCTGGGCGACATAGGTGCGATCCTGGAAGGCGCAACCGCCACACTCGCCAGCATGCGGGCAGCGAGGTTCGGCAGGCTCACCGGCGCGGGCGAGGCTACTCACCAGGGCACGAAATTCTTTGGCACGCATTCTTCAGCCACCCCTACTCGGCAAAGCCCTCTTCTTCAACCACGCGGCGCATACGAGCCAGCAACTGGGTTCGCCGCACAGCAGCCAGTGTGGCTGGTGGTGTCGGTGCAACCTCCCAGCGGCTGCCAGTAACCTCGATCTGCCCGCGCTCAAGATCAAGACGGACAAGTGAGCCCTCAGTGATCTGCGCCGCTGCTGCCGGGGCGACCAGGAAGGGCAATCCATAGGTGGCAGCGAGGTTCTCGAAGTCTGGGGCGACCCCGGCGCAGATCACGGCGGCGATGCCAGTAGCCTGCAGGGCGATCAACGCCGCTTCGACGCCCGCACCTGCAGTGAGGACACCTGCCAGCACCAGCAGATCGCCTTCACGCACCCGTTCAGCAAAACTCACGTCGACCGCGCCGAGGCATGCGCCAGCAATCTCAGCCGGGTCGCCGGCCCACACCAGCGCCGGGTCGATCACCTGGATGGGGTGCAGGTCGCTGTTGATCCGCCGTGCATAGCCCTGCAGAACCATCGTTGTCTTCTCAGTTGGGACTGGCCTGCCAGCCCCCTTGTGCCAGCGGTCAGGAGGCCCCTATGCGGAGCGCTGCTCAAGTACGCGGCGCACCGCATCGACTGCGGGTGGCAGCTCGATGGGTGGGTTAGCGTAGTGACTAACAACTTCGCGCAGGCTGTGTTCGTGGTAGTCAACCTTGAAGCGGCTGAACTTGAGCCCGTGAGCGGTCGAGATCACTACCACGCGATCAGTCGGGCGAACGATGCCACGCCCGACGAGCTTAATCAATGCGGCGAGGGCGACGCCGGTGTGGGGGCAGGCATAGGCCCCCGTGCGGTCGGCGCGGGTAGCGGCATCGGCAAGTTCCTGTTCGCTGGCCTGCTCAACCAGGCCGTTGAAGCGCTGGAGCATACTGATCGCCCGGTTGATGCTGACCGGGTCGCCGATCTGGATGGCCGAGGCGGCCGTAGGTAGGGCATGGATCGGCTCGTAGCGCCAGTCGTTGAGGAAAGCGCGGTAGAGCGGATTGGCATGCTCGGCCTGGGCGCAGATCAGCCGGGGCAGGCGTTTGATCAGGCCCAGTTCATAGAGCATCAGCAAGCCCTTGCCGAGGGCGAAGGTGTTGCCGAGGTTGCCGCCGGGAATGACGATCCAGTCGGGTACTTCCCAGTCAAACTGCTGGACAATCTCGATGCCGACGGTCTTCTGGCCTTCAACGCGCAGCGAGTTGAGCGAGTTGGCCAGGTAAATCCCGCTATCAGGATCGGCAGTGACTTCGCGCACAATGCGCATACAGCCGTCGAAATCGCTGTCGATAGAGAGCACCGTAGCCCCGTGGGCAATCGGCTGCACAAGTTGGGCGGTGCTGACCTTGCCACGGGGCAGGAAGACGATCGTGGGGATGCCAGCAGCGGCACCGTAGGCGGCCAGGGCGGCCGAGGTGTCGCCGGTGGAGGCGCAGGCGATCGCACGGATAGGCTTGCCTTCGCTGATCATCTGCTTGACCACGCTGACCAGTACGGTCATACCCAGGTCTTTGAAGGAGCCGGTATGGCTGTTGCCGCACAGTTTGAGCCAGAGATCCTCGACTCCCAACTCGCGCCCGAGGCGGTCGGCCCAGAAGAGGTTCGTGCCGCCCTCGAACATGCTGACCACATTCTCGTCGGCCACAGTCGGGCAGATCCACTCTTTCTTGCCCCAGACCCCCGATCCGTAGGGCCAACTGGTGCGCATCCAACGGCTCTCGAAGAGCTGACGCCACTCATCGGCGCTACGACTGCGCAGGGCCTCAAGATCGTGCTGAACTTCAAGCAGACCGCCGGAGCGTGAGTAGTAGACCACGTCGGTCAACGGATAGCGTTCGGTGGGATCGTCCTGGGCGGCAAACCAGGCGCGGTAGGTACTCATAGGTGCTTACCTTCAGGCGCGGAGCATTGGCGAATTATAGCATGCAGGTCTACAGGGGCGCTCAGACCTGAAAGAGTGCCATCGCTTCTGTGCTATGCTTAGCCAAGCCTCTTCTTTGTGAGAACAGTCGTATGCAGACAGCGCTCTCGCTCTTCGCCTTGCTGACCGCCGATCTGGGCGATCGGCTCGTCCCGATCCAGGCGACCAAGGCAACGCTGGTTGATGTCAGCCATGCGCTGGAAGATATGGTGATCACCGAACGGTTGCCAGCGATGATCCTGACTGGCTTCCAGGAGTCGCGTCACTGGCGCGAAGAGACTGAGCGTTACCGCGACCTGGCCGGTGTGGCCCACCAGATCTGCATCTTTGCCGGCGGCGAGTTGCCGAAAGAGGAAGATCAGCGCCAGATCCACGTACGGCTTCTGGATCCCGATCCGCTCCGCCAGGAGTGGTTTTTGCTTGTTCTGACCAGGCAGATCGGTGCCATATTGTGTGGGCGTGATCAGCAGACACCAGTTCAGAGCGAGGGTGACCGCCGCTTTGCGACACTGTGGACGTTCGAGCCGCCAATCATCGCACGCACCCTGGAACTGCTGCGCACTGTAGTTGCCCGCGAACGCCCTGATCGCCTGGCCGACCTGGACGAGGCGATCCGACGTTTTCCCCCACCACCTCCTGATGCCAGGCTGGTAACGCTCTTTACGACACGCCTGATTGATGACCTGACCCAGCAACATCAGATCCGGCTGCAGATCGAGCGTACCCTGGCCTATGAATCGCGTCTGCGTGCCCTGGGGCAGGTGCTCTCAGGGGTGGCTCACGAGCTCAACAATCCCCTACAGAGCATTCTGGGCTTTGCCAGCCTGATCATGGAAGACGAAAGCCTCGCCCTGGAGACGATCGCCGATGCCCGCCATATTGTTGATGCTGCTGAGCGGGCACGGCAGATTGTGCGCAGCCTGCTTCAACTCGCTCGCCCCGGCTCGCCCGGTCCAACACCGACCGACCTGGCAGTGCTCGTCAAGCATACCTTGATCT
The DNA here is from genome assembly GCA_964592425.1 of uncultured Chloroflexaceae bacterium. GTDB lineage: Bacteria > Chloroflexota > Chloroflexia > Chloroflexales > Chloroflexaceae > Viridilinea. The sequence goes on from CAZQCG010000005.1 coordinate 158,865, forward strand.
TCGTGCAGACCGATCTTGATAACTATGGCATTCAGGTGACGCTCGAGGTCAAACCGGCGCGAGTGATCCTTCAGGTTGATGCGGTTCGTCTGCAACAACTCCTGATCAACCTGCTCACGAATGCGATCCATGCCCTGACCCCACAGCGTGCGCCGCGCCAGATTGGCATCACCATCAATGGTGAAGATCCAGCCTGGGTCGACCTAATTGTTGCCGACAATGGACCGGGAATTCCGGCGCACCTGCACGAGCGGATCTTTGAGCCCTTTTTTACCACCAAGCCGGTCAGCGAGGGTACCGGCCTCGGGCTGAGCATTGTCCGTACGATTGTCCAGGAACACGAGGGGCTGATCAACCTGGAGAGCAGTCCTGGCCAGGGTACGATCATCTGCGTGCGTTTTCCGGTGACGGTTCAGGCAAACCAGGCGCAGTTGGAAGCAGAGCTTTCTGTGGGGCGTGGCAATATCCTGGTGATCGATGACGACCCCCAGGTAAACGCCTTGATTACGCGGGTGCTCAGCAATGCTGGCTACAGCGTCCATTCGGAGACGAATCCCATAGCTGCGCGTGATCGGCTTGCCAGCCACACCTATCACACCGTGATCTGTGATCTTTTGATGCCTGGCCTCAGCGGTATCGAGATCTACGAAGAGTTGACCCGTGTCAACCCGAGCCTGGCTCGGCGGTTGATCTTTGTCACTGGTGATGCAACCAGGTCGAGCACACGCGCCTTTCTTGAAGGCACCGGGCTGTCCTACTTGCTCAAGCCGTTCAGTTCCAAGCAACTGCTGGCGGTGCTGTCCAGCCTGGATGAGCCACCGGTCAGCGCATCGCGCTGTGGGCTGTGACGGCAAGCACACCGAAGCTTTCGCTGCTATGGCTGATGATCATCAGACAGCGTTCGAGCACCTGAATGCCGCGCTCGTCAAGGGTGATCCCGTTCTCCCATTCGGCAAGTAACTCGGCGGCCTCAAGGTAGGTCTGCACGGACGCACGGCGCTCAGCGGTGTCGGGCAGGCGCGCCTCGGCAGCGGCCACCAGCAGGTGCAGGCGTTTACGGGTCAGTTCAGGGCTGGTACGAAAGGGCCCAAGCAGGGCCTCACACTCTGCGAGCAGACGTTCTTCCTCTTTGAGCAAACTGATGATATTGAGGAAACAGACGCGCAACTCAAGCGAGAGAGCGTCCTGCTCGTGAACAGCAATCAGCTTGAGCGCCTCGTCGCTCATAGTTCGAGCTTTGCTGCTCTCTTCAAGCTCACGGCTAAAACCGGAGGTACGCGCCGGGCCCTCTTCACGCACGGCCCAGAGGTTGCCGAGGTGCAGGCAGATACGCGTCAACTCGATCACCTCGCGCCCACTGCCGAAGGCCAGCAGGGCCTGCACCAGGCGAACCTCACGCACGGCCTGCTCACAGTGAGCCCTGGCCAGTGGCAGGGTGGCGATGATCTTGCGCAGGATGCTCACATAGTCGGAGAGATCTTTGTAGAGCGCCTCATTCGCGCGGGTAAAAAAATGCTGCATGGATGGTTGACTCCTGCGCACTAGCGTACGGCTAAAGGTGTTTCCGTATTGTACGCGATGGTTGCAACCGCAACCCAACACGCCTGCTCGATCCGGGCGTGCTATAATCCCTCGACCTGAACGACATCCCTGCCCGTCCCTGTGCCAAGGAGGTTCGTTGTGATGCGCCTGGTGCGTGCTTTGATGCTGAGCATTGCCCTGATCGCCCTGGTGGCCGCCTGCGGGGGCTATGCCGCGCTCAGTGAGTTGCGTGCCCCGGCGGCGGCCGAGGGTGATGCGGTCGCATTTGTGATCGAGCCGGGCGAGAGTACCACCTCAATCGCAACCCGCCTGCGCTCCGAGGGGCTCATCCGCCAGCCAGCGCTCTTCACCCTGCTGGCCCGCTCACAGGATCTTGACGGACGCCTGCAGGCCGGGCGCTATGTGCTTAGCCCGACCATGACGATGAACCAGGTTCTGGTGGCGCTGCAGCAGAGCCAGCTCGAAGATCAGTCGGTGACCCTGCGTGAGGGTCTGCGGCTGGAGGAGATCGCCGCCCTGCTCGAAGAGGCTGAGATTGTCGATAGCGAGCGCTTCCTGGCCGTTGCTCGTGATGGCGAGCGCTTTCGCAATGACTATTTCCTGCTCAACGGGCTGCCTCAGGGAGCCACTCTCGAAGGCTATCTCTTCCCCGATACCTATCGTTTCGCCAGCAATGCTGAGCCGGAAGCGGTCGTGCGCACGATGCTTGATCGTTTTGGTGAGCAATACGCGGCCATCGAGCGTAGCGTGCAAGTGCCCGAGGCCACTGTCCACCAGATCGTGACCATGGCTTCGATCGTGCAGCGCGAGGCGGCCCTGGTTGACGAGATGCCCCAGATTGCCGGGGTCTTCTGGAACCGGCTACGCCCTGAAAATGCCGGAATTGTGGCCGGCGGTCAGCTTGGCTCCGACGTTACGGTGCAGTATGCCCTGGGCTACAGCCAGTCCGAGGCGAGTTGGTGGCGTAAGGAGTTGAGTGCCGCCGACCTCGCGGTGGAGAGTCCCTACAATACGCGCCGCCAGATCGGCCTGCCGCCCGGCCCAATCGCCGCTCCTGGCCTGGCAGCCCTCTCGGCGGCGGCGCGCCCCGATACGGCACCCGGCTACCTCTTCTTCGTCGCCAATTGCGCCCGCGACGGGAGCCATAACTTTGCTGTTGCCTACGAGGAGTTCTTGCAGTACGAGGCCGAGTGGGCGGCCTGCCAATGAGCATCATGCAGAAGATTATCCTGATCGGGAATCCGGTGGCGCACAGTCGCTCGCCACAGATGCAGAATGCCGCCCTAAGCCACCTGGGCCTTTCGGCAGTCTATGAGGCGGTGCAGGTGCCCTCCGAGGCGGCCCTGGTGGCTCAGGTGCTGGCCTTGCGTGGGCCTGAGTATCTGGGCGCGAATGTTACCCTGCCCTATAAGCAGGCTGTCGTGCCCCTACTCGACCAGCTTGAGCCGGCGGCTGCGCTGATCGGTGCAGTCAATACGATCTACAAGGCGGCTGATGGGCTGCTTGTCGGGGCCAACACTGATGCCCCGGCGCTGATCGATGACCTGACGGCTGCCGGGTTTAGGCCTGCCGGGCGTACCGCGCTGATCCTGGGGGCTAGCGGCGCCGCCCGGGCGGCCGCCTTCGGCCTGGCCCTGGCTGGCGTGGCAACCCTGGTGCTGGTTAATCGCACCCTTGCCCGCGCCGAGGAGTTGCTGGCCGACCTGCTGGTGAGCCTGGTTGATGAGCATGGGCTTACCACAACTGGCGCAGCGCCAGCGCAGCTGCTGGCCCTGAGCCCCGATGACGCTGATCTGGCTAACATTCTGGCTGACTGTGACCTGCTGATCAATGCTACCGCCCTCGGCTGGCAACCCGACGAGACGCCGCTGCCCGATCCGCCCATCGGGCCGCAGACGCTCGTCTATGATATGGTCTATCGCCCGACCCGCCTGCTACGCGAAGCTGCGGCCCGCGGCGCGGCAACCCGCGATGGGCTGGGCATGCTGGTGCGTCAGGGCGCCCTGGCCTTCCAGCGCTGGACGGGCCAGCCGGCCCCCCTGGCTTTGATGGAGGCGGCCCTGCGCAACGGCTGAAACGAGAGGGCGTACAGCGATGTTCACGGCGATGCTGGTTCTGCTGGCAGGGCTCATCCTCGGCAGTGCGCTCAACGTGCTGATTGTGCGCCTCCCGCGTGAGCGGCGCATGCTGGGCTGGCCGCGCTGTACACGCACTGGCGCGCCGCTGGCCTGGTGGCAACTCTTGCCGCTGCTGGGCTGGCTGCTGCAACGTGGACGGGCCGCCGATGGACGTCGGTTGCACTGGATGTTCCCCCTGATTGAGCTGTTGAACGGCCTGGCTCTGCTGCGGCTCTATCAACTCTATGGCTTGAGTCCGGCTTTCTTCTACCTGGCCTTTGTCTGTGCGGTGCTGCTGCTGACCGGAGCGATCGACTGGCTGCACCGCTTTATCTACACCTTTGTCATCCTGGGGGCAACGCTGGTGGCCCTGGTGGTCGGGCCGCTGGTGGGCATGGACTGGCGCAATGTACTGCTCGGGGCTCTGGCGGGTGGGGGCCTCTTCCTGGTCTTTTATATGCTGGCGCGCCTGCTCTTTCCCTCCGTCGGCGTGCCCTTCGGCCTGGGCGATGTCTACCTGGCGATCTTTATCGGCGCGGTCGTCGGGCTGATCAACCTCGGTCCGGCCCTCTTCACCGGTATGATCCTGGCGGGGCTCGTCTCAGCCGGTATCATCATCGTCCGGCGCAGCGGGCGTAGCACCCCTACCTACATCGCCTATGGTAGCTACCTCTGCCTGGGGGTGTTGATCTTCATCTTGCTTGGTGGAATGGGCTGAAACCTGCTCGTCACTCATGCCAGCCAGTTCAGCAAAAAGGCCAGGCTCGGCAGGCTGAGCAGGGAGGAGAGCACCACGCTGCCAACGACCAGACGCGGGCGGGTGCCGAACTCAAGGGCCAGAATGGTGGTGTTTACCGCCGTCGGCATACCGGCCAGCATGACGCCCACCGCCAGGCCCGGCTGGCTCAGGCCCAGGGCCAGGCCAAGGCCATAGCCGACGATGGGCGAGACGACCAGGCGTAGCCCGACACAGAGGCTGAGCAAGCCTGGTTGCTCGAAGACTACCCCGCCAGCAAGCTGGGTGCCCAGGACGATCAGCATCATCGGCAGGGTCGCCTCACCAAGCAGAGCCAGGCCGCGGAAGATGCCGACGGCAACCCCATCGGCGCTAGCGGGGTCGAAGCCCGCTGCCCGCACCAGCAGCGCCGCAGCGGTCGCGTAGACCTGGGGCATACGCAAGACCCGCCCGAGCACCTCAGGCAGTAGGCCGGGGCCGGTCTGGGCCGAGCCGGCGGCGGCAATCGCCACACCCAGGGTCTGGGCCATAATCGACTGGGCGATGAAGAAGAAGATCGCCTGGGTGAAGCCAGCTTCACCGAAGGCAAAACGGGCCGCCGGCAGGCCATAGTTGCCCGAATTCATGAAGAGCACACTGAGCAAGACTGCGCTGAGGCTGCGCCCGCGCAGGCCCAGTGGGATAGCGATGGCCGTGGTGAGCAAGGCCAGCAGCATGAGCAGGCCCACCGAGAAGCTCAGCATACGCAGCGCCCCTGCCCCGGCCAGGTCGGCCTGCACCAGCGAGGTAAAGATCAGCGCCGGGCTCAGCCCATAGATCACCACACGATTAAGTGTCAGCTGGTCGATCGGCAGATGTGTGCCAAGCATAAAACCAGTGCCGGCGACCAGGGCAATCGGTAGCAGGATCTCGAGCAGGATCGTGAGCACGTTTGATCTCCAACAGGCTGGCGGGTGCGGCAATCCACTCAGCATACTCGATCACGCCCGGGTTGGTTGCAAGGGTTGTCCCCCTGATGCGCTAGAATAGGGTGCGTAATACTGAGGGCAGGGCGGTCTCTGGTGAGGACATCAGGGCGATCTCCGGTAAGGGCATCAGGGCGGTCTCCGGTAAGGGCGCAGCAGCCATAGCTGCTGCGCCCCAACAGGCAGGAGTCATGGCCACATCAACCAGTAAACATCCTCTCTCCACGGTTCTCGCTGAGGAGCAACCCTACCTCTCGGTGGTCGTGCCAATCTATAACGAAGAAGAGAGCATCCCACAGCTCTACGCACGGCTGACCGCTGCGCTTGAGCAGTTGGGGCGGCCCTACGAGATCCTGGCCGTCGATGACGGCTCGCGTGATGGCACCTTCGCCCTATTGGGCAAGCTGGCCGAGCGTGATCAGCGCCTGCGTGTTGTGCGCTTCCGGCGCAACTTCGGGCAGACAGCTGGCTTCGCTGCTGGCTTCGACCGCGCCCGCGGCGAGTGGGTGGTGACGATCGACGCCGATCTGCAGAATGACCCGCATGATATTCCGATGCTGCTGGCGAAGGCCGAGGCGGGCTTCGATGTGGTGAGCGGCTGGCGCGCGCGGCGCCAGGACGCCTTCCTCAACCGGCGTCTGCCCTCAATCATGGCCAACGCGATGATCTCCTGGGCCACCGGCGTGCGTCTGCATGACTACGGCTGCTCGTTGAAGGTCTACCGGGCCGAGGTAGTCAAAAATATCGATCTCTACGGCGAGTTGCACCGTTTCATCCCGGCGATTGCCTCCTGGCAGGGTGTAGCAGTGACCGAGCTGCCGGTCAACCACGCGGCCCGCAAATACGGCAAATCGAAGTACGGGCTTGGGCGCACAACGCGGGTGCTGCTCGACCTGATCACGGTACGTTTTCTGCTCTCCTACTCGACCCGCCCGATGCAGGTCTTCGGGCTGATTGGCCTGACCAGCGGGGCGATAGGGTCGGCCCTGTTGCTCTACCTCGGCTATGTGCGCCTGGTGCTGGTGCAGAATATCGGCGACCGCCCGCTCTTACTGCTGGCGGTGCTGCTGCTGCTGATCGGCGTACAGTTCCTGGGTATGGGCCTGCTGGGCGAGTTGATCACGCGGGTCTACTACGAGGGACGTAACCGCCCGATCTACGTGGTGCGCGAGGAGTTGAACCCGTGACAGCTACGTCTGTGACGCGGATCGGCCGCCAGTTGAAGCTGCGTCCGTGGATCGCCAGCTTGCTGATCTTGTTACCGGCCTGCTCGATCTTCGTCGTCGCCCTGCGGGCTGGGCTGCTGCTGCGCCGCGATGAGAATATTATGCTGGCCAGCATTGCCGCTACCCAGTCCGGCATCGCTGAAAGCCCATTTTTGATGAGCATCTCGCCGCTGGTTGTGGCTACGCTGCAGGCCGTTGGCCGCTTCGCTGAGATCATCGTTGTGGGGCGCGCCCTGGCGGCCCTGAGTGCCCTGGCATGCGCTTTGCTCACCGGTGCCCTGGCGCGGCAACTCTATGGCCCCGGCCTCCTACCTACTCTGGCGATGGCCTTGCTGCTCAGCAGTGCGCTCTTTGTCTATGAGGGCACTTTCATCCGGCCCAACCTGGCCGCCCTGGCTTTTGCCCTGGGGGCGATGCTGCTTCTGCTGCGCGCCGAGCAGGCTACGCCAGGTGCTGTGCTTCTGCTTAGCCTTGGCGCAGGCTTGCTTGCTGGTGTGGCCATCCAGGTCAAGGCGCTCGCCCTGGCGATGCTACCAATCGTGCCACTGCTCCTCTGGCGGCTGATGCGTGGGCCGCTTGCCGGATGGGCCACCTGGCGTTCAAGCCTGAGCCTGGCTGGCTGTCTGCTGGCCGGGGCTGCGGCTGCCCTGCTCCTGCTCGCCCTGCTGTTGGGCCAGGCTAGCCAACTTGACCAGATCCTTGGTATGCACCTGCGTGCCGCCAGCCCGTTGCCCCTGATCCAGCGGCTGGCCCTGAGTGCCACAGAGGCCGGTGTGGTACTGGTTGGTCAGATCTGGCTGGTCATCCTCTTTACGGCGCACCTTCTAAGCGACCTGGGCCATGTCGGTGTCAGGCGTGAACGAGCGATCCTGTTGGCGCTCTGGGCGCTTGGCGTAGGCGCTATGCTGATCGGCACCTTTCCTTCATGGGATCATCACTATGTGTTTTTACTGCCGCCCCTGGCTATTGGTGCGGCGGCCCTGCTTCACACTGCCGCCAGCGCCTTGTTTGGCGAGGCCGAGGAGTCGCTGGGGCCACTGCTGCTGCTGACCGGACTGGCCCTGGCGGTCGCTGGCACTGGGCGCACGGCGACGCTACTCAGAGCGGAAGCACCTGGACGGCAGGAAGAGGCCGTGGCCCTGCTGTTGCATGAACGCACCGGCCCCACGGCTACTGTCTGGTCAGACAACCTGATCTTTCCGCTGCTGGCTGATCGTCCTACCGAACCATTGTTGAGCGACTTGAGTATGAAGCGGATCCTGGCCAGAGAGTTGCCGGAGCGCGATCTTTTTGCACTGATTGCCAGCCGCCCGCCAGCGGCGATTATTTTTTACGACGACCTCTTCGCGATCTTCCAGCAGTTGAGTGCGTGTCTCGATCAGCACGCCGAGCGCACGGTGATCGACCTTGCCGGGCGGCGTATCTACTGGCTACCGCCCGCAGCTATCCAGCGCATAGCTGCCTGTGGGACAAAATAATGGGCACCGATCGCTTTGCTCATGTGCGCCGTCTGCCGCCGCCTGGCGTGGCTCGCGCCTATGCCCTGGCGGCGGCGGGGCTGGCCCTGGTTTGGGGTGGCCTCCTGCTCTGGCTGAGCTGGCAGCGTTACCTGGGCTTTAATGCTGCGATGTACGACCTGGGCAATATGGCTCAGGCGATTGCCTCGGTGCTGCGCGGGCAGCCGCTGGTGGTTACCTTTCCCGACGGCCCCCTGAGCCGGCTGGCGATGCATGTTGAGCTCGGTTATTTGCTGCTCGCCCCCCTCTGGGCGCTCTGGCCTGACCCGCGTATGCTCCTGCTGGTACAGACGGCCCTCTATACGGCGGGGGCCTGGCCGGCCTACCGGCTCGGCACACGCGCTGCCGCGCACCCCCTGGGCGGCTTGAGCCTGATGCTGATCTATCTCTTCTACCCGGTGGCCCTGACGGCTCTGCTCTTCGATTTCCACGGCGATACGCTGGCGATGCCGCTGCTGCTCTTTGCCCTTGAGGCCCTCGATCGGCGCGCCTGGGGCCAGTATGCCCTCTGGATCGCCCTGGCCCTCAGCTTCAAATTCTATGTCGCCCTGCCCGTCGCCATGCTTGGCCTGCTGCTGGTCTGGCAGCCCGCGACCCGCCGGGTGGGCCTGCTGACTACCGGTGCGGCGCTTGGCTACGGGCTGCTGGCCTTCCTGGTTATCCGCCCGCTCTTTACGACTGCAACCACTGCCGCAAGCCACCGCGGTTGGAACTACCTGGGTACCTATTTCGGTCAGTTCGAGCAGGTGTTTGCCACCGCCCCCGCCCGCCTGATCACGGCGGCGATCATCTTCAGCCCGTTGCTGTTGCTGCTGCGTGGTGGCTGGCCCTGGCTCTTGCCGGCCCTGCCGGTAGCGCTGGCGGCCCTGCTCAGCAGTGGGCCGGGTGGCTCGTTCGACTATCGTTACCATCACTATGCCACGGTCGTGCCGTTCCTGGTGATGGCTGCGGCAGTGGGCCTGGCGACCGCCCGCATGGCACCTTATCGGCCCGGGGCGCGTAGCTGGCGCAACGATATGCTTTTTACGGCCCTGCTGGTCGTCTTGCTCAGCGCTCTGCTGGTTGACATCCCGCTCAACCCGCGCTTCTGGCTGGCACCGCCAGGTATGGGCCGCGATCCTTCGGCCTATGGGCGCACTGAGCGTGATGCCGTCATGCGCGACTTCCTCGCCGCCCATGTGCCGCCTGAAGCGCCCCTGGCCGCCTCGACTTTTCTGGCTAGCCACCTGGTTGAACGCGAGACGCTCTACCTCACCCGCTATGCCGATGACCCTGGTGCCGAGCGGCTGCCGCAGCTTTTGCCGCAGGTGGACTATGTGCTCAGCGATGCCCTCTTCGACTGGCGACGGATCAGTGGCACCCAGGTCTTCGGTGGCCCTGACTATGAGAGGCTGGCGATTGGTGTAATGCTGGCCGACCCGGCTTTTGGTCTGGTGCAGGCGCGTGATGGGCTGCTGCTCTTTCAGCGCGACCCGGCCCCCGGCCTGGCCCTGTCTCAGCAGTTCGAACGCCGATCCGCCACGACCCTGCCGCCGCTGAATGCCGACCTGGGGCCGCTCAGGCTGCTCGGGGCCGAGGTACGGCCCCTGGGCGGGCGGGGCGCCTACCAGGCCAGCTTCGCCTGGACGCTCGACGCGCCGCTCAGCGGCACTGCGCCCATCGCCGTCAGCACGCTCGACGGGGTGGCTGGGGCGCGTATGGTCCACCTACCGACGTTCGCGATGTTGCCGGCTACTAGTTGGCGACCCGGTGAGGTGATCCAGGAGCAGTTCGAGGTGGAACTGCCGGACGATCTACCACCCGGCAGCTTCACCTGGCGCGTGGCTCTCTACGACCCGGCCCATCCCGAAGCCTACGCCACCGACGAGCGTAGTCAACTAGGCCCGTCGGTGGTGATCACCACTTCCAGGGATTAAGGCATGGTTTCAAACCGGCTTGACCAGCTGGGCGACAACCCGACAGCCTGACAGCCCCACACGGTGTGGGGCTGTCGGGGCGGTGGGCGCATGGTCAAGCGGAAATGTCCGTCTACGGCCTACTGCGGCTGGGGGGCCACCTGCAACGTGATGGTCTCTTCGGCGGTGATGGTGGCCGTCTCCTCGTTGCGGTCGCTCAGGGTGAGATAAATGATTCCACCGGCAGGCGGCGGGGTGAAGACCACCGGCCCGCTGAAAGCGAAGCCCAGCCCTTCACTCTCACGTACCTCAAGCGTACCCGTGCCAAGCTCAATCATACGTTCGTCGGTGACGCGATAGGTGAGCGTATTGCTGTAGGGGGCCAGGGAGGTCATCCCGTCGATGGTGGCCGGGCTGCCGATCAGCGCCCCGGCTTCGGGCGCAATGATCGTGATCTTCTGGATGACCTCGAGCGGCGGAATGGCTGTTGCGACAGCGCGAGGGTTAACCTGCAGCTGCACCAGCGAGCTAGCGGTTACCTGGCCGACCCCGTCGCGATCGTAGATCTCGACGACGATCGCGCCACCCTGCGGCGGCTCGGCAAAGCTGAGCGAGGCTGAGAAGGGCACGTTGAACTGGCCGGGCTGGCCGGCGATGGGGAAGCTGCCCTGGCCCAGGGTCTCGCGGGTGAGCGTGCGGATGACATAGTAGAGCTCGCGGAACTGCGGGTAGAGCACAGCGCGCCCGGTGATCACTACCGGACTGCCCACTACTGTCCCACTTGATGGGCTCTCAATCGTGATCGCCTGGCGGCCTGGGGTTGGCGTCGGCGGCGGCACCGGGGTAGCGGTGGGTGGCGGCCCGGCCACACTCAGGTTAAGGGTGGTGCTGGCGTTGACCTGGCCGTTGGCCGGGTTGATGTCGAGCAGTTCAAGCGCAATCAGGCCGCCAGCCGGAGGCGGATTGAAGAAGACCTGGGCGGAGAAGCGGGCTCCGCCCTCCTGGGTACCGCCGACGCCAAACTGGCCGGCACCAATCTGATTACCCACGGCATCACGCACGCGGTAGTTCAGCTGGCTGGCCCCAGGCATTCGCACCGTGCGCCCGCTAATCGTCATTGGGCTGCCGACCTGCTGATTGGCAGACGGGCTCTCGATGATGATCGCCTGTGGCTGGGGGGCCACGTTGAGTTCGAGCCGCGTGCCAGCGACGATCTGGCCATTGACGGCGTTCTGGTCAAAGATCTCGACAACGATCCGCCCACCGGCGGCTGGCAGGCCGAAGGGCACGCTGGCACTGAAGCTGCTCGGTCCACCGGGAACACCATTCACAGGGAAGACCCCGATGCCAAGGTTGCGCCCACCGGCCTCAAGCACGCGATAACCCAGCGTGCCCTGGAAGGGGAAGCGCGTGGTGCGCCCGGTAAGCACGACCGGGCTGCCCACCATTGTACCGGGAGGTGGGCTCTCAACGGTGATCGCCTGAGGCGGCTCAACCAGCAGCGGCAGGCGGGCACTGGCAAGCGGCGGGCTACCCGCCGGGCCGGGCTCGAAGACATCAAGGTTGATCTGGCTACCATTGGGTGGCAGGTTGAAGCTGAGCGACGGGTTGAAGCTGCCGCTACCATTGGCACTGGCCAGCACCGGGAAGGTGCCCGCGCCGAGGATGGCCCCGCCAGCATCACTAACCTGGAAGTTCAGCGTGCCCGCCAGCGGCAGCAGCGCCGTGCGTCCTGCAATCACTACCGGGCTACCGACACTGGTGCCGGGAGGCGGCCCATCGAACAGGATCTGCTGCTGCGGTGCCGCCGTGGGCGAGGGGGCTTCCGTCGGCGGCGGCGGTGCGAGGGTTGGCGTCACTTCGGGCGTGAGCGTGATCTCAGGCGTCACGGTCATGTCGGTCGGCAGTTCGCCTGTGGCTGCGCTGAGGCTCACTTGCACCCGGCTGAAGGCCAGCACGCTGCCATCAGTCGGGCTCAGTTCGATCAACTCCAGTGCGCCTGGCCCGGCCTGTTCGAGGCGATAGCTGATCGTAGCGCTGAAGATGCCACTGCTGTTCGGCCCAGGCTCAACAGGCAGTGTGCCCTGGGCAAGCAGGTTGGTGGCCCCATCGAAGAGACGGTAGTTCAGGCTGGCAGCAGCAGGTAGGGCACTGGTGCTGCCGCTCACACTGATCGGGCTGCTGACCGAGGCATTTGCTTGAGGTTCACTGATCGTAAGCGTGCGCGCATCCGAGGCCGGTGTGGTCGGCGTTGCCGGGGGGCTGCCGCCGAAGAAGCCGCAGCCGCTTAGTAGCAGGGCCAGTCCGAGCAGGGCCAGGTACCGGACAGGTGATCCGGCAGGCGAAGGGTGGCTCCAAAACATACGGACTCCTTTATCACAAGGGCGCGACACAAGATGACGGCGCTTCGCTGAGCTTGATCAACTCTGGCACAATCGCGCCGCTCTTGTCAAAGCGCATGATATAGCATGGAATGCTCGCCACCACTTGCTCCAGCGTAGCAAGTTCGTGTTGCCACCACTCCGCCGTCACCACGGAGCGGATCAGGGTCGCCAACAGGCGCCGCCAGATCATCTTCCTCTCGGTCAGCGGAATGATCGTATTGTCAGGAGCCTGTTCGAGGAAGCAGATCGCCCGGAGCGGCGCCGAGTTGGGTGAGACCTCGTCCGTTGTGCCATGACTCCAGGTACCGTGAACTCGCCACTCCGGCTCGGGATGCTCAGGATCGGTCGATGGCCAACAGCGAATGACGTTGCGGTCATCACAGAGGATCTCCACCTGGAGGCTTGCGCGATCGGCGCTGGTGGCAGATGCGGCTTTGAGTAACTCCATCGTGGTCGACTTGCCAGCCTCAGAGTGGCCGACGAAAAGCATCCCCTGGCCATTGATGATGGCGGCCCCTGAATGGATCAGCACCGCCTGACGCTCGGCCAGCAGGGGGGCCAGCCAGATCTGATCAGTGGGGAAGAGCGAGAGGGCGTGCCAGCCATGCTTGTGAATATACTCCAGTTCATGTGGCGGGCTGTAGATCATGCCATGCTGGTGATCCGGGCTGAAAACGGCTACACGGTGGAGTTCCTGGTCGCTGCCGTCGGGCCTAATGCCCCGGTAGAACCATGTGCCGTCAGGCCGGCGCGAGATAAGCCATGGCACGCGCCGGTAAAGCTCTCGCCCAAAATCCAGCGCCTGTAGGTCAGGTAGTTCAAAATGGTGACGCAGGGTGACGGTATCTTCGCCTGGGCCGTCGACGGCAAAGGCTAACAGTTCGTCACTAAAGCGGGTCGTACGCAAATCAAGGTCACTCTCCAGAGAGATGGTGATCCCCGCAATCCGAAAATAGCGCCGGTGGTTTGTCTGCCAATTCTGTTTGTAGCGCCCGGCCTCCTCGGTGACGGCACAGAGGTAGGGGATCGGTGCCGAATAGCGCCCTGTCTCCAGATAGGCATAAACGCCACACCAGCGGCAATCAGCACGCTTGCTGCAACTGCCACAATGTGTGCGCCACTCGTCGCCACCGCGTACCTTGTCGGCACAGGCGGGGATAAACTCTTCCCAGGCCTCGCGCAGCGAGCCCTGCCGCAGGTCGTAGCGCAGGGCCGGATCCTTGATAAAGGAGCACCATGACATGCGCCCATAGGCATCAATATGAAACTCGCGCCGATTGGCAATACAACTGGCGAAGAGCCGATCATCAGCCAGGCCGTCGCCAACAGCATCGGCACAGTCAGTGCATGTGGGGGCCTCGCCAGAGCGAGCCGGCACGTCCAGCTGTCCTAAATCCCTGATGCGCTCCTCGTAGTGTAGGTTAGGCGGATCGAGGGCGATCACCTGGTGGGGGGCGAGACGCTGGGCAGCGATAGCGCGGTTGGTGGCTGCTGTGCCCGAAGAGGAGAGATAGAGCCAGGGGGCACCCACCCGCCAGTGCGGGCTGAGGCGCTGAGCCAGGGCGCGCATCTCATCCCACTGGTGCCAATTGGCCTGCATCGGGATGAGTTGCACCACAAAACTAGCTCCCGCCTCGCGCAGGTAAGCAAAACCACGCATGGCCGCCTCGAAGCCGCCAGGAAAACGGGTCACTTCATCGTAGACTTCAGCGGTAGCCCCGTAGAGGGCAATCATCTTGGTGCCTTTGCGCCGTAACAACTGAGCGATCGCCGGTGTGATGCAGGTGCCATTTGTGTTGAGGGCGTAGCCGGTGGCCTTGTGGGTAAGGTAGTCGAAGATCGCGCTGAAATCCTCCCGCAGCATCGGTTCGCCGCCGGAGATGCTCCAGCGGCGCGTGCCGAGCGCCCGCGCTTCGTCAACGATCCGACAGATCTCGGCATAGCTCAGTTCATCCGCCTGCTCACGCGCCCGTGGCGATAGCCAGAGCCAGCAGTGGCGGCAGGTGCTGTTACAACGGTAGGTTAGATCGATACGCCCTTCTAACGGCAGGCGGGGTATGTGTGACAGACGAGTATAGCGTGTATAAGCGGTCATAGCCATCCTTCCAAATAATCAATCGGGGGATGTACGCTGAGAGTGTAGTCTGCACGGGCGGCCCTTTCCAGAGCTATGTACGGCCATCCGGGTAGCAATGCATTAACTCGATGCTGCTCCGAGGCCCAGGCTGCGGGCTCAGCCCCACGTAGGAGCGCTTGCCGGCCTAATATGAGCATATCAGGTTCTTATCATTGATCTCGACAAGGTATGCTATAATCGTAAAGGCTACCCTGCCGTAGCCTCTACCATGTTCGTAGACAACGGAGGAATGCTTGAGGTTAAAGCAACCCCTTAGGCTGCGTGTACAGCTCATCTGGGTGCTGCTCATCCTCGTTCTGGCCAGCCCGGCCATGTTGGCCCGGGCAGAGGGCCTCGAGAACGCCAGGCCGCGGGTTGCCCAGGTCGGCCTTGCTCAGCTTGATGGTGTGCTGAGTCTGGCAGATGGCAGTCTGACCCTGGCGGAGTTCACCCCGCCCCCCCCGGCGATCTTCGCCAAATTCGAGCGTTACGGCTCATTCACTTCAGCCACACTCGCCCTTGCCGAGCCTACTAGCCGTCTCGAACTCACCTATCATCCTACGCTTGGCCCGGGTGCCGCCGTCCGTGTGGATGTGCGCGGTAGCCTTGATGGCCGCCAGTGGATGCCGTGGAGCGTTGACCTGGCCCCTGCCACGGTTGTCGGCTTCAACCGCCCGGTACGTTTCGCCCAGTACCGTGTCACTCTGATGGGAAGCGCCGTGGTTGCCCCGCTGGTGCGCAACCTCGACCTGCTGAGCAGCAGTCAGGCTCCAACGGTGATGGCGGCCCAGGCCCCCGATCCCTATGCGATCGCCCCCACCTTCCGCGTGCGCGCCACCCGTATCGGCATGGTCGGCGGGCGCACCGCCAATGGCTGGACGATCCCGGCCCGGGCGCGCTTTGTGGCCTTGCCTTCGTGGACGGTGCTCTCTTCGCGCGGCGGCAACGAGTATCAGGTGCGCCTCAGCTATCACGGGCGCAGCGTTGTCGTGCCAGTCTACGATGTTGGCCCCTACAGCGAGCGCGATGACTACTGGGATGCCAAACGTGATGGCTATCCCCAGCTCGATCGCGGCTGGCCGATGGATCACGCCGCCTACTATGATGGCTTTAACGGCGGTCGCGCCGATAAGGGCTATGTCAGCTATCCCACGGCTGTCGATGTTGGCGATGGAGCCTGGCTCAATGACCTTGGCATTGATGGCGACCAGGCCGAGCTTGAGGTCACCTACCTCTGGCTGGGTCAGGATCCAGCCGCTGGGCCACCCACCCGTGACCCCAACGCCCGCGAACACCTGGTTGATGAACTGGAAGGCGATTTCTGGCACAATCCGGTGCCCATCGGCCCGAGTGCCATGGGCTGCGGCGCCTCACGCCACGCCTACTGGGCCCAGACGACCACCAAAGTCGGCAATGAGAGTATCGCCCGCTGGCAGCCCAACCTGCCCAGCGAGGCCGCCTACGATCTCTTTGTCTATGTGCCAGTCTGCCCGGCCCGCAAAGCGCCAACGACCCAGGCCCGTTACCTGATTCAGCACCGCGACGGGGCGATTGAGGTGCTGGTCAACCAGAAGACCCAGACTGGCTGGGTTCACCTTGGGCGCTTCCCCTTCGCCGCTGGCACTTCCGGCTTCGTCCAACTTGGCGCTATCGCCGACGATGGCGGTGTGCTCTGGTACGATCAGGTGCGCTGGGTGGTCGGGACGTAGTACTGCACGGTGTAAGGGCGCAGCGCGCTGCGCCCCAACCATATCAAGCATTAGCTAGCGGCACGGGCAACCTTGAGCGCCTTGGCCCACCAGGCCAGTTCATCGAGCATGGCCTGGGCGTTGCCCTGTAAGTGCTCAATCTCACTCAATTCTTTGCCCTGGCGCCAGGCGGCCATAAAGTCGGCACCCTGAATATGTACGCCGGTGCGCGTGGGGGCCATCTGCAGCTCGATGGCGATCTGGCGCAGGTGCTCGACAGCGCGGGCCCCACCGACACTGCCGTAGCCGACGACTGCGGCTGGCTTGCGATTCCACTCGGGATAGGCATAATCAAGCGCGTTCTTCAGCACGCCGGTGATGCTGCGATTGTACTCTGCCGTGACGAAGATGTAGCCATCATACTCGGCGACCGCTTGCTGCCACTTGCGCGCCACTTCATTGGTGGTGGGGGCCCAGGCGTTCGAGGCAACCTCGTCGAAGAAGGGCATCGGGTAATCGCGCAGATCAAGGATCTCGACCTGCATATCGTCGCGCTGGGCGGCGATGTCGGCAATCCAGCGCGCTGGCTTCTCACCAAAACGGGTCTCACGGGTGCTGCTGATGATAAGCGCGATCTTGGGGGTTTTCACAGTTGCTTGCTCCATCAATAAGGTTTAGCTTCAGGATGCGCAAGCTGAGTATCACCTCCGCATGTGAACAGCAGCGTAGACAGCAGCGTGAACAATTCATAAGGCTGACTCATGCTGCGCTTGCTGTGGTAGCATGCGCTTGATCTTAGTTTAGACAAGGAGATGTCGATGACGAGCGCCCCGGTTGAGAGCTATCGCCACCTGTTGTTCGAGGTTGTCGATCGTACGGTCCTGATCACCATGAACCGGCCTACGCGCCGCAACGCCCTCTCCCTTGAGCATATGGAGGAGTTGATCGATGCCTTTCGGGGGGTCGGGCGGCGCGGTGATGTGGGGGTGATCGTTCTGCGTGGGAACGGCCCGGCCTTCTGCGCTGGCCACGACCTGAGTGAGATGAGCGGGCGAAGCCCTGAGTTCTACCGTCACCTCTTCGATACCTGCACTGTCCTAATGGAGACTATGCAGGCTATTCCTCAGCCTGTGATCGCCCAGGTGCATGGCATTGCCACCGCAGCTGGCTGTCAGCTTGCCGCAAGCTGCGACCTGGTGGTCTCTGCCGATGATGCTCGTTTTGCCACGCCGGGTGTCAAGATCGGCCTCTTCTGCTCAACCCCGATGGTTGCGCTCAGCCGGGCGGTGCCGGCCAAGGTAGCTATGGAGATGTTGCTTACCGGCGAGCCAATCTCGGCCGCAGAGGCCCTGGCCTTCGGGCTGGTCAGCCGGATTGTACCCTCATCCGAGCTTGAGGCGACCACTATGGCTCTGGCCGAGCGCATCAATGCTGCCAGTCCGGCCGTGATCGGCCTGGGCAAGCAGGCTTTCTATCGCCAGATCAACATGCCCCAGCATCAGGCCTACGCCTATGCCAAGGAGGTCATGTCCTTCAATGCCACCTTCACCGATGCCCAGGAGGGCATTTGTGCCTTTATCGAGAAGCGCCCGCCACGCTGGGGTGAACGCTAGTACTACAACGAGAGATGGTATAATCCTGTTTTGAGGGGTTTGAACAGGA
>CAZQCG010000006.1:0-36859 GCA_964592425.1 uncultured Chloroflexaceae bacterium
CCGCGAGCGTGTACTGCACGCGGCATGACGTCATCACGCAAGCTGCGCCAGAGCCGAATCTCTGTACACTGTCCACGATCATGCTGTGCATCAGAGCCGCCTCTGGCCCAATGTTATAATGCCTTCACTATGAGCGATCCCACCTATGACCATCGTGCGCGCTATGTGCATCTCCAGAGCCGAACTCTGGGCCTGCGTAAGGGGCTCTATCTCTACCTGCCACCGGAGTATGCAAGCGAGCCGCGCCGCCGTTTTCCTGCCCTCTACCTGTTGCGCGGCCACGAGCGCGAGTGGCTTAATCCTCACGAGGACGCTAGTCGTGGTCAGGCGACGGTGATCGATGTCTATGAGCGCCTGCGTACTGCCGGGACGATTGGCCCGCTCATCCTGGTACTGCCGGGGATGGCTAGTGATGATAATGCTGTGCCGGGTATGCTCACCGATTTTCGTCGTCCCGACCTGGCTGCGGCCAGTCCTGGGATCGGTAGCGGGCGCTTTGCCAGCTATTTTTTCGATGAACTGATCCCTACTATCGATCACCGCTTCCGCACCATCCCCGCCGCTCGCTCAATCGCTGGCTTCTCGCTCGGTGGCTATATGGCCGTCAAGGCTGCCGCTCTGCACCCCGAACTCTTTGCCAGTGTCGGTGCTTTTGATGGGGCCTTTCCCTACGCCAGTGATGGTGGACATACCGCGCGCCCGGCTGAGACACTCTTCGCCCAGCCTATGTTTGATGCGCCTCTCGGACGCCCGCGTGACCGCGCTCACCTCGAGGCGAATCATCCGATCTTGCTGCTGTTGCGGGCTGACCCGGCTGCCCTGCGGCGGATCACCTGGCTTGTGCAGTATGGCCCCGAGCGCATTGAACCCTGGGGCTCCAACTTCTACCGCGGCGAGTATCTGCTGCGCGTGCTGGCTAGCCTTGGCATTAGCAATGCTGCCCCCGTCGCCGCACTTGCCGATGGTCAGCATACATGGCATTGGGCCGATCGCCAGCTTGAGGCCACCCTCCCGCTACATTGGGCCGCCCTCGCCCGGCGCATCTGAAGCGGCCACGGGATGTTCCGTGGTCGCTTCGCCCCGCGCCTATTGCTGACTGCTGTCTGGTGGTGTCTCCGGCATGGGCAGCAGCGGTGCGATGGGGT
This sequence comes from uncultured Chloroflexaceae bacterium, assembly GCA_964592425.1. Taxonomy (GTDB): domain Bacteria; phylum Chloroflexota; class Chloroflexia; order Chloroflexales; family Chloroflexaceae; genus Viridilinea. The sequence goes on from CAZQCG010000006.1 coordinate 1,146, forward strand.
CAACCAGGCGATCAACGATCCCGCCCAGGCGCTGGAACTGCGGGCCAAGCTCGGTTTCAGCGAGCGGAATCCTCACCGGTACGTCAAGCTGTACCGGGATCGAGGTGAGCAATTTCACGTCCATGTTCAGGTCGACTGGCAACTCGAGCCCTGCCGGTAGTTGGATGCTGACCGTAGCGTTCAGGTTGCCGCCACCGCCCGGAAAGGTAATCTGTGCCGGGGCCTGCAGCGGCACCGCTTCGGTTAAGCGCACGATGTTGCGCGGAGTCATGATCGTCTCGCCGTTGATCGGTACATTCAACTCGATCGGCAGGCGCGTATCGAGGGGCACAGTGTAGATGATGGTTGAGGCCTGCAGCTCTTTGACCACATCCTGCAGTTCGGCAATATTGTTGGCCGCAAAGCTGCTGCCAGTGCTCGTCAGGGTTGCAACCTGATCGCGATGCTGGAAGAGCAGCCCGATGAGTACCCCTACCACGATCAGCAGGATTGCATTGATCAGGAATGAGGTCCAGATCATGGCTTTGTAGAGCGGGGCGATGGAGGCATAGCGCGAACGTGGTCGTTCACTTGGAGAAGGCATGACATCGGAGTTTGCTGCCATACGCGTGACATCCTTTCTCATCGCGTAAGCCCATCGGTGATACCTGGCTCACCATACTCTGGTTGCAGGCAAGTACCTATTGCTGGTGCATCATAGCATACGCACTGAACCAGATGGTAGGTGGTATACTCTCTACGCATGGGTGATGCAGCCCCGCCTGATTTTTCTAAGGAGTTGCCAGAGTGCCGAGTTGGAATGATCTGGGGACCGCCTTTACGACCCTGCGTGAGCTGGATGTTTCGGCGATCCGCGACGAGAGCGAGCGGCCGTTGCTGATCGCGGTGGTTGGCCCGCGTTCGCTCTACAGCCAGGTCTTTGGGCTGCTGCGTTTTACCGGCAACCAGCGCTACCCCGCCACTGAGCGCATGCCCTTTGTCTATTACGAGCTTGCCAGCAGCGATCACGAGCCGAGTCTGCACGGGGCCGATCTTATTCTGGTGCTGGCCGATGCCAGTCTCCCCTTGCGTAACAGCGAGAATCGCGCCCTGGCCCAGCTGGCCGCTTTGCAACGCCCCATGGTGATCGCCATCTGCGGCGCAGCACACGCGGCCGACTATGGGGCTCCTCGGCCTGAGTTCGCCCATGCCCAGATCGTGCTCTTGCCCGAACTGGCCTCGGAGACTGCCGCAGCGACTCTGGGCCAGGCCATGCTTGAGCAGATGCCCGACGATCTGCGCCTGGCGGTAGCCCGGGCCTTGCCAGCTCTGCGCTCGCTCTACGCGCAGGAACTGGTGCGCTCAGTGGCCAAAACCAATGCCACCTATGCGCTTGCCTCGTCGATCCCCGAGCAGATTCCCATCCTTGCGGTGCCCTTCGCTGCCGCCGATATTCTGGTGCTGACCAAAAACCAGGCCCTGATGGTCTATCGCATGGCTCTGGCCTTCGGTGCGCCGCCTGAGTTTCAGGCGCGTATGGGCGAGATCGCGCCAGTGATCGGCGGGGCCTTTGTCTGGCGCCAGGTGGCGCGAACCCTGATCAGCCTGATTCCCGTCTGGGGCGTTATCCCCAAGGTGAGCATTGCCTATGCCGGTACCTACAGTGTTGGCTTCGCCGCTGAGCGCTGGTACGCCGATGGCGAGGTGCTCTCCGGCCAGCGTATGAAGCTACTGGCCGATGAGGCTATGCGCATGGGCTATGCCTTTGCCGCTCCCCTGGTGCATGCTGCCCGCGAGCGCAGCGCTGCTTTCGCTGCCCAGCGCCCCCAGCGCCGCTGGCCCTGGCAGAAGCACAAGGACGCCCTGCCGCCACCCGATGAGGGCGAAGAGCGATAAGGCAGGGCCAGGCTGCTGAAAGCTCGTCTTAGCGCAGCAGCAGCGGCAGATAACGCCGGTAGCCGCGATGACTCGCCACATAGCCAACCACAGCCTGGGTCACCTGTTCCTGTCCGTTGGCAATGGCGTTCATCTCGCTGACCCGATCGGGGTAACTTTCGTCGGTGATGTGGAATGAAGCCGCTGGTAGGTAGGCCAGCGTGCTGAGCGTGAGCCCATTGGCGGCCTGCACAGGTAGCGGCAGCTGCGCCAGCGCCAGGCCCCCTAGCATCAGCCAGAGGGCCAGCCACAGCAGGGCTCTGGGGCAGCGGATCAGTCTCATAGGTAGCGATCCAGCGATCCTAGAGCGCTTCGCGCTGGGGTTCGGGGATGGGGCTTGCCGCGTCTGGACGCCATCCACGACGCGCAGGTCGGCTCAACCTTTCTGAGAACCGCTGTAAGCCTGAAAAGCCTACACTACCCCAACATGCTCCTCGTCTTGCGTGTGTAGCGCACCGTTGACCTGGCACTGATCGCAGTAAACCAGCGACTCGCCCTCGACGACCACCTCGCCGTCCTGGTTGGTCACGGCAGTCGCCAGGGTAACAAGTGGCTTATCATCGCGGAGATTGGTCACCGTGACGCTGGTGGTGACGGTATCATTGATATAGATCGGCTTGCGAAAAGAGAGCGTCTGTTTGAGGTAGATCGTACCGGGGCCAGGTAGGCGCATACCGAGCACCGCCGAGATCAGACCGGCGGCAAGCATGCCGTGCGCGATGCGCCGACCAAAACGCGACTCCTGGGCGGCCAGTTCATCGGTGTGGGCCGGGTTCTGATCGCCGGTGATCGCCGCAAAGAGTACAATGTCGGCCTCGGTGATCGTACGACGCATGCTGGCTGTCTGTCCGATAAAGATCTCGCGTGCCATCACGAACCTCCGCTGGATGCGGGCTGGAAAACAAGTCCCAGGGGCGTCAGCCCGATCGCGCCCTATCTCCATGATACACTGCGTCATTACCACAGTAACGCTTTAGCGTACTAGCTGTGACGCACCGGCACTCCGCGAGCGGCAAGCAACTGCTTGACCTCAGCGATCGTGTACTCGCCAAAGTGGAAGATCGAAGCCGCCAGCACCGCGTCGGCGCAGCCGTCGATCAGGCCGTGGTACATATCCGCAGGCGAGCCAGCCCCACCAGAAGCGATCACTGGCACGGTTACGGCTGCACTGATGGCACGCAGCAACTCGAGGTCGTAGCCCTGCTTCTGGCCGTCGGCGTCCATACTGTTGATACAGATCTCGCCTGCGCCCAGCTCGACCCCCTGGCGGATCCAGTCGATTGCGTCAAGGCCAGTCGGGCGCGGATTAGCCCCGGTGTGGGTAAAGACAGCCCAGCGCGGCGGCTCGTCAGGGGCATTCACCCGGCGCGCATCGACCGAGAGCATAATGCACTGGCTGCCGAAGCGCCTGGCCCCCTCTTCGATCAGCTGTGGGTTGAGTACGGCAGCCGTATTGATCGAGACCTTGTCAGCCCCGGCACGCAGCATACGGTACATATCCTCAGTGGTGCGAATGCCGCCCCCCACCGTCAGTGGAATGAAGACCTGGGCCGCAGTACGCTCGACCACCTCGGCCATGATTGCCCGCTCGTCACTCGAGGCGGTAATATCGTAAAAGACCAGTTCGTCAGCCCCGGCCTCATCATAGGCCGCTGCCAGCGCCACCGGATCGCCCGCGTCACGATGGTTGAGGAAGGAAACACCTTTCACAACCCGCCCGGCCTTCACATCAAGACAGGGAATGATCCGCCTGGTAAGCATACGTTTCGCTAAGCTCCTCGCCTATTTGGGCCGCACCTGGCCCTTTCGCCCACGCTCCTCACTTGGCACCACCGATGCACCAACCGCCGCTGCCGCCGTCGCAGCCTCCTCGCGCCGGCGGTGTGCCTCGGCAATCTGCGCCTGCGTGGCCCGCATGCCCCAAAGCGCAAAGAGGGCCACACTGAAGAGCAGCAACGGCAGGATAAAACGGAGGCTGAGGTAGAAGACTACTCCCAGCAGGGCTACCGTCACCAGGGTAAAGACCGGGCGACCCAGGATCATCATCACGGTGGCGCGGCTGACACTGCGCAAGCTCGGTGTGGGCTGTAGCACAAGCAGGGCTGGCGCGTAGATCAGCACACTAAACCAGGTGAGCAGAGCGTAGAGCCAGGCCCCAAACATGATCGGCCCAAGCAAACCCGCTCGGCTGGGCCAGAAGTTCAGATTGAGCACGATCAAGAGCAGGCCGGCCATCCAGAGGCCAGCAAAGGCCATGCCTGGACGTGCGTAGCGGCGCATCCCACTGGAGAAATCCCCCAGCTTCACGGCAAAACCATCACTGATGCGCGCAGCCAGGGCGACCAGCCCTGCGCTGGCCACCCCGGCCGGGAGCGCACCGAGCAGGGCCACCCCGGCTCCCCAGCCGAACGCGCCCACATTGATCAGCGCCAGAGCCAACCACCAGAGGGGCAGACTGATCGCGGCCCAGATCAGATTGCAGCCAATCAGTAGAAAAAACTCTTCAAATAGGTCACGCAGCGCACTGAGCAGCACACGAAATGGATTGAGCATGAACGAACCTGTGGGAGGGCTTATGCGCGGGACTGCGCCCTCTGGCATGCCAGTCGTTCTGGCAAGCGGTGGCTACAGTATAGCATCCCTGCACCTGGCAAATGGCTTGACATAGAGCGTCCGCTAATGGTATGCTTCGCCTAACAAATGATCTTCGGGGCAGGGTGAAATTCCCGATCGGTGGTACAGCCCACGAGCGCGCCGCAAGGAGCGCATGATTCGGTGAAACTCCGGAGCCGACGGTTACAGTCCGGATGAGAGAAGATCCAGACCTTCACGATCCTGGTGCGCTACGATGTGCTACCTGCCTGTATTGATGCAGGTTGGCAGTCTTGTTAGCTCTAAGCCAGGCTAGTGTTCATGGGTAGCTCGTCTATTCCATGGCGTGTCTGGTATGGTTTGCCCCGAGGTGCTTGGCACCTTGGGGTTTTTTGTTGAGGAGAAAGCCATGCAGCAGACGATCTCAATCTCCCATGCTGGTGCGCCACGTCTGTCGCGCCGCGTGAAATTACCCGGCATGCGCTGGGTCGGTTTGCCTGTGGCCGTGCTAGCTGGGCTGGCCCTCTGGCAATTAGTGGTCACCGCCGGGGGCTACCGCCCCTTTATCTTGCCTGGGCCAGCCCTGGTCGCCGAGCGCTTTGGCGCTGCGCTGCGGAGTGGCCTGCTCTGGCAGCATACCTCGGCCACCCTGATCGAGGCTCTGGGTGGTTTTAGCATTGCCCTGCTGCTTGGCCTGAGCCTGGGCTACCTGCTAGCCCATCTGCCCTGGCTCGAGCGCACCCTGGCCCCGCTCCTGGCGGCTAGCCAGGCGATCCCGATTGTTGCTGTCGCCCCGCTGATCATTCTCTGGTTCGGCCCGGGGCTCTCCGGCAAGCTGCTGATTGCCGCGCTGATCACCTTCCTGCCCATCCTGATCGCCACTATCGTTGCGCTGCGCACCATCCCGCGTGAACTGCGCGAGATGGCCCTGATCAGCGGGGCTAACCGCTGGCAACTGCTGCGTTATGTGGAAGCGCCGCTCAGTGTGCCGGTGCTCTTCGGGGGGGTGCGTACCGGCCTGGCCCTGGCAACCACCGGCGCAGTCGTTGGTGAGTTTGTGGCCGGGCGCGAGGGGCTCGGCGCGCTGATCAATATTGCCCGCGGCCTCTTCGATACCCCGCTCATCTTTGTTGCCCTGCTGACCCTTGCCCTGATCACCCTGACCCTCTACATGGCTGCCACTCTGGTTGAGCGGGCGCTGATGCGCTGGGAAGGGATGTGACCTACTTTGTTCGACTGGAGAAAGCTGTATGCGCTTCGTCCCACTGATCATGCTTGCCCTGCTGCTGGCTGCCTGTGGCCAGCCAGCCGCCACCCCCACCGCCGTCCCCACCCAGGCGCCCCCCACCGCACCAGCCGCCAGCACGACCTTGCGCCCGGTCACCCTGGCGATGTCCTACATTCCTAATGTGCAGTTTGCGCCCTACTATGTTGCGGCTGCCAAGGGCTACTTCGCCGAAGAGGGCCTGGAGGTCATTTTCGACTATAACTTCGAGAATGATGTGGTGCAACGGGCTGCCACCTGGCCTGAGGGTGAGGTCGCCTTTGCCACCGCCTCCGGCACCTCGACCCTGCTCGCCCGTCAGCAGGGCATCCCGGTCAAGACGATCATGACCCTCTACCAGCAGTTTCCAGTGGTTTTCTTTGCTAAGAGCAACACTGGCTTGCAGACCCCCGCTGATTTGCGTGGCAAGACTGTAGGGATCCCCGGCAATTTCGGCGAGAGCCTCTACGGCTTGTTGGCGATGCGCTACGCTAACCAGTTGTCTGAGGATGCCTTCAGTGTGCAGGAGATCGGCTTCACCCAGGCCCAGGCTGTGCTCGAAGATAAAGTGCCGGTGGCCATCGGCTACGCAATGAACGAGCCGGTCATCCTGCGCCAGCAGGGCGAAGAGGTCGATGTCCTACGGGTCGCCGATGTTTATAACCTGGCCGCCAATGGCATTATCGCCAGCGAACGGCTGCTCAGCGAGGAGCCTGAACTGGTTCGTGGCTTCGTGCGGGCGGCCCTGCGTGGCCTGACTGATACCCTGGCCAACCCCGATGAAGCCTACACCATCAGTATGGGCTTCATTCCCGAGGCGAACCTGGGCGCCCCCACCCTCCAGCGCCAGGTGCTCCAGGAGAGTCTGCCCTTCTGGTCGAGCGCCGTGACTGAGGCTGAGGGCCTGGGCTTTACCGACCAGCAGGTCTGGGTGCGCACCGAGCAGTTTATGCGTGATGCGCAGCTGCTGGCCGGGCCGGTAACGGTCGATGAGGCCTTTACCAACGAGTTTCTTCCCTAACGTTCGCCAAGCAGTCGTTCACGCAGGCCGGTGTAGCGCCGCCCGGCGCTCACCGTGCCCACGGCGGTGCCAATCGCACGCCGCTCACCGACCAGCACGGCCAGGTTGCGCGCCCGGGTGACGGCAGTGTAGAGCAGGTTGCGCTGCAACATGCTGCCGTGCTGCGCCAGCAACGGCAGCACCACCGCAGGATATTCACCGCCCTGGCTCTTATGCACACTCAGCGCATAGGCCAGGGCCAGTTCATCAAGCAGGGCGTAGTCGTAGGCCACCTCGCGCCCATCCTCAAAGCGCACCATCAGCAGTTGCTCCTGGTGATCCAGCCCGATCACGCTGCCGATGTCACCGTTGAAGACCTCCAACTCGTAGTTGTTGCGCTGCTGGATGACCCGGTCGCCAACGCGCAGGATGATGCTGCCGTAGCTGCGTTCGGCCTTGTTGGCCGCTGGCGGATTGAGCGCCGCCTGCAACAACTGGTTGAGCTTGGCGACCCCGGCGGTTCCTTTGTGAGTCGGGGCAAGCACCTGGATGTCGCGGCGCGGGTCGAGCCCGAAGCGGGCCGGGATACGCTCGCTGACTAACTCGACCACGCGTGCCGCGCATGTGTCGGGGTCGGGTGTGGCAAAGAAGAAGAAGTCCTCCAGCCCGCGCAACTCGGGTAATTCACCGCGGTTGATCCGGCGGGCGTTCTCGGCAATGCCGCTGCCTGCCGCCTGGCGGAAAATCTGATCGAGGTGCAGACTCGGCGCCACGCCGCTCTCAAGCAGGTCGCGCAGCACCAGTCCCGGCCCGACACTGGGCAACTGATCAGCGTCACCCACCAGCAGCAGGTGGGCATGGGGCGGCACGGCCTTGAGCAACTGGTTTGCCAGCAGCAGATCAAGCATGCTCACCTCATCAACCACCAGCAGATCACACTCCAGGGGCGTGTCAGCGTCACGGCGGAAGGAGCCGCCGCCGCCGGGGGCATACTCAAGCAGGCGATGGATGGTCTTCGCCTCGACGCCGGTCGCCTCACCCAGACGGCGGGCCGCTCGCCCGGTGGGCGCGGCCAGTAAGACCCGGTAGCCCCGCGCCCGGGCCAGGGCGACAATCGTGCGGGTGGCCGTCGTTTTGCCAGTGCCGGGGCCGCCAGTCAGCACGCTGAGCTTGCTGGTGAGGGCCATACGCACGGCGGCCTGCTGGCCTTCGGCTAGCTGGATGCTATGGCGAGCCTCTAGATGGGCAAAAACCTGGGCCCAACGGGCCTGGTGGTAGAAGTCGGTCATTGGCGAGGTGGCCCGCAGCAGGCGCTTGATCGCCGCTGCCAGGCCCGTCTCGGCCATCGCCAGGGGCTTGAGATAGACCAGCGGTGCGCTCGGCGCGTCCTGGCTGGCAGCTTCAGGCATGCCTGCGCACAAGTCGGCCCGACCAAGCATTTCGAGGTCGGCGCTATAGGTTGGTGTGATCAGCACCGCGTGGGCCTGGGCCTCGCTGACGCCGAGCAGGCCAGCGGCGCGGGTGAGTAACTCGGCGGCAGGCAGGTAACAATGGCCATCGCCGGTCGCCTCGCCGAGGGTGTGACGCAGGCCGGCCGCAATCCGGCGCGGGTCGTCGTGGGCCAGACCAAGCGCGCGGGCGATCGTATCGGCGGTAAGAAAGCCAATCCCGTAGACCTCGTCGGCGAGGCGGTAGGGCTCTTCGCGCACCACCTGCAGGGCTGCATTGCCGTACTGCTTATAGATGCGCACGGCCATGCCGGTGGGCAGCCCGACCTCTTGCAGAAAGATCAGCACATCTTTGATCTGTTGCTGGGCGTACCAGGCCGCCTTGATCATGGCGACCTTCTTGCGCCCAAGGCCGGGCACCTCGTGTAACCGATCCGGCTCACGGTCGAGTACATCGAGCGTATACTTGCCGAAGGTGTCGGTGATCTTGCGCGCCGTGCTTGGCCCAATCCCCTTGATCAGCCCGCTGCCCAGGTAACGCCTGATACCGTCGATCGTCGCTGGCAACAACGAGCGGTAGGTGCTGACCACAAACTGGCGCCCATGCTCGCGATGCTCCTGCCAATCACCCTCAAGTACCAGCGTCTCACCGGGGTTGATGGCAGCCAGACGCCCCACCACCGTCACCTGGTAGGTGCGGCCATGGGGCGTCAGGCGAGCGACGGTATAGCCATCGTCCTCGCTGCGGTAGGTAATGCGGTCGAGCGTACCTTCGAGAGTCTGCATCACTCGGCGATCGTCTTGGTGACCAAGTACCCCTGATCGTACCCCTGATCGCCCACCTTGTGGGTGAAAAGTCAACTCCCCCTGGTTAGGATGTGAGCCGTGCCAGCCATGGTAGTAGTGCGGCGTTAAAAGCCTCGGGTGTCTCATCGAAGGGACAATGGCCGCTGGCCTTCAGCACGGCGATCTCGGCCTGCGGCAGCGCCCGCAGCTTGATCGCCTCGGCATCGGAGGGCGGAATGGAGCGATCTTCGGCCCCCCAGATCAGCAAGCTCGGGCCATTATACTCGCCTGCCTTGAGGGCAATCACCAGGTTTTCGGCGTTGCGTGTCGTATTGAGATAGGAATCGGCACCATAACGCTGCAGCGGCCCGCTAAAGGTCTTGACCAGTTCGGGCGTGACCCGCTCCTTATGGTGGTAGGCGGCAAGCAGGCCCTGGCGCACCCCCCACTCATTAGCGAAAATGCCGGCCACCGTGGCACCGATCAGCGGTGTACCAATCGCCCCGAGCAGCAGGCGGTCAGTCGGGGTGAGCGGACGCTCGTAGATCTGCATGCCCGAGCTGTTGACCAGCACCAGGGCTCGTACCCGCTCACCATACTGACGGGCAAGCTCAGTCGCAACCACGCCACCCATCGAGTGGCCAACCACCACCACAGGCCCACCGATCACCTTGTCGATGAAGGCAGCCACCTGTTCAGCCCAGCGCTCGCGGGTCGAAAGCCCGCCGGGGCGCGCCGAATAGCCGAAGCCATAGAGATCAAGCGCGTAAAAACTATGCTCACGGGCTACCTCGCGCATGATCGGGCGCCAGTGCTCGATCAGAGCGCCATACCCATGAATGAAGAGGATCGGCAGGCCATGACGCGGCTCCGAGGCCCAGTAACGGGTGGTGCCATATGGACCCTCAACATAGTGTTCGTTTACGTGATAACGACGCTCATTTGCAGTCGCTGATGTAGGTACAGTGTTCAACACAGGTAATTACTCCTATTAAAACAAGCGGGCAGAGATCACAGGTCAGGTTGTCGCGCAGGGCGCAAGATCTAAGCCTGGTTCCGCCCGGACTGATGCGCTTGCCTCCTTAGTATACCACTTTGCACGCCATTTGCACAGTTAATTGGTGCATAAAGCAAAGTACCTGTTAGCGAGTGCCGTCCACGCATGCCGATCACGAATAGACGAATGAAGCCGTTGTGGTGCGCTATTCGTGTCTTCGTGGCCCTTATTTGTGGACGGCGGGGGATAGTTGTAGATGCAGCGTTGCACACGGGTGCATGTGATCGGGCACCCAGACGGTCGCCGGAGGGGGGGGCCAGGCGTTATAACCAGGGCAGCAGCGGGTTGGCGATTCGGCCTGGCCCGTGCAAGCCTGGAGCATCCCTATGCTGACTCTGCAGCGCCCCCTCAGCCTCTTCAGCGCCGCCCTGTTCATCGGTCTCTGTATTGACCGGCTGCTCTACGGGCGGGCCCCCGGCATCGCGCTTACGCTGGTGGTCACCCTGCTCCTGGCCGTCTTAGCCCGGCTGGCCCATGACGAGGGGCGCCCGGCCAATCCGGCCAATACGTGGATCGGTGCCGCTGCACTGGTCTTTGCGTTGCTTCTGGCTGTGCGGGCTTCGCCTTTGCTGAGCAGCCTCAACCTGCTGGCGGTTGGGGGCCTGCTGCTGCTGCATGTCACGCTCTACCGTGCCGAAGGGCTGGCCCGCCTTGAGCCGTGGCGGGTCGGGGTTGGCACGCTGGTGGGCAGCTTCGAGAGTATGCTCCTGCCCGCGCCCTTTGCGGGTGGCCTGATCGGCGAAGCAGGCAGCCTGCGGCCCCATGTGCGTGGCGGGCTGGTGGTCATGCGCGGTAGCCTCTTGGCTGCGCCGGTGCTGCTGCTCTTCACCGGCCTGCTGGGCATGGCCGACCGTGTTTTTGCCAGCTATGTCAATGATCTGCTCCGCCTGCGCCTGCCCTTCGACCTGCCGGGCTTGTTGCACCACCTCATCCTCACCTGTACAATCAGCTGGGTCGTTGCTGGCGGCTTGCTGCTGGCCCTGCGTGAACATCCTCAGGGCTCGTTGTTGGGGAGCTTGCCGGGCAGCCTGCCTGCCGAGGGCGAGACGCAACGCCTGGAGTTGCGGCGCAGCCTGCGCCCGCTCGGCCTGGGCGAGGCGCTGACGGTGCTGGTGCTGGTCGATGGGCTCTTCGGCGTCTTTATGCTGGTGCAGGCAGCCTACCTCTTCGGTGGGCACGATACCCTGGCGCGTACAGGGCTCGGCTTTGCCGAATATGCCCGGCGTGGCTTCTTCGAGCTGGTGGCGGTTGCCGTGCTCGCCCTCGGGCTACTCTGGCTCTTCGCCCTGTTCACCCGCCGCGGGCATAACAGGCAGCGCCGTGCGTTTAACACCGCCAGTACGCTCATGGTCGCCCTGGTGCTCGGCATGCTTGTCTCAGCAGCTCTGCGTATGTGGCTCTACGAGCAAGCCTATGGTTTCACCATGCTGCGTCTGCTCACCCATAGCTGGATGGCCTGGCTATCAATGGTGCTGCTGCTCTTCCTGGCGGCCCTCTGGCGCGACTGGCTGCGCTGGTTTAGTCTGGGCCTGCCCTGTGCCGCCGCCTGTTATCTGCTGGCACTGAACCTGCTCAACCCCGAGGCCCTGATCGTGCGCGAGAACCTGGTGCGCTACCAGGCTACGGGCGATCTCGATAGCAGCTACCTCACTACCCTTTCGCCCGATGCGGCCCCGGCGCTTGCCGCAGCCCTGCCGCAATTGGGGCCGGCTGGTGTACCTCTGCGCGAGCACCTGCGTGTGCAGGCTGCATACCTGGCCTCCCGCAGCGCCCGCGAGGGCTGGCCGGCCTGGAATCTCGGGCGCGCCAGGGCTATCGCTGTCGGGCATACTGTAGGAGCGCGAACTTCGCCCACCCTGATCTTATCTAATCGCGTAGATCGCGCAGGAGTGCCTTGATGCGCTTGCGTTCCATCCGGTAGGTGATCAGGAAGATCAACAGGGTTACGGGCAGCACTAACGACCAGCTCTCGCGCTCGTCTTGCAGTTGGCGCCAGACGGCCCGGAGCTGTACCAGTAAGGGGTAGCGTGCGATCTGTGTCTCGATAACGTTGTCAAACTGGCGACGATAGTTCGGTTTTTGGTTCATGGGGTGTATTTTCTATTCAATGTAGTTAGAGGTTGTTTCAGCGGGGCGAAGCCCTCGGCTCTCCCTTTACATAGCCAGGGCGGGTGGATAGAGGGCTCTCCTTATGCATAGGGTATAGCAAGCGCGGATTGTACGCGCCGGGGGCAGCGCCGTCAAATCCAGGACCACTGTGCCAGTAGTATGTTGCCATGCCCAGATTTATACTAGAGCTGACAGATAGGCCGGGCCTGATCAGAAAGCGAGGGGCCTATGTGGCGCTCTAATAACTTGATTGTGTGCCAGATCAACGATTTGATCCGTCGGCTCGCGCTGTGGTTGTCTTGTCCCCTGCGCCCCCAGGCTGCCCAGGGCCTGGTGGAGTATGGCCTGATCTTGATTCTGATCGCGATTGTCTGTGTGGGTATTCTGACCCTGACGGGCAATACGATCAGTGAGGTTTGGTATGACAGGATTATCAATGCGCTGCCCAATTAGGGCCTGAAGGCTGTTGGCTTCATCCCCCAGCCCCCATCCTTGCATCCACAGGGGCTACCTGCAGCGTGCGTTCGGCACGGTAGGTGACCAGACCGGGCGGGCCGCCGGGTATTTTGCGCACAAGCGCCCGCCGACAGAGGTCTACCGCAACCGATGGCTCGCCCCGGGCCTGGCTGAAGTAGGCGGCCAGCCCGGCTGCCATTACCAGGCTTGCCTCGCCTGGCTCGTGTCCGCTGCTGCGCAAGATCACATGGGCCCCATGCAGGCCCCGTGCATGCAGCCAGAGGTCGTTGGGCCGCCCGATGCGGAAGGTGACTTCGTCGTTCTGGCGCGCACTGCGCCCAACCCAGATCTCACTGCCGTCGGCGGTGCTGAGGTGCAGCGGACGTAGACCCGCTTCGCGCCGTCGCTTTTGCTTGCCCGCCTCGGGCTGCTCGCGCAAGTAGCCCAGCTCTTCAGCCTCCTGGGCAAGCTGATTGATCAGGGCGTAGCTGTCGCCCAACTCCAGCAGAGCTTCCAGGGCGGCCAGCCCTTGCAGGCGCGTCTCGCTGGCTGCCAGGCGTTCGGGCAGGCCAGCCAGGGCGCTGCGGGCCTTGTCGTACTGTTTGAAGCGGGCCTGGGCCTGCTCAACCGGGCTGCGGTGCGGGTCAAGGCTGATCTGGCGTCCCTCAACTTCGAGCATTGTCTGGCCGGGGCTAAGGCTGTGCAGAAAGGCGAAGATCATCTCGCCCTCCCAGCGCAGTTGATCAACCGCCTGCGCCCGGCTCAATTCCTCGGCAATCTGGCGTTGCTGGCGCTCAAGCCGCTCACGCGAGGCTCTGAGTTGCGCGGCCAGGGCGGCGCGCCGCTGGTGATGGTCGGTGAGTTGCTCACGTGCAGCGTAAAAGGTTTCGAGGGCCGCACTGATGCTTGCTGTCGGGGTGGCCCCAGGCAGGTGGCTGAGCCGGTAGGGCGCGTAGGCAACCGGGCCGTCAGCGCCGCTGGCCAGGCACGCTGCCGGTGGATCGCTGAAGATTTCGCGCAGGCGGGCGGCCAGGGTGAAGTGGGGCAGGTCGGCATCGTTTACATTGGCGCTGCTGCGACCCAGGCTGCGCAAGACCACTTCGCGGGCGACCTGGGGCGATACACCACGGTAGGCCACCACCAGGGCACGGGCCAGGTCGCCCGTCCCACTGCTGGCCAGTTCACGCATCCCCTCGCCAGTGGCCTGCCTCGGGTCACGCCGCTCGAGGGGCGGCGGGAGTTCGTAGATCTGGCGTGGCAGGATGACCCGGCTGCTCATCCGCGGGCCAACCCGCTTGAGGCTGTCGAGGATGCGGTTGTCGTCATCAACCAGGATGATATTACTGCGCCGATCCTGCGGCTCGATGATCAACTCGCAGCGCAGTGGCTCACCCGTTGCTGGCCGATCTTCGTCATCGGCCAGGCTCACATCCTCGGCCAGGGGTGGCTCGTCAGCAGGAAGCTCGAGGGCTTCCTCGTCGCCAAGGGCCTCAAGCCGATCCTTGCGGTTGCGAAAGACCGAGGCTTTGACTATACTAACCAGCAGGACACGCTCCAATGCGGGTTGCTCAATCGCCACGATGCGTCCCCCCAGGACATACTTGCGCAGCAGCAAGAGCATAGGCGTCGGGCTGGTCGGATCGCGGCTGAGGCGGCCCTGGAGCAGATGGATGCGCGCCAGTTGGGGGTGAGCCGAAGCAACAAGCTGGTGCCGGCGACCATGGGCGTAGATCTCGAGGCCGAGGCTGAGCGGCCCGGTCAGCATCACCCGCTGGATACGCCCGCCGAGCACGGTTGCACGCAACTCTTCGGCTACGGCGGCCAGGGTGAGCGTATCGAAGTACATGTGAGCCTCTGTTTCAGCGAAGGGCGGTTTTTAGCCAATGCCAATGCCTATGCTCAACCCACTGCTTGCGGGGCGTCCCGCGCAGCCATTGCTGGTGATCATCTCCGGCCCTTCGGGGGTCGGTAAAGACTCGGTGATCATGCGTATGCGCGGGATGGGCTTTCCTTTTCATTTTGTGGTTACGGCAACCAGTCGGGCCATTCGGCCCGGCGAGATTGATGGCTACGATTACCACTTCGTCAGCGCCGAACGCTTCGATCAGATGATCGCTGCTGATGAACTGCTCGAATGGGCGCAGGTCTACGGCCAGTATAAGGGCATCCCCAAGTTTGAAGTACGTCAGGCGATGGCCAGCGGACGGGACGTGGTGCTGCGCATCAATGTGGATGGTGCGGCGACACTCAAACGGATGGCCCCTGAGGCCGTCTTTATCTTTCTGGCCCCGGCCTCAACCGATGAGTTGCGCCACCGCCTGATGCTGCGCCGCACCGAGAGTCCCGGTGAGATCGAGGGGCGCCTGGCCGTGGCTGAACGTGAGTTGGCTGAGGTAGACAAGTTTGATTATGTGGTGATCAACCACGAAGACCAGCTCGACGAGGCGGTTAACCAGATCCGTGCCATTATGAGTGCCGAGAAGCTGCGCGTCTTCCCGCGCTGGGTCACCTTGTAGCCTGAACCGGCCCCCCGCCCATGCGTGGTGAATAAGGATAGCGATGATGACCACAATCAGCGAACGTCTGGAGGCCGATCTGAAGACGGCTCTGAAGGCGGGTGAACGGGTGAGAGTCGAGGTAATTCGCAGCGCACGGGCCGACCTGCAGCAGGCTCAGCTCGAAGCGGCCCGTGAGCGTTATGAAACGGCGGCGCGGACGATTGAGGCTCGCTATGCCGGGGATGCCGTCGCCCGTGATGCCGCTCTGGCAGCGATCAGCGCCGATTACCACGAGCCGCTTGCCCCTGAGATGCAGGAGGCCGTGCTTGCCAGGGCGATCAAGCGCCGCCGTGAGGCTGCCGAGATGTACCAGCGTGGCGGGCGCCCTGAACTTGCGGCCGCCGAAGAGGCCGAGGCCGTCGTCTTGCAGACCTACCTGCCGCCAATGCTCAGCCGGGCCGAATTGCGCCCGCTGGTTGCGGCAGTGATCAGCGAACTGGGCCTGAGTGGGCCAGCCGCCATGGGCCGGCTGATGCCAGTACTGATTGAGCGCTTCAAAGGCCGCGCCGAGGGACGCGACCTCAGTCTGGTGGCGCGGGAGTTGCTGGCGGGCAGCTAAGATCTGCCCCTTTCCGTACCACCACGCGCCGCATGCAGGCTCTGCGCCCGCAGCGGCGATATACCCATATGCATATCACGCGTCGCCGCTGGCTCGCTGGCCCTCCCCGCCTGGGCGCACTCCGCCCGCTCCAGGTTCTCTCGACCCGCCTGCGCGTGCTCTTCTTGCTCGAGGGGCTGCTGTTGATGGTGGGCATCTGGACTGCCCTGAGTCTGAGTCTCCCAGGGCAGTATGGTCAACTCGAGGTGGGCATGCCCAGCCCGATGGCAATCTGGGCCCCCGCCGAAGTCGCCTATGTCAGCGAGGTGCTGACGGCGGCCCGGCGCTCACAGGCCGAGAACAGCCCCGATAATCTGGTCTACAATTATGATCCACTCATTCCGGTGCAACAGCGCCAGGGCCTGGTGCAATTGCTGGCCACGGTCTCCAGTGTGCGCGAGATGCCCAACGCCAGCCGCGCTGAACGCCTGGCTATGCTGGTCGATCTGCCCAATGCCTCGGTGACGATCAGCCCGAGTCAGGCCGACCTGATCCTGGACCTTGATGGCCCAGGCTGGGAACAGCTGCGCACCCAGACCCTGCAACTCTACGACCGGGCCATCGAACGCTATGACTATGCCCTCGACGAGCGCGCCCTGCTGCAACTACGCGATCGCTGGCTCAGCTACTGGCTGGCAACTACCAGCCTTTCGCCTAACCAGCGTGACCTGGCGCGCTTTTTTACCGATGCCTTCCTGCGCGTGAATCGTACCCTTGATGAGGCTGCCACCGCCCGCCAACGTGAAGAGGCCCGTAATACCGTGCCGCCCCAGTCGGTGCGCGTCCAGGCCGGTGAGAGTATCGTACGTACCGGCGAGATTATTACGCCGGAGATTATCGAAAAGCTCCAGCGTACCGGCGCGATGCCCCGCCCCCTTGGCTGGTTCGGCATCCTGGGGCACGGGCTGCTCGCAGCTATGCTGGCGGCAGGGCTGGTCGCCTATGCCCTGCTCTATGAGCCGAACCTGGCCATGCAGCCACGCTCGCTGCTGGTACTGATCGTGCTCATCAACCTGACTCTGATCAGCGCCCGCCTCATTTTGCCGCTGACCGATTTTGCCAACAGCTTCTTTCCCCTGGCCAGTGTGGCGATCGTCTTTGCCGTCGTCTTCAATGGGCGACTCAGCCTGGCCGCCGCCGCATTGATGAGCATCGTTGTGGGGGTGATGCAGCATAATGCCCTGCCTCTGGCTGTGACCCTCTTCGCCAGTTGTGTTGCTGCCGCGCTGGTCGCCCGCAGCGCCGAGCGCCTGCGCACCTTTCTGCTTGCTGGTCTGGCGGTCGCGGCAACGGTCTTCTTCAGCGACCTGGCCTTCTGGCTGATTGAGCGCCCTGCCTCACAAGAGTTTGGCTTCGGTACGCTACTGGCCCCCATGCTGCTCTTTGCTGGTATCAATGGGAGCCTGTCAACCATCTTTTCTCTCGGCGGCTTCAACCTGGTCAGCCGGGCTGCTGCGCAGGTGACGCCGATGCAGTTGATGGAACTGGCCCACCCTTCGCGCCCGTTGCTGCGCCGACTCATCCGTGAGGCTCCCGGTACCTATTACCATAGTGTTGCGGTGGGCAATCTAGCCGAAGCTGCCGCCGAAGTTGTCGGTGGCGATGCACTGCTGCTGCGGGTGGCCGCCTACTATCACGACATCGGCAAGACAATCAGGCCCTACTTCTTCACCGATAACCAGATGGGCCGCGAGAATGTGCATAACGACCTCGATCCGGCCACCAGTGCGCAGATCATTATTGACCATGTCCGCGAAGGGGTGGCCATGGCTCGCGCCGAAGGTCTGCCGTCGCAGATTATCGATTTTATCGCTACCCACCATGGCACCGGGCTGATCAAACACTTCTATCAGCAGGCCCTCCAGCAAGAGGATAGCGTGCGCGAGCAGGATTTCCGCTATCCTGGCCCGCGCCCGCAGACCCGTGAGCAGGCCATTCTGATGCTGGCCGACTCGGTGGAGGCGACGGTGCGCTCGAAGGCTCAGAACGGTAAACTTGCCGCTATGCCGAGCGATGGTCGGGCAGCGCTGCCTAATGGCGGGGCCCAGACCCTTGATGAATTGGTGCAGAGCATTATCGATCTGCGTGTGCGTGAGGGTGAACTGGATCAAGCCCCCCTGACTATGCGCGACCTGGCTCAGATCCGCCAGGCTTTTGTTGTCAGCCTGCAGTCGATCTACCATCCCCGCGTTGACTATACCCCCACCGTGGTGCGCTGAACCGGCATCTTCCCCCCGCCTGTGGTATACTGTTAAGCGCAAGGATGTTCGCCTGGGGGGTGCTATGCCAATCCGCCTGCTTGAGCCGACTGTCGCGGCCCAGATCGCTGCCGGCGAAGTGGTTGAACGCCCCGCCTCGGTCGTGAAAGAGTTGCTCGAGAATGCCCTTGACGCTGGGGCGCGTCGCATCAACATTGAGGTGCGCGGCGGCGGGCTGCGTGAATTGAAGATCCAGGACGATGGCTGCGGTATTCCCGCCGATGAGCTGGAACTGGCCTTTGCGCGTCACGCCACCAGTAAGCTGAGCAGTGCTGAGGATCTCTTCAATATTCGCACGCTTGGCTTTCGCGGCGAGGCCCTGCCCTCGATTGCCTCGGTGGCCCAGGTTGTCTGTATCACCAGAACCGCCGCCGAAGAGGTGGGCACCGAGTTGCGCATCGCCGGGGGCGAGATCCAGGCGCGTATGTTGCGCGGCTGCTCGCCTGGCACCAGCTTTAGTGTGCGCAACCTCTTCTACAATACGCCCGTCCGGCGCGACTATCTGCGTTCGGAGGCCACCGAGCTGAGTGCGATCAGCGCCAGCGTGCAACAGTACGCCCTGGCCTACCCCGAAGTGCGTTTCAGCCTGATGCTTGAAGGGCGCCTGGCCTTGCAGACCAGTGGCGACGGCGACTTGCAGGCCGTATTGATCGAACTCTACGGGCTGGAACTGGCCCGTCAGCTCATCCCGGTCGAGGCTGTGGCTGGTGAAGCTGAGTATGAAGTGCGCCTCAGTGGCATGATCTCGCCCCCAGGCTTAACCCGCGGCTCGCGCAGCTACATCCAGCTCTTTGTCAACCGCCGCGCCCTGCTCCCGCGCGGTGGCCTGGTGGCTGTGGTTGAGGAGGCTTACCATACCCTGTTGATGAAGGGCCGTCACCCGCTGGTGGTACTCGATCTGCGTGTGCATCCCCTGGCTGTCGATGTCAATGTCCACCCGACTAAGAGCGAGGTGAAGTTCCGCTATGCGCCCAAGGTCTATGGGGTAATTGGCCGCGCTGTGCGCGAGGCGCTGGTGGCCGGGGCCGGGGTGCCCACCTGGGATGGTGGCAGCGATGACGGGAGTCTGCAACGGCGCTTCGAGCTGCGCCAGCTGGGCCAGGCCGCCCCACGTTCGCCCGAACCCTCAGCCTGGGGGGTTGGCGCGGCGGCCTGGGACGAGCAGCGTAGTCGCTGGGATGTCGGGGCTCCCGCGGCGATTTTCACGCCGCCCGTCACACCTGCCCCGCCTGAAGCCACTGGCGATGCGCAAGCGCCCTGGGTTGTGCCTGAGCCTGTCGGCAGCTCTACCCCCGTTGCGTCGCAGCCGCCCGCTTCAGTCGCTGGCCCGTCTGCCCGCCTGCCGCTCCTCCGTGTGGTGGGCCAGGTCGGGCTGACCTACATTGTCGCTGAGGCACCCGAGGGACTCTACCTGATTGACCAGCATGCTGCCCACGAGCGCATCACCTACGAGCGTCTGATGGCCCAGCATGCCGGCGGGGCTATCGAGAGCCAGGCCCTGCTCATTCCACAGCCGGTTGCCATGGCCCCGGCTGCTGCCGCGCTGCTCCTTGGCAATCGCGAGCGCCTGGCCGAATGGGGCTTCAGCCTCGATGCCTGGGGCGACGGTGTTGTTGTGCGCGCCGTGCCTGGCACCCTGCCTGGCGATCAGCTCGCCAAAGCTTTGCACGAGCTGGCCGATTATCTGGCTGGCAGCGGTGGCTCCACCAGCCTCGACTGGCGCGAAGCCATGCTCATCACCCTCTCCTGCCACACCTCGGTACGGGCCGGGCAGACGCTCACCCTTGACGAGTTGCGCCACCTGCTTCAGCAACTCGAGGCCTGCCTCAGCCCACGCACATGTCCCCATGGGCGCCCGACGATGGTGCTGCTTGCACCAGCTCAACTTGAGCGGATGTTCGGACGAAGGGTGTGAGGGGAGTCGGTCACAAGGCGCTAAGGCAACCCTGCTTGCTCAAAGCCGTACCGCCCTGAAGGGTGTGGTACAGGGCACATCCGGGGCCACCTCGATTACGCCAGCACCGGGGTCAAGCACCAGCCCGCAGATACTCTCGCCGCGGTCAAGGCGAGCTACCCGTGGGTCAGGGTGGCGACAGATGCACCGTGGCGCACCGCTATGGTCGCAGAGGATCGCCTGGAGTGCTGTCCGGTCGATCTGGCCTGCACGGGCCCGCAGCATCTCCCAGGCACGCCCGTTGCGCTCACGCGAGGTAGAGGTTAGCTCTAGCGGACACTCATCGCCAGCCATTTCTGCGTCAAGACAGTGATTGGCATGGGCCAGCAGGCCAGCCTCATGCTGCACCTCGGCCACCCCGGTGGGTGTAAGCTCCAGGCTGAGCAGCTGGCCGTCGGCGCTCGCCAGGGTGATGCACGACGATCCACCTGACTGGGCCAGATCGGCGGCCGCACGCGCACGGGCAAAATCAGGTGCCTGCAACATCTTGCGCAGCAGCACATGCACCGGCATGCCCAGTACTTGCCCGTCACTGTGTGAGCGCAGCAGGTTTAGGCCCACAGCGATGCCAGCCCTATTCAGGCCAATTTTGGCCAGCATACCGGCTTCGGTCATCGTGAGGATGGTGGGGCTGTGGGGATCCTCAATCCGTAACAGCACACAGGCGGCGCGCTGGTCGCCCTGCCAATCCCAGGTCTGGGCAAGCAATGTACGTCCATCCATGCTGGCCGGGCCAGTCACCGCAGCCGTTGTACAC
Source organism: uncultured Chloroflexaceae bacterium (assembly GCA_964592425.1). Classification (GTDB taxonomy): domain Bacteria; phylum Chloroflexota; class Chloroflexia; order Chloroflexales; family Chloroflexaceae; genus Viridilinea. The sequence continues at coordinate 21,897 of CAZQCG010000006.1, forward strand.
TCGCCGTCGTCACTAGACGTAGGGCCACCGGGGGCTATGGCAGCGTGGTCAAACTCACCCGGCTCAAGTGCGTGCTCGGGCACGCCAGCCGCACGGTTGCGGGCCAGGGCGGCCGGGCCATCGGGATGGTAGGCGCCCACCCCAACCCCGGCCATCAGTTCGGTTCGCACATTGAGCGCCACAAGCTCAGCCAGGGCCCGCCCAGATCCATCAGCGATGCCACGCATCTCTTCGAGCAGATCGGGGGCCAATTCGTCCAGCAAGGGTAGAAAGCGCAGCGCCTCAGCCTGACTGGCGGCCCAATCGAGGCCGCGCCGATGGGCGAAGAGCCGGGCATAACTGGCGATACTATGGCCGATCAACGCTGCTGTTGAAGTGCCATAAGCCCGGCCTCGCTCATACGGCGATCCACTAATCGTCAACTCAAGGAACATGGCACCTTCAAGCCTTCATTGATGCGCTGTGAACCAGATTCTCTGGCATTCTGCTCGCCAGTGGCATTGGCTGAGCTTGCCGAAGTCAGCAAAACAGGCCAGCTGCTTCAGCCGACACGGGTACCGCAGTTGGGGCAGAACATAGCGCTGGAGGGCATCTGGAAGCCACAGACGCCACAGAGCTTCTGGGCCGCCGGTTGGGCTGCGGCTGGCGGGGCTTGTTCATAGCTGATCGGCACCTGCTGCGTGGGTGGCGTCGTTGGGGCGGGTGGCGGCGGGGCTGGCGGCTCGACAAAGATCTCGGCCTGGGACTCCTTTAACTCCTCTTCCTTGGCCAGCAAGGTTGAGCGGAGTTGGTCGACTGCTGTGGCTAGTTCCGCCAGGGTCGGTGAGTTGATCTGGCCAGCCCGTTGTAACTCGTAGGCGCGCTGGCCTAGCTCACCGAGCTTGCCGTCAATCTGGCGACGCAACTCGTTGGCCTCACCCTGCAGGCGCGTGGTCTTTTGAAACTTCTCGGCCTCGAACTTGGCTCGATCAACACTCTGGGTGATCTGTTTGCTCAGGTTATCGAGGAAACCCATGGGGATGCCTCCATCAATACGCGGTTCATGCTGCCAATGGGCAGCCTGCCCTTTTGACGCCGGGCGCTACCCACAGGATGCAACCACCGTGGGCATTGTAGCATAGCCCTGCGGGCGCTTACCGTGCAGCCCTCAGCTCTCAGCCTTCAGCCCTTTGCTCGCATAGTAGTCGCGACAGTAGTCCTCAAGCGTCTGCATCTGGCCGAGTTTGAGGATCCGGCTGGTCTCACTCATGTCGCAGCTCATAGCGTCATAGCTGAATTCGAGCAACTCCATGATCCCCGGTGCCGAGGGGCTGAACGGGCTGAGCAGCCAGCCGATGCTGTTCATCAACCAGACGGGCAGGTAGAGCACGCGCACCGGACGCCCCCAGACCCGCGCCCAGATGGTACACATCTCCTCAAAGGTGCGTAGCTCAGGGCCACCAAGCTCGAAGGTGCGATTAAGCGCCTGCGGGTTGTCGATCGCGTTGACAAAGGCCCGGGCCACATCTATCATCGCCAGCATCTGTGTGCGCTTGTGGCCCGCCCCGACGACTGGAAAGACGCCGAAACGCTCGACAATCGGCTCGCCGCGCTGGACGATCTCAAAGAAGAGGCCGCAGGGACGGAAGATGGTATAAGGGACGCCGCTCTGCTGAAGGGCCTCTTCGGCCATGAGCTTGGCCCAGACAAATTTATAGCCGACCGGGTTGCGCGGGAAGAGCGTGCTGGTAAAAATGAACTGCTGCACACTTCCGGCCTTCTGGGCTGCTCGCAACAGATTGATTGGGCCGTCATACTCGGCCAGACGTCGCGAGGCTTCGCGGCGGTCGGCACCAGCACTGGTCGCACAGATGACATGGGTTGCGCCACGACAACCAATTTCCAGGCTGCCTGGATCACGAATGTCGCCGCCGATCAACTCGGCCCCAAGGGCGCGGAGCGGCTCGGCTTTGGCAACCGAGCCCGGGCGCACCAGGACGCGCACCGGGTGCCCTTGCTCACGCAACATGCGCACCAGAGTTTGCCCGAGGGTGCCGGTTCCTCCGACAATAAAGATCACCCCACGCCTCCCTTCCCTTAGATTAACTTCACCTATAGTAGCAACCAGTATACCATACGTGAAGAAATGTTCTTACTTATATGTATGGACATATAGGCAACAGGAGTTGTATAATGGGCACGCACCCCTGCTCGTCTTCCCCACCTCTGGCCCCAGGCTCTTCAGTCTAGAAAGCCTCCCCGATGCCTTACAGCATCACCAGCTATGCGGATAATTTGATCTGGGTTGTGATCGAAGGCCATCTGGCCGTGCATCATGCAGAGTCCTACTATAGCGATATGTGGACCCTGCTGAACGACATGCATGCCCCGGTTGATCTGCTGGTTGACGGGCGTCATATTGCCGGGGCGGCCCCCGGCGCACGGCGGCGCACCGAGCAGATCGTTCAGCATCCCCATCTGGGCTACCTAGCTTTTGTGGTCAATGAGCATCATCTGCTGCTCTTTGCGCCCCTGGTGAAGCTCGTTAGTGGGATCGGCCTCTTTGGTGATACCAACGATGCCCTCTGTTATCTGCGTAACTCTCGCGGTCTGCCTCTTGATCAAGAGCCTACGCTGGTGCATACGGCAGATGTGCTGTTACACCACGAGGTTGCCGAACCTGTATTCGCTCGCTCTGCCCCTTTGCCCACCTTCGTCCCGAACATTGCCGAGCAGCCGCCGCTGAGCATCCCTCGCCCCGCCCCGCGCCCCTTGCTCCAGCCCATCCCCCGCCAGCTTGCCGTCGGGGCCGAAACCATCCCTAACTGGCCGCTGCCACCCCCACCGGCTTCGCGCCAGAAGCAGACGCCCCTCTTCCCTGGGCATCCGTTCTACGATTTTGACCCCGACGATTGGGATTAACGCAGCGCACGATCGCTGTAACAAAGGGTTAGGCAGCCTATGCGCTTGCCTGGCCCTTTTTCATGTCGCTTGACAGACATCTCAGTGGCGCAAGTGTCGTATGATGGTAGGGTGTCCGCTTCCTGTCTTGTGTAGCGGCAGGGTGACTTCTAATCAGGTCACGCCAGCCGAGGGGACTTACACGATGCCTACCTTGCGCCTTGTTCGCCGCCCTGGCAGCCTGCTGGTCGGGCTGATCCTGCTGAGCCTTCTGGCCCTCCCCGGAGCTGTCCGTGCTGCTGCTACGGTGAGCCCCGAGACGGTGCATCCTGGTGAGCGAGTCAACCTGTCCGCCGATGGTTTCAACCCCGGCGAACGGATCGATTTCTGGGTCACGGGGCCAGACGGCCTCAGCCGCCCGCGTTTTCCGGCGGTTCCGGCTGATGCCAACGGTGCGGTCGCCTGGTCTTACGATCTGCCTCTTGATGCACCTGCCGGGCGCTGGACAGCCGTGGCTCGTGGGGTGCGCTCCAATTTGCAGATGGCAGTCGGCTTCACGGTGATCGGCCTGGCAACACCGGTGCGCCAGGTTACGGCCGAGCCAGCCGCCGCGGCGCCCGGCACGACTTTTCACTTCACGGTCACCGCTCTGACGCCGGACGAACGGTTTGGCCCCTGGCTGCGTGGCCCCGATGGGCGCGATCGTGATTTTGGCGAGCCCGGTAGCTTCGTGCGCATCACGGTTGATGCCGAAGGGGTGCTGCGTTGGAGCTGGACGGCTCCCGCCGATGCTCTGGCCGGTGATTGGCTGGCCCTTGCACGCAGCGATCAGAGTGGTGCCCTTGTGCAGGTGCCCTTCCGTATAACCGGCAGCGGCCCTACGCCCCCTGAACGGCGGGTTGAGCCGGTCGTCGGGGCACCGGGGACACGCTTTAATGTGGTGGTTGGTGGCCTTATACCTGGTGAAGAGGCCGGGAGTTGGCTCAATACACCCTCCGGCACCCAGGTCGATGCGACGTCTTACCTCAAAGCTGACGCTGCCGGGGTGGTACGCTGGAGTTGGGTCGCACCGGTAGGGGCTGAGGCCGGGCGGTGGCAGGTAGTGACTCGTGGCCTTGACAGCCGCATTATGGTCGTGCTTGACCTGACAGTGACCGGGGCCAACGCGGCACCTACACCTGTGCCAAGCCCTCTGGCCCAGGTCAGCCCGGCCAGCGGCCAGCCCCAGAGTACCTTCTTCTTCAGCGTCAGTGGCTTTAGCACCAAAGAGCGCGAAATCTCCTACTGGTTTGTTGATGCGGAAGGCAAGCCCATCCGTACCGACGAGAAGATCGAAGTCACCAGTGAGGGTACTGCCAGTTGGCGCTGGAAGGCACCACGCCTGGCCGCCCCTGGGGTCTGGACAATGACGGCCCGAGGCACCCGTAGCGGTCTTGAGGTGAGCCTGCCCTTTACGATCCTGGTGCCCGATCCGCCCACAAGCAGCGTTACTCCTGGGGCAGGACCTGCCGGGACGCGCTTTAGTTTCCGTGCCACCGGCCTCAATGTGATTGAGCGTATGGATACCTGGGTCGAGCGGCCTGACGGTTCGATCACTGCCGGCACCTTTGGTGTGCGCGCCGACGGCGATGGGGTGGCCGTCTGGACCTGGCTGGCCCCGGCTGATGCCGTGTCCGGTACCTGGATCATGGTGGCTGAGGGGCGCGATACCGATCTGATCTTCCGTATTCCTTTCCGCATCACGGAGTAGCGTACGGGCATGGCCAGTTCTTTCTTCTCGCTCTACCGTCACGGTTTTGCTCGTGTGGCCGTGGCGGTGCCCGCCCTGCGCGTGGCGAACCCGCCCTTTAACGTTGAGCGTACGCTTGCCCTGGCCCACCAGGCCGATGCTGCCGGGGCCGCCCTGGTGCTCTTTCCTGAACTGGGTCTTTCCGCCTACAGCAACGAGGATCTCTTTCACCAGGCGGCCTTGCTCGACGCCGCCCTGGCGGCGCTGGGCCGCGTGGTCGCCGCCAGCGTCGATCTGCGCCCCCTGCTGCTGGTCGGGGCCCCCTTGCGCCACGAGGGTCGCCTCTTCAACTGCGCGCTTGCCGTTCACGCCGGGCGTGTGCTCGGCGTGACTCCCAAGAGCTATCTGCCCAACTACCGTGAGTTCTACGAAAAGCGCCAGTTCGCCGCTGCGCGTGATGCCCTGCGGACGAGCATCGAGCTCTTCGGTAGCCAGGTGCCCTTCGGTGCCGACTTGATCTATGAGGCCACCAATCTGCCCGGCTTCGCTGTCCATAGCGAGATCTGCGAAGATGTCTGGACGCCCATCCCCCCCAGCACCTACGCGGCCCTGGCTGGTGCGACGCTGCTCTGCAACCTCTCGGCCTCTAACATCACCATTGGCAAGGCCGATTATCGCCACGCCCTCTGCGCCGCCCAGTCGGGCAAAATGGTGGCCGCCTATCTCTACGCCGCCGCTGGCCCCGGCGAGAGTACCACCGATCTGGCCTGGGATGGTCACGCGCTGATCTATGAAGCTGGCGAGTTACTGGTCGAGTCGGCGCGTTTCGCTGATGATGAGCAGCTGATCCTTGCCGATATCGACCTCGAACGTCTGCTGCAAGAGCGCATGCGCCTGGGCAGTTTTAGCGATACGGCCAGCGACCACCGCGAGGCTGTGTGTCAGTTGCGCCGGGTGCCGTTCAGCTTAAACCTGCCTGAAGGCGATCTGCCCTTGCGGCGTACCATTGCTCGCTTCCCCTTTGTGCCCGACGACCCGGCCACGCGTGATGCGCGCTGCTACGAAGCCTACAATATTCAGGTGCATGGGCTGATCAAGCGCCTCGCCTCTAGCGGCATCAGCCGCCTGGTGATCGGGGTCAGCGGTGGCCTCGATAGCACCCAGGCCCTGATCGTCGCCGTACGGGCGATGGATCGACTGGGCCTGCCGCGCAGCAATATTCTTGCCTATACTATGCCCGGTTTCGCCACCTCCGAGCGCACCCGGCATAACGCCCACGCGCTCATGGCCGCCCTCGGGGTCAGCGCCGCCGAGATCGACATTCGCCCCTCGGCTATGCAGATGCTGCGTGATCTCGACCATCCTTACGCCCATGGCGCGCCGGTCTTCGATGTCACCTTCGAGAATGTGCAGGCCGGTGAGCGTACCTCGCACCTCTTCCGGCTGGCCAATCATCACGGGGCCCTGGTGCTCGGCACGGGCGACCTGAGTGAGCTGGCGCTGGGCTGGGCTACCTATGGCGTCGGCGACCACATGTCGCACTACAATGTCAATGCCTCGGTACCCAAGACGCTTATCCAGCATCTCATTCGCTGGGTGATTCGCTCAGGCCAGCTTGACGCGGCAGCCGGGGCAACCCTCCAGTCAATCCTGGCTACCGAGATTTCGCCCGAACTGGTGCCAGCGAGTGACGGGGCGCAGGGTGAGCCCGCCCAGAGCACCGAGGCGAAGATTGGACCGTATGCCCTGCAGGACTTCAACCTCTACTACCTGAGCCGCTATGGTTTCCGCCCCAGCAAGGTGGCCTTTCTGAGCTACCACGCCTGGTCGGATGTCGGACGTGGGGCCTGGCCCGAGGGCCTGCCTGAAGATCGGCGGGTCGCTTATGACCTGCCGACGATCAAGGCCTGGCTCGAACTCTTTCTCTTCCGCTTCTTCCAGACCAGCCAGTTCAAGCGCTCGGCGCTGCCCAACGGGCCGAAAGTCGGCTCGGGCGGCTCGCTCTCGCCCCGGGGCGATTGGCGTGCGCCGAGTGATGCCGAGGCGCGGGTCTGGATCGATGAACTGCGTGCCAATGTGCCTGATGCGAACGTTGACTAAGCCCGTGTGCTGGAGTCTGTGGCTGGTGGCTTTAGTGCTCCTGGTTGCCTGTGGTGCGGGTGCGCCATCCCCGCCCGACCCGCTGGCCGAGGGCCAACGCCTCTTTGCGATCTGGTGCAGCGGTTGTCACACCCTCGCGGTGGATGGTCCCACGGCCCTTGGGCCGAGCCTGGCTGGGGTGGCCAATACGGCCGCCGCCAACCCCGCCGGGCTCAGCGCCGAGGAGTGGTTGCGCCGCGAGATCGTTGAACCCAACGCAGTGCTAACCCCTGGCTACCAACCGAACCTGATGCCTACTAGCTATAGCCAGAGTCTGCGCCCTGAGCAGATCGATGCCCTGGTGCGTTTTATGCTCAGCCTGGAGTAGCCTGCTCCCCTATCCCTCAGCCTCGGGGCGGATGAGCACCTCGCGTGAGCGTCCACCCTCGGCGGGGCCGACGATGCCCTGCTGCTCAAGCAGGTCGATCAACTGGGCGGCTTTGCTGTAGCCGATGCGCATGCGGCGCTGGAGCAGCGAGGCCGAGGCACGCTGGTGGTGGCGTACCAGATCGATGGCCTGGGGCAGCAGGTCGTCTTGCTCGTCGCTAGAGAGGAATTCGGCGGGGGGGCGGAATTGCTCATCGGCAGGGGTAGGGGCCGGGTTGCCGTCAACGGCAGGGGTCGTGGTGGGAGCCACTGCGTCCGCTGCGGGGCGCGGGCCGGGCAGGGTGCCGCTGAAGGGCGGGCCACTCACGCCCAACGAGCCGCCGGGCCGTGAGGCAAGCTGTTTCGTATCACTGGGTGGGGCCGCGTTGCGCCAGAACTCAACCAGTCGTTCCACCTCGCGGTCAGAGACATAGGTGCCCTGGATGCGCACGAGTTTGGCTGAGTCGGCGGCCATATAGAGCATATCGCCGCGTCCGAGCAGCTGGTCGGCCCCGGGCACATCGAGAATGACTCGGCTATCGACCTGTGACGTGACGGCAAAGGCGATGCGCGAAGGGAAGTTGGCCTTGATCAAGCCGGTGATTACATCAACCGAGGGGCGCTGGGTGGCGATAATCAGGTGGATGCCGGTAGCGCGGGCCATCTGGGCCAGACGACAGATGTAGGTCTCGATCTCGTCAGGGGCCAACATCATCAGGTCGGCTAGCTCGTCGATCACAATCACGATATAGGGCATCGGCTCAAGATCGGCACGCTTATGGCTCAACTGCTTATAGCTGTCCAGGTTGCGCACCCCATGGCGGGCAAAGATCTTATAGCGCCGCTCCATCTCGCGGGTAGCCCATTTCAGCGTCGGTACTACTCGCTCAAGCTCGGTAACCACCGGCGAGAGCAGGTGGGGGATCTGGTTGTAGACGATCAGTTCGACCATCTTCGGGTCAACCAGGATCAACTTCAATTCGTCGGGCGTATGGCAGAGCAGCAGGCCACAGAGGAAGGCATTGATCGCCACACTCTTGCCCGAGCCGGTAGCACCTGCCACCAGCAGGTGCGGCATCCTGGTCATATCGGCGACCACCGGTGCCCCGCTGATATCTTTGCCAAGCGGCAGGCGCAGCCGGCCCCGATTGGCCTCAAACTCCTCCGAGTCGATCACTTCACGCAGGCTGACTGTCGCAATCGCCGAGTTAGGAATCTCAATACCGACCGCATTCTTACCCGGAATAGGTGCCTCGATACGGATCGATTCGGCGGCCAGGGCCAGGGCCAGATCCTTCTCCAGGGTGGTGATTTTCGAGACCTTGACGCCAACGGCGGGCTGGAGCTCAAACTGGGTGACGGCCGGGCCGGTATTGACGCCTACCACGCGGGCCTCAACCTTGAAACTGGCCAGAGTCTCCTCGATCACGCGAGCACGCAGGCGCCGTTCATCGTCGCTGATCAGCCCTTCGACCCGCTGCTGCGAGAGCAGTTCGAGTGCGGGCAGGGGCCATGCGTGATGCACGGCAGCTATCTCGAAGCCCTCCAGGGCCGGCTGTACCACCTCGCGTGGGGGTGGTGCTGGCGGCTCAGGTGGCCGTACCTCCGTGGGGGCTGCGGTGGCCGGAGGCCCAGCCAGAGTGGTTGGCGCTGTTGGGGTGGAGGTGGGCGGCGTGGGTGGTGCCGTTGGGCGCTGGAAGAGGCTGGCGCGGGTCGGGCGGGCGGCAATCGGCGTCGGCACGATCTCGTCTTCGCTACCCTGGGGGGGTGGCATAAAGGGCAGGTCGGCATCAGCGAGGGCTGGTGATGCAGGTGTGCGCTGGCGACGTGGCCCACTCCAGAGCAGCGCCCAGAAGGCCAGGCTGCGCGCGGTTGTGCCCGACGCCAGTTCGCGCAGGGTCAGGTTAAAGGTGAGCAGGACGCCGATCAGGCCGAGGATGAGCACGACCAGGAGGGCCGCCGGGCGCCCAATGGCGTTATCGAAACCCTGGAGCATCCAGTAGCCGACGATACCGCCGCCCTCATCGGTGCGCACGAGCAGCGGCGTGTTATGATCGGGCATTTCGAGCAGCATCAGAATGGCTATGATGATCAGCAGCGTGCCAGCCATATGGATGCCGCGCAAGCGCGAGTCCTGGAACTGTTCCTGGATGAGGATCGCCACACCGAGCAGGCCAAGGATGATCGGCACGACAATTGCACCGCGTCCAAAGGCGCCGCGTACCACTTCGACATAGAAGGCCCCGAAGCCACCTGCCACGCCAGTGGCGAAAAAGATGATGGTTGCCAGGGCGAGCGTGATCAGCCCAAGCGCAAACAGGTCGCGCTGGTGTTCAGGCCGCAGCAGGACCGGGCGGGGCTCACTACGGGCACCCTTCCGAGGCGTCCTGGCCCGCACGGCCAGCTTACGTCCAACCGGGGGCTTCTTATTCCCTCTCGCAGCCATGATCAACCCGTAGAGAGTGAAAGTGTAGAGACCAAGTTTAGTATAGCACACCCATGCGCTGGGTCATGAAAGCTGATCAGCATAGGTCTATAGCGTGGTATGCTAGTAGTGTCAAGGGTGTGCGAGGGAACCCACTTCCCTCGCTTGATCCTGTTCATATAAGGAGGTCTATCCATGTGGCGACGCAAGAATCGCTTTGAGCGCAGCATTGATGTGGCCGAGACGAAGACGGCCGAGCGGGTGAACCAACTGGCTGAGCAGGTACGTGAGCGTTTTGATAGTGAGAGTGGTCAACAATTGGCCGACAACCTGAACGAACTTGCCCGCCGTGTTGATGATCTGGATCTGAGCAAGACGGTCTATAAGCGCCGCAAGGATCTGGAGAAGGCTGCCCGACGGGCTAACAAGCAGATCGACCGGGCGGTACGCGATCTCGAGCAGGTGCGTGGCAAGGTGGCCCACGACGCCAGTCTGCTGGCGGCCCGCGTCGGTGAACAGCTTGAGGAGCGCGGCCAGCAGATCGCGACGGTCGGCATACAGTCGGTTCCCAGCCAGCCGACCGGCTGGATCATTCCGATACTCTTTGGCTTTCTGATCGGCTTTGGGGCTGGCTTTCTAATCGCCCGCAACAGCCGTCAAAACAAAGAAGAGGCTGCCTAAGATCAATAGGTTGCAAATAAGACGCGCTCTCTCCTCCCAACCTCTTCCCGCTGGGTGAGGAGCCGGGCACCCGCCCCCAGCGGGGGCGGGCTGAGCTTCTTTGCAAGGTATTGGCTCCAGGCCTCTGGCGCATGTCAGGGTTGCGCCGCCACCGTTCCTAGCAACTGCCCCCGTACCAGGTCGATTGCCCCCGGTGCAGCCGTGATCGCATAAGGGTCGCCTTCGAGGCCCACGTAGGTCAGGCTCTCGTTGAGGCTGTAGCGTTCTACCTGCTCGGGGGCAACGTTGCGGAAGGCCCAGGCGATGCCGATCATCTGGTCAAGCGAGAGATCGGTCTGGATATCGTCGCGCAGGGCGCTACTCAAGTTGGCGAGCAGCTCAACCTGGCTGAGGATATTCTGGTCACGCACGCGCTGCATAAGCCCCTGAATGACCTGTTGCTGACGCCGCGCACGGGCGTAGTCGCTATCGGCATGGCGTAACCGACTGTAGATCAGCGCGGTTGCGCCGTCCATATGCTGCGGCCCCGGCAGGAAATGGGCAACCATATAGCCGTAGTCCATAGTCGGGTATTGCGGGTCATAGAGTTCCTGCTCAACCGTGAGATCAATCCCGCCGATGGCATCAACCGCTGTGGTAAAAGCACCGAAGTCGGTGCGTACCACATGTTGGATCGGCAGATCAAGCAAGTTGGCGACAGTCTGCCGCGCCAGTTCAACCCCTCCCCCAAGCTCAGGGTAGAGCTCACCATAGACAGTGGCGGCGTTGATCCGCGAGTACCCATAGCCGGGGATGTTGACGATCAGGTCGCGGGGGAAGGAGAGCAAGGCCACCCGCTGGCGAGCGGGATCGAGGTGGACGACCATAATCGCATCGGAGCGGGTCTGCCAACTTTCGCCAGGGCGGCGGTCGCTGCCTAACAGCAAGATATTCAGCGGCTCGCCACTTACCGGCACGATCCCCACTGTGGCCATAAGGGTAGGCACAGGCGCGGCATTGCTGAGCGGCGGCAGGCTAATCGGTGTTGTACTTGCTGCCGGTGCCGGGGTCAGCCCGACCGTAGCGGCGGTAGCTGGGCGTTCGGCAAGCTCGCTATCGGGGGGATCGGTCGGCCAGGCAGCGCTAGCGAGGACAGCGGTTGTCGGAGCGACTGGGGTGGGCGGCGCTGCTGTCGCCGGAAGCGGGGTGAGCGGGGCAACCGTTGGCGGGGGCGCACTAGATGCTGCTACGGTCGGCAGAGGCATGCCAAGCGTCGGCGTGGACGGAATGGCAAGCCCAGCCGTCACCTGCATCGCTGTCAGATTACCAGCGATGGTATAGGCGGCCCTGGCAATGCGCCCGACCAGGAGTCCTGCGCCGAGGGCAGTGATGGCCAGTACGCTGAAGAGGACATAACGCCACCAGGCGAGGGGCCGGCGCAGTCGTGATGCATAGGGCCGCAACGGGCGTGGCGGTGGTGGACGGTGCCGTGCTGGGCGCGACCCCTCCGCGGGCCTGGATGTGCCATCTGATCCAACAGGCTCGTGCGAGGAAGCGCGGGACGAACTAGTCTCGGTGCTTAGCAACTGGGCTAGCAGGGCCTGGTCACGGGTACGGGCGAGCAGATCCCGGCAGGTCTCACAGCAGGCCAGGTGGGCATCCAACTCAGTATGTCCCGGCCAAGTTGTATTGGGCTGAACACCCTCGGCGATCAACTGCCGTGCTTGACTACACTCCATATATTCTGTCTGCCCTTAAATGCCTGTGAGAGTGTGACAGATGGGAGCGTCTGGACAGCCCCTCCCGGCGCAATCAGGGCACTCCGGTAAACCCGTTCGCTTCCACCCTGCTGAGGCGTAGTGTCAGGCGTTTGATATAGGCCAGGATTGCGGCGATCCCGTTTAAGCGCTGTGGGCTAAGGATCTCGTGCAGGCCCATTGCATAAAAAAAGTCACCAGGTACCGCAAGAATCTCTTGTGGTGTCAGGTCGCGCAGCCCCTCGCACAAAATGGCGGCATAGCCGCGGGTGGTCGGTGCCTCAGGTGGAACGGCAAGATGCAACACAACCCGTCCGTCGTGCAACGCGCCGGTAACGAAGACCGGGCTCATGCACTCATGCACCTGTTCCATGCCTGTATGTTCACGCAAATGCTCAGGAAGCGGCGGTAGCCGGTCGGCATAATCGAGCATCAACTCGAGCTTCTCCTGGCGATCGCTCGTCTGGAACTCCTCGATAATTGCATGCAGGCGGGCAGGGATTGGATGGGGTTGGGTCATTGGACATCCTCAAACGTGTGAGCGTGCAAGGATCTATTCAATCTGCAAAATATAGCCCTTGCCGCGCACATTGAGCAGATAGCGCGGCGCACTTGGGTCGGGCTCAATCTTCTGGCGCAGGTGGTGGATATGAGGCTTGATCAACTCACCGGCCTCCATATCATTGGCCTCGTAGCCCTGCGCACAGCGCACCAACTGCGTATAGGAGAGCATCTGTCCGGCATGTTCGGCCAGGCAGAGCAGCAGACGAAACTCGGTGGGTGTCAGGTTAAGCGAGCGACCACCAAGAATGGCCGTCTGGTGCCATGTGTCGAGTTGCAGCTGACCAATCTGTACCTGGCGGTCGTTGCTTCCTACACTTCCCGTACCCGGTGCATTTATTGACGGATGTGGTGGGGGCGGCGTGGCTGCCATCATAGGGGGTGGTGCCATCGTGATCACCGCATCATCAATCAGGTTCGGGCCAACCAGTTCCTGAGCGGCGGCCCCGATCGCGTTCAGCAGGGCATTCTGACGCTGACGCCGTGCCCGATCAAGCAGGCCAGCATTCACCCGCTCGACGATCTGCCCAGGATCGCTCGTCTTGAGCATATAGTCGAAAATACCCTGATGCATGCCATCAATCGCTGTTTCGAGCGAGCCATGACCCGTGAGCACGATGACCAGCGTATCGAGACCGCGCTGGCGCAACACCTCAACTACCTGGATGCCATGCATACCAGGCATCTGGAGATCAACCAGCATCAGGTCAAAACGCTGGCGTTCGAACATTGCGACAGCCTCTTCGCCGCTGGCGGCAACCGTCACTGCGTGGCCGGCGCGACTGAGCAGCGCCGAGAGGGTCAGGCGAATATTCTGCTCGTCATCGACAACCAGGATCTGCGCTGGCTGGGTCATGCGTTTGCGCTCCGTGCCAAAAAGCACTATATTGGGGGGGTGAGCGTTGGCGGCATTATACTGTGCAGCGCTTCACGGTGTCAATGTAGACCAGGCAGTCAACTGCTGCATGCAAGTCCTGACCGGGTGCGGAGTTACAGCCATGGGCGAGCTTGAACATCTCAGGGCCTACAACCGTGAACTCGAGTTACGCCTATGTGCTGCCGAAGCGCGTGCGGAAGCTGTCGAGCGGGAGGCGGAATTACAGCAGAGTCGTGCTCTCGAGTTGAGTGCACGGCTGAGCGCAATTCTCTCAATCTCGGCGGTTCTGTTGATCAGTCGTGATGTTGAAGCGATTGTGCAACTCGTGGTACGCGAGGCGGTCGGGCTCTTTCCCGGCACCAGCGCGGCACACCTTTTTATGCTCGACCCCGACAGCGAACGTCCGGTGCTCTGGGCTTCGGCATGTCCGGTTGAGCGCCGGGTCGGGCCTGGCCTGGCCGATATGGCCATCCTTGCTCCTCGGGCGATGCTCCTGGTTGGCCCGGAGCTTGAGTTGGCGCTCGCCCGTATCAACGAGGCCGATCTAGCCTCGCTGCGCATCAGCATCGGCGAATGGCCACCCTACTGTGCCCTGCTTGCCCCCCTGCGTGTCGAAAGTTCGCGTATGGGGGCACTCGTGCTCTACGGCAGTGTCCAGGCCCATCTCTACCACCCCCGTGATATCCCCTTTGTCCAGGCCCTCGCCGATCTCACCGCCGTGGCCATCGATGAAGTGCAGCAGCGTGCCCGCGCCGCCACCCTGCAGCGCGATCTCGCCATTACGCAGTCCTTGCACGCCGAGGCTCAGGCACGTCTCAACACCGCCCAGGCGCAGCTGCTGCAGAGTGCCAAACTTGCCGCTGTCGGCGAACTGTCGGCCTCGGTGGCCCACGAGATTAACAATCCGCTCTACGCCGCCCGCAACAGTCTCTACCTGGTTGAGCAAGATCTTACTCCCGATGCGCCCCAGCGCACTTTTCTCGCCATTGCTCAGCAAGAGCTTGGCCGCATTGCGCGGATTATTACCCGTATGCGCGACTTCTACCGCCCGACCCGGGCCGAGCTTGCTATTACCAGCATCAATGCCATTCTGCGCGAGACGCTCGAACTCGTGCAGACCCACTTGCGCCATGGTCATATTAATGCCGTTGCTACCCTTGACCCTGACATGCCCTCGACGATCGCCCATGCCGACCAGTTGCGCCAGGTCTTTCTCAACATCATCCTTAATGCCTGTGACGCCATGCCTCGGGGTGGCGACCTGCGCGTGACGACCCAACTGCTTCAAGCACGCCCTGAAGCCCCTCCTACCATCGGTATCTACATCGCTGATACCGGCGTCGGGGTTGCCCCTGAGCACATCCCGCACCTCTTTGAACCCTTCTACACCACCAAGGCTCAGGGTACCGGACTTGGCCTCGCCATTAGCGCCCACATTATTACCCAGCACAGCGGGCGCATTACAGTCGAGAGCGAACCTCACCAGGGTACCACCTTCACCATCCTGTTACCCGTCAGCCGGTAGCAAGTCTGGGCGGGTGCGCTATCGTAGTAGGCAGATGCGGCACC
>CAZQCG010000006.1:36959-143309 GCA_964592425.1 uncultured Chloroflexaceae bacterium
ACCGGGGCGCGGGCGGCAGCGACGTAGGGGCGGCACCACCGGGGCGCGGGCGGCAGCGACGTAGGGGCGGCACCACCGGGGCGCGGGCGGCATCGATGTAGGGGCGGCATCACCGGGGCGCGGGCGTCGTCGCGTAGGGGCGTAGCAGCTACCGCTGCTACGCCCCTACATCGTCCCTAACATCCCTCACTCCTCACCTCATGCATGGTGGCGATTGCTGCGTCGATCAACCGGGCCACCAGGTCGGGATCCTCCATCGGAATGAAATGGCCATGGCCGGTGAGATGCAGATCGCGCCCGTTGGGGAAGGCCGTCGCCAGGTCGGGTGTCGTTGGTGAGGCGCTCAGGTTGGCCAGGGGGTCTTCAAGATAGGGGTGGCCGCGAACGACCGTGACCGGGATGTGAACCGCAGCGATGGCTTCATAGATCGCGTGCTCACTGGCGGTGTGGTAGATCTCGGCCTCAACTGCAGGAGGACACGCCAGTTCGTAACCCTGGCCCCCAGGCAAGCGGCGCAGGCCGTGGTTGCAGTAGGCATGCAGGGCCAGGGGATGCCACTGGTTGAAGGGTGAGCGGGTATGTAGGCGCTGGTAAAAGGCGGCTGGCGAAATCCAGTGGTTGCGCCGTCGGGCTGCGCCATGTACCCCAGGTAGTCGCCCGATGTAGTGGTGTAGTGGTAAGATCACGGGGTCGATCAGCAGTAGGGCCGCAAAAACCTCGGGGGCCAGGGCCGCCGCCAGGGCTGTCGCATAACCACCGAGTGAGTGACCCACCCCTAGCGCCCCGCGCAGGCCAAGTGCCCGGGCCAGGGCCGCCAGATCGGCCCCTAAGTCGGGCCAGCGGTAGGGCGGCGCAGGACGGGCACTCTGCCCATGGCCACGCTGGTCGTAGGCGATCCGGTGCCGCCCTGCTAGCTGCGCGATCACCGGTGCCCAGCAGCGTCCATGAAAGCCATTGGCGTGTGCAAAGATGATCGGTGGTCCCTCACCTGGCCACGTATAGACCGCCAGTTCGACTCCGTTTGCTTCCACCCGGCTCGTTGTGGGTTGCTCGTAGTGCATAGATGCTTGCCTTTCGGCGCAGAAACCCGCATCGTTTACGGATGACGAGAGGAAGCGCCCTGCTTTAGCCCGCTTCAGGCCTAAGAGAAGGATTTAGGAGATAGCAAAGAGAAAATAGCCCGAGCGCATCAGTACGCGGCGAGTGACGCTGAACGGTAAACCAGCCCGAAACCTTGTCTAAAAGAATAACTTGGCAATCTTCCAGACCCCCTGACTCCAGGGTACCCGGTGCGAGACCCCGGTCGCATGCTGGAAGTCGGCCAGGTGCTCGACATACCAGCGATAGTTACGCACCAGGGCCTCTTTGTTTGAATATTTAGGGCGGAAGCCGAGTACCTGTTCGGCCTTCTCGACGGCGACGAAGGAGTCTTCGGTCACGGTGCCGTAGGCCCATTTGTAGACCGGCGAGAGTTTGAGTTTCTCCATCAGCACCAGGATGGCTGTAGCCGGGGCCGCCGGAAAGCTGATGATCCGTTTATTAAAGCCAGCAGCATCAAGCACAGCCTGAAAGTCCTCTTTGATGGTCGTAAACTCACGCGCACCGATGTTGAAGGTGTCGTTGACCTGTTCACGGTCGAGGCTCAGACAGAGGTAGATCGCCTCGCAGAGGTCTTCGACATCGAGCAACTGGTAGCGATTCTTGCCATTGCCAGGCAGCGGAAAGTTCTTGCCATCCTTGGCCCAATCGTAGAGCATGGCGAAGATGCCGAGGCGCTCCGGGCCGATAAAGGACTTGGGCCGGATGATTGGCACGCACATGCCCTGGCTGCGGTAGCTAGCGCAGATCTGCTCGGCCTGTACTTTGGCCTCGCCATACGGCCCGACCCCATCAAGGCGGTCGTTCTCAAGCAGTGGGTGATGGTCGGGAATACCATAGACCGCCGTAGTCGAGATATGCACAAAGCGCTCGACCTTAGCTTCGAAGGCGGTCTGAATGACGTTACGGGTGCCATCGATATCAGTGGAGAAGATATCGGCGGGCTTGTAGAGCGGCAGGGCGGCCGCAGTATGGACAACCAGATCGACCCCTTCAAGGGCGTGCGCAACGGCCCCCCGGTTGCGAATATCACCGGTATGTACCTCAACCTGCCCGTGTTCGGGGTAGTCGAAGGGGGCAATATCCAGGGAGCGTACACGGTAGCCGCGCTCAAGCAGGTAGCGTACCAGGTTGATGCCGAGGAAACCGGCACCGCCAGTGATCAGAACTCGTTTACTCATCGGTTGTTATTCCTACTCACTTTGTTGCATCAGGGCACGGATGAGTCCGCTACGGGCGATCACCCCCAGCAGGCGCCGCTCGGCATCGACGACCGCTAACTGGCTCAGGTTCAGTTCAAGCAGGCGGCTGGCGGCCTCAAGCAAACTGTCCATCGGGGCAAGCGTCGGCGGATCGCGGCTGATAACCTGCTCGAGGCCCCGGTCGTTGCCCGGCAAGTTGCTTGCTGCGGAGGGTATTTCGTGCTGTAGTTCACTGAGGAGTTGGGCCCGCTCGGTGGGATCGAGCCCGCGCAGGGCTGCTTGCGGGTCAAACATGCCCACCAGGCGCCGGCTGGCATCGACGACCAGCAGATCACGTTCGGGCGCGGCCAGCCAGAGGCTGAGGGCTATGCTGAGCCTCTGGCTGGCGAGCACTTCATAGGTGGCGGTCTGCATCACCAGTCGCACCGGCGGCGGTGGTTGGGCATCACGCAGTTCGCCACTCTCGCGGTTGGAAGTCGCCTCATGCACGGCGGCGCGCAACACCTGCTCCTGACCGAGCAGGCCGCATACCTGTCCCTGTGGGTCGAGCACCGGCAACTGCGGGTAGCCCCACTCGACCATCGTGACGAGGGCCTGGGGGATGCTGGTGCTCAGCAAGATACTGGGCGGTTCGCTCCGCATCACATCCATGACGGTGCGCCCGGTCAGTGCTTGCAGGGCCAGGCTGCGCTCGGCGGGGGCAAGTTGAGCGAGCAGGTGCGGGGGTAGTCGTAGGCCGACGCGCCAGGCAAGATCCTGAGGGGTGACCAGTCCGGCCAGGCCACCCTGCCTATCGACCACCGGCAGAACCCCCAGCCCCTCGCTGGCAAGCCGCTCCAACGCGACAACTGCCAGTTCACTTGCGCTGACCGTCGGTGCAGGGCTGCGCATCAGGTCGCCGCTGCTGTGGTCATTGGCAAATGGCCCACGAGCATGCAGGGTAGCTCGGTAGATGGGGATATCTTCAATGGTGACCAGTGTCTCGGTAAGCAGACGATCGATCAGCGGTAAGAGGCGTTCAACCCGTTCAGTCCGGTCGATCCACTCAATTACCACCGGCTCACGCGCCTCAAGCGGACGGTTGAGCGAGGCACCAGTACGCTGGCCTGGCCCGAAGCCGGCCAGGCCAGCCAGGGCCGTCGCGCCGGTAGCCCCGATCCGACGCAACTCTTCAAGGATGGCCAGGTAGTGTGGGCTACCCTGCCACTGATCGGCACGACCCAGGTAGATGCGCACGCGCTGGATGCGGTCAATCACGGTCATCAACATCCTCCTGACCGCGATTATATAGCAATCCAGGTGGCTGGGAGTCAAACTGTTCATGCCCATTGACAGAGCGCCTGGAAAGTGCTACAAATACATGAATTTCCTCTAACCGAAAATAAATACACGCGAAGGATACGGTTATGCCAAGAGCACTAACCCTAGTCGGCGTATCGGGATCGCAGACTGGCCGCGAAACCGTTGTGACCGACCGTACATCAATTGTTGGTTCAGCCCCTGACTGTCACCTGCGCCTGCGTGATCGCCTCGTCATGCCTCGGCATGCCGAGATCCGTGCCTTTGTTGATCGCTGGCTCATTCTGTCGCTCGATCCGGCGGCGGCCATTTTTGTCAATGGCGAGCCGGTCACTTCCCAGCAGCGCCTTGATGAGGGTGACTTGATAACTGTTGGCACGGTCAGCTTCCGGGCGGCAATCCACCACCTCGGTGAGCGCCAGGTGGGCGGGGCAACGCGTTAAGGGATAGCCGTACGCTTAATCAAAACAAGCCCGCCGAGGTCTGACAAAACCTCGGCGGGCTTGCTTTCTCTGGCTGGGCCTCACTGTTGCGGGCAGGTGGCCCAGGTGTGAAAGTCGCTGTTAATGTCGTGGGTGAAGCCGTTGAGCATCTGGTTCATCTTGTACTCCATCGTGCGCTCACCGAGGTTCTGCAAGAAGCGCGTCGGTAGCAGGTTGAGCATATGGGGTACGGGGATAGACATATCGATCTCGACATTGTACTCGACGGCGGTGTAATCGGGCTGGGGCCAGAAGATCGCCTCTGCCGTCAACGTCCCGTTGAACATATGCCCAGCCGGTACCGGTGGGCCGTCGTGGGCTGGCAAAAGGCGGATCGAGCGCCCTGGTTCGTGATGCGCTTGCAGGTCGAAGATTGCCGCCATATCGTGGCCGTGGCCATCGGTTGCCCCGACGATCAGGCGGTAGCGGTCGATGCCATAGGCGTAACAGTCGAGCGAGTCGGGCAGCAGCCGGAAGACGGCAGGCACGTCACAGAAGTAGGCATAGGCGACCTCGACCGGGGCGGCAAACTCGAAGATATGCACTGCCTGGCCACCAAGGTCGATGTAGCGATCGTGCGTCGGCTGCACCAGTGTGCGCAGATACCGCGAAGCCGCCATAAGCCCCCTCATTTCATATATGCAAATCCTAAGTGCCCGGATTATAGCACCTTGCCCTTGCCGATGCAACATAAGTTGCGAACTCGTTGACTTTTTGCATACAGAGTCATACAATAGGCTGTGCTGTGAGTGATCGCAAGGAGTGCCTTATGAGCAACCGCCCGGTAGGCGATAACACTGGCATCTTCACGCTCTTGTTCCGCGAGGTCGGCCTCTTCTCTGAACAAACATGGCAGTGGGTCAACGAGCGGGCGCGCGAGTCGCAGAAGTATGTTGAGGAGCGGGCGCGGGATACCCAGAAGTACCTGGAAGACCAGGCCCGCGATGATCGTACGATGTTGGTGGATGACGACAAGCGTCGCCTGGCTGAGGCCGAGACACGCAAGGCTGAAGCCGAAGCGCGCTTGCTCGAACAGGTGCGCCTGGCCAAGCAGGCCGGGTTGGATGTTGAGGCGATCCTGCGCCGCACACGTTCGTAAGTAAGGAGGGGCGCAGCAGCGTTCGCTGCTGCGCCCCCTCCGGTGTGGTGATCTTTATCCCCCTACGCGCCGTTCCCGTTGCCCTCCCGGGCCAGGAAGCGCGCTGCCAGGGGGGCTAGTTGGCGTAGCGGGCCGCTCAGCACACGGGTGTGCGGTAACGAGCTGAGGAAATGCGCCCCGTACTTCTTGCTGACCAGGCGTTTGTCCAGCACCACCACGATGCCGCGGTCTTCACGGCTGCGGATGAGCCGCCCAAAGCCCTGCTTGAAACGCAGGATGCTTAATGGGACGGCGTAGGCCCCGAAGGGGTCGCTGAAGAGCTCGCTACGCGCCGCGTAGATCGGGTCGGTCGGCACACTGAAGGGCAGTTTGGTGATCACCAGCACCGAGAGTGCTTCGCCGACAACGTCGACGCCCTCCCAGAAGCTGCTGGTGCCTAACAGTACCGTGCGCGGCGACTCTTTAAAGCGCCCGAGGAGGGCGCGCCGGCTGCCATCCAGGCCCTGGCCTAATACTGCGATGGACTGTTCCTCCAGGGCTTCCTGAATGGCGGCGTAGGTCTGTTTGAGGCTGCTGGTAGCGGTGAAGAGCGCCAGGGTGCGTCCGCCGGTGGCGGTGCAGAGTTCGATCAGGGCCTGCTCAACCGCTTGCTGGTAGCCGTTCTGGTTCGGCTCGGGGATGTCAGTAGGGATGTAGATCAGTGCCTGCTGCTCATAGTCGAAGGGTGAATCGAGGGTCAGGGTCGTCGCTTCGGGGAGGCCCAGTCGTTCTTGCACGAAAGCGAAGCCGCCGTCGATCGTCAGGGTGGCCGAGGCAAGTACGCAGGTCTGCCGTAGGGCGAAGAGTTGGGCCTGCAGGATGGCGGCGACGCTGAGTGGGGCTGCGTTAAGAGTCAGGTTGTCTCGCTGGCGATCCAGACTGAGCCATGTGATGCTCGTTTCGTTGCCGAAGATGATGTGGCCGGTCTGCACGCGCACGTCAGTGGCAAAGCGCCGCAGATGCTCGACCCGCAGCAGTAGCTCGTCGGCCCCCTCGCTAGCGTCACTGTCCAGCTCGCGTAGCTGGCTTTCGATGCGCCCCAGGCTGTCGCCGATCACACTGAAGCTGTCGATCAGGTTTTGCCAGGCGGCCTGGATGCTGAGCCAGACGGGCTGTGTGCGGCTCTTCGACGTCAGGCGTAGGCGCGAGTCGTACTGGTTCGCCTGGCTCGCCTGAACCATGAAGGTGCTCATCAGGTTGAAGCAGTCGTAGATCTGGGTACGGGCACGTACCAGGGCCGGGCGGATCTGCTCACTGGCCTGGGTGATCTGCGCCCGCACGGTGCTGTCGGGCAGATGCTGCAGGCGTGCTGGCAGGTCGGCCAGGAGGCCACTGACCATCACGGCCCCACCGCTCTGGTAGATCTCATCGAGGAAGCCTAGCACGTCGCCCTGGTCAACGCTAAAGCTGAGTTGGTCGGTGGCGACCTCTTCCAGGTTATGGGCCTCGTCGATCACCAGATGGTCGTAGGGTGGCAGCACATTGGCCGCGCTGGCCAGGTCGGCGATGAGCAGGGCGTGGTTGACGATTACCAGGTGGGCCGCTTCGGCCTCGCGGCGGGCTTTGAAGAAGTAGCAGTCGCGAAAGTGGGCGCAGCGCGGGCCGGTACAGGTCTCGGCCGTGACATTGATGCGTGACCAGGCAGCGCCTTCACGCTCCATCAGCAGCAGTTCGGCGCGGTCGCCGCTGCTGGTGGTGGGCAGCCAGAGTTGCACCTTGAGCAGCGTGCGCACCTCGTCGGGGTTGAGTGTCTCGCTGCGGCGCAGCTCGTAGTAGCGTTTGAGGCAGAGATAGTTGCCGCGTCCTTTGAGCAGGGCTGCACTGAAATGCAGGCCGGTCTCAGCGCTCATAATTCGTTGCAGGTCGGGGATATCTTTGAAGAAGAGTTGATCCTGCAGGTTGATTGTATTGGTCGAGATGACCACCCGCTCGCCACGCTGGGCGGCAAACATGGCCGTCGGGATGAGGTAGGCCAGGCTCTTACCGATGCCGGTGCCCGCCTCGACCAGGAGCGGGGTGCTATCGGCGAAGGCCTGGGCCACCGCCTGCGACATAGCAACCTGGGGCTCACGCGGTTCGTAGCCGCTGAAGTTGCGTCCAAGCGGCCCGTCGGGGGCGAAAAAGGCCGTCACCGCCTCTGGCTCCAGCGGGCGGGCATCGCCGGTCGGGCGGAGCGGGATGGGTTCACTGGCCGCCGGACGGGCAAGTGGGGCGCTCAGGCCGCTGCTGAAGGCACCTTTGAGCCTGGTACGCAGGGCGTTCTCGAAGAGATCGCGCATAGGAAAGGCGATCCTGCCGGTGAGGCGCACAATCTCACTCAGATCTTCGAGGGGCAGGTCGTCGATCAGGCCCAGCAGGTGGTTGAAGACGCGGGCAGTCACGATGGCATCGTTGAGCGCCCGGTGGGCATCGGGATGGGGAATACCGATCCGCTCGGCCAGGGCACTGAGGCGGTAGATCGGGGCCTGGGGCATCAGCAGGGTGGCCAGTTCGAAGGTGTCGTAGGTCGGTTGGGCGAAGTTCATGCCCTGCGCTCGCAGCATGCCCAGGTCGAAACCGACCGAGTGGCCGACAAGCGGGTAGCTCTTGATAAAACCGGCCAGGTCGGCCCCGATCGCATTAAAACGGGGGGCGTCGGCCAGATCTTCAGGGGTAATTCCAGTCAGGCGGGTGATCTTGAGCGGCAGGGCCTGGCGCGGGCGGATGAGCTGACTGTACTGTTCGAGCAACTCGTCGCCGCGAAAGCGCACTGCGGCAACCTCGATCAGTTCATCGACACCGGCGACCAACCCGGTCGACTCGACATCAATGGCAACGTAGATGCGCTCCTGCATACAGGCCATTATACCCGATGCGTCACAGTGGCAAGCGAAATTGCGCCTCCGACAAATTGCCCGTATAATAGGCTCATCCACCTCAGACTGAGTAAATGTTGAAACGCCCCTGGCCCAAGGGTGAGCCATCAGGAGCAGTGTAATGGCAGATCGCAATGGCGCATCCATGCCCGATGCCCAGATGGAGATCGATCAGATCGGTCTCAGCTTCGGCGGCGTGCGCGCACTTTCCGACATCAGTTTTAAGATCTATCCCAGTACGATCCAGGCAATCATTGGTCCCAACGGTGCTGGCAAGACCAGTATGCTCAACTGTATCAGCGGCCTCTACAAGCCGCAACAGGGCCAGATTCGTTTTGAGGGACGCAACCTCGTCGGGATGGCCCCCCATGCAATTGCCCGCCTGGGCATTGCACGCTCGTTCCAGAATATCGAGCTCTTCCGCCACATGACCGTGGTCGATAACCTTATGCTCGGACGCCATGTGCATATGCGCGGCGGCGTGGTGAGCGGTGGTTTCTACTGGGGGCCTGGTCGGCGAGAGGAGATCGTCCATCGTGAGTTTGTTGAGCAGGTGATCGACCTGCTTGAGATCCAGGCCATTCGCAAGAAGACGGTCGGCTCGCTGGCTTATGGCCTGCAGAAGCGAGTCGAGTTGGGCCGGGCGCTGGCGATGGATCCGCGCTTGCTGTTGCTTGACGAACCGATGGCTGGGATGAACAACGAAGAAAAAGAGGATATGGCCCGCTTTATCCTCGATATTAGCGAAGAACATCGCACCACGATCGTGCTGATCGAGCACGATATGGGTGTGGTGATGGATATTAGCGATAACGTTGCCGTACTTGAGTTCGGCCAGTTGATCGCCTACGGCACCCCCGACCAGGTCAAGGCCAGTCCGGCAGTCATTGCGGCCTACCTTGGTCATGAACATGCTCATTAGTCTCAAGCAACCTATGGATTCAGTTCAAGAGGATAGAAGCGCATGGCAGACCAGACTCTCCCGCGCCTCCTGATGATCAATGCCGATCGCCTGGGTGATAAGGTGGCCCTCCGCGAGAAGGAGTTCGGCATCTGGCAGACGGTTACCTGGGGCCAGTTCGCTGAGCATATGCGGGCCTTTGCGATGGGCCTGCGTGCCCTGGGCCTGGCCCGCGGCGATTGTGTGGCTATTCTGGGTGATAACCGCCCCGAGTGGCTCTACGCTGAACTTGGGGCCCAGGCCGTCGGTGCCCTCAGCGTCGGGATCTACCAGGACTCGGCCCCTGAGGAGGTGAAGTACATCCTGCAGGCGACCTCCGCACGGGTGATTGTGGCTGAGGATCAGGAGCAGGTTGATAAGATCATCGAGATCTGGCCCGATCTGGAGGGCGTGCTCAAGGTGATCTACTACGAGCCGAAGGGCCTGCGCAACTATCGTGAGCCCTACCTGGCCAACTTTCCGACGATTGAAGAGTTGGGGCAGGTCTTTGACCGTGAGCACCCCGGCCTCTTTGAGCAGGAATTGGCGCTCGGTCGATCCGAAGATGTTGCGGTGCTCTCAACCACTTCGGGCACTACCGGTAAGCCCAAACTGGCCATGCTCACGCATCACAACCTGATCAGTCAGGGCCGGGGCCTGCTTGAGGTTGATCCGCTGGAGACGAGCGACGAGTTTGTTAGCTTCCTACCCCTGGCCTGGGTCGGCGAGCAGATGATCACGGTGGCTGCCGGTATGCAGTGCGGCTTTACGATCAACTTCCCCGAGTCCTCGGCCACGGTGCAGGAGAATATCCGCGAGATTGGGCCACGGGTGATGTTCTCGCCGCCACGGATCTGGGAGAATATGCTCTCGCAGGTGCAGGTGAAGATCCAGGATAGTACGCGCCTTAAGCGCGGCCTCTATGAATGGGCGATGGTGCAGGGCTATGCGATGGCTGATGCCCGTTTCGACGGCAAGCAGGCCGATTTGCTCCTGCGCATGCGCTATGGCCTGGCCCGCCTGCTGGTCTTCGAGATGCTCAAAGATCACCTTGGCCTGCGTTTCCTCAAGCGTGCCTATACCGGTGGTGCCGCCCTTGGCCCCGATGTCTTCCGCTTCTTCCATGCCCTCGGCGTGAACCTTAAGCAGGTCTACGGCCAGACCGAGAGTTCGGGCCTCAGTGTGATCCACCGCGACGGGGCGATCAAATTCCAGACGGTCGGCACACCGCTGCCCAGCACCGAGATCCGTATCGCCGAGAGTGGCGAGATCCTGGTCAAAAGCCCCTCGATCTTTCTTGGCTACTACCAGAACCCGGAGGCTACCGCTGAGGTGCTTACCGACGGTTGGTTGCACAGCGGTGACGCTGGCTACTTCGATGAGGCTGGCCAGTTGATCGTGATCGACCGGGCCAAGGATGTGATGACGCTGCATGATGGCACCAAGTTCTCACCCCAGTTTATCGAGAACAAGCTCAAGTTCAGCCCTTACATCAAAGAGGCGGTGGTCTTCGGTGGGGACTGGCCCTTCGTTACCACGATGATCAACATCGACTTCGGCAATGTTGGTAAATGGGCCGAGAGTCGCCAGATCTCCTATACAACCTACACCGACCTCTCCCAGAAGCCGGAAGTCTATGCGCTGGTGCGCAAAGATGTCGAGCGTGCCAATGCCGATATGCCTGACGCGGCCCGTATCCGGCGCTTCCTGCTCCTACACAAAGAGCTCGACGCTGACGACGGCGAGTTGACTCGTACACGTAAGGTGCGCCGGAACCTGGTGGCCAAGCGTTACGAGGAGATTGTCAGTGCGCTCTATGGCGAGCATGCTGATGTGGAGATCGAGACGACAATCACCTACCAGGATGGACGTACCGCCCTGCTCAAGACCAATCTGCATGTCGAGGAGATGCTGCCCGTGCAGGCAGCCAGGGTTGCTGGCCAGAACCTCGGCGCGACGGTGGTGGCACAATAACTCATAGCAGCGAGTGCAAACGGTATGGAAAAGTTTGTCCAGTTGAGTGTGACAGGGATTGCCAACGGGGCGATCCTTGCCCTGGTGGCCCTCGGCTTTGTGCTGATCTACAAGAGCAGCGACGTGATCAACTTCGCCCAGGGCGAGTTGTTGATGATTGGGGCCTACCTCACTTACATGACGGTAGAGCAGATCGGGCTCTTCTGGCCGATCGGTGTGGTGGTTGCGGTCATTCTGGCAGCGGTGGTGGGCGTGGTGATTCAGCAACTGGTCTTGCGCCCAATGATTGGTGAACCAGCGATCTCGGTGATCATGGTGACGATCGGCCTCTCGTCCCTCTTACGGGCGATTGTTGGCTCGATCTGGGGCGTGACGCCCTTGCGGGCACCGGAGTTCCTGCCGCGTGATACGATCAACGTCCTTGGTGCCAGCGTGGGGCTTGATAAGATCCTGGCGATTGTGATGGCCCTGCTGCTCTTCGGTATGCTGACCCTATTCTTCCGCCAGAGCAACGAGGGCATTGCGATGCGTGCCGTAGCTGACGATCAGCAGGCGGCGCTCAGCATGGGCATCAGTGTGCCACGGGTCTGGGCAGTGGCCTGGGCGATTGCCGCGGTCACGGCGGCCGTCGGCGGCATCCTGCTGATGAGCATCTTCGGTGGGGTGAGCGGCACGATTGCCCGGGTGGGCCTGATCGTCTTCCCGGTAGTTATTCTGGGTGGTCTCGATAGTATCCCCGGCGCGATCATCGGTGGCCTGATCATCGGCCTGCTGCAAGCCTTTGCTGGCGGCTATCTCGCGCCGGATCTCGGTCTGGGCGAGGTTGTGCCTTTCATCGCCCTGCTGCTCATCCTGTTGGTACGGCCCTATGGCCTTTTCGGGCAGCGTATGATCGAGCGGGTGTAGGCGCATCAGCTAGAACGCCTCTTCCTGGTGAGGGTACCAGCCGAATGGTAGTGGTCACGCCTGGTGACCGCCGCGAGTTTAGTTTGCGGAGACCGCACAAATGCAGAGTGGCACGTTTCATAGCTCCTACGCCGGCGACATGGCTCTGCGGCCCTACTGGCCGATGCGCCTGCGCATGATCCTGGTGATTGCTGCGCTGGTCGTCTTTCCCTGGTTTGCCGACCGCTACTGGCTGAATCTGTTCAATACGATCGGCATCGCCGCGATTGGGGCGATCGGCCTGAACATTCTGGTTGGTTTCACTGGGCAGATCAGCATCGGCCACGGCGGTTTCCTGGCGGTTGGGGCCTACACCGCTGGCCTGCTGGCCGCCAATGCGGGCTTGCCGATCTGGATCACCGTACCGATTGCCTGTATCTTCACTGCTTTCATCGGGGCGATTTTTGGCTTGCCTTCGGTGCGCCTCAAGGGGCTCTACCTGGCGATTGCGACCCTGGCCGCCCAGGAGATCATCATCTGGTTCCTCACCCACGGCGAGTTGCTCGGTGTCGGCGAGTCGCTCAGCATCCCACGGGCTTCCAACAACATCTTCGGCCTGTCGATGTCGGAGAATACTGACTTCAGCTTCTACTGGGTGATCATGGGCTGCCTGCTGGTGACCGTCATTTTTGTGAGCAACCTCTTCCGCTCGCGGGCGGGGCGGGCCATGGTGGCCATCCGCGACCAGGATATTGCCGCCCAGGTGATCGGGGTCGATCTCTTCCGCTACAAATTGCTGGCCTTTGCCACCTCGTCGTTCTTTGCCGGGATGGCCGGGGCCTTGACCGCCCACTATCGCGGGATTATCTCCTGGGAGCGCTTCACCATCGATACGAGCATCCTCTACCTGGCGATGATCATCATTGGTGGGCTGGGTAGTGTCTCGGGCTCGATCTACGGGGCTGCCTTTATGACCATTCTGCCTGCCCTGCTCTCGAACCTGAGCCGGGCGGCCAGCGGGGTCTTCCCACCGGCGTCGAGCTACCTGCCTTATATCCAGCAGGGTACCTTTGGTCTGGCGATTGTGCTCTTCTTGATCTTCGAGCCCGAAGGCATTGTCAAGCTGTGGCGCAATATCAAGGACTATTTCCGGCTCTGGCCATTTAGCTATTGATCGGGAGGAGGGTTGTTGCTCTGGCGCAACGCTTCTCCCTGTCCTTAGATTGGCGCTGGCGGGTGCGCTATGGGGCGCATCTCAGATTCGGGTATGGCATGCTGTACCCATGTGGAGGTGGCGACGATGCTCACACAACGGTGGCGGTTCGTAATGCCCGGGCTGATGCTGGCCCTGGCGCTGGTGCTGGCGGGATGTGGTGGGGCTCCGGCTCCGACTGGTGGGGCTGAGGCGACGACGGCTCCACCAGCTGGTGGCGGTGAGCCAGCAGCAAGCGGTGAGCCGATCCGTATCGGCGCGATCTTTGACCTGACTGGTGCGACGGCAGACGTCAGTACCCCCTACTCGCAGGGACAGATTGCTTTTGTCGATTGGGTGAACGCCAATGGCGGCATCGCCGGGCGGCCAATCGAGTTGCTGCACCAGGACTATGCCTATGATGTTGCCAAGGCCGAGGAGCTCTACACCCAGTTCGTCGGTGAGGGTATCGTGGCCTTCTCGGGCTGGGGCACCGGCGATACCGAGGCACTGAAGGTCAAGATTGCCGAGGATAAGCTGCCCTTCATCTCGGCTTCCTACTCGGCTGAACTGACTGACCCGACCGTGACGCCCTACAACTTCATCGTGGCCCCGACCTATTCCGACCAGATGGTGATCGCGATGAAGTGGGCCCTGGAGGACTGGAAGGCCAAGGGTAACACCGACGCGCCCAAGTTTGCCTACCTGATCAACGACAGCCCCTTCGGGCGCTCGCCCCTGGCTGATGGTACCACCTTCGCCGAGGCCAACGGCGTTGCTGCGCCGCTTGAGGTGCCCTCGCCCCGTGGTGCAACTGACCTTACCCCGCAGTTGACCCAGATCAAGGACTTTGGGGCCAACTATGTCTTTATCCAGAACGTCTCGAGCCCGGCCGCCCTGGCACTGAAGAATGCCAAGAGCCTGGGTCTGGAGACTCAGTTCGTCTGTCTGAACTGGTGCGCCAATGAGTTGCTGATCAAGTTGGCCGGTACTGATGCCGAAGGCGTCGTCGGGGCTATCCCCTTCAGCCCGACCGGGGCTGGCGCTGAGCAGGCCTTTGCCTATGCCACGGAAAAAGGAGTTGACTTCGGCGGTGCCGATAGCAACTATGTCCAGGGTTGGACGGCGATGTCCATTCTGGTGGCCGGGATCGAGAAGACCCTTGCTGACGGCAAGGAACTGACCGGCGAGAATATCAAGGCTAGCCTTGAGGCCCTGACGGGCTTTGAGACCGGCGGCGTCACTCAGCCGATCACCTTCACCCCCACCGACCATGCTGGCTCGAAGGCCCTGCGCCTCTTCCAGGTCAAGGATGGCAAGTGGGAAGCGATCACCGACTTCATGACCGCTGAATAAGGTGCCTATACCGGGTGTGGGGGGCGCACAGCCCCCCACGTTCGTCAAGCTGCTATGCTCGAACTCAACAACATTGAGGTGATCTACAGCGATGTCATCCTTGTGCTGAAGGGGCTCTCGCTGAATGTGCCGGAGGGCAAGATCGTGGCCCTGCTCGGCTCGAACGGTGCTGGCAAGAGCACGACACTCAAGGCGATCTCGGGGCTGCTGAAGCCTGAGAATGGCGAAGTGACCGACGGCGAGGTGCGTTTTCTTGGTCAGCCCATTCACAAGAAAGATGCCGCCAGCATTGTGCGCCAGGGCATATTTCAGGTGATGGAGGGGCGGCGGGTTTTTGAGCACCTGACGGTTGAAGAGAATCTGCGTGCGGGGTCTTATATTCGTAAAGGCTCCGAGTTTGCCCATGATCTCAAGCTGGTCTACGAATACTTCCCGCGTCTGCGTGAGCGCCATGCCCAGCAGTCGGGCTTCCTCAGTGGTGGTGAGCAGCAGATGCTGGCGATTGGGCGCTCCCTGATGGCCCACCCCAAGCTGATTATGCTGGACGAGCCTTCCCTTGGCCTGGCCCCCCTGCTGGTTGAGGAGATCTTTCGGATTATCAAGCGCATCAACAAAGAGCAGGGTGTGACCATTCTGCTGGTTGAGCAGAATGCGCGCCTGGCCCTTGATGCTGCCGATCATGCCTATATCATGGAGAATGGGCGCATCGTCCTCGATGGCAAGCCTGCCGATCTGAAGGATAATGCCGACGTGCGCGAGTTCTACCTCGGTCTGAATGAGGTTGGTGGGCGCAAGAGCTACCGCGAGGTGAAGCACTATAAGCGTCGTAAGCGCTGGCTGTCATAAGGAAGCCCTGTGGATCTTGAGACCTACTATCGTTCGTTTGATGCACGGGTGCGCGAGGTGGTGGCCTATGGCTATAGCCATGCGCCTGCCTTTCGTGCGCGCATGGAGGCGGTCAGCCTTACGCCTGAGGCTATCACGACGACCGCTGATCTCGGCAAGTTGCCGATTCTGCCCAAAGAAGAACTGGCCCGTATCCAGCGCCAGGGGCCTGATCTGGGCGGGATGCTGACGGTGCCCCTGAGTCGACTGCGGCGCGTCTTTCAGTCCCCCGGGCCGATCTTCGACCCTGAGCCCGACCAGCCCGACTCGTGGCGCTGGGGGCCAGCCTTTCGTGCCGCCGGCTTCGGCCAGGGCGATCTGGTGCTGAACTGCTTCGGCTACCACCTGACCCCGGCTGGTATGATGTTTGAAGAGGGAGCCCGTGCGGCTGGTGCGACAGTGATCCCCGCTGGGATTGGCGCTCAGGCCCAGCAGATCGAGGCGATGGCCGAGCTTGGTGTGACTGCCTATGCCGGGTTGCCGAGCTATCTGAAGGCCCTGCTGGAGAAGGCGGTGGAGTTGGGCCACGACCCGCATACCTGGCCGCTCAACAAGGCTTTTGTTGCCGCTGAGCCGCTGCCGCCCTCGTTGCGAGCGCTCTTTGAAGAGCAGTACGGCATTCTCGTCTATGATGGCTATGGCACCGCCGAAACCGGTAACCTGGGCTTTAACGGCCCCGAGCGTCACGGCTGGCACTTGCCCGACGATGCCCTGGTGCAGATCTGCGATCTCAACACCGGCCAGCCCTTGCCCGCCGGGCAGACCGGTGAAGTGGTCGTGACCCTCTTCCGTCATGACTATCTCCTGGTGCGCCTGGGGGTCGGTGACCTCTCGGCGGTGATGGATGGCGGCCCGCCAGCCGTGCTGCCGACGCCACGCCTGGTGGGTTGGCTTGGGCGTAGCGGTGACAGCGTCAAGGTACGCGGCCTCTTCGTCCATCCGCGCCACGCCGACGAGGCCCTGCGTGACGTGCCCGGCCTGGCCGCTTACCAGGTGGTCGTCACGCGCCATGATCACCGCGACGAGTTGACCTGCCGCTATGTGCCCACAGAGGATGTCGATGCGGTGGCCCTCGGCACCCAGATTGCCGAAGTTCTGCACACGGCCCTCAAGTTACGTTGCCAGGCCGCGCCCGTGGCCAGCCTTCCCGCCGATGCACGCCGTTTTGTTGACGAGCGGGTATGGGAATAGACTGCCATGCAGTCGTGCTGCACACTGCCGTGATGAAAGAGGAGGTCTGGGAGGGCCTGGCCCTCCCAGACCCTCCCGCCAGCCTTAATCGGGGAAGAGCTCATCCATCTCGGCCTGGGCCGTGGCGGCGGGGAAGGGGATGACGGTGGCTCCGCGTCGCTGCACGGTGGCGTAGAAAGCCTCATCATAGGGGCGCGTGCGCACAACCACCGGCATTGGTACGGCATGGCCGAGGATAAGGGCCTGTTGCTTGCTGTCGAGGGCGGCCAGCACGGCTTTGAGCCCTGCACCCCCACTCACCCCGGTAAAGACGGCCTCAATATCGCGTTCGTCGTTGAGCAGCGCGGTGATGCGCGTCCCGATCTGGCTCATCACCTCACTGTCGATGGAAGAGGGCCGCTGATCGACCACCAGCAGGGTGACACTATACTTGCGCAGCTCGCGGGCAATTGTGCCGAAGATCGTCTGCCGGGCGACCTGCGGGTTGAGGAATTTGTGGGCCTCTTCGATGGTGATCATGAGTGGGCGTGGGCGGTCGGCGCGGTTCTGTGACTGGGTGGCCTGGTTGGTCTGCTCGATCCAGCGTCGGTGGATGCGCCGGGTGATGATGTTGGCCACCAGCACATATTCGAGGGGATTATCGTGCTGGCCGAATTCGAGCACGACATGGCGCCCGGCGGCCAGGGCCTCGATCAGCCGGTCAACCCCCGAGAAGTCGGCATGTTCCTGGATGAAGCTGAGCCGGGCGACCCGGGCCAATTTGCGCTTGAGGGCGCTGATCGCCCCGGCGTGAGCCCCGCTGCTTTCAGCGAAGGCGTTGATCGCCTCGCCGTCCATCTTGAGCAACTCGCGCAGCCAGTGCTCCTTAAAGCGGTCATGGAGCAGGTAGGAGGATTCGGTGGCGGTGCTGCTCAGGTTCAACTCCTGCTCGATGGCCAGCAGGTCATCGACCTCGATCTGGTCAAGGCCGATCACCAGTTCGCCATCATACTGGCGCTGGCGCGAGTTGCGTGGATCGATGGTATAGACCAGCACCTCACTGCCAAAGAGCTGGCGTAGCCCTTTCACAAAGCCACCCTCTTCGGAGGGAGCACCCCAGCCGTACTCGCTATGCATATCAAAGATCAGATTGCTGGCCAGGTTGGCCTGGATGGCCCCACAGAGCAGCAGGCGGGTCAGAAAGCTCTTGCCGGTGCCGCTCTTGCCGAAGATGCCGTTTGAGCGCTCGATCAGGCGGGCCAGGTTCAGGCAGACAGGCACCTCCATATCAAGGGGCTGGCCAATCTCGAACCAGCCCTCGCCTTCACGCCCAAAGACACGCATAAAATCTTCGGCGCGGGCCTCGAAGACCGGCGCAAAGTGACGCGGGATCGTTTTGACCGGCAGGAGTTGCGCACTCAGGTCGCTCGGTAGCATCAGCCGTGGCTGGAGCGCGAGCGTGCCGTAGGTTGCCGTCCCGGCCAGCACCTCGTGCAGAAAGGCATCGTCGGCGGGCGGACTCTCGAGCACCTGCGGGCTGGTTGCCCCAAGGGCTACATCGGTGACCATCGAGAAGAACTCGTGCTTCTCGCCTTGAATGACCACAAATTTGCCGACACGCATATCTTCGACGCTGGCGTGGGTGGCGAGCCGCACCCGCAGGCCCTCGACCAGTGAGCCGTCAGTCACCACACCGATCTGTTCACGCGGTACGTTCATATGAGCGACTCCTGCGCCAGGCTTCGTTTGAGTTGTACCCTTCGGGCTTCAGTTCCACTGCATTGTATACTGAGTAGTGCGTCAACGAGGTTTTCTGGGCTTTTGGCCAGGGGAGCGTGGCCCGCTGGCCCGCATACGGGTGGGACGCCCGCGCATCCAGGGTGCAGAATACCAAAAAATGTACGTTACAGGATATTGAGTAGTGTGTATTGAAGTATGGAGGTACCAAAAGATGCTCATTCCACGCTATGAAGGTTATATTTTCGACCTTGACGGCACGATCTATCTTGGTGAGGAGGTGCTGCCGGGCGTGCCTGAGTTGCTGGCAACCCTGCGCGCTGAAGGCCGACGCATCGCTTTTCTCTCCAACAACCCGACCCGTACACGCGAGCAGTACGTGACAAAGCTGCGCACGCTGGCCCTGGCTGCCGAGTTGTCTGAGGTGGTCAACTCGTCGCATGTGCTGGTGCAGTGGCTACTGGCGCACGCCCCCGGCGCGACGCTCTTTGTCTGCGGTGAGGCCCCACTGATCGGCGAGTTGGCACAGGCTGGCTTCCCCTTCTCTGAGCAGCCTGACGCGATTGACTTTGTGGTGGCTTCGTTTGACCGGACGTTTACCTACCACAAGCTCCAGGTGGCCTTTGATGCGGTGCGCGCCGGTGCCCGTCTGATCGCGACCAACCCTGACCGTTTTTGTCCGGTGCCGGGTGGGGGCGAGCCTGACGCAGCGGCGATCATCGCGGCGATCGAGGCCTGTACTGCTACCCGCTGTGAGGTGAATGTGGGCAAACCCTCGCCGATAATGGCTCGTACGGTTGGCGCAATGCTGCAACTGCCGCCTGAACGTTGTCTGATGATCGGTGATCGCCTGATGACCGACATTGCGATGGGCGTTGAGGCCGGCATGGCTACACTGCTGGTGCTAACCGGCGATAGTCGGCGCGAAGATTTGCCGACCGCCCTTGCTCAGCCAACCTATGTGCTTGAGACGCTGGCTGACTTATTGCCGTAGCCCCACCCTGGTCATCCTCGTTGGCGATAAGGCTTGACGCAAGCTGGCTGAACGTCTACACTACCAGCAAGAAACAGCGAAGAGAGGAGCTTCCATGCCTTCCGCCCATCGGAATGTTCAGCCGCAGAACCCCTATTTGCCGCTTGCACCCGTCACTGATGCAGTCTCGGAGGCCCTCTGGCCGACGGCTCAGCGGGCACTGCTGTTGCTGAGCGAGGCGGTCAGCCTGGGTGACCCGCTGCTTGCGCGTCTCTCTGACGAGGATCTGAGCCTGTTGCGCGCCAGCCTGAGCCTGTTGACGAGCAGCGAGCCGACCAGTGCGGCGTAGCGGCGGGATGGACTATAAGGCGGTGGCTCTACACCTCCACAGCTCCACAGCGTGCCTGTGGGGAGTTGCGGAGGTGTAGAGTTCAAGCCCAGACGCTACATCGCCACGCACCATGCCTCAGGCGCTTGGGCGGGCGACAAAGGTAAAGTTGATCTTCACCCCGTCCTCGGCGCGGAGGATGCCAGCGATGTCGGGCGGCTCAAAGCCGAAATCGCTCATCTTAATCGTAGTCGTGGCGGTACCGAGCATCTGCTCGCCCTCGACCTTACCGATGACTGTAAAGACGGTCGGCACCGTCACATCGCGCACCGTCAGGTCGCCGGTGATGGTCAGGGTCAGCTCCTGGCCGTCGCTATAGGTTTCTGGCAGCCCCTCGATCTGGGTTGGGCTGAAGGTGGCGATCGGGAAGCGGGATGATTCAAGCCAGCGCTCGCGGATGGCGTTGTCACGTCGTTCGCTGTCGGAGGTGAAGGCGCTGATGTCAATGCTGATCGGGCCGACCTGGCTGTTGCCCGGTGCAGCTCGGTCGAGGCGCACCTCACCACTGATCTGTTGGGTTACTCCGATGGCGATGGCGTAGCGGTTGTTCTGGCTGAAGAACGTCTCACCTACCTCGTAGCTCACCTGTGATTCACCCGGCACAATGCTAAAGACCTGAACGCCATCCGCCGTAGCGGGAGCTTCTGTGGCCGCCGCAGCGGGAGCTTCTGTGGCCGCCGCAGCAGGAGCTTCTGTGGCCGCTGCAGCAGGAGCTTCTGTGGCCGCTGCAGCAGGGGCCTCGGTCGGGGTAGCGGCGGGAGTGCCACCGCACGCGGCGAGCAGGCTCGCGAGTAAGAGCGCACCAAGGAGACGGTAGAGCATCAATTCCTCCTGAGCTTTAAGGACATGTTGGCATACCTTCTTGAGGGTAGGCCCGTAATTGCGCGACGTCAAATAAGAGTTTGCTGAGAATGTTCTGCTGATGCGCAACCTTGCACCCCTTCGTCACAGGGCTGATGCAACGTCGCCTCAGGCAATCGCACGCGGATACCGCAGATGGAACAGATTCGCGCTGCGCTGCCGCAAAAAGCTCCGCGTCAATCCGTCAGATCAGCGCGATCCGCGTTCTCGTTCGGACTTTGCATCAGCCCTGCCCTTCGTCAGCCCTTGCTTGACGGCCCGGCGGCCCATCGGCTACAATCGGGCGTCAGTATGCAGCAGAGGAGAGGCCCATGCCCGCGTTTCTCGTGACGGTCGCCCCGCGTGAGGCCCACTCCGCTGAGTCGGTGCAGGCGCTCTACCTACTGGCCGGTTCTGACCTGTTGGCGGTGAGTGTGGCGCGCCTGGCTAGCGAGTTGCTCCACGACCCGGTTGTGCAGACGGTTGCCTGGTGCCCGCTCGATGAGCTAGCGCTGGCTGCTGAGCCTGCCCATTCCGCAGGAGTGGTCGAACTGGCCTACCGCCCTGGGGTCACGGACAATGAGGGCGAGAGTGTGCTCGAAGGTGCGCGGCGCCTTGGCCTGGCTGGCCTTGAGCAGGCCCACGCCCTGCGGCGTTACCTGCTGCCGCCAGAGGTGAGCCCTGCCCAACGTGCCGCTGAACTGGCGATTGATCTGGTGCAGACGACTCTGGCTTACCTGCCGGGACTGCCTGTCGCTACGCGCCTGGCCTTTTACCGCAGCCTGATCACGCCGCCTGCGCCGATCACCCCGCTGATCGCCCATGTACCCCTGCGTGGGGCCACTGACGATGAGTTGTTGCGCATCAGCCGCGAGGGTATTCTGGCGCTTGATCTTGATGAGATGCGGGCCGTGCAGCGTTACTTTGCCGATCTTGGGCGTGACCCCAGTGATGCTGAGTTGGAGACGCTTGCCCAGACCTGGAGTGAGCATTGTAGCCACAAGACGTTTAAGGCGCAGGTCTTCTACCGGAACGCCCGCCCGGCGGCGCTTGATGAGCCACAAGCTGATCCACAGCTCTACCCGATGCTTACGATGCTGGCCCAGGCCGAAGTGGTGATCGATAGTCTGATCAAGACTTTTCTCATGACGGCGACTGAGCGGGTGCTGGCCGAACGGCCACCCTGGGTGCTGTCGGCCTTTGTTGATAATGCCGGGATCGTTGCTTTTACCGAGAGCCACGAGCTGAGCTTTAAGGTCGAGACCCATAATCATCCCAGCGCCCTGGAGCCCTTCGGGGGGGCCAATACCGGCATCGGCGGCGTCATCCGCGATGTGCTCGGTGTCAGCGCCGAGCCAATTGCTAACACCGATGTCCTCTGTTTCGGTATGCCCGCAACACCACCCGAGGCGCTGCAGCCGGGTGTCTTGCCTCCCAGCCGGGTGGCGCGGGGGGTGGTGGCGGGCGTGCGCGACTATGGCAATAAGCTTGGCATTCCTACCGTGAACGGGGCGGTGCTCTTTGACCCTGGTTACACCGCTAATCCCCTGGTCTACGCTGGTACGGTCGGGCTGGCCCCGCGTGGGCTGCACCCGCGCAATATCAGCCCCGGTGACGCGGTGGTCGTGGTCGGTGGGCGTACCGGGCGTGATGGCATCCACGGAGCTACCTTCAGCAGTATCGAACTGACCCATACGACCGCAGCGACAATTGGTAGTGCGGTGCAGATTGGCGACCCGATCACCGAGAAGAAGTTGCTTGATGTGCTTCTGCAGGCCCGTGACCGGCATCTCTACAGCGCCATCACCGACTGTGGTGCGGGGGGGCTCTCGTCGGCGGTTGGTGAGATGGGGGCCGAGGGTGGGGCCAGAGTTGAGCTCGAACAGGTGCCGCTCAAGTATGCCGGCTTGCAGCCCTGGGAGATCTGGCTCTCCGAGGCCCAGGAGCGTATGGTGCTGGCGGTGCCTCCGGCCAATTTGGCCGACTTTCTCAGCCTCTGCGCTGCCGAAGAGGTGGAAGCGACGGTAATTGGTAGTTTTACCGACGATGGGCGTCTGCAGGTCAGCTACGCCGGGCAGTCGGTGGTCGACCTATCAATGGCCTTTCTGCACGACGGGCGCCCGCACCGCCAGCTCACCGCACTCTGGCAGCCCCCTGTGTCGCCGCCGGGCGGGCATGCACCCCCGCTTGACGCCGCTGCGTTAGCGATTGATAGGCTGTTACTGGCGCTGCTGGCGCACCCAAATATCAGCTCTAAAGAGCGTATCGTGCGCAGCTATGACCACGAGGTGCGTGGGGCCACCGTGCTCAAGCCCCTGGTGGGGGTGGCCCTGGATGGCCCGGGAGATGCCGCCGTTTTGCAGCCGCTACCGGGCACGACCCGTGGGGTGGCCATCGGCTGCGGGATCAACCCGCGTTATGGGCGTATTGACCCCTACTGGATGGCCCTGGCCGTGGTTGATGAAGCCCTGCGTAACGTGGTTGCCGTGGGCGGTGATCCGCAGCAGACGGCCATTCTTGATAACTTCTGCTGGGGTGACCCGCGCCTGCCCGACCGGATGGCTGGCCTGGTACGCGCCGCGGCTGGCTGCTACGATGCGGCGGTTGCCTTCGGTACCCCCTTCATCTCGGGCAAAGACTCGCTTAACAACGAGTACCGCGATCCCTCCGGCGAGCGTGTCTCCATCCCGCCGACCCTGCTGATCTCGGCGCTGGCGATTGTGCCCGATCTGCGCTGCTGCGTGAGCATGGATCTGAAAGTGTCCGGTAACCTCATCTATCAGGTAGGGGCAACCCGCGCTGAGCTTGGCGGCAGTCACCTGGCGGCGGTGGGTGGGGCCAACCCGGATGACCAGCAGGTGCCACGGGTTGACCTGGCCGCTGCCCGGCTGACCTTCGAGCGCTTGCATGCGGCGATCAAGGCAGGCCTGGTACGGGCCTGTCACGACCTGAGTGAAGGCGGTCTGGCCGTCGCCGCTGCCGAGATGGTTATCGCTGGCAGGCTCGGGCTGGAGCTTGAACTGGCTCAGGCTGAACTGCCCGCCGATATCAGCGTGGCCCTCTTCAGCGAAACCCCCAGTCGTTTCCTGGTGGAGGTGCAGCCGGATGCCGCGCCCGCCTTCGAGGCGACTATGGCCGGAGTCAGCCTGAGCCAGTTGGGCAGGGTGACGGAGCAGCCGCTGCTGCGCATCAGCCAGCAGGGCCATGCGATAGCCCGGATCAATCTGGCCGAGTTAGGGCACGCCTGGCAGGCGGGACTGGACGGATCTGGCCTATGAGCAGTGTAACCCCGCCAGCACCCGCTGGCGCTGCCGCTCCATCCGCCGAGCGGGCGATCAGCGATTTTGCCGTCTTGCGCGGGCGGGTGCTACCGATGCTCAAGCCGATCAGCCTGTTGCTGCTGGTGCATGAGCGCCAGTTACCGATGCTGGTCTACCGGCCCTTCCTGGCTGACCTGATCATTACCTATGTGATCGACGAGCCGGCGCGCCTGGTCTACCTCAATGAGCAGCACCTCGAGCGCTGGGGCCTGGCCGAGCATGAACTGTACAGCGAGGCCCTGGCCAACCTGCGGCGGCGCACCGAAGAGCGTGGCACCTACACCGTCACTGGCCAAGGGGCGACCCGGCTGATTATCTTCAAGGCCCAGGACGGCTTTGACGCCACGCGCCTGTTGTTACCCGACCTGCTGGGGCGCTGGCGCAGTGAGTTGCCCGGCAACCTGGTGATCGGTGTGCCTGACCGTGATTTTCTCATCCTCTTCAGCGATGCCGACCGCGAGGTGCTGGCCAATGTCGCCCGCCAGATCCAGTTTGATGCCGCCCAGCGCGAACATAGCCTGACCGACCAACTCTTCACTCTGGTTGCTAACGAGGTGCGCGAATATAGTTGGGACTGAAGCTGCTCATGGAAGTCGTTGCCACGCTACTGCTGATCATCACCTATGGGCTGGCAGGCTATCTGGCCTGGACCAGGCGCACGCTGATCTACATCTTTGCGATGCTGGCCGGCCATGTTGCCGTCCTGGTTGCGCCGCTCTGGCAGCTGCTCTACGCCTTCAGCTACAATAGCGACCTGGCGACCATCGCGGTGCCCTTCAACCAGCGCCTACCCCTGGCCCTGGTGCTCGCTTCTGGCTGGTTCTACCCGTTGCCAGCGCTGGTCGTCTTCTACCTCTTCAGCATCCGCTGGTGGTTCCCTGGCCGACTGACCGGCATGCTCACCTACCTGGTCTTTCTACTCTACCACCTGCTAATCGAGACGCTCGGGCTGCGTATCACAACCTGGAGTTATGCGGGTGGTGGCTTGCCAATGCGTTTCAGTATGCCGCTGTTCAGTGCGCTCATGGGTGGGCTGGTCAGTTATGGGTTTTTGTATGTGATCATCGCCAGCCATCGTTTTTCGTGGCAGAGTATGTTGCTGGCCCTGTTGCCGAGCGTCCTTGGTTTGAGCCTGCTGATCTATGGGCTGCTGGGGGCACCGCTCTGGCTGGCCCTGCTGCTAGGCGGCGAAACCTGGGCCCAGGCAGCTGGCCTGCTGGTGAGCCTGATCTTACTGGCCTGGGCCGGCCAGATCATCACCGACGGCATCAGCCGTTGTAGTGCCCATTGAGCTTATGCTTACCACCGACCTGCTCATTGCGGCCTACAGCCAGGGCATGTTTCCTATGGCTGACGAAGATGGCCAGATCGGCTGGTACGAGCCGCTGGTACGGGCGATCATCCCGCTGGAGGGCTTTGTTGTGCCGCGCCGCCTGGCCCGCACGGTGCGCTCAGGGCGCTTTGAGCTGCGCTACGACACCAGCTTCGCGCTGGTGATGCGCGCCTGTGCCGAGCCTGGCCCAGGCCGCGAGCAGACCTGGATCAGCGCGGAGATGGTCGACGCCTATACGACCCTGTATCGTCAGGGCTTTGCCCACAGTGTCGAGTGCTGGCGGGCGGGGCAGTTGGTTGGCGGGCTCTATGGCGTGGCGCTTGGCGGGCTGTTTGCTGGCGAGAGCATGTTCCACCGGGAGCGCGATGCCAGCAAAGTCGCCCTGGTAGCTCTGGTCGAGCGCCTGCGTGCCGGGGGCTTCGCCCTGCTCGACTCGCAGTACATCGTCGGTGGGCATATGCGCCAGTTCGGCACTAGCGAGATCAGCCGCGCCGAATACCACCGCCGCCTACGGGCCGCCTTGCGACTACCGGCCAGATTCTGAGGGGGGTGTCTGGAGATTCTTCAGTCGGGCTGGCATACTACTCTGGCGGACGGCCAGGGCCTCGTTCAGCTTGACGCGGCGCTCTTGCGGATCGAAGAGGTGCAGGCCAAAGTGCTGGCTGAGAGCCTCGCAGACCTTGAGGCCGCGCAGGCTGTGGCCCTGCGCATTGAGCAGGGGCGAAAAGACGGCGATGCCTAGCTGTTGCGGCACGATGGCCATTAACGCGCCACTTACGCTACTCTCAGCGGGCAGACCAACCTGGTAGGCCCAGGTACCAGCGGTGTGCGGCATACCGCAACTGTAGAGCACACTGAGGATATCGCGCACATACTCCGGCGCGATCACCGCATCAGCGCTGACCGGGTTGCGCCCCTGGTTGGCCAGGGTTGCTGCCATCAGGGCCAGGTCGCGGCAGTTCACCAGTAACGAATGCTGCTGAAAGAAGAGATCGAGGGTCTCCTCAATGTTCTCCTGGAGCAGACCAGCGTCAACCATGGCGTAGGCCATTGCACGGTAGCGGTGGCCCATAGTGCGGGCTGCCGTAAAGACCGCAGCGTCGGTCATCATGTCATGGTTGCTCAGGCGGCGGAAGAAGCCCAGGAGGCGATTGAGCCGATCGGTTGCACTACTGCCCTCGATCATGCCGATCAGGCTGAGGGCTCCGGTGGCGGCGAGAGGATTGGGTGGCAGGGCCATGGTGCTGCTGCCAAGCATAACGTTATCATCACCCCGAGCCACGCCAACCCGTTGCAACACCTCGCCGCGGCCATGTTCATTCAGCGCCAGGCCGTACAAAAAGGGATGGGCCAGGGCCTGCAGGGTAAAGCTCTGTTGACTGTCACCAACTTCATAGAAGTGCCCGTTGGTGTCGGCGACACAGATCGCAAATGCCTGCGGGTCGGGCCGCGACATCTCAGGGATGCTCTCAGTGAGCCGGCCTTCATTCACGGGTGTCAGGGTGCGGTGGAGGTCGGAGAGAAAGGCGCGGAAGGGCGAGGCAACCGATTTCATGCCGCGCACCATTGCCGAGAGATCATCATGCTCTGTGTCGCTATTGCTCATGGCCTTGTTCCCTGGTCAGATCTGGTTGTAGATCGACAAGTGATTGAATCGGGATATGCTTGCCAGCCCTGGTTTTGGAGATGACCGGGACAAGCTCCACGCTAACGTTGAAATCCTGGCCGAAGGTCTCTGTGAAGCTGCGGGCCACGGCAGGGCTGTCACACTCTGCACTATACTGCACGCCCGGCACCAGCGTGATGCGCACCTGGCTGAGGCTGAGTTGGGTGATCTGAAACTCGCGTAGATCGAGCTGTAGCTTGAGCACCAGGTCGTACGACCAGTCGAGGATGCGGCCTGAGGGGATGGCGGGGGCATTGCTGCGCTTGAAAGAGGCATTCTTTCGGCCAGCAAATTCGGCGAAGAAGGGGGCGGTTTTGCCGCAACGACAGCTACCACTGCTGAGCATAGCCAGGTCGCCCTGGCGGTAGCGAATGATCGGCATGGCCCGGTTGATCAGGCAGGTGCCGACGATCTCGCCCCACTCGTCCGGCCCAACGGCCTGATCGCGCTGGGGCTGCAGCAGCTCGATCACGGAGCAATCCTGAACCAGGTGGTAGTGGTTGTAGAAGCACTGCTGGGCTATGCTAGAGAGCTCTTCGGAGGAGTATTCGTCGAAGACCGGGCAGGCAAAGATCTGGGCCAGGTGGTCACGTTCCTCCTGGCCGGCATGTTCAGAGTTGGTGATGATCAGCTTGAGGCCAAGTTTGGCACACGCATCGCCGTAGTTGAGGGCGATCTCGCGCAGGATCGAGGGGTAGATGGCCACAATCGCCGGTTTGAGTCGGCGTATGGCCTCAAAGATGCGCTCGTGCGGTTCCAGGTTATGGATGTAGTGAACGCGGTATGCACCCCCAAGCGAGCGCACGGGGTACTCCGAGGTATAGACCAGCAATTCGAGGTCGCTGGGATGATAGCCTGGATAGTACTCTTTCAGCATACGGATGGTCTGGAGAGCCTGCTTGATAAAGTTATGGCTATCGAGGTAGAGCGTGACGAACTTGCCTGATGAACCTGAACTGCGTGAGATGAACAGCTGATCGGGGCGGCGGCGACAGTCGATCATCGCAGGGCCAGCGGCGATCACTT
This sequence comes from uncultured Chloroflexaceae bacterium, assembly GCA_964592425.1. Classification (GTDB taxonomy): domain Bacteria; phylum Chloroflexota; class Chloroflexia; order Chloroflexales; family Chloroflexaceae; genus Viridilinea. Next base: position 64,719 of record CAZQCG010000006.1, read on the forward strand.
CATCTTTGGTGACGGTGGGCAGGTATGGCAGATCATCCCAGCTGCGCAGATCGGCGGGGGTGATACCAGCCTGGTCGTACTTGTAGCGGTAGAAGGGAGTATAGGTATAGGCAATCTCAACAAGCTGCCGTAGTTGGGCGAACTGGTAGGCGCTGATCTGGGCCTGATCCTGGTAGGGGAAACGCCTGACCTGCTCAAAGCGGGTCAGAAAGTGGGACATCAGCGTAAGTTGCTCAAAGCTGCTGAATGGCCGCATAGGGTTGTCCTCGTGCGGGTGATCGTGTGTGGCTGTGGCTCAGAACTTGAGCTGGTCAAGTACACTGCGCCCCTGCTGCCGGCGGCGCAAGCGCCAGTTTAGCAGGCTCTCATCGTAGCGGCGGAAGAGCTTACGGGCGAGGAGCAGGGCAAGCAGGGCGGCGAGCACGGCGAGGCCGCTTGCCAGAAGGCGCACAATTGGCGCGGGCAGCCAGCCCAGGCTGCCAATGATTAATAGGCCACCAACGGTCAGACAGCTGAGCAGCGAGCCGCCCTGGTAGAGAAAGCCCTCCATAAGGGCGCTGACGCGCCCACGGCGCTGGTCGGGCACCATACTCTGGAACGCCTGGCGAGCGGGCTGGTCGATGCCATTGAGCACAATGCGGATCAGGTAGTTGCCGAAGATGGCCCCGGTCATCATCAGAGCCCCGAGTGGGCTGATCCAGAAGAGGGTCAGCAGCATTGAGAGGAACATCGTTGCGGGGAGGATGGCAAAGGCTGCTTTGAAGCCAATCCAGCTGAGCAGGCGGGGGGTGACGAGGCTCTGAACCAGTACCAGCACCGGTACACTGGCCAGTTTGAAGACGGCATAGAAGGTCTGCAACTGGCCAGGATCGGTGAAAGTGGCGGCCAGATCGACCAGGAACTGGTACTGGAGCGTATTGAGGCAGAAGCCCATCAAGATCATGATCAGGGCCAGAAAGCGAAAGGCCGGGACGTTCTGCACAAAATCGAGGCCCTCTTTCAGCATGTCGCGCAGGCGCTCAGTTGGCTTTGCCTGCTGGTTCAGGCCACCGATTTTCGGCAGGGCGAAGAAGAGCAGCGCCGCCCCCAGTACCAGCAGGATGCCGTTGAAGAGCAACAGGGCATCGTTCTGGTCACCAAGTTGTTGCCCGAGGGCGGCGGCGAGGGCATTCCCAGCCACTCCGCCGATGATCACCACCGTCGCGAGCAATGGAAAGATGCGTTTGGCAGGGGCTGTGGTGAACATATCGTTGGCCAGGGCCCAGATCACCAGCGGCAGTACCGTCCACTGCTGCTCGGTCACGATAGCCAGCAGGCCGTAGACGATGAAGTCGGAGATGCCAACTCGTAACAGGCCATAGAAGCCGAGGTAGATCAGGCTGCCGAGGAGGAAGAGGATGGCGCCCAGGTGGGCCCGATCCATATGATCGATAAAGAGTGAATAGGCGCTCGAGGTGAGCATCGTGATTGCCATCACGAGACCCCAGACGAACAAGATACCTTCGACCCCCACACTGCGCACGAAGCCACTGGTTGCGATTACCTCGTTGGATTCAAGCACAAGGGTATTGGTGAAGAGGAGGAAGGCTAGCAGGGCGACCCGTCCTGCTTCGCCTGAGCGCAAGGGAAGCTTGAAGCGCATGGCGTGGCGTCCTTGCAGCACTTGAGGGGGCGGTTGCAGGGGTCAGACGGGCTGCTCGTCGGCCGATTCGGACTGGTGCTTGCCCCGTTCGCGCATGGTACGGGCCTTTTGTTTGAGATCGCGGAAGAAGTCGCTTTCAACGATCTCTTTTACCTGATCGCTTCGTTTATGCTCATCAATAATAATTTGTAATTCTTGCACATGTTTACGCAGGTCTTGCTCACGCTGGATGACCTCCTGGGCCATTTTGCCAAAGGTGCGACTGAGTTGGGCGACTTCGTCATTGCCCTCACTGACCCTGAGCTCGGCGGCCTGTTCGATGGTCAACTCACCCTGTTCCATCGCTCTGGCGGCTCCTCCCAAATTAACCAGCGGCTTGGAGATACTCCTGGCCATCATCGCGGCATTGGTAATCACGAAGAGGGTGGTCAGGATGACGGTAATCGCCAGGTTGACAAAGACCCCGCTGAAGGCCGCGCGCCAGTCGCTGGTGGGGCCAGCGTTGGCTTCGAGCAGAAAGAGGCTCAGCAGCACGGTTGGCACGGCGGCGGTGATCACAATCGTGAGCACCAGCCGGCGCATCAGGCCCGAGCGCAGATAGCCACGCAGACCAAGGTCGAGGTTCTCGTGATTAAAGAGCAGCGGCGGCACCAGCAGCAGGGCGCTGATCGCATTGGTCAAGCTGATCGGGATAAACAGTTCGTTGAGCACCTTTGACCACCTGGTGGCCGGATCGCTGTAGGAGGCGGGGAAGACTAGCGGGTCGAGGAAGGCGGCGACGCCGATGCCGACCACTACGGCAAGCAGGGTGATGCCCATCGAGCGGAAGAAGTACTGGCGCATGCGCTGTCGGGCATAGACCGCAGCATCGAGGCCAGCGACCAGGCCCATCAGGCCGTTACCAAGCTGCCAGTTGAGCTGCAGACTGGCGGCGAGGACGACGAAGGAGGGGTAGCTGAGGCTGAAGGAGGCATAGCCAGCGATCAGATCGTTGAGCAAGTTGCCGAAGAAGCCGACCACAAAGCCGACCAGCGGGCCAAAGACGAAGCCGAAGAAGATTGGAATGGCGACGCCCGGACGCAGACTGCCCGCAATCGTGCTGGCCCCAGTCATCGCGAAGCTAGTCACCCAGGAGGTGGCTGCATAGAGCAGGATGCCTCCCACGGAGGCGCTGATGGCGCGGCGGAGGGTATGCATTGGAGTTGCGGAGCTTTGCATGGGCGTGCCGGATGCTGCGGACAGTTCTCGAGAGGGCGACGTCTAGCTTTGGGTATGGGTTGGAGCGGAGCCCCGCTCGCCGATGGTGGTTCCGCTCAGGCTAGCAGGCGATTCGCCAGGTGTTCGAGCTTGGCGGTCATTGGATGGTCGGGATAGCGTAGCACAAAGATGCCCGCGCTGGCCAGGGCCATCATCTCGTCGGAGTGGGGTAGGATGGCACCCACTTCGCAGCCATAGATCTGTTCAGCTTCGCGCTGGATCTTGGAGAAGTCGAAGACCTGGGGCACTTTGTTAATCACCAGAATCAGGTTGGGGACTTCGAGCTTGCGGGCCACTTCAACCGTCACGCCGGTGCCCTGGTAGTCCTGGTTGTCGGGGCGCATAATAATCGTCAGGGCATCGGAGATCGCAATCGAGAGCAGGGTCTCTTCGTTGAGGCCGGGGTGGGTGTCGATCATCAGGATGTCGAGATCCAGATCCTCAATCAGGCGCTGGAAGCCATCGTTGAGCAAGCCGACGTCGTAGCCCTCGCGCAGGATTTTGGCGATCTCGCCAGCTTTGATGCTCGATGGGATCAGAAAGACCTGGCCGGTGATGCGTGGGCTGATCGCCCGCAGGGCCGCCGTGACGTCCATTGCGGCTTCTCTGATCTCGCACTTACCCCAGAGGTAATCGTTGAGCGAGCGCCCGATCGTCTCTTCATTCATCCCGAAGAGCACATGGATGCCCGGCGACTGAATATCGGTATCGACAACGCCAACCCGCAGCCCGCGGGCAGCCAGCAGGGCGGTGAGGTTGGCGGTTGTATTGGACTTCCCCGTGCCACCACGAAACGAGTGGATCGAGATAATTTTGGCCATGTTCCTACTCTCCTGAGGGACGGCAGGGTGCGACGCCCGACGACCGGGCGCTCCCGTTAGGCGGCTAGCGGATTGGTCTTGCTGGATAGCCCGTCGGCGAATTGCTCAAAAAGACTGGTGATCGGATGGCCGGGGTGGCGCAGCACGAAGAGGTCGGTGCTGCCGATGGCAGCTAGTTCGTCGTTGTAGGGCAAGGGGGTAAGCACCTTGTCCTTGTACACGCTCTCCAGTTTGCGCACGACACCAGCCGGTTTGAAGCGGGCAGCCACCTGGTTGGCAAGCAGCAGCACCTGAGGCACCTTGAGTGTATGAGCTACATCGATGCTGACGCCGGTGCCTTGATAATCGCGCTGGTCAAGGCGCAATACTACCACAAGCGTGTGGGTGATGCTCAGGGCCAGCATCGTGAGCAGGCTCTGTTCCTGCAGCCCAGCCTCGGTATCGATCAGCAGGGTGTCGAAGCGCAGTGCCTCAGCCAGTCGCGGCAGCTCGTCGGTGACCTGTTCAACCTGAAAGCCATCGTGCAGCAGAGTGCTGAGATCGCGTGGGCGTGGGCTTGCTGGCAGCAGCATGATGCGGCCTTTGCTGCACTCAGGCGGGGTCACGTCATAGAAGGCGGCGCTGCCGTCGCAGCGTTGTAACAGAAAGTCGTTGAGCGTCCAGCCGATGCGCTCCGCTGGCAGGTCGAAGAAGAGCGAGAGATCGCCATTCTGAACATGGGTGTCGATCAGGCCAACCTGCTGGCCGCGGGCGGCCAGCACCGCCGCAAGATTGGCCGCGATCGTCGATTTGCCCACACCCGGACGTGCGGAGTGGAAGACGATACACTCAACCATCAGCGCACTTGCCTCCGTCGGCTAGCTATGGGGTAGCCGTGACCATGCGAGCTTGATAATGGCGCCACACCTCTACACCCGTACTTGACGCTGTCGGCGTCGGTCGTGGTGACCGCCATGCGAGTTTGACAGCGGCTCGACACCTCCATATAGTGCGCTGCGGAAAGGGATGGACCTTGTCAAGCGGATATAGCATAGCCGCTGCTGAAACATGCCTTAGGGATTGCGCGTGGGTGGATCAGCGGCCAGCCGCCGGACGGCCAGCATGGTGATGTCGTCGAACTGATCGGCACTGGCGATGTGGGCCTGCAGGTTGGCCTCGAAGCGATCAAGCAGGGCGGTGGCTGAGTGGGCTGGCTGGGTGGCCAGTTCGAGCAGGCGTTTTTCGCCGAAGAACTTGCGCTCAGGGTCGCGGGCATCAGTCACCCCATCACTATAGCAAAAGAGTGTATCCCCCGGTTCGATCTGCACCTGGTCGATGTTGAAATCTGCCCCTGGCATCATCCCAACGGCTGGCCCGGTCATGGCGAGGCGTGCCTTGACCCCTTCAGGCCCGACCAGCACGGGTGGGCAATGGCCGCCGTTGGCGTAGATCAGCAGGCCGGTGATCGGGTCGAAGACGCCGAAGAAGAGGGTCACAAACATGTTCATCTCAAGGTGGTTGTCGGTGATGTAGTTGTTCGTGAGCACCATAGCATTCTTGAGGGCGGCTGCACCGATGGCAGGCATCGCCCGGCGGCCCTTCTCTGAGCGACGGGGGAGGCCGATCAGGGCATCGCCTTCGCCCGAAAGCACATTCGTCCAGTCGCTCAGGCTGTAGTGCTGCTGGGCGAAGGCGCGCACCAGGCTGCGCGAGAGTGACATAAAGAGAGCCGCACCAATGCCTTTATCGCAGACATCGGCGATCACGAAGCCGACCCGGCGGTTCTGGGTGAGCATAAAGGCGTCGTAGAAATCGCCAGCCACCTCGCGGGCGGGATGGAAGCGCGCTGCAATCTCCCAGTTAGGGAGCTGGGGCAACTGGCTGGGCAGAAAGCCGAGTTGGATCTGGCGGGCGATCTGCACATCGCGCTCGATCTTGAGCAGGGCCTCCTGCTGCGTATCGAGGCCCTGCGTGCTCTGCAGCTTGCGCCGGGCCAGGCAGCCGCGCACGCGCGCCTCGACTACGGCGGGCAAAAAGGGTGAGGGGATATAGTCGGTGGCCCCAAGACCGAGGCTGCGGGCGATGCCGGGGTCATTATCGGCATTGCTCAGCATGATCACCGGCGTTGTCATCAGCAGGCCGTCGGCGCGCATACGCTCGAGGATCTGGTAGCTGTTGATCATACCCCAGAGCCCCAACTCCAGCAACACCAGGTCGAAGCGCTGCGTCCTGAGCAACTCAAGGGCCTGGCGTCCACTGTCAGCCTGGGTAATAGTGTAGCCCAGCACCTCAAACTGGCCAGCGAGGAAGGTGCGGCGTTCAGCGCTATCATCGATCAGAAGAAGAGTTTCCGCTGCCATCGCTGCACCTTATGTTTGTGAAGAGGGGCGGTACATCGTAAAGATATTGTGATTCTGGGCGTCAGTGTAGTGATAGTCAAAGCGATCGACGCCATTGATCGCTAGATAGACCCCCAGGCCGCCAATTTTGCGCATCTCGAGCGGGTCGTCGAGGTTGTTGGGCGCGGGCAGACTGCGGGGGTCGAAGGGCACCGCCATATCGGTAACCGTCAGGGTCAGCGCCTGCCCATCAAGGTCAATCTGCAGGTACACGTCGCCTGATCGGCCAGCCTCTTCGTAGCCATGAACGATAATGTTGGTGACGATCTCATCGACGGCCAGGCGCAGGCGGTAGGCCGCCTTTTTATCCAGCCCTGCGGCGGCTGCCGCCTCCAGGACATAGCGGCCGACATCATCGAGCGAGTCGAGATTACCGGGGACTGTGAGTGCTTGCATCGCATGCGCTCCTGCCGGGCCGCGCCACCCTGCGCGGCCCGGATCTGCCTTCACGCAGGCCATCAGCCATCGTAGGTGTCAACCATAATGACGCTGTGATGGAAGCCGGTTGCCTTGACTGTCTCAGCGACCTCTTCGCTCACGCCGACCATATAGATATCGACGCCAGCACCCATCTTCTGCTTGGCAAAGACCAGCACGCGCAGACCTGCACTGGCCATATAGCTCAGTTCGTTCATCAAGAGCACCAGGCGGCTGACATGGGCGGCAGCCGCCTCTTCGACATGCTTGCGGAAGGTATCTGCCGAGTTGCGGTCAAGCTCACCGACAAGGGTAATATGAGCAGCCCCGTTCACGAACTCGATACTTGAGTTGAAGGCCATAGCGGGTTCCTTTCGCTACTACTTACCGACGAGAATAATGACCGAGCGCTCGCCAACAAAAAACTCGTGCTGGTTGTCGAGGCGCGGCTCACTACCGGGTGCGAAGCTAGTTTGCTCGGCACTGGTATTGGCAAAGACGTGCCAGGCCATGCCGTCGGGCAGGCCGGGCAGCTCGCAGGATAGACCCTCCCAGTAACTGTTGGCGGCGACATAGATATAGTTGTCGTGGACAGTACCACCGCGGGCGTGCTTGCCGCAGAGCATAAAGGCGAGCATGCGGCTGGTGCCGGACCAGTCGGCGTTCCATGCGCGTGTGCCGTGCCAGGTAATGTCGGCATAGCCGCCCCCGACATAATCGGTGTTGCTCAGGTGATAACGCCCGCGCAGCACAGGATGGGCATGGCGGAAGGCGATACAGTGCTGTACAAAACGCAGCAGGCTGGCGTTTTGCTCGACCAGGCCCCAGTCCATCCAGTTTAGCTCGTTATCCTGGCAGTAGGTATTGTTATTGCCCTGCTGGGTTCGAGCGACTTCGTCGCCCATTAAGAACATTGGCACGCCCTGACTGGTGAGCAGGAGCGCAAAGGCGTTCTTTATCTGGCGCATGCGCAGCGCATTGATACCGGGATCGTCGGTCGGCCCCTCAATGCCGCAGTTCCAGCTATGGTCGTCGTCGCCGCCATCGCTGTTAGCCCAGCCGTTGGCCTCGTTATGCTTATGGTTGTACGCGACGAGGTCGGCCAGGGTGAAGCCGTCGTGACAGCAGAAGAAGTTGACCGAAGCAGTCGGCCCGCGCCATGCGTAGAGGTCGGGTGAGCCCTGGATGCGCTGGGCAACTGCGCCGACCAGGCCCAGATCGCCCTTGAGGAACTTGCGCATATCGTCGCGGTACTTGCCGTTCCACTCAGCCCAGCGTCCGTAAGCGGGAAACGAGCCAACCTGGTAGAGGCCACCGGCGTCCCAGGCTTCGGCGATCAGCTTACACCTGGCCAGCACCGGGTCGGCGGCGAGCGCTTCGAGCAGGGGCGGGTTGGCCAGAGGAATGCCGATCGGGTCGCGCCCAAGAATGGCGGCCAGGTCGAAGCGGAAGCCGTCAATATGGTACTCGGCTGCCCAGTAGCGCAGGCAATCGAGCACCATGTTGCGCACAATCGGGTTGTTGCAATTGAGCGTATTGCCGGTACCGCTGAAATTCCAGTAGTAGCCGTCCGGGGTGAGCATGTAGTAGGTCTTGTTGTCGAGCCCACGGAAGGAGATCGTCGGACCCTGCTCGTTGCCCTCGGCAGTGTGGTTGAAGACCACATCAAGCAAAACCTCGATGCCGTTCTGGTGCAACTCGCGAATCAGGGCCTTCAGTTCATCGACCTGCATACCCAGACGGCCGGTGGTGGCGAAGCCAGCCTTGGGCGCAAAGAAGCCGACCGTGCTGTAGCCCCAGTAGTTCATGAGCGTGTTGTCGCTGCCCGGCGGGTACTCGCGGCTGCCGTCGAACTCGTCGAACTCATAGATCGGCAGCAGTTCAATACAATTGACCCCCAATTGCTTGAGGTAGGCGATCTTTTCGCGGATGGCGGCGAAGGTGCCGGGGTGGCGCACGCCTGAGGAGGCGTGGCGGGTGAAGCCCCGTACATGCATCTCGTAGATTACCAGGTCTTCGGCGGCAATCTCCAGCGGGCGGTCGCCTTGCCAGTCGAAGTCGTCGAAGACCAGCCGGCCGCGGTACTGGTAGACATTGCCCCAGTCGGGGTGATCGCCCCAGACATCGCGCCCGCCGATCGCCCTGGCGTAGGGGTCGAGCAGGATTTTCGAGGGATCAAAGCGCTGGCCTGCATGGGGTTCGTGGGGGCCGTCCATGCGGTAGCCATACTCGATATTCTCGTAGTCGAGGTCAAAGACGACCATGGCATAGACATTGCCGATGCGAAACTCCTCGGGGAAGGGGATCTCGACGAAGGGGACGGGCTCGCCTTTCTTAAAGAGCACGAGGGTACAGGCAGTCGCGTGGCTCGAGTAGATCGAGAAGTTCGCGCCCCCCGGCACCAGGGTGGCCCCGAATGGTAGCGGCCTGCCCGGACGCAGGTTAAAACCGTTGATGGTGTGGGTCGGGTGAATATCGATACGTTGCAGGCCAGTGCCGCTCATAGGGCGTCTCCTTCAGCTAACTCAGGGCTGCGTGCCCTGCTTCAACCGTATCGAAGACCTGAAAGTATTCCAGGAAGCCGGTCGCCGACATGGTATCACGCAACTCTTCGGCCAGGCCAGCCAGGGCCAGGATTGCTTTGGCGCTGGTGGCCTGGCGGTAGAGCAGAAGCATCAGGCGCAAGCCAGCGCTCGACATATAGGTGACGCCGCTCATATCGAGCAGCAGCTTGCCCCCGTCTTTGCAGAGGGGGACGATCTGTTCCTGGGCCGCAGGCGCGGTCTTGCCGTCCAACTCACCGGTCACCGTAATCACGGTGAGGTTGCTAGTGGTGCGTACATTGATCTCCATGAGCTATCCTCCACATGGGGGCAACGCATTAGACCGGGACGACCGTCACCTTCACGCGCAGCGCGTCGCTGCTTGCGGGGAGTTTGACAGTCAGGCCGCTTGCATCGAAGTCGCTGTAGGGCTGATCGTTGATCCAGCACGCGCTGATCTTGATGCTGCCGGGGGGCAGAAGATCGGGCGAGACGCGCAAGGTGCGATCCTTGAAGCCGTCCGGGCGCGGCTTGAAGTAGAGCGTCAGCGGCTCTCTGGTGATCAGCAGGTTGGTGTAGACCGCCGCCAGGAAGCAGAGCTCGGTGGAGTGGTAGGCACTCATCGAGTGGCTGCCCTTGAAGCGCTCGGTGCCGAGCAGGTAGGGTACCCCGCTGGCCAGCACATTAAAGTAGACCGCGCCGTCGTCATGGTCGAGGAAGAAGGCGTTATAGAAGGAGGCCGACTCACGGGCGTAACGCAGATCCTCGGGATCTTTCAGGCAGCCGTGCATGATCAGGTAGGCCAGGATGGCCTGTTCCTGCTGCCACCAGGCTTTGCGGTCGTGCCAGACGTGGCGGTACTGCTCTTCGCCGGGCTGCAGGGTGCGCTCGACCACGTCGTACCAGCCGCCGCGCTGCTGGTCGCTGCCAGCCGCGGGCATCAGTTCGGCGATCTTGCGGGCCAGGTCGACATAATCTTCCTTGGCCTTGAGGCTCTGCATGCGCATCAGGTTCCAGGCGATCTTCAGGTTGTGGCCGACGACCGCACGGTTCTGTTGCCAGAGGAAGGTCGTGTCGGGGCTCCAGTCCTCGTAGAACTTCTCCTGCACAAAGGGGCTGTTCGCATAATCGGGGAAGTGGGTGGCAATTGTATCAAAGGTGTACTCGAGGAAGTCGGCATAACGCTGCTCGCCGGTGGCCAGGTAGAGGTTGATCAGATAGGCCGGGGCGTGGTCGCCGACCGAGTTCCAGTTCTTGCGGGCCCGGTTGTGCTTGAGCGAGTCGGCGCGCGGGTCGAGTGTGATCGGGTCGATGTGTGAGAAGTAGCCGCCCTGCTCATTATCGATATAGAACTTATCAAAGAGCTCGATGGTCTTTTCCGCGTCCCACAGAATGCGTGGATCGCCGGTGAGGCGGTAGGTCTGGATCGGGCCAGCCAGGGCGTAGATCTGCTCGTAGGCCGGGATCGAGTCATAGTCGTCGCCGAACTCTGAGGTGAGCAATTTCTGCTCGCGGTTGCCGCTGACCTGAATGCCGTGGTACCAGTAGATCAGATCCTCGTCGGGGTCGTAGAAGCGCATATGCTCGCGCAGGTACTCGGTGCCCTTCTCGGCAGCTTCGAGGAAGCGCTCTTCGCCGGTCAGCATATAAGCCGAGGCCATACCGTAGACTAGCCGCGAGATGGTGTCGGTCTCTTGCAGGAAGTCGCCCTTTTTGGTGCCGCCGAGGTGCAGGAAGGTGCGGTAGTTGCGGTAGTCAATCGTCTCGTTGGGGTAGTTGAACTGCCAGCGTACATAACAGTCGGCAATCGAGCGGATCTGGTTCACCCACCAGTCGGGCTCTTCGTGGCGGTACTTGCTGGGTTGATCGCCGGGAAAGACCAGCGACTTGGCCTCAAAGACGTAGCTGCTGCCTTTGGGGTAGAAGATGCCGTAAACATGCACGAACTGGCCGGGGATCAGCAGATTGCCGAAGCGGGCGGTGGCATCCATATAGGATTCGCCCAGATTCTGCATGATCCGACCATAGGCGGCGGCGGTGAGGACAACCTGAAACTCACGTCCGTCACTAGTCTTGATCCCAAAGCTCTTCTCACTACGGTTAAAGCGGGTGACATAGCCTGAGATGGTGTCCGAGAACGAAAACCGCATGTTGTCCACGTCAACACTCCTTACTGAGGTGAAAATAGCCAATTGTCAATAGCTGATAGCCATAAGTCGCCTATTCCTCTTCCTCGCCCTCATCTGCCTGGGTGTCACCTTCCAGCTGGTGTTGGAGAAAGGCCGTCAGGCTCTCGAGGTCGGCGAAGCCATGCCGCGCATGAGTCTGCCCATCTTCGATCGCGAAACGCCAGCCCGCCGCAGCATGGCGGCCCTGCTCTTTCCAGCAGCGAAGAAGGAAGATCCTGTACTGCGGCAGTTTATGAGCAGACATGGGCTGTTGCCATATGGTATTGGGCTTCGGCAGCGATCAAACCAGAAGCCAGTATGGCTTGCTTGCCGTTAATGAACCGTTTAGGCTGGCTGTGCCGATCAGCCATGTGCGTTAATTTGTTAGCCAGCACGGCTTTACGATCGGGACGCTGATTGGCCCTGGCCCTAAACGCTCCGTTAACGCTGCTCTGGCTATAGTGCCAGCACGACCTGCGGCACAACTGCACACCACGCCTGGCCGGATCCAGGCTGCGGATGAAGGCATACGCTGTTACGAGGAGGCTTGTTGTGACAAAGAGCATCTTGATCGTTCTCTCGGAGTATGGCTACTGGGGCGAGGAGTTGGTGGGGCCGCTTGATGTCTTTGACGCGTGTGGTTACAAGGTCACTTTTGTGACGCCCACCGGCAAGCGGCCCTATGCCCTGCCGCCGAGCAAGGAGCCGGGCTTCTTCGATCCGCCCCTGGATAAGGTGGTGGTGGATGAGCACTATGCGCGCCGCACCACCGAAGTTGATGATTCGGGCCGCCTGGCCGAGACCATCAATCTCGAGACCTGGTTCCCCGAGCGCCCCTATTTCAACTCGGCTGGCTTTGGCCATGCCCTTGAGGCTTACTACACCAGGCGTGATGCCTGTTGGAAGGATCTGGAGCAGTACGATGCCCTGGTGATGGTCGGCGGTAGCGGCCCGATGATCGATATGTGCAACAACATCAGGCTGCATGACCTGATCCTTGGCTTTCTGGCCCAGGATAAGCTGATCGCCGCTGAGTGCTATGCCGTCACCTGCCTGGCTTTCGCCCGCGACTTCACCGACCGCAAGAGCATTATCTGGGGCAAGCATGTCACCGGCCATGCCATTGAGTATGACTGGCATGACGGGACGGGTGTGCTCGGTATTGACCACAACTTCAAGTGGGCCTTCTACCCGCTTGAGTACATCCTGCGTGATGCCGTTGGCCCCGAGGGTAAGTTCCACGGTGGCGTCGGGCACTCGATCTCCACCATTCTCGATTACCCCTTCCTTTCGGGCCGCTCGACTCAGGACTCGCGCCTGGTGGGCGAGTTGACGGTCAAGGCACTCGAAGAGGGGCTGCGCCGCTACGGCTGGTAGGGCATGCTTCGGGTGGCCTGTGGCAGCAGGCATAGGCCACCGGATGATCACAAGGGGGCGAAAAAGCCTATGGCCAGGCGTACAGGTAACCAGGCTATCATCGAGCAGTTGCTCGCTGATGGTATGACCCACATGTTCGGTAATCCCGGCACGGTCGAGCAGGGCTTTCTCGATGCCGTGTCGGCCTACCCTTCGATGCGCTATATCCTCACGCTCCAGGAGTCGGTCGCGGTGCTGGCCGCTGACGGTTATGCGCGGGCCACCCAGCGTCCTACCCTGGTGCAGTTGCACAGCTCTCCTGGTGTCGGTAATGCGATTGGGGCGCTCTACCAGGCTAAACGTGGCCACGCACCCCTGGTGGTGATCGGCGGTGATGCCGGCCTGCGCTATATGAATACCGAGGCGCAGATGTACGGCGACCTGGTGGCCCTGGTCGAGCCGGTCACCAAGTGGGCGACGATGGTGCTCGACCCGGCCAACCTCTTGCGGGTGCTGCGCCGGGCGATCAAGATCGCTGCCACCCCGCCGATGGGCCCCGTCTATGTCTGCCTCCCCGCCGATGTGCTCGATGCCCCAGCCCACGAGCTCGTGGTGCCGACCTCGTTCATCTCGACCAGGGTGGCCCCTGCGCCTGAGACAGTTGCCGCAATGGCGTCCCTGCTGGCAGGCGCAACAACCCCAATGCTGATCATCGGTGACGGGGTGGCCTTCGCCGGGGCCCAGGCCGCCTTGACTCGCGTGGCTGAGTTGCTCGGGGCTGAAGTCTGGGAGGCCGACTCGGGTGAGGTGAACATGCGTTATGATCACCCGCTCTATATGGGTATGACCGGGCACATGTTCGGCTCGTATAGCAAGCCGATTATGGAGAAGGGCGACGTGAACCTGGTCGTCGGCACCTACCTGTTGCCTGAGGTCTTCCCTGAGTTGGGTAACATCTTTGCGCCGGGTGCCAAGACCATTCACATCGATCTTGATCCCGGTGCGATCGCCAAGAACCATCCCGCCGATCTGGCCGTGCTGGCCGATCCTCAGCTGACCCTGAACTTGCTGGCTGCGGCACTTGAGGCGACCATGACGCCCGCCCAGCAGGCGGCTGCCGCCGAGCGCACCGCTGCCATCGGCCAGGCCAAGGCCAGCCGCCGTGCCGCGCAGCTTGCCGCCGATAAAGAGGCTCGTGACAGCCGCCCGCTCAAGATGTCGCGCTTTATGGAGGAGCTGACGGCCCAGTTGCCGTCTGAGGATGTGATCATCTTCGACGAGGCGCTGACGTCCTCGCCAGCGGTGGTGCGCTACTGGCCGCCCCAGCGTACCGGCGATTATTTTCTCACCCGTGGCGGCTCGTTGGGCATCGGCTTCCCCGGCGCGATCGGGGCCAAGCTGGCCAATCCCGGCAAGACCGTGATCGGTTTCAGCGGCGACGGTGGCTCGATGTATACCATCCAGGCCCTCTGGACGGCCGCCCGCCACAACATTGATGCCAAGTTTGTCGTTTGCAACAACTCCTCCTACCGCCTGCTGCAGCTCAACATCGAGCAGTACTGGAAAGAGCAGGGTATCGAGCCCCACCCCTACCCGCTTAGCTTCGATCTCTCCAGCCCGCGCCTGGGCTTCGTCGAGTTGGCCCGCGGTATGGGCGTGCAGGGCGTGCGGGTCGAACACCCCTGGGAGGTGCAGGCTGCCGTTAGGCAGATGCTGGCCCACCCCGGCCCCTTCCTGGTCGACCTCGTGCTCGAAGGTGATGTACATCCCGAGCGCATCGGCGAGACATGCGGTCAGTAGGCCGCATGGTTCACGCATAAACCCGTATGAGATAGGGAGTCTAATCCATGAGCAACCCTCTGACCGAAGCGGAGATCCGCCGTTTTATCGCCGCCTGGTACGAAGCCCTCGATTTCCATGTGCCGATTGCCCAGGCCTATGCTATGCTCGCCGACGAGGGGCTGAAGATGCAGTTCCCCGATGGTGACATCCGCGACTACGACAGCTTCAAGCAGTGGTACGACCGCGTGACTAACCTCTTCTTTGATGAGAACCATTTCGTTAACCAGGTCGAGGCCCAGATCGACGGCGAGTATGCCACGGTCGATATCATCGTTGGCTGGCAGGCTAGCTGGTGGGAGCCCCCGGCAGCCAAGAGCAAGCGCGTCTCGATGGACGCCACCCAGCGCTGGACGATCAAGCGCTCGGACAAGAATGCCTTTGGCATGGTGATCGAGACCTACAACGCCACGGTCGAGCCCTTCAAGTACGCCCCCGGTTTTGCGCGCCTGTAACGATCTGGAGGCACCCATGAGTAATCTCGACATCCTGAAGCAATATTACGAGCACGCCAATGCCGGTAACTGGGACGCCTGGTGTGATCTCTTTAGCGAAGATCAGGAGATGGACGAGCAGCTGGCTGGCCACATTTCCGGCCTGGCCACCCTGCGTGGCATGATGGCTGGCATGGGCCAGGCCTACGCCAAGTTCCAGAACGTTCCCAAAACCATGTTCGTGAGTGGTGACGAGGGTGCGGTCGTCTCGCACATCTCGGCCCTGGCGGCCAAATACCCTGACGAGCCGATCGAGGCCGAGGTGATGAACTACTTCAAGCTCCGCGACGGCAAGATCGCCTATATGGCCAACTTCCACGACTCCAAACCGTTTGCTCCGTTCCTGCGCCAGATCAGCGCAGGCTGAGACCAGAGGAGAACCGCCCTATGGCTACGCCGGTTATCCACGCCTTCTCGGGCAAGTTCGTTGAACTGCCCCGTGACCATGTCCATGCCTATATTGTCGAGCTGGAGAACGCCCTGGTGATCGTTGATGCCACCCTGGCCGTCTCGAGCGCGAAGGAACTGCGGGCTAAGGCCGATGCGCTCGGCAAGCCGATTGCCGCCGTTCTGTTGACCCACGGCCACCCCGATCACTATGTTGGGTTGGCCAGCTTCCCTGATGTGCCGCGCTACTCCTCGGCAGGTGCCCTGGCCTTCGCCCACCGCGAGGATCGGGCCAAGGCGGCGATTGCCAAGATGCTCTTCGGCGACGACTTCCCCGATGAGCGGGTCTTCCCCGACCAGATCGTCAAGGACGGCGATACGCTCACCTTTGATGGGGTCACCTTCACCTTCACCGACATGGGGCCAGCCGAGTCGGACAGCGACGGTATGTGGTCGTTCGACGCTGACGGTGTTCACTACGCCTTTGTCGGCGATGTTGTCGCCTATGATTGCCACTGCTTCTTCCGTGATGGCCACACCTGCGACTGGCTCAAGGCCGTCGACCGGCTCGAGCGCGAGTTGCCGGCTGGCACCAGGATGTACATCGGTCATGGCGAGACGCCGGCCCCCGCCGGGGCAATTGCGTGGCAGCGTGGCTACATCCAGACCTGGCTCAAGGCCGTGGGCGAGCTCTCGGCGCTAGAGGCCCTGGAGGCCGACCGGCCTACCCAGGAGAAGATCATCGCCGCCGTTAAGCAGTACCTGCCCAACGATGCCACGCTCTTCCTGCTCGACTACGAGCTGCAGCATTCCATTCCCGAGACCTGGAAGCAGCTGCGCATGATCGCGTAGCGGGGTGTGCGCTGGCTATTAGGCCGCCGACGCGCAAGGTTCTGGTCGCCCCTCTCTCGCTGTGCGGGAGAGGGGCCGGGGGTGAGGGCCATACAGGCTTTAGGCGTGGTTCAAACCGGCTTAACAGTTTGGGCGACAGCACCCACAACACCCACACCGCACGCTGTCGGGCTGCCGGGGTTGTGGGTCAACTGTCAAGCTGGAATGACCGATTCTGAAACGTGCCTTACACATAGTGAAGGAGTGCATATGGGCTGGGGTCGAGACTTCTATATGCGTCAACTAGGCTTCCTGGCCACTAACGATGTTGATGGCCTGTTGCGCGAGCACTACCACGAAGATGCCGTCATGATCACCTTCGATGGTATCCGCCGCGGCCATGCCGAGCTGCGCCAATATTTCGAGGGTCGCATCAACTCCCTCGGCCAGATTGGCTACCTTGCCACCGAATACTTCGCCGAAACCGAAGATACGATCATCTTCAAGTCGGTTGTGCGCAGCAGTAGCAATAATAGCGAGGGTGAGATCCACGCCGATAATGCCCTCGTGATCAAAGATGGCAAAATCTGGCGTCATATCGCCCTGACCATCCTGCCGATCTATCAGCAGCAGGGCCTCTATGAGCAGTGGGGCGTGCTCTGGAAGGATTAGTCGGTCAATCCTGGCTATTGAAGGAGTATTCCTGATGGGTAAAGGACTTGATGTCTATAACAAGCAGCTGGAGTACCTGCTGCGCGGCGATATCGACGGCCTGATGCGCGATCAGTACACCGAAGACTGTGAGTTGGTCACCTTTGAGTTTGTGCTGAAGGGCCGCGAGGCTGTCGGCCACTATCTCAAGGTCGACTCGCCAGCCAAGTCGGGCAAGATCCTTGGCCTGAAGACCACTCACTTCGTTGATACCGATGACTGTGTGATCTTCAACGCCATCGTCGAGAGCGAGAAGTTGGGGCGTTTTATCGCCCGTGATGCCCTCTACATCAAAGACGACCGTATCCATCGCCATATCGCCCTGACTCTCCCACCCGCAGACGACAAGGAACTGTGGGAGACCGCCCTATGAACACCCGCGAGCTTGTCCAGGCCTATTTTGCCATGATCAACAACCAGGACTGGGACAACTGGGTCACGCTCTTTGCCGAGAGCATCGTGATCGACGAGGCCCTGTCCGGGCATATGGAGGGGCTGGAGGCGGTGCGCCAGTCGGCTGCGGGTATCCAGCAGGGCTTCCAGCGCTTCACCAATACGATTGATGAGCTGGTTGTCGAGGGCGACCGGGCTATGGTGGTCTGTACGATCGATGCGACCACCGGCATGGGCACCCACCTGCGCTCAACCGGGGCCAACTTCTACCGTATCGCCGACGGCAAGATCGTCTATATGTCGAGCTTTCACGACAAAGAGCCCTTCATCAAGGCCTTCACTCCGCCCGCCTGAGAGGAGGATCTATGCACCGCTCATTTCGTTATGCGCTGATGGTGGCCGTTGCCGTGCTGCTGGGGCTCTGGCTGCTTGCCCCAACTAGCGGCTCACTGCTGGCCCAGACCAGGAATGTCTCGATTCAGGGCCAGACCCTGCAACTCTTCAACAACCAGCCGCGGGTCTTCCAGCCCTACAACAGCACGACGAAAACCCTCGCCGGGCTGAGTTACCCGGTGACGCTGATCTGCCCCGGGACAGTTGACTTGGCGGGGCTCGCTACCAATCAGCCCGGCTGTAGTGAGAACCCGGCCGCCCCGACCGTGAGCGGCCTCCGCGGCTGGATCGTGACTGAAGAGCGAGTGGTGCGCAACTACACCAACCCGGTCAGTCCGACCTTCGATTTCGAGGCAGTCCTGGCCTTCTCCGGCTCGGCCTTCCTTGATGGCGACCAGTTCTTCGGCACGACCCTGATCAGTATGACCGTAACGGGCGCTTTGAACACACCTGCCGGGGTCGATTGTACTGCCACCCCCGACAATGCACTCTGTGGTGCCAAGAACTTCACCGGCACCTACGAGGTTATTCCGAACAGTGGGCGGGGCCAGTTAAGCGGTCTGAGTGGCGGCGGCGCGATTGCCTGGATCGGCTGTCTTGATCCGGCTAACCCGAACACATGTGCCTTTCCGACCTACACCGGCACGCTGTCGCTGAACTCGTCGCTGCTCCCCTACATCCAGCGTTGAGCAATGGCTGGAACAAAGGAGGTTCTGCTGATGAAATGGGCTATTCGGATCTGGGTCGGCGCGGCGGTGCTTTTGCCGGCGCTGATCGGCCTGGGGCTGCTCTTTGCGCCGATGGCTATGACACCGGCTGACTCGCCGATTGCCACCCCTGCGGCGCTGGCTGGCACAGCCGGGACACGTGATATTGTCTACAGCGGGGTGATCGTTGCCGCCATCTTCATGCTGGGCTGGAAAGCGGTCGGTGTGCTGATGGTCGGGCGGGGTGTCATCGACCTGGTGGACGGTATCCGCGGGATGCTGCTCGGGGCTCCCTTTGCCGGCGCGATCATGCCGATCATCTTCGCCCTCTTCTCCTTCGCCGTCGCCTTTGTGCTGCTGCGCCAGGCCGAGGCCGAGCAGGTGCCAGTAGCTGCTGCGGGCCGAAAGGGGTTCTGAGATGCAACTCCAGGGATGCAAGGTTGGCGTGTTGATCGAGGGCGACTTCTACGAGGATGAGATCCTCTACTATAAGCACCGTTTCGTCGAGGAGGGCATGGAGTTACACTTCCTGACCCGCCTCTGGGGCCAGCCTGCCCTGACCTTTCTCGGCCATGAGTATCGCGCCCCGCTCACCGTCAACGAGAGCTTTGAGGGTATGAGTGATGCCGAGTTGTGCAGCTACGCGGCAATCATTGTGCCCTCAGGCATGGTTGCCGACCGTCTGCGCTACACTGAAGACCCCGAGCAAATCCCCCCGGCGACTGTCTTTCTGCGCCGCGCCTTCGCCGAGCCGGGGGTGCTCAAGGGCATCATCTGTCATGGCATGTGGCTGGTGGCCCCGGCCCCCGAACTGGTGCGCGGACGCCCGGTCACTGTTCATAACAACCTGATCGGTGACGCCAAAAACATGGGCGCGATCTACACCAACCAGGATCTGGTCGAAGATGGCGACCTGATCACCGCCCGCACCGGGGGCCATTGTCACCTGCTGGCCCGGGCGATCATCAATCGCCTGGCCAGCCTGTAGGGGAGAAAGCTATGCCCTTTCATCACATCGCCCTGACCTGCAACGATGCCCTGGCGGTCGAAGCCTTCTACGTCAAGCATTTCGGTTTTGTACGCGCCCGCGCCATCCCCCTGGGCGCGGGGGCGCAGATCGTCTTCATCAAAGCCGGCGAAGTTTACCTGGAGCTCTTCCAGACCAACGATGCGCCGCCCGTGCCCAAGGCCGCCGCCGACGGCCCCGGCTACCCCGGCTGGCGTCATATCGCCTTCAAGGTCGAGAGTGTCGATGCCACGCTGGCCGCTATGGGCAATGACGCACAGATCACCCTCGGGCCGCTCGACTTCGACGCCTTCATTCCCGGCTGGCGCACCGTCTGGGTCGCCGACCCCGAGGGCAATATTGTTGAGATCTCGCAGGGCTACACCGATGAAGAGTGAACGAAGTTTCCCGGCACGAGCGATGGGAGGGTTTGGGAGGGCCATGCCCTCCCAAGAGAACCCCAACCCCAGCGCGAAGCGCGCTAGACTATAATTCGCCCCGGCTCCACTGCTCTGACCGGCGCCATGCGCTGGCAGTGCGCAGACTACTCTGCTGACAGGACGTACGACCTGAGCGTCGTGGCGAGTTTGTCACACCGAGGCGCTGGGCCGGCTCGCCCAACCAGCCGCGCTCGCCTGAGGGCAGACTATACAGCACTGCGGCCCAGACCAGTGGGCTGACAAAGCTGAAGCCGTCTGTCTCCGCCTGCCCCATGTGCATGATATTTGCCTGCTCGCGCACAAACTGGTGGGCCACGAGTGTCCTGAGCAACAGGGCAGCTTCCTGGTGACTGGTGCCGCTGCTCTGGGCAAGCTGATCAAGTTCGAAGTGCTGGCCAAGCATAGCGGCCAGCTGCAGGGCGTTGCGCGCCTTTTCCGGCACGTGTTGGGTGCGCTCCTCAATGATCGTCAGCACCCGTGGTGGCAGATGGCCAACGTCACGCTTCAGCCGGGCGCTGTTCAACCACCAGCTGCCCCGCACCATGCAGAGCAGATCGCGTTGTACGAGATCATCGAGCAGGGTGGTACAGAGCAAGGGATTGCCACCAGCCCGGCTGTAGGTCAGCTCGGCCAGGCTGCTCACGGCCTCTGGGTCAAGCCCCTCTAGCCGTGCGACCAGTTCCCTGACCGCCTCGGCAGTGAGTTCAACCAGCTTGATCTGTGCGACCCGTTGGGTGCGGTGCAGATTATGGTAGAGCTGGAGCAGCGGATGATGCAAGTTGAGCAGTTCGCGTCGGTAGGCCCCAAGGTACCAGGCGCGGTGCTCATGGCGGCGGCTGACCAGGTAGTTGAGTAGATCAAGCGTCTCACTGTCGGCGTTGTGCAGATCGTCGAGGAAGACCACCACCTCGCCGTGTCGGCGGGCTACTTCGTTGAACAGCGCTGCCAGTGCTTCAAACAGGCGCTGACGACCGAGCGCTGTGGTGATCACACTCGGCCCGACCGGCTGATCCGTCGCCCCAGATAGTTCAGGCAGCAGTTGGTGCAGTTCACGCAGCCAGAAAGCGGGCAAGGCCGTAAACGCGCCAGGAGTCTGCTGAAGCACTGCCCGCAGCAGGTCGATCACTGGCTGATAGGCGACCTCTCGGCTAAAATCCTGGCAGCGGGCTTGCAGCAGCAGCCCGCCGGAGGTGCCGATCAAGTGGAGCAACTCCTCGGCGAGGGCGGTTTTGCCGCTGCCTGAACCGCCTTCGATCAGCGAAAGGGCGCTGCCACCCTGGCGGGCCTGCTCGTACTGGCGCATCAGCCAGGCAAACTCAGCGGCCCGGCCTACCAGCGGACGTAAGCCTGGCCCTTCGGGCTGCGCCGCAGCCATTGCTGGCGACGACGCTTGCGGCGCACTCAGGCCGGCTGGCGCGGCCTTGATACGCCGGTAGAGCGCCTGCGTCTCCTCTTCAGGCTCAACCCCAAACTCCTGGCTCAGGATCTCGCGGCAGGTGCGGTACTGCGCCAGGGCCAGATGGCGCTGGCCACTCAGCGCAAAGAGCAACATTGCCTGGCGATGGGCCTCCTCGTGCCAGGGCTCCAGCTGGAGCAGGCTGGTTGTATAGCTCAGGGCCGTTGTATACTCGGCACGCTGCAAATGGTAAGCCGCGAGGGTGTAGTAGCTCTGCAAGGCCTGCTGACGCAGTTGCTCACGCTTGAGCAACAACCACTCTTCAAAGAGCAGGGCTCCGCGGGTTTGCAGCCCGTGCAGCAGATCGCCCTGGTAGAGCTCAACCGCGCTCTGCAGGGCGCTGATCGCCCGCTCTTTGGCCAGATCGTACTGCCGCAGATGCTCCTCGAAGGTGGTGACATCGATCAGGGATGGGCTATCAGGGTTCAAGGCAACCGTTTTACGATCGGCAATGATGTGATCGGGCAGCAGTCGCCGTAGATTACAGAGCGCTACCCGCAGGTTGGCCTTTGCCTCGGCTTCGGCCATATCGCTCCAGAGTAGCACGGCCAGATCATCACGCGTATGGGTTTGTCGGGTTACCGCCAGGTAGCACAACAGCGCCAGGGCTTTGTTCGACACAAAGCCGGTGACGGCACGCTCACCGCAGTTCATCTGCAGATGACCGAGCAACTTGAGCTTGAGCTCTTCGTGCATCGTAGCTCGTCCTCCCTGTACCTTAGGCCTACCGCAGCGTAGGTGAGGCAACGCCTCTTTGCGTTCATCCAATATCTCGTACCGCACCCCAAACGTCCCTTGTTATGGATGAAGGGGCGAATTCCCAGCTGGAACGAGAAGGCAGTTAGGCATAGCCAGAGCCCGGCAAGGCAGTTCTGCCAGGCCATCCAGGGAGCCAACCTGCAAGTACATGGGGGGTATCGCCATTTATATTGAACGACACCCCGGCACTTTTGAGTATACGACTTTTGACCGATTCCTGGCCGAATTCCGCTTCTGTAAAGGTACGAGAGTTAAGAAAAGGTTTACAAAAGCCTAGTGTGAGCGCCGCCCGCGCTTTGGGCGGCGTGCGCTCTGCGGGAATCCGAGCACCCCCGTGTGGCGTGGGGCGCTGCTGGAGCCATGCTGGTCAACCAGGGCCAGTTGTTCGATGATCACGCGGGCGATCTGTGCGGCCCCGTTGCGTGGTACGGCCCCCTCGAGCCGATGCACCGTCTCCTGGTAGCGCTGTGGGCCTTCCAGTTCACCCACGGCGGCGATGATGCGCTCCGGCGTCGGGCAGAAGAGGCCCAATTCGTAGTTGAGCACAAAGTCGATGTTGCCCTGCTCTTGCATGCCCACTGCCTCAGTAACGATCACTGGCTTGCGCATCACCAGGGCCTCCATAAGCGTGCCTGGTCCAGCTTTGGTCACCACCAGATCACTGGCGGCCATCAGGGCTTCCATGTTGTCCACAAAGCCGAAGATATGGCTGTGCGCCGAGCGTCGTCGCCGGTTGAGCTCTTCGTAGACGGCGCGGTTCTTGCCAGTAATCACCAGCAGTTGCTTGTCGGGGCAGGCTTGTTCGAGGGCCAGAACCAGTTCGGCCAGGCGCCCGGAGCCGACCCCGCCCGCTGTGACCAGGATGCTGAAGCGATCTGGCTCCAGCCCGAGCGCCCGACGGGTTTCGGCCTGACCGGAGCTGTAGGCGGCGAATTTGGGATGCACCGGGAATCCGGTGCGCTGCATACGGGTCGGCGGCATACCTCGCCGCTGCATCGCCCGGAAGGCTTCGTCGGTCGGCACCAGGGCCAGATCAACCCCTGGGTAGCTCCACGAGGCGTGCAGACTGACCAGGTCGGTGACGCATGTCATTACGCGGAAGGACATGCGCTGCGCACGGCGTGCCCAGACCACCAGGCGATGGACGAGGGGGTGAGTCGAGACGACCAGCCGTGGCCGACGCTCGGCGAGGGCGCGGGCCAGGTTGCGCCCGGCACTCAGAAAGACCAGCCGTGAGAGCACATCGACTGTGCGGGTCGTGTTGGTCAGTTGGAAGGTGAGGTCGTAGAGGCGCAACCAGCGCGTCGAGAGCTTGTCGTAGTGCTCAGGGGCCCCGCGCACCAGGGGCATATCGGTCAGACGCAGGATGTCGTCAATCGACCAGTGCAGACTCGCACCGCTCACCTGGTCAAGGGCGGCGCTGATTGCCACAGCAGCACTACGATGGCCGCCACCGGTGTCTGAGATCGCAAAGAGCACATCACCCGGCTGACCTGACATAGGCGCATTTCCTTATTGATGTCGCCGATTAGTGTAGTCGCTGATTACCTGCTCGGCAATCGCGAGTGCCGCATGCGGGCGGGCCACACTCTGCACACAGTCACGCATCTCAGCCAGCAGCACCGGGCGACGGAAGAGCCGCTCGACGGTTGGGGCGACCGACTCGCTCATGCGCAACTGCACCCCTGCGCCGCTCCTGACGACATAGTCGGCATTCCACTCCTCCTGGCCTGGGATGGGGTCGATCACTACCAGGGGAATCCCGCGCGCCAGCACCTCGCTGACGATCAGGCCGCCAGCCTTGGTGATCACCAGGTCGCTGGCCGCGATCAGGTCGTCCACATATTCGACAAAGCCCAGTACTCGCAGGCGCAGGCGTGGCGTCGAACTCAGGTCGCTCAGCGTCTCAACCAGGGTCGGGTTGCGTCCGGCGACGACGACTACCGTCGCCTCGATCCCACTGTGCAGCAGACCCCGCACGATGACTCGGACATGGTCATTATCCAGGCCTCCACCGAAGAGCGCGATCACCCGCCCATCCAGGGGTAGACCATGGCGTGCGCGGGTCACCCGGCAATCCTTCGGCTCGGCAATCTCTGGATGCACCGGGATGCCGCTGACATTGATCTGTGAGGCCGTCACCCCGCGTCTGATCAACTGTTCACGGGTCTGTTCATCGGGTACAAAGTAGCCATCGATCTCGGTATAGGTCCAGAAGGTGTGGGCGGCGTGATCGGTGACGACACAGTAGACTGGCTGGGTGAGGCGCGCATTGCGCTTGTAGCGTACCAACAACTCCATCGGTAGGAAGTGGGTGCAGATGATCACATCGGGCTGGAAGGAGCGCAGCAGATCCTTTAAGCCGGTGGTGCCGATGCTCTCCACCAGCTTGCGCACATTGTTCGTAAACTCCGAGAGGTTCGGGTCGGCGTTGGTCTGAGTGTAAAAATAGCCCCAGACCAGGGGGGCCCGGTCAGTTAGTTCGAGGTACGATCGTGCATAGGCGACACGGAAGAGGCGTGGGGTATGGTCGAGCACATCCTCAACGCGCACCTCGCCCGGCTGACGCCGGCCAAAGGCCGTGGCGAGGGCTTCGGCGGCCCGTTTGTGGCCTGAGCCGACCGATGCGTGCAGTAGCAAGACTCGCGGCATGAGCGCTCCCTGGGGTTGTATGGGCGGGCCTGGAGGCATCCGCTAGGCCCATCCTACCACGGTTTTGTGTGCCTATCCACCAGATTGACGCCCATGCCGCGCTGTGCTACAATCAGTCCGCCTTTAATGCAGCCCTGTGAGGCTGTCAAGGAGCCGGTTTGAATCAGCCTTTCGGTGCCTACCTGGCACAGCTCCCGACCTGTCTCTGCCCCCTCGTGGCGGGCGAGACGGGTTTTTTGTTTGTCCAGAGCCGCTTGAGGGTCTGCCGGGTATGCTGCCGACGGCCCGCCGCAGGGGAGAGCCATTTAGCATGAGCGAGCCAAGACAGATCCTCACTGCCGATGACATTCGCCGTGCGTTGGTACGGATTGCCCACGAGATCGATGAGCGTAATGGGGGCCTGCAGGATTTGATCCTGGTGGGTATCCGCAAACGTGGCGTACCGCTGGCCATGCGCATCGCCGCCGCCATCGCCGACTTCGAGGGCGTGCGCCTACCCGTTGGTCAGCTCGACATCACTCTCTACCGTGACGACCTGCGCATGCGTGGGCCGACGCCCCTCGTGCGCAAGACCGAGATCGAGCATGACCTGACCGGCAAGGTGGTTGTGCTGGTTGATGATGTGCTCTACACCGGGCGCACTGTGCGCGCCGCCCTTGACGCCATCGCCGACCTCGGGCGGCCTCAACGCATCCAGCTAGCCGTCCTGGTTGATCGCGGCCACCGCGAGCTACCCATCCGTGCCGATTTTGTTGGTAAAAATGTCCCCACCGCTAGCTCTGAGCGTGTCGAAGTCCATCTGCGTGAGAGCGATGGCCTCGACGAAGTCTTGATTATCCGTCCTGGGTAGGCTGTACATAAAATTTCCCGGCAGATCCACCGTCCATAAATATCGATCACGAAGATAGAACAATCCTATGAGTAACCCATCCGCCCAGCGGCGCCATGTCATCGACCTTGATGCTTTCAGCGCCGCCGAGATCGACGAGATCCTCGTCACCGCCGAGGGCATGAAAGAGGTGCTCTCGCGTGAGATCAAGCAGGTGCCAGCCCTCCGCGGGCGCACGATCGTCAATATGTTCTACGAAGAGAGCACGCGCACGCGGATCTCCTTCGAGCTTGCCGCCCGCGCCCTCTCGGCCACGATTGTCAACTTCACCGCCCGCGGCAGCAGTGTCGAGAAGGGCGAGTCGCTGATCGATACTGTGCGTACGCTCCAGGCCCTCGGCGCTGAGCTTGTGGTCATTCGCCATAGCCAGTCGGGTGCGCCATACCTTGTCGCCCAGCACTTTCGCGGCTCGGTGATTAACGCCGGTGACGGTCGCCACGCCCATCCCACCCAGGCCCTGCTCGATCTCTTCACTGTGCGTGAGCGGCTCGGACGCATCCGTGGCATGAAGTTGGTCATCGTCGGCGATATTGTCCATAGCCGCGTCGCCCGCTCGGTGATCTGGGGCTTCACCCGCATGGGTGCCAGTGTGACTCTGTGTGCCCCACCAACACTCCTCGGCCCGTCTAGTTACTGGACGGCCACATGGCCATCGCTTCGCATCAGCCATCGCTTCGACGAAGCGGTAGCGGGTGCTGATGTGGTGATGGTTCTGCGGCTGCAAAAAGAGCGCATGCAGGCCGGTCTCTTACCCTCGCTGCGTGAGTACAGCCGGGCCTTTGCGCTCACCCCTGAGCGCCTGGCCCGGCTTGGCGAGCGCACCCTGATCATGCATCCCGGCCCAATGAACGAAGGCGTTGAGATCTGGCCTGAGGCGGCCACTGCCCCCAATGCCGTGATTGAAGCGCAGGTTACCAACGGTGTCGCTGTACGGATGGCCCTGCTCTACCGCCTCGCTGGCTGAGTAGAGTGCTCCTTACAGATTACAAGAGGCTCTATGCGCTACCTGATCAAACATGGCTCGATCATCGACTCGGCGCGACGGATCGCGACGGTCGGTGATCTGCTGATCGTTGATGGTGTGATCGAGCGGATGCTTGACATGACGGCGCTCGAGGCTGCGTCTGTGCCGCTTGCAGGCGAAGACCTGGTGGTCATCTATGCGGGCGGGGCTGTGGTGGCCCCCGGTTTCATCGACCTGAACGCCCAGCTCGGTGAGCCTGGTTTTGAGCATCGGGAGACGATTGCAAGTGCAACCCAGGCCGCCGCTCGGGGTGGCTTCACGACTGTCTGTGCTATGCCTGCGACCAACCCCTGTCCCGACACGCCCGCAGCAGTCGCCCACGTTCAGGCCATCGCCCGTCGCACGGGGCACGTCCCGGTTGAGGTGATCGGTGCCCTGACTCAGGGCCGCGAGGGGCGCGCCCTGTCCGACATGATCGAGTTGGCCGAGGCTGGCTGTGTCGCTTTTAGCGATGGGGGGCGGGCCGTGGTCGATGCTGGCCTGATGCGCAATGCCCTGGCCTACGCTGCCGCCCTTGGCCTGCCGGTGCTGGCCCACTGCGAAGATCCGCGCCTGACCGTCGGTTGGGCTATGCACGAAGGGGCCATCAGTACCCGTCTGGGCCTGCCCGGTGCCCCCGCTGCTGCCGAAGCGGCGGCCATTGCCCGCGAGATTGCCCTGGCCGAGTTGACCGGGGCACGTCTGCACTTCTGTCAGGTCAGCACGGCTGACGGTGTGGCCCTCATTCGCGCTGCCCGCGCACGGGGTGCCCCCATCACCGCTGAGGTCTCGCCGCACCACCTGACCCTGACCGACCGCTGGGTGCTCGGCAGCCTGGCGGCCCACGATCTGCAAGCTGCCGCCAGTCCACCCCCGCATCAGCAACATGCCGATCCGCAGCGCCGCTTGCCTTCCCGGCTCGACCCGCACCTGTTGTCGCCCTACGACCCTGCGACCCGGATCAGCCCGCCCCTGCGCACCGAGGTCGATCGTGAAGCCCTGGTTGAGGGCCTGCGTGACGGCACGCTCGACGCTATCGCCAGTGGCCACACTCCACGCGCCCTGGTCGAGAAAGCCTGTGAGTATGGTCTGGCCTTACCCGGTATCAGCAGTCTGGAGACGGCCCTGGCTCTGGCGTTGACCCTTGTCCATCGCGCTGAACTGGATCTGGTTGAGTTGGTTGCCCGCTTCACCGAAGGCCCTGCCCGCGTTCTCGGACGTGCGCCAGTCAGCCTGCGGCCCGGAGCGCGCGCCGACCTCGTCATCTTCGATCCGCACAAACCCTGGACGGTTGACGCAACTGACTTTGCCTCTTTCGCCAGGCATACGCCCCTCCAGGGTCAGCACCTGAAGGGGCGCGTCATGCTTACCATGGTCGGTGGGCAGGTCGTCTTTCGTGATCCGGACTTTGGCCACCTGCCCCACAGTCAGCCCAGCCCCTCACGCCTCGATGGGCTGCTTGACCCGGTTTAGCGGGGCAAGGCCAGCAGCACGATCGGCAGCGTAATAAAGGGGTCAATCTGCTCACGAACCTGGGTACCGTTCAGCAGCAGGCCGGTCGATGAACCGCCGTCAAGGTTCATCGCCGTCATGATCTCCAGGTCGGACGCGGCCAGCCAGGTGCTCCATTCGGCAAGGGTGAAGTGGGCCCCCGGCGTGGCGATCAGCAGCACCCGTCCGGCCTGGTCGATGGCGATGGTGCTGCGGCGATGGCGCTCACCATCCTCGTAGCTATAGGCCGCCACGCCCCCCGGTCGCACCAAGGCTGGCCAGCCCTGCAGCGCCTCAGCCAGGGGCTCGCCCGGATCAAAGGGCCTATCGGCGAGCAGGCGCAAGCTCACCGTGCCGTCAGGGCTGACCGCAAACATACCCCCGCGCCCCGCGTAGCTCTCGCCGACGGCCTGGCCATCGTGAACGAGCAGGGCCACCGTTTGCCCCGTTTCGTCGAAAAAGCCGCCGTTGATCACCGCAAGGGCCTCAAAAGAAGCCCCCCAGTTGGTCAGGCTCAGCGGGGTCGCTGGCTGGTAGCCCACCTCAAAGCGCACCAGGGCCGGGTCAAGCCGCACCACACTTACCGGAGCCGTCTGCCCCTGGTGGCTCACCTGGAGCCGGCGCAGTTCGGCTCCAGGTGCAGCAGATAGCCAGCCACTATCACTGGGCAGCGCCGTGGTTGTCTCTGGTGTGGGTGACACAGCCGTAGGCGACGGCATCAACGTGGCCAGGGGGGGCGTTGTTGGCCGCCCATTTGTTGCCGCTGTACCTTCCTGCTCGCTCGTGCAGCCAGATATGCTCAGAGCCAGCAAGATGGCGATGATGTGCCCCAGACGTATCCTGCGCAGAGATGCTGCCGCCTGAGCCCTGATTCCCAACACCTGGTCTACCCTCCCAGCCGGTTATAGCCCGAGCGAAAGTAGAGCAGCGGTCGCGCTTCGTTGCAGTGGGCCTCAAGCACCTCACCGACAAAGATCGAATGGTCGCCGCCGGGCAGGGTACTGTGCAGGCGACACTCGATCTGGGCCAGGGCCCCGTTGAGCAGTGGCAAGCCATGCGGCGAGAGCGTATAGGTACCCTCGCTGAACTTGCTGCGCTCTTCGCTGGCAAAGCGCCGCGAGAGGTATTCCTGATCCTCTGCCAGTATATTCACCGCATAGTGTCCGCTGTCACGGATCATGTCGTGGCTGTTGGCGTGGTGGTCGATACAGACCAGCACCAGCCTCGGTTGGAGTGAAAGTGAGGTAAAGGAGCTGACCGTCAGCCCACTGAGCCGCCCGGCGTGGGCCGTTGTGACTACTGTGACCCCTGAGGCAAAGTGTCCCAGTACCTGGCGAAAAAGCAACTCGTCAATCATGCCTACCGACCTTTAGCTTTGCGGGCGACAATCGCCTCGTGGATCTCGCTACCGATCACATGCTCAGCGCGGGCCTCGTCATCAAGCAGGGCCAGGCGGGGCAAGGGCTGCGGTGTTTGTCCACCATAGGGAATCACTACCATACTGAAATAACCCGTCGTACAGATGCGCGGCTCGCCCTTTAGTGGGTGCTCGGCAAAGAGGCGCACCCGCACCACCATCGAGATGCGCCCCACAAAGATCACCCGTGAAAAAGCCTCAACAATCTCGCCCTGGCCAATTGGAGTACGAAAATCGATCCGCTCGCTCGAAGCCGTCACCACTGGCTGGCGACAGAAACGCATCGCGGCGATTCCGGCCGCTTTATCCATCATTGCCATCACATCGCCGCCGAACATCGTGCCGAAGGCGTTGGTCTGATCAGGCAAAATAAGCTCGGCCATACGCTGCTCAACCGCCGCTCGGGCCTCTGCGGAACCTGTCTCTGACTGCATAGTTTCCCTCTCTCGATCGCCCGCTCCCTACCCTCCGCCGCCCCAGCCCTTACTCAACTGGGTCTCCTCACCGGGTTTGCGCTGGGGGATGCGGTAGAGAAAGCGCACAATCTGGTCGGCGGCAATGAACATAATGATCAAAGCCTGGACAATCTTGATCACATCAATCGAGAGCCCGGCGCGCACTTGCATCAGGCGAGCCCCCGTCAGTAGGCCGCCCCAGAGCAGTCCAGCAAAGAGGATGCCGATCGGGTTGCCACGTGCCAGCAGGGCCACCGCAATCGCGTCGAAGCCTACCCCGGAGATAAAGTCGGTACTCACCTCGTAGCGTACCCCCATCACCTCAACCGCTCCGGCGATCCCCGCCAATGCCCCCGACATGGCCATGGCCATGACAATCGTCTGGGGGACACTGATGCCTGCGTAGCGCGCCGCGTTCGCATTCAGACCCACCGTGCGTAACTCGAAGCCGATCGTCGTGCGGTTGAGTAGCCAGGCAATCAGCCCGACCAGCAGTAGGGCCAGCAGGATACCCAGGTGCAGGCGGGTTGTGGCTCCCAACTCGAGCGCTGGTAAGCGCATCGTCTCGGCGATAAAGGGCGTGCGCGCACTACTGGTGTCGTTGATGTCACCTAGCAGCAAGGGGTTGCGACTCTTAATCAGCCACTCGGTCAGGCGCAGGGCGATATAGTTGAGCATGATCGTATTGATCACCTCGTGCGCCCCGGTGCGCGCCTTGAGCACCCCGGCAATTGAGGCCCACAGCGCTCCACCAATTGCGCCAGCCAGGATGCCAAGGGGGATCTGCAGGAAGGGCGGTAGCTGTACGCTGATGCCGACGAGCACGGTCGCCAGGGCTCCGATATAGAGTTGGCCCTCGGCACCGACATTGAAGAGACCAGCCTTGAAAGCCAGGGCCACCGCCAGGCCGCAGATGATGTAGGGTGTCGCACGGATAATCGTATCGGCCAGGGCCCGCGGGCTACCGAAGGCCCCCTGCCACAGCCCGATATAGGCGGTAAGCCAGTCACCGCCGGTCAGCCCGATCAATGCCGCACCGATAGCCAGGGCCGTCACGACGGCAAAGACCGGCACCAGCGGCGGGGTGTACTGCTCCCAACGTGCGCGCAAGCCTGACGGCGGCGGCGAGGCGTTGCCTTCAACAACTGGCGGCATAGGCTATCCTTAACTTACCCGGCGACCGTCGCTTGCAGGTTGGCTCCGGCCATCAGCAGGCCGAGTTGTTCACGGGTCAGTTCGCCATTCTTCACGGTAGCCACCACGCGTCCGTGGTGCATCACGGCGATGCGGTCGGCCAGGCCGAGGATCTCGTCCAATTCTGCCGAGACGACCAGTACTGCCACGCCTTCGTCACGCTGGCGCACAATCTGGTTATGGATGAACTCAATCGATCCAACATCGATGCCGCGGGTGGGCTGGGCCGCCACCAGCAACTTCAGCTTGCGGGTGAACTCACGGGCAACGATCAGTTTCTGCTGGTTGCCGCCGCTCAACGAACTGGCCAGGACATGCACACTCGGCGTGCGCACATCAAAAGCACGCACCAGTTGTTCGGCGTGGGCGGTGATCGCCTGTTGTTCGCGCACCAGCCCACGGGCGAAGGGCGCACAATAGTAGAACTCTAGCACCGCATTATCGGTCAACTGATAGGCCGTGATCAGACCGTCACGCTGGCGATCTTCAGGGATGTGGGCCGTGCCCAGTTCGGTGATCGTGCGTGGTCTGGCGGCCACGACTTCCTCGCCAGCGATGCGCACACTGCCAGCTTCAGCCCGCCGCAACCCGTTGATTGCCTGCACCAGTTCGGTCTGGCCATTACCCTGCACCCCGGCAATGCCCAGAATCTCCCCAGCCCGTACCTCCAGATCAACCCCATTCACGGCAGGCAGGCCGCGATCGTCGCGCACCCGCAGCCCGCGTACTTCAAGCACCGCTGTGCCGGGATTGGCCGGGCCGCGCTCGACCTGCAACAGCACGTCGCGCCCGACCATCATTGCGGCCAGGCTCGTCTCACTCGCCTCAGCCGGAGTTGTCGTTCCGACCACGCGCCCGGCGCGCAACACCATGATCCGGTCAGCAACTTCGAGCACCTCTCGCAGCTTATGGGTGATGAAGATCAGTGCTTTGCCCTGAGCCGTCAGGCTGCGCATCACGCCGACCAATTCATCGGCCTCTTGTGGGGTGAGCACGGCGGTCGGCTCGTCGAGGATGAGGATCGAGGCATTGCGATAGAGCGCCTTGATAATCTCAACCCGCTGCTGGGCTCCCACATCAAGGTCAGCCACCAGCGCCTGCGGATCGACCGGCAGGCCGTACTGCTGTGAGATGGCGCGGATCTGCGCGTGAGCCTTGCGCCGGTCGAGCAGCGGGCCACGGGTCACCTCGTTGCCGAGAATAATATTCTCCGCCACGCTCATCACTGGCACCAGTTGAAAGTGCTGATGCACCATCCCGATGCCGCGGGCGATCGACTCGTGGGGGTTGCTGGCACGGATCGTCTGGCCATGCACCAGAATCTCACCCTCGTCCTGGCTGTACAGCCCGTAGAGGATGTTCATCAGCGTCGATTTCCCGGCCCCGTTCTCGCCGAGCAGGGCCAGTACCTCGCCCTCGTAGAGTTGTAGCGAGACCCCATCATTGGCGATCACGCCGGGAAAGCGTTTGGTGATGCCGCGAGCCTCCAGCACCGGCTGGCGCTTCTGGCCGTTCTGGGTCACGTGTCACCTCGTTCTGGAGGCTATGGACGATGGGATTTCCGGGCTATTGTAGCATAGGAACCCCTGAATAGCGGTACATCCGCTTGCGCACAGCGGCAAAACAGTCCTACAATAGGCAGAGTGCTGCTGCCCCTTTCGTGAAGATTGGCGCTCACGCCCACGTTGCAGGGCGGCGCAAACGTACCCTTCTGTGCCGCCAGAGGATCGCCACTATGGCTGAGCTGCGCCAGAACCTCGCTACCCGCGAGTGGGTGATCATCGCTAACGAGCGAGCCCATCGCCCTAATGCCTATGCCGAGGCTCCCGGTCGCTTGCGCACCCACGAACGCCCCGAGTACGAGTCGGTCTGCCCCTTCTGTCTCGGTAACGAAGAGCTTGACCTGGAGGTCTGCCGTGATGCGCCAACAGGCCTCTGGGGCACGCGGGTTGTGCGCAACAAGTACCCCGCCCTCGATCTCGAAAGCACGTTGACGCGCCGCTTTAATGGCGTCGAGCGCAGCATGGCTGGTGTTGGTTATCACGAGGTGCTGGTCGAGCATCCCTTTCATAATGCAACCCTCGCCCTTATGACAGACGAGGAGATCCGTGCGGTGCTTGAGATGTACCTGCGCCGTGGCCGTGAGATCGCCGCCGACTCGCGGGTGGAGCAGATCGTCTTCTTCAAAAATCATGGCGAGCGGGCCGGGGCCTCGCTCTTTCATGCCCATAGCCAGATCGTCGGTCTGCCGATTGTGCCCGGTGACATTCGCCATCGCATTGAGGAGGCCCGCCGCTTCTTCGATGACACCGGGCGCTGTGTCTTCTGCACTATGCTCGACGATGAGCTTAGCCGTGGCCAGCGCCTGATCGCTGTGAATGAGCACTTCGCTGCCTTTATCCTCTATGCCTCCTCTTCGCCCTTCCATATCTGGATCATGCCGCGGGTTCACCAGACTAGCTTCCTGGCCCTTGAACAACCTGCCCTGACCCATCTTGGCCCACTCTTGCGCGATGTGCTCTTCCGCCTCTATGCTCACCTCAACGACCCCGACTACAACATGATCATCCGCTCGACCCCTACCCGCGAGCCCGAGAATGGCTATTTTCATTGGTATATGGCGATCGTTCCGCGCCTCAGCCGCAGCGCCGGGCTCGAGCTCGGTAGCGGTATCTGGATCAACCCCTCGCTCCCCGAACAGTGTGCCGACTACCTGCGTGAAGACCCCTACCGCCCCGATATCCATGACCGATGAGCTACTTGACAGATCCTTAATCGCTGTGGTATGCTGCGCTCCTAGATAACATTTTAGACAGGTTGCACAAATCGATGGGCGCTCCGTTTGTACACATCCTCCTTCTTAGCGGCCTTGTACTCCTCCTTAGCGGGTGGAGCAAACGCCATTAATGGGAGGGTCCGACGAGACCCAGGCAGCCTGAGCCAGACTGAACCTCCCAGCAAGTGCCGGGAGGTTTTTTGATCGCCATGTGAACGGGCCGGGAGGAATCGCTATGAAACACTCTAGTCAGATTATCAACGACCTTCTCGCACGGCTGGGCTTCATTCGCCTGCGGCCTGCCCCTGTGCCCGTGCCCATGCAACCCCGCCGTTTGCGTTGACCTGCTCACCGCCCTACCACCCGGCGCAATGCCTCGCGTCGGGTGTGCCCACACTGCCGTGGGTTGGGGCGATCTCCCCATCGCCGGGGTTCCGCTGGCGTAACCTCGTTCGCCCCGCACTACCCCCGCTCGCCCAAAGTTGAGCCCTGCCCGGACAGCTCGGGGCTGCCCGGCCCGGCCTTGTGTTGCCGGGATTACCCTTACAACGCGCGCAGTGCCGCCGTGTTGCCCCGAGGTGCGAGGGTGGCTCACCCTCGCGCCGACCACCTGCCGCCCCGTAGAGATCCCAGGAGGAACGGCCCATGTCTCAGCAGCTGACCGGTGCCCAGATTATGTGTGAAGCCCTCATCCGTGAGGGCGTGGAGGTGATGTTCGGCGTCCCTGGTGGTGCGATCATGCCCTTCTATTTCGCAATGTGGGAGTACCGCGACCACTTGCGCCATGTGCTCTGTCGCCACGAACAGGGTGCCGGGCACGCCGCCGAGGGCTATGCCCGCTCGACTGGTAAGATCGGTGTCTGTATCGGTACCAGTGGCCCTGGTGTGACTAATCTGGTGACGCCAATTGCCGACGCGATGATGGATAGTACGCCCCTTCTGGCCATCTGCGGCCAGGTCGGTAGCCATGTGCTCGGCAAGGATGCCTTCCAGGAGACCGACATTACCGGCATTACGATGCCAATCACGAAGCATAACTACCTGGTCAAGGATGTCAACGAGTTGCCCTATGTCTTCAAAGAGGCGGTCTATATCGCCACGACCGGGCGCCCTGGTCCGGTGCTGATCGATATTACCAAAGATGCTATGCAGAAGAGCACCGTGCCCAACTGGGATGTCAAGCTCAACCTGCCCGGCTACAAGCCCACCTATCAGCCCAACCGCAAGCAGGTGCGTGAGGCGCTGAAGCTGCTGGCGGCCGCCAAGAAGCCGCTGATCATTGCCGGTAATGGCGTCATTATGGCTGGCGCGGCTGACGAACTGCGCCATTTCGCTGAGCGTCTGCGCATTCCTGTGATCACGACCCTGCATGGCATCGGCTCCTTCCCCGAAGAGCATCCCCTCAGCTTGGGCATGCCCGGCATGCACGGCTGGGTTCACTGCAACCGCGCCATCCAGGAGTGCGATGTACTCTTTAACATCGGTGGGCGCTTTGATGACCGGGTCACCGGCAAGGCCAGCACCTTCGCCCCCAACGCTAAAGTCATCCATGTTGATATTGACCCCTCGGAGATTGGTAAGAATGTCAAAGTGACGGTGCCAATCGTCGGTGATGCGCGGATTACCCTCCAGGCTATGATCGAAGAGATGCCCTCCCGCGAGGAGTTGGCCGATCTGCATACGCATGCCTCGGAT
The DNA here is from genome assembly GCA_964592425.1 of uncultured Chloroflexaceae bacterium. Lineage (GTDB taxonomy): Bacteria > Chloroflexota > Chloroflexia > Chloroflexales > Chloroflexaceae > Viridilinea. The sequence continues at coordinate 100,289 of CAZQCG010000006.1, forward strand.
TGGATGGAGTATATCCGCGAATTGCAGGAGAAGCACCAGGGTAAGCAGCAGTATATCAACCGCGCTGCTGTGCAGCATATGGCCCTGCCGCCCCATGATGTCTATGCCCATCTCAACGCCACCCTGGCCAAGCACGGCAATTTCATCGTGGTCACCGATGTGGGCCAGCACCAGATGTGGGCGGCCCAGTTGCTCGACTGGAATGCTGGCCCGCGCACCCACATTACCTCGGGTGGTGCCGCGACGATGGGCTTCTCGGTGCCCGCAGCGCTTGGGGTGGCCGTTGCCCATCCCGATAAGCTGGTCTGGGTGGTCTGCGGTGATGGCGGCTTCCAGATGACCAGCCAGGAGCTGGCGACGATCGACCAGGAGCAGATCAAGAATATCAAGGTCGCCGTGATCAACAATGGCTACCTGGGGATGGTGCGCCAGTGGCAGGAGCTCTTCGAGAACAAGCGCTACAGTGGCACGCCTCTCAGCGGCCCTGACTTTGCGCGCCTGGCCGAAGCCTATCACTGGAAGGGCCTCACTGTCGAGCACTCCGACCACATCCAGGCGGCGATTGACGAGGCTATCGCTACCGATGGCCCCGTGCTGATCGACTTCCGCGTTGAGCGCGAGGTTAACGTCTTCCCGATGGTGCCGCAGAACGCCTCCATCGGCGAAATGATCACCGAGACGCCGGCCTGATCACCTGTAACCGTTGCCCCTCCTCGCAGGAGTGAAGCCCATGAAGAAGCATACGATCGTTGCCCTGGTTCAGGATCGCCCCGGTGTGCTCAGTCGTGTCGCCGGCCTTGTGCGTCGGCGTGGCTATAACATCGAAAGCCTGGCAGTCGGCCATAGTGAACAGCCCGGCATCAGCCGCATGACGATCGTGGTCGAGTCGGACCATATCGAGCAGGTTGTTAAGCAGCTCTATCGCCTGATCGAGGTGATCAAGGTCAGTGATGTGACCGACGATCCTACCGTCGAGCGTGAGATGGTTGTGCTCAAGCTGCACGCCCCGGTCGCCATCCGTCACGAGATCGTCTCGATCTGTAGTGTCTTCGAGGCCAAGATCGTTGATGTCGGCACCAACACCATGATTATCGAGATGACCGGCACACCTTCCAAGGTGGAGAATTTTATTGAGGTGGTGCGTGGCTACGGCATTAAGGAGATGATGCGCACCGGGCGCATCGCGATGGTGCGCGGCACCCGTGGCCATAATGCCGAGCAGTATGTCGAGAATGGCAACGCTGCTCCCGTACCCGCACTTAACTAAACCTGGTACCACTGGAGGGGTTGCCCCCTCCAGTCTTTTTTTCCTGGCCGTCTCCCGGATACTCTTTTGTGAGGGTACAGTCCTGTGTCGTTACGCACCAGGAAGCCGACCAGCCACCCTCACCAGCCCCCCGCCCCAGGCGGGAAAGGACAATGACGACTATGGCGGAGCTCTTCTACGACAAGCAGGCCGATCTCGAGCGTCTTAAGGGCAAACCGATTGCGATCATCGGCTTCGGCAGCCAGGGCCACGCCCATGCCCGCAACCTGGCCGACAGTGGGCTCGATGTGCGCGTGGGGCTCTACCCTGGCTCGAAAAGTTGGGCCAAGGTTGAGCAGGCTGGCCTGCGACCGCTGAGTGTCGCTGATGCCGCCCGTGAGGCCCAGATGGTGATGATCCTCACCCCTGACATTGGCCAGGCTGCGATCTATAGCGAACATATCGCCCCCCATATGGAGCCCGGTAAGACTTTGATGTTTGCCCATGGCTTCAATATTCGCTTCGGCCAGATCATCCCGCCCGCCGGGATCGATGTGAGCATGGTTGCCCCCAAGGCCCCCGGCCACCGCGTGCGTGAGGTCTTTACCCAGGGCGGCGGCGTACCTTCCCTGGTGGCTGTCCACCAGGATGCCACCGGCGGGGCCTTGCAGGATGCCCTGGCCTACGCCAAGGGCATTGGCTCGACCAGGGCTGGTGTGCTCACGACAACCTTCGCCGAAGAGACCGAAACGGATCTCTTCGGTGAGCAGGTGGTGCTCTGCGGCGGCGTCTCGGCCCTGGTCAAGGGCGCTTTCGAGACCCTGGTCGAGGCTGGTTACCAGCCTGAGGTGGCCTACTTCGAGTGTATGCACGAACTGAAGCTGATTGTCGATCTCTTCTACCAGGGCGGCCTGAACTATATGCGCTACTCGGTCTCCGATACGGCCGAGTGGGGCGACTACACGGCCGGGCCGAAGATCATCACCGACGACACACGTCGGGCTATGCGCCAGATCCTCGCCGATATCCAGTCGGGTGCCTTCGCTGAAGATTGGATCGACGAGAATGTTAATGGTCGCCCGCGCTTCAATGCCCGCCGCCAGGCCGACATCCAGCACCCAATCGAGCAGATCGGTCTCGACCTGCGCCGTATGATGCCCTTCGTCAACCCGCGTGAGGTTGTGCCTGGCTCCGGCGGGGCTTAAGGCAAGCAGGGAGCGGGACGCGAGGAGCGCGGAAGGGGCGGTCTGGAGGGGTGTTATGCCCCTCCAGGAAACCCACTTAATAGTACAAATCACCTTTGATAACACATACACACGTTGAGGAGCAACATATCCTATGGAGGCTCACGTACGGATCTTCGATACCACGTTGCGTGATGGCGAGCAGGCCCCCGGCTGTACGATGTCTTTGGAGGAGAAGCTGGAGGTAGCCCGTCAGTTAGCCCGTCTGGGGGTTGATATTATCGAGGCCGGTTTCCCGGCTGCTTCGCCCGGTGACTGGGCCGCGGTGCATGAGATTGCCCGTGAGGTCGGTACAACCGATGGCCCGACGATTGCCGCGCTGGCTCGGGCCAACCGCGACGATATTGAGAAGGCCTGGACGGCCATTCAGCCGGCGGCTAAGCGGCGCATCCATACCTTCATGTCCACCTCGGACATTCATCTCGAGCACCAGTTCCGCAAGACGCGCGCCGAGTGCCTTGTGATTATCCGTGAGATGGTCGCCTTCGCCCGCTCGCTCTGCGAAGATGTCGAGTTCTCGCCCATGGATGCCGGGCGCAGCGATCCCGCCTTCCTGCGCGATGCGGTGGCCATGGCCGTGGCGTCCGGGGCGACGACGCTCAACATCCCCGATACGGTTGGCTATCTGACCCCCGACGAGTACGGGGCGATGATTAAGGATCTGGCCGATAACGTGCCTGGTATGGATCAGTGCATCCTCTCAACCCACTGCCACGACGACCTGGGGGTGGCGGTGGCCAATTCGCTGGCGGGGGTGCGCAACGGGGCCCGCCAGGTCGAGTGTACGATCAATGGTATCGGTGAACGTGCTGGCAATGCCTCGCTCGAAGAGGTGGTCATGGCGATCCATACCCGTGGCCAGTTCTACGGGGTGCATACGCAGATCAATACCCGCGAGCTGGCCCGCTCTTCGCGCCTGGTAAGCAGCTTTATCGGTGTGCCGGTGCCGCCCAATAAGGCTGTGGTGGGGGCCAATGCCTTTGCCCACGAGTCGGGCATCCACCAGGATGGGGTGCTTAAGCATCGGCAGACCTACGAGATTATGAGTGCCGAGACGGTCGGTCTCGACGGCAATGAGCTGGTACTGGGCAAGCATTCAGGGCGCCACGCCTTCCGCACCAAGCTCAATGCGATGGGTGTTGAGCTGGAGGGTGAAGAGGATTTCCAGCATCTCTTCGAGCGCTTTAAGGATCTCTGCGACCGCAAGAAGCGCGTGGATGACCGCGACATTCTGGCCCTGGTCACCGGCGAGATGCAGCACGCCCCCGAGATCTACAAGCTCGACCATGTGCAGTACACTTCGGGCAGCGGGGTGATTCCCACCGCGACGGTGCGCCTGATCGGCCCTGACGGGCAGGTCTCAATCGATAGCGGCCAGGGCACCGGGCCGGTCGATGCGATCTACCAGGCCATTGGGCGGATCGTGCAGCGCCCCACCGAGTTGATGGAGTTCGCGATCAATGCCATCACCGAGGGCCTTGATGCCGTGGCCGAGGTGACGGTGCGTATTCGCGAGCAGGGCGCGGAAGATGCTGACGCAGGTAGTGAGGCGGGCATGCAGGCCAGCACCAGCACCAGCACCGTCCTGACCGGACGGCGCACAGCTCAGCCGATCTACAGCGGCTATGGTGTGCATACCGACACCATTCTCGCAGCCGCCCATGCCTACATGGCTGCCCTGAACAAGATGCTCGCCGCTCGCCAGCAGCGCATCAAGGCCGAGGCAGTCGCTTACGCCGCCGGTTATACCACCGACTGAGCAGGAGACGCTGGTGACGGCTACGATTGCCTATCTTGGCCCGCCCGGCACTTTCTCTGAAGAGGCGGCCCTGGCCTATGCCGCCGACCACGGCGGTGCGGGATTGCTGCCCCTGGCCAGCATTCCCGCCGTGGTAACGGCGATTGAGACCGGGGCCGCTGGTATGGGCCTGCTACCGATCGAGAATCTGCTTGAGGGAAGCGTCAACTACACCCTCGATCTGCTCATCCATGAGACCATTTTGCAGATCGTCGGCGAGATCGTCATTCCCATTCGCCAGTACCTGGTGGCCCGTCCCGGCGTCAGCCTGGCCAATGTGCGGGTGCTCTATGCCCATCCGCAGAGCCTCGGGCAGTGTCGGCGTTTTGTCGAGCGCTGTCTGCCCGGCGTGGCTACCGTCGCTTCGCTCTCGAACAGTGCTGCCCCGGTCGAAGCCCTGGCTGATGAGCGTCCGGCTGCAGCGATCAGCACCATGCGTGCCGCCGAGTTGAGCGGGGCTATCATCCTGGCCCGTGAGATCGCCGATAGCCTGAGTAATGTGACCCGCTTTGTGGCCCTGGCCCACCAGGATGCGCCGCCGAGTGGCGATGATAAGACCAGCTTCGGCTTCGGCTTCGCTGAGGATCGCGCTGGCTCCCTGGTCGGTGCGCTCCAGTGCCTCGCCGACGAGCGCATCAACATGACGAAGCTCGAGTCACGCCCCGCACGCGATATGCTCGGCAAGTACATCTTTCTGGTTGACATCAACGGCCATCGTGAAGAGCCCCAGGTTGCCCGCGCCCTTGAGCGTATCCGCGCCAATACCACCCTCTTTAAGATCTTCGGCAGCTATCCGCGTTGGCAAAGCGCATAAGGCATCCTGGCTGTTTTGGCCTGGCAAAGGGGGCGTGCCAGGGCTTTTGCACTGAAAAGAAATATGTGTATTCTCGATGGAAAATCCTGCGCGAATGCCTTATATTCGCGCTTATAGTAGCGATCGGTAGTTGGATAGCACCCGTTGCTGTTGCAGGTGAGCCCGCTGATGATGGTGCAACCTTTCAGATTACCTGGCTGACAGGTTGTCAGACGCCACCTGCGCAAGCTGTGGCCGCCCTTGCATATGCTGCCGACCTCTGGGAAAGCTGGCTTTCGTCCACACCGTGGCGCTGCATAAGCTGGCGCATGGTCTGGGTTTTATCGGCCCTTCTTCGACGACTTTGAAGGTGACACAATCGGCTGGAGGCGCTCTAGCTGGGCATATAAAGACGGCGATCCACCGCCAGGCGGCTTTGGCTATTATCAGTGGGGCCTCAGTTCATGCCGTGTCTACGCTGGCCAGAAGAGCGCGTGGGCTTACGGCGGAGGCGATGACGGCAGTCGGCTCCCATGTGGTGCGCCATACCCTGACGCCTACTCCTTAGGCACAAGGCTGAATCAGACCACGCTTATCAATCTCAAATACGTATCCAAAGGTGAATACAGCGCCAAAGTATAGACGAACCTGGCACCGGACGACGAGGTCTGTCTCAAAGTTGCCGTGCGGGCTACGCCTATCTGGTCTGGCGGGAGGTGTACTGGGTGCGTCTCAGCAGCGGTTGGGATACTGTGCATTATCAGACGTGGCAAGCTTACTGGGATGGTGTGAGGTAGAGCGCACCATTGCGTATCATCAATGACCGGGACACCTTCTACTCGTCCATTGTCGCTGCGCCTGATGCTCAGACCATGCTGGCGTGGTTCCAGCGTTGGGAGCAATCGTTCGGCGGCGGCACCGGGCCAGGTGATCCTATCGTCGCACATACTGCCTATGGGAGCGAACCGGGCCGCTTCCCCTTGCGGCAGAGTACCCACGACCTGTATCCTGAGCCACAACGAGACGAGTCGATCGTGCTGGCCTACTCTCGCAGTGATGATAGCTTCGTGCTCGCCTCCGACCACTTTATGTGGCCAGGACATTCGCGTGCCTACCGCTACATATGGCAAGACGGTGGGTGGAGTGAACCGCTCAATGTGGCCGGGAACACGTCTGGCTGGGGCGTGCCGATCTATTTTGTGAAGCCGTGAGGGTTCACATAGTGCCCGCAGGCGAATCAAGCCCATTTTGATATCAGCAAGATATGAAAAGCTAAAAAGTGGAGGTCTCAACCATCTTTCGTGCTACGATAGAGCTACCCCATCGACGTGGAACATTCCGGCTTGTCTTTGATCGCGGCAGCGCTGCGCTACCGGCGGCATCACCCTATGATGTTGCCGGTCTAGGCATGCCCGCTGATGATGACCCGGAGGTCGTATGAGGAGGGCTCTGATGCATGATCTGGTGATCATTGGCGGTGGTGCAGCTAGTCAGGCCGCAGCAATGTACGCCCTCGGAAAGCAGATCGATTTCCTGTTGATCTGCGAGCGTCTTGGCAGGCCGGATGCGCTGGTCGCTCAGCCTGAGTTTGACGAGGTTGTGGCGGATGTGTGCATCGATCTTCGCTATCCTGACCTCCAAGATGAGGAACACCACCTGATCGGCAGTTCGGCAGTGCATCTTTTTGAACGTCAGTTGAGCCGCCAGCCAACCCGGCTGCTGCTTGACCGGGTGGTGCGGGTGGATCAGTTCGGATCGCGTTTTGTGATCGATACCCAGCGCGTCAAGGGCCTCAACGCCGGTGCCGTGATCGTGGCGACCGGAGCGGCCCCCCGGCGTCTTGATGCGGTGACCGGGGCGGAGTTGCTGATCGGCATGGTTCACGGCGTCACTAGCCATAGCGACGAGGTGGCCGGGATGGTCGTGGCAGTGATTGGCGATAGTGAGCAGGCGATCTACAATGCCGCCGATCTCTCGCGTCAGGCCCGCCATGTCTACCTGCTGCTGCTCCACGCACACGCTGTCGAACTGCCCGAGGTGCAGTTGGTACGTCGTCGTCCTAATCTTGAGGTTCTGGCTGGCTACCGGCTGCTCGAGGTACGCGGCACGTCAACTGCTCGTGAATTGCTGCTGGTGCGCGGCGATGAACCACTCACTCTGGTGGTAGACTGTGCTTTTGCCGACCCAGGTTCTGAACCCGCCAGCAGCCTGGTGCGCCACATGGCCCGTACCAGCACCGATGGCTTTATTCAGGTTGACCGTGGCTTTGCCACCAGTGTCCCCGGTCTCTTCGCCGCCGGTGAAGTCACCCACCCTGAAGGCGAGCAGGTGCTGGCCTCCATTGGTGATGGTGCCCGTGCCGCCCGCAGCGCCCATTTCTATCTCTTGACCCGCCTCGTTGCCCGTAACAAGGAGTCACTTCGTGCAGATCATCCTCTACGATACAACCCTTCGTGATGGTGCCCAGCGTGAGGGCCTTTCGCTCTCGTGCGAGGATAAATTGAAGATCGCTCGCGCGCTCGATGAGCTGGGCGTTCACTATATCGAAGGCGGCTGGCCCGGCTCAAACCCCAAGGATGCTGAGTTCTTCCAGCGCGTCGGTGAGCTGGGCCTATGCCATGCCCGCGTTGCCGCCTTTGGCAGTACGCGCCACGCCGGTTGTCGCTGCACGGATGACCCCAATCTCCAGGCCCTCGTTGCTGCCAATACGCCGGTGGTGACGATCTTCGGTAAAAGCTCGGTGCTGCATGTTGAGCAAGTCCTCGAGACGACCCGCGCCGAAAACCTGGCGATGATTAGCGAGACGGTGGCCTATTTTAAGAGCCTCGACAAAGAGTTGATCTATGATGCCGAGCACTTTTTCGATGGCTACCGCCTCGACCCGGACTATGCCCTGGCGACCTTGATGGCCGCCACGCGTGCTGGTGCCGATGCCATTGTGCTCTGTGATACCAACGGTGGGAGTTTACCCCAGGAGGTTGCCGCGCTGACGCGCACCGTCCGCGAGCACCTGGCAGCTTACCAACCTTGCCTGGGTATCCATACCCATAACGATGGGGCCCTGGCGGTGGCCAACGCCATGGCTGCTATTGCAGAGGGCGTCACCCATGTGCAGGGCACAATCAATGGCTATGGCGAGCGCTGCGGCAACATGGATCTTATCCCGTTGATCGCTAACCTCCAACTCAAACTTGGCTACCAGTGTGTCTCGCCAGCTGAGTTGCGCCGCCTGAGTGAGGTTGCGGCCTTTGTTGCCGCTGTCGCCAATCTTAATCCCGACCATCACGCGGCCTATGTCGGGCGCAGTGCCTTTGCCCACAAAGGCGGCGTGCATGTCGCGGCGATTGCCAAAGTCGCCTCCAGCTACCAGCATATCGACCCGGCCCTGGTGGGCAACCAGATGCGTGTCGTGGTGAGTGAGTTGGCCGGGCGCGGCAATGTGCGTATGCGCGCCGATGAACTTGGCCTGCGTCTTGATGGCAGCGAGCAGCGCCTCGTGCAGCGCATCAAGCAGCTAGAGCACCAGGGCTTTCAGTTTGAGGCTGCCGAGGGCAGCTTCGAGATGCTGGTGCGCCGCAGCGCCGATGACTATACTCCGCCCTTCGAGTTGCTCGACTTTACCGTGATTGTCGAGAAGCGCGGCGACCATGGCATCGCCTCCCAGGCCACGGTAAAGGTGCGGGTCGGCGATCAGTTGATGCATACCGCCGCCGAAGGCGAAGGCCCAGTCAACGCCCTCGATAGTGCCATCCGCAAAGCTCTGCTGCCCCACTATCCCGATCTGGCCGAGGTGCGCCTGGTAGACTATAAAGTGCGCATCATCGACGAGCATCGTGGTACGGCCGCTACGCCCCGCGTGCTGATCGAGAGTGCCCGTGGCGATGAGCGCTGGTCAACCATTGGGGCCTCGCAGAATATCATCGAGGCCAGCTATCAGGCCCTCTGGGATAGCCTTGAATTGCCGTTGTTGCGTGCCCTTGAGCGGGCAAGTGTCTGATCGCGTACACTGTGGGTGGTGTTTCATATTGAGGAATGACCTGATGCAGCCACAAACCCTCTTTGATAAGGTCTGGGAGGCCCACGTCGTCAACCCCCAGACGCCGGATACTCCGGCAGTGCTCTACATCGACCTGCACCTCATTCACGAGGTGACCTCGCCCCAGGCTTTCACCGAGTTGCGCCAGCGCGGGCTCAAGGTGCGCCGCCCCGACCGGACAATTGCCACCATGGATCATAGCACGCCAACGACGCCGCGCAACGCCCTGGGCATCATTCCGGTGATCGATGCACAGGCCAGCGCACAGCTTAACCAGTTGCGCACTAACTGTGCCGAGTTCGGCATTCCGCTCTTTGAGTTGGGTAGCGCCAACCAGGGCATCGTACATGTGATTGGCCCCGAACAGGGCCTCACCCAGCCCGGTATGACCATCGTCTGTGGGGATAGCCATACCAGTACCCACGGGGCCTTCGGAGCCCTGGCCTTCGGCATCGGCACATCCGAGGTGGGCCATGTGCTGGCGACCCAGTGCTTGCTTCAGACGCGCCCCCAGACCTGCGCCGTGCGGGTGGACGGGCGCTTGCAGCCGGGGGTGACGGCCAAGGATATCATTCTGGCGATCATTGCCAAGTATGGTGTCGGTGGTGGTACCGGCTATGTCTTTGAGTATATGGGCGAAGCTATCCGCAGCCTCTCGATGGAGGAGCGGATGACGATCTGCAATATGTCGATCGAGGGCGGCGCACGCGCAGGCATGGTTGCCCCCGATGCGACCACCTTCCAGTATGTTGCCGGACGGCCCTATGCGCCGAAAGGGGCTGCCTTCGAGGCCGCCGTGGCGCGCTGGCGCAGCCTGCCCAGCGACGAGGGGGCCGTCTTCGACACAGAGATGACCCTTGATGCGGGTAGCCTGGCCCCGATGATTACCTACGGCACCAATCCTGGTATGGGCATCCCGATCGATGCGCCGATCCCCACCCCTGAAGCGCTGGCCGATCCGTCGGCACGCCAGGCACTCAGCAAAGCCCTGGCCTATATGGATCTTGAGCCTGGCCGGCCTCTGCTTGGCCACAAGCTGGATGTGGTTTTCATCGGCTCGTGTACCAATTCACGCCTCTCGGATCTTCGCCAGGTGGCCGCCTTCTTCAAAGGGCGTAAGGTGGCCGAGGGGGTGCGCGTCATGGTTGTGCCAGGTAGCCAGCAGGTCAAGCGGGCCGCCGAGGCCGAGGGCCTGCACCAGGTCTTTCTTGCTGCCGGTGCCGAGTGGCGCGAGGCTGGCTGCTCGGCCTGTCTGGGTATGAATGACGATAAGGTGCCGCCCGGCAAGTATGCCCTGAGCACCAGCAACCGTAACTTCGAGGGCCGCCAGGGCCCAGGTGCCCGCACGATGCTCGCCAGCCCGCTGACGGCGGCTGCCAGTGCAGTGACCGGTGTGGTGACTGACCCGCGCACGATGCTTGGCTAGAGAAGAGGCTGTATGGAACCAATCACAACCTTTGCCGGTAAGGCGTTAGCCGTCCCGGTTGAGAATATCGACACCGATCAGGTCATCCCGGCCCGCTGGCTGAAGGTGACTGACAAGAGTGGCCTGGCTGATGGACTCTTCGAGGCCTGGCGCTACCTGCCCGATGGCAGCCCTGATCCCGCCTTCCCACTCAACCGCCCCGAGGCTGCCGGAGCGACGGTGCTGGTGGCCGGACGCAACTTCGGCTGCGGCAGTTCGCGTGAGCATGCGCCCTGGGCGCTGCAGGGCTATGGCTTCCGCGCCGTGATCGCGCCTTCCTTCGCTGACATCTTCCGTGGCAATGCGCTCAAGATTGGCCTGCTGCCGATTGCTGTCGATGAGGAGACCTACCACGAGTTGCTCAGCCATATCGAGGAGGATCCGGCCACCCAGGTGACGATCGATCTGGTGAACCAGCGCCTGATTATGCCGGGTGGCCGCCCGGTCAGCTTCCCCATCGACAGCTTCGCCCGTCATTGCCTGGTGCATGGGGTTGACCAGCTTGGTTTCTTGCAGCAGCAGCAGGAGGCGATCAGTGTGTTCGAGGCGGCCAGCCCCTACACGCTTGATACGTGTGCGCAGGTTTGAGCACTTCGACGGTAAGCCCGCCCGCCTGGGGCTGGCGTGAGCTTGGCTTGACCCTGGGGCTGACTGTTGCGGTCGCCGTGGGGTTAAGCCTGCTTGTGCGCGGGCTGGTGGCAGCCTTCGCGTTTGAGTTCGAGCCGGCCCTGGTCGCACCGCCGCTCTATCTGGTTGGCCTGGGAGTTTACCTGGCTGCCATAGCGGGCGTCTACCTCTTTGCGGCGCGGCGGGCGGGTTGGGCCGCCCTGGGCCTGGTGTGGCCACCATGGACAAGCATGGCCCTCGTCTTGCCCCTGCTGCTGCTCGAACTGCTGGCCCTGGCCGCTGTCAATGGGTTGTTGGTCATGCTGCTGGGCAGCTTTGAAAATCCGCAGGTTGAGGCGATCAGCGGTGGGCGCACGCTGACGCCGCGCGAGCTCTGGCTGCTGCTGCTGCTCGTCGCAGGGGTGGTGCCTTTTGCCGAGGAGTTGGTCTTTCGCGGCATGCTCTATCCCCTGTTACGGGCACGGATGCTGCCGATTTTTGCGATCATCCTCAATGCCGCGATCTTTGCCGCCGCCCATTTCATCCTCGTGCTGCTGCCCGGCCTCTTTGTGGTCGGCCTCATTCTGGCCTATCTGCGCGAGCAGAGCGGCTCGATCTGGCCCGGTGTGCTGTTGCATGCCTTGCAGAACAGCCTGGCCCTGCTGGCGATCACTGCGGCCCTGGGCTGACAGCCTGCCGCGAGGGTGCCCTTCAACCAGCGGCGTGAGCGACCGCCGAATCTTGTCTAAGGGCGTGCCTCCAGTTTGAGCTCCAGATCAGCCTGGCTGCCGTCGGCGCGTACCACACTCAGGATGATCGTATCGCCGACGCCGTGGTTGAGGTCGAGTAGGCCGATCAGTTGATCACTATCGGCGATGGGTTGACCATCGATGGCGATAATGATGTCGCTGCCAGTGGCAAGCACCTGCCCCTCGTCATCGCTGCTGACCTCCCCGGCGCGCAGACCGGCAGCTGCCGCCGGGCTACCAGGCCGCACTTCGGTGATCAGCACGCCACGCGCTACCGGCAGATCGAGCCGGGCAGCGGTCAGCGCATCGAGGGGTAGCATGCCGATACCCATCCAGGGATGCTCATAGCGCCCATTGGCGATCAGCGCTGGCACTACGCGGGCGACGGTACTGGCCGGGACAGCATACCCGACACCTTCGAAGCTGCTGCCGCCCTGGCTGACCGCAATCGCCGTATTGACGCCAAGCACCTCGCCGCGCACGTTCAGCAGGGGGCCACCTGAATTACCAGGGTTGATCGCCGCATCGACCTGGATGATATTCGGGATGCTATACGTCCCGAACGCTCGCGTCGGCCCGCTCAGCGTGCGTCCCAACCCACTCACCACCCCGACCGTCAGCGTATTCTGCTCACCGAAGGGGCTACCAATGGCCACCGCCGTCTGGCCTACCGCCACCTCGCGTGAGTCACCGAGGGGCAGCGGGGCCACACCAGGCGGCAACTCGCGCACCCTGATCACGGCCAGATCGCTATCAGGGTCGGTGCCGATCAAGTCGGCGATGGCCGTGGTGCCGTCGAAGAAGCGTACCTGCAGGCTGGTGGCATCCTCAACTACATGATTGTTGGTGACAATATGACCCTGGTCGTCGTAGAGAAAGCCGGAGCCCTGCCCGCGGGCCTGGGGGAAGCCGGGGATGACCGGATGATTCTCGGGTAGCGCGATTCCAAGCGCATCGATACTGACCACAGCCGGGCTGGCCTGGCGGTAGAGTTCAATTAGCAGCTGTTCCTGGCCCAGCAGAGCCTCAGTGAGGGCCGGGGCCAGGGTGGGCTGCACGGGCACTGGCGGGAGGGTCGCTGCGGGTGCGGGCGGGGTAGTGGGGCGCACGACTTGCGCCGCCTGTTGGCGTGCGGCCAACTCTGCCACCTCGGTCTGCAGAGCGACAACGGTTGGCTCGCTCATCTGGCTGGCGTTGGGCAGATTGAGGCTACAGCCGCTCAGGCTCAGGCCAAGCAACAGGCCAGCAGTGAGACGACGGATCGGCCAGGGGTTCATGGGGCTTGCCTCACAGAACTTGTTTGCGCAACTGACGCACGTCCCACCAGATCTGCGGAATATGGGCTACCTTTTCGCGCATACGCAGATAGGCGCGGCGGGAATGGGCATCGTAGTCATTAGCTTCGATCTTGCTCAGAATACCGCGATAGACCCGGCTGGCGGCAGCGACGGCGAAGCGGCTTTCAGGCGGCAGCAATACAATCCCCGGCCAGCTCTCATCATAGAGCCGCTGGGCGCGGGCGACCTCAAAGCGCATCAGGGCCTTAAAACGCTCATCGTAGACCCCGGCCAGGATCTCGTCGGCGGAGAGCCCAAAGCGGTCGAGATCCTCCTGGGGTAGGTAGACCCGCCCACGACGCGCATCCTCACCAATATCACGCAAGATATTGGTGAGCTGCAGGGCCACACCGAGCTTGATCGCATAGGCCTCTGCCCCTGGTGCTGCGCCAGTAATGCCCATCACCAGCAGGCCTACTACCGAGGCGACCCGGTAGCAATAGAGCCAGAGGTCGGCAAAACTGGTGTAGCGGTTGATCGTCAGATCCATCGCCACCCCGGCCAGTAACTCATCGACCAGCTCAGGGCTCAGGTCATAGCGGGTGCGCGTGTCATGCCAGGCAACGAGTACCGGGTTATTCGCTGGCGGGTGGGCCGCACGCACCTGTCGTACCCAACCGGCGAGGGCGCGGGCAGGGTCATCGTGGGCCATATCGACCGTATCATCGGTCATCCGGCAGAAGGCATAGAGGGCACGTACCGCCCGACGTACATCAGGGGCGAGGAACTGCGAGCTGAAGTAGAAACTCTTGGAATGGTGGCGGATGATCCGCTCGCACTCGGCATAGGCTTCGGCCGTCGTCTGCGGCGGATGTGGAGGCATTTCGTTATGACTAAGCTGAGGGCTGAGCTCAGTCAGGTGAAACAGCAGCGCGAGCTGCTCGTCCGCAGGCAGGGGCTGTGCCAGATGCGCTCGGGAGGCTCCCAGGGCAAGTGACGAAACGGAGTTCAGCGACACGCGATGCTCCTTGAGTCATTGCTCATCCGGCGGTAGAAAGCTGAGGCTACAACTATAATACGGGAATTAATTACACATAGCAACCCACATCTGTGCAGACCGCAACCCAGCGGGGCGTGGGGCACAGTCCTGCAACATGTGCTCACGCGCATATAAAAAGACCTGACAGGTCTTTTTGACCTGTCAGGTCTTTTTGATCTTAATCCTTCATCCCTGGCGGATGCTGCTGAGCATGTCGGCGACTGTATCAACCGCCTCCTGCGCATCACGCCCAAGGAAGGTGCCTGGCATGCGCTGGGTGAGCATGGGGTTGAGGTTGAAGGCGCGTCCGCCATAGCCGAAACTGGGTGTCGGCGGCGCTACGTTGAGCACGGCACGCCCGACATCAAGCAGTTGGGTGGCGGTCTCGACGGTTGAAGCAGCTGTGGCAACCATGTCGGGCTGCAGATGGCGTACCGTCTCAAGTAGGTCGTTCAGGGGCACCTCAGGGCCAAGATAGATCACCTGCCACCCGTGGCGCACCAGGAAGACCGAGAGCATCAGCGCTCCCAGGTCGTGTTGTTCGCTGGGGGCGCAGGCGACAAGCACCAGGCCACGCCCATCGGTGATGTTGTAGGTGTTGAAGAGGCCCGATAGTTTGCGCCGCACAAACTGGGTTGCAAAATGCTCGGCGGTGACGGTGATCCGTCCGGCGTGCCACTGCTCGCCAATCTCGGCCATCACCGGCTGCACCAGCTTGAGGAAGACCTCTTCCATCGGGTAGAGTGCAAAGGCTTCGCCCAGGATCTGCTCTGCACGGGTGGCGTCAAAGTCGGTGAGCGAGGCCAGTAGGCGGCTGTTGAGGCGATCCCAGGTGTGCGGTTCAGTATCAACCGCCGTGCTGAGCCACGACAGGTTCGACTCGTTCCCGTCACTCATCAGCGCAATCGCCTGGCTGATCGTTAGCCCCTCGGCAGTGCGGTCACGCAACCAGCGGATGGTCGCAATATCGCGCTCAGAGTAGAGGCGGTGGCCGCCTTCGGTACGCTGCGGACGCGGTACGCCGTAGCGTCGCTCCCAGGCTCGGAAAGTGTCAGCAGGTACACCAGTCTCTTGGGCAACGGCTTTGGTGTTGTAGCGTGGCTTGTCCGAGAACTGGGACAAAAAATGTTGTTGTGCCATTGCGTGCGTCACCTTCCCAGCGTTATGCGTGCCAGAATCTCGACGGTGAAGCTCTCGATCCTTGGTGAGCATCAGCCTGTGTTGCTCGCTTTGAGCCGCTCCATTGTATCACGCTGCACAAATCGTGTCAATGAAATGCACAAAAGGTTGCAAGGGCGGCGCTTGCAGGACTGGCAAGATCGGCTATAGTGAGCGTAACGATTTTGCTGAAACTTTGTGGACATCAGACGCTATGCGTGCCCTTGTCACCGGCATCAACGGTTTCGTCGGCGGCTATCTGGCCGAAGCATTACTGGATCGCCCCGACTACGAGGTCTGGGGCTTAGTGCGTGGGCCGGGGCGTCTGCCCGCCTTTTTACAGGGGCGCGTCGGCGAAGTCTATGCCGATATGTGTGACGCCGCTGCCACCCGTGCTGCGGTGATGCAGGTAGATCCCGCTGTCATCTTTCACCTCGCTGGCCAGCCCTTTGTGCCCGAGTCATTTCGTGATCCGGCTGCGACCTTGCATACCAATACCTTTGGTGCGCTACACCTCTTCCTGGCCTTGATCGAGATGCGTAGCTCGGCGCGGATCGTCGTGGTTGGCACTAACGAGGAGTATGGCCAGATTACGACCGCTGATCTGCCGATTACTGAATTGACGCCCCTCCGCCCGGCTAATCCTTATGGGGTCAGCAAAGCTGCCCAGAGCCTGTTGGCTCTGCAGTATCAGCGTAGCCATGGCCTGGCGATCATTGCGCTGCGCCCCTTTACCCACATCGGTCCGCGCCAGAATGAGCGCTTTGTGACGGCGGCCTTTGCCCGTCAGATCGCCTGGATCGAGCAGGGCCTCCAGGCACCCGTGTTGCGGGTCGGCAACCTCACTGCCCGGCGCGATTTTACCGATGTGCGTGATGTCGTTCGAGCCTATCTCCTGGTCGCTGAACACGGTCAACCGGGCGCGATCTATAACATCGGTTCGGGCCATGCCGTGATGATCCAGGATCTGCTTGATACCCTGCTTGCCGACAGTAGTGCCCAGATTGAGGTGCAGCCTGATCCTGAGTTGATGCGCCCAATTGATATTCCTATGGTCGTCTGCGACGCTAGCCGGCTGTATGCCCAGACTGGCTGGCAGCCAGAGATTACCCTTCGTCAGAGTCTGCACGATATTCTCACCTACTGGCGTGCCGAGGTGCGTCGCCGTCCAGTTCAGGGTTGAGCCTGCGATCATGGCCTACGAAGCTTGCCTATGATCACCCATGAAAGTCGGTTTTGTCGTTTGATTCAAGGGTGAGCCGATTCTTCGAGGGGCTCAGCCCATCAACCCTCTCCTGCGGCATGTCTCAGCCCTCCCTGTTTTAAGGAGCACCTATGAAAGCCGTGATCCTCGTTGGTGGTCAGGGTACGCGCCTCCGTCCGCTTACCTGCAATACACCCAAGCCGATGATTCCCCTCGTCAATCAGCCCTTCATTGAGTGGATGCTCTTGCGCCTGCGCGACCAGGGTATCGATGAGGTCATCCTGGCGGTGCAGTACCTCGCTGACCGTTTCCGGAGCGCCCTCGGTGATGGCTCGCGCTTGCAGATGAAGGTGCATATTATCGAGGAGCCCGAACCACGCGGGACGGCTGGCGCAGTCAAGTTTGTCGAGCATATGCTCGATGGCTCTACCTTTGTCTTTAATGGCGATGTGATGACCGATCTCGATCTGCAGGCGATGCTCGCCTATCACCGCGAGAAGCAGAGCAAGGTGACGATCTCACTGACTCCGGTGGATGATCCCACGCAGTTCGGCCTGGTCGAGATGGATCGTGATAACCATGTGCAACGCTTTCTTGAAAAGCCCCGCGCTGAGGATATCACTACTAATCTGATCAATGCTGGCACGTATATTATCGAGCCCGAGATCCTGCGTTATGTGCCACCCAATGCCTTCTATATGTTCGAGCGTGGCCTCTTCCCTGTTGTGCTGCAGACGCATGACCCGATGTATGGCTATCCCTCACGGGCCTACTGGACTGATATTGGTAAGCCGCCAACCTATATTGATGTCCATCACGATATTCTGATCGGTAAGGTGAAGTATCAGTTTCGTGGCGAACAGATCGCCGACCGGGTCTGGGTTGAAGGGAGTGCGACTATCCATCCCTCGGCGCAGATTGTCGGCCCGGTGGTGATTGGCGACGGGACTGTGATCGAACGCGGTGCCCGTATCATCGGTCCGACTGCGCTTGGCCCAAATTGCCGAATCGGCCCTGATGCGAATATTGAGGGGGCGGTGCTCTGGGAAAATAATATCGTGGGTGAGGGCGTGACCTTGCGCAATAGCGTGCTCGGTCGCGGCAATACGATTGGTCCGCGCTGCTTTATCGCCGACCGCTCGATCATCGGTGATGATTGTACGCTCGGCCCTGAGAACCGCCTTGAGCGCGGCATCCGCATCTGGCCGGCAACCCAGCTTGGCGAGCGGGCGATCTCATTCTAGCGGAGTGTGTATGCAGCAACTCTCTCTCATCGACCGTTTGTTCGCAAATCTGCGGGCGGCGGGGATCGGGGCCAGTGAAGCAGATCTGGTGGGGATTGAGGCCAGGGGCTTTCTTAGTCGCATGGCCGATTTTGAGCGGCTGGTCGCTGGAAGTTCGAGTGCCGCGTTGCCCGACTATCTTGACCTCACGACGCTGCCCGCTCCGCCTGTGATGGAGATTCCGCCTGCATCCGCCGAAGAGTTGGAGTTTGCCCCGGATACGCTGCTTGCTACGGCCGCCCGCCTGCGCTCGGCTGAGTTGTCGCCGGTGGCCTTGACGGAGCAAGCCCTTGAGCGCCTCGCCAGGCGTGACCCGCAGTTGAATGCTTTTCAGTTGGTCACTGCCGAACAGGCCCTGGTCGCTGCGCACCACGCCGAGCAGGATCTTGCCGCCGGTAACTACCGTGGGCCGCTTCACGGCATCCCCGTTGCCGTCAAGGATCTCTTTGATCTGGCTGGCTATCCGACGACCGCTGGTTCACTGATCCGCGCCGGGGTGATGGCGACTGAGGACGCGACTGCCGTGGCCCGCCTGCGTGCGGCCGGTGCGCTGGTGATTGGCAAAACGCGCCTCTCCGAGTTTGCCTATTCACCGGGCTCGAACAATGCCCACTACGGGCCAACCGCCAATCCCTTCGATCTCAGCCGCGATACCGGCGGCTCGAGTAGTGGCTCGGCGGCTGCTGTGGCCGATGGGATCGTCTACGCGGCCCTTGGTACCGATACCGGCTGCTCCATCCGCATCCCGGCGGCCTTTTGTGGCCTGGTCGGGCTCAAGCCGACCTGGGGCAGGGTGAGCCTGGCTGGCGTGGTGCCCCTCTCCTGGTCACTTGACCATGGCGGGGCCCTGGCCCGCAGCGTGGCCGACGCGGCAACTATGCTGGCCGTCCTGGCCGGGCCTGACGCTGCTGATCCGCGCACGCTCCGCCCCGCTCCGCCCTTTAGCCTGCACGGGCTGAGTGGCGGGGTTGCGGGGCTGCGGGTGGGTCTGCTGCAAGCCGACGGTAGCGGGAGTCCCCTGGCTGGCCCCGAACAGCTAGGGGCCATGGACCAGGCCGCCGCAGCCCTTGCCGAGGCCGGTGCCGAGGTCTTCCCGCTGGAGGTGCCGCAATTGGATGGTCTACGGGTAGTTGGTGGGGCTATCCTGGCGATGGAGGCCGCCACCTTGCACTTGCCCTGGCTGCGTGAGCATCTGGACGCCTATGGTGAATTTTTGCGCCAGCGTCTGCTAGCGGCCTTTGCCTACGGCAGCGGTGCTTTTGTACAGGCCCAGCAGGTGCGCGCCGAACTGCGCCGGGCCGTTAGTGCCAGCCTGCATGGGGTGGATGTGCTGCTGGGGCCTATCCACGCCGGGCCAGTCCCGGCCCTGGGCGTTCCGGCCAGCAATACGCTGGCCATTCCCTTTAACTGTCTGGGCTGGCCCGCCCTCAGTCAGCCAGTTGGGCGCGCTGCCGATGGCTTGCCACTGGCGGTGCAGTTGGCAGCTGCGCCCTGGTGTGAAATGACCCTCTTACGGGCCGCCCTGGTCATCGAGCAGCGCCTCGGGCGCTGTCTACCGCTCAGCGTGGCTTGAGCCGGTAGATGCCCCCACCCGCAATGATCGACAAGGTGTTCGGCCTCAATCTGTGCTGCTACTGGCAGAGCGGGTCGTTCAACGAGCCGCGATCACCCATCCATACGGCCAAGCATCACATTGCCTAGCACCATCACCAGCAATATCCCCAGCGAGGCGAGCGGGGCCCAGCGCCCAAGATTGCGGATAGGGGTTTTGCCACTGACGAGCATATGAGCCAGACCCGCCGCCAGAAGGCCAGTGATCGGGTGCAGAATAAAGGGGAAGCCGATGAAACGAGCCTGCAACTCTCCACTGGTACTCAATATAAGAAAGAGCCAGTAGATCACGCCAAGCCCGGCCTGCAGATCGATCAACACAGGGAAAAAGCGTGCCACTGGATTGGGTGGGCCGCCAGTTTTGTAGGTCACTGTCAGGTAGATTGCCGCAAACACAATCAGCACTGGCAGCACTCGTTCACCAAAGATACTGTGGAGGCTATGTACCAGTTCCATAAGTTGTTCTCCTCCGCACGTAAGGCGTATGCGCAGGCTTATAGTCAGGATTGACTATAAGCCTGCACTGATTGTAATCTCATTCACAAGATACGTCAAATCGGTTCGTTGCGCTTCAGGGCTTCGTAGAGCGCGTTGGTTTCGGGGAGCGGCTCCATGCCCAGTTCGTCGTGGAGGGCCTGGGTACAGCGGGTGTAGCTACGCATAGCCTGTGAGCGGCTACCGGTGCGGGCGTGGGCGCGCATAAGTACCTGGTAGGCCTCTTCGTAGCAGCGGTCGCGCCGCAGTACCTGCTCACAGAGCTGAATCGCCTGCGCCTGGTCTTGTTCCGCGCTCAGCCGACTGGCGTAGCTAACCGTTGTTGCCAGGAAGCGGGCGGTAAGCCGTTCGCGCTCCTCGGTTGTCCAGGGATCGTAGAGTGATTCGGCAAGATAGTCGCCGCGGTAGAGTTGTACGGCGATCTGTGCATTACGCCGGGCGAAGTCGTGGTCATCGCTGGCGGCGGCGGCGGCGGCACGCAACTCAAACTCATCGACGTCGATCCAGACGCCATACGATGGTGAAAAGCTGTAAGCCAGGCCCTGGCGGCGGACAAAGAAGGGGGCTACCCGTGGTGGGCGTCCTGGCTCAAGCGCCGTATTGAGCGCGTTCAGGGTCACCTTAAACTGGCGCTCAGCCGCCTCAAGGTCAGCCTCAGGCCAGAGCCAGGCGCAGATCTGCTCACGTTGCACCCAATGGCCGCGGTGGGTCAGCAAGAGTTGGAAGAGTTGGCGGGCCTTCTCACGTTGCCACTCGCGGGCATGGATCTCCTGGGCACCTCGCCAGATGCGGAAGCTGCCGAGCATCTGTACCCGCAGGGTATAGCCGGGATGATAATCTTCAACCGTATCATCGGCGGCGATGGTGGGGAAGCCCTGGCGGAGCAGCAGGCGGGCCAGTTCGCCGTGGCCGTTCAACTGGCGTCCGCGCAGCAGCAGCGGCACCAGGCTGGCCATATCACGTGGGCCGAAGAAGCTTGGCCCGACCAGCAGGCCGATATAGCTATGGGTCGCCACCGCATTGAGCAGGTTCACAATCTCGTCGTCGGCTGTGGGGCTTCCGGCACGCAGGGCCGCAATTGCTCGCCAGAGGGTGGTGACGGCCAGGCCATAACTGTCGCCGCCGCGGGCAAAGCGCTGGCGGGCCTGCTCAAGCCATTCGCTGGCCCGACTATCGCCAGCCGCCACACCGGCCCCGCCCAGAGCCAGCAGGATCAGCGCGGAGGTCCACTCATCACCGGCGGCGACTGCGATCTGCAACCCTTCACGGGCATCAGCCTCTGCACGGGGCAGGTCGCCACTATGTCCATAGAGCAGCGTAAGCCCCAAATAGCCCTCGGCGCGGGTGCGTGTCACCCCAACATCCTGGATGATGCGCATGGCCTCGGCATAGTGCAGCAGGGGTACGCTCTGGTCGCTGGGGGAGACCAGCTGGTAGGCGTGTCCAAGGCGCAGCTCGGCGATGGCTTCAGTCAGGTGTGAGCCACTCTGCTGGGCTTCAACCAGGCCGCGGCGGGCCATGGCCAGGGCGCGGGTGCCGCTGCCGAGCATTGCGTAGATCAGGGCTAGCAGCAACAAGGGCTCGCGGTGGGCCCAAGTTCGTCCTCCGCCACTTTGCTGGTTATCTTCAAGCCAGAGTTGGGATTCAAGTTGCTGGCGGGCTTCATTGAGTCGCCCGGAGCGTAGCAGCAAGCGTGGGGGCAAGGGGGTAGCGCTGGTCTCGGGTTCGACCAGGGCGCTCACCGATAGGTTATGGCCGGGCCGTCGATTCTGCGCGACGGCTTGGGTCTGTTCCATCTGGTGGGCGGTGCGCTCAAGGATCAGGGCTACATCGGCGCGCCCGCGATTCGCCCAGTTCTCAGCCTGCATACGCAGCAACTCGGCCCGCTCGGCGGCCCGTGCAGCCGGCAACAGTTTGAGCGCCCGTTTGAGCAGATCGGTCGCGTGGGCGGGCTGAACCGTATCAAGATAGACCTCCGCCTGACCACGCAGGGCGCGCACCTGCCCATCGAGATCACCCTGCTCGGCATAGGCACGCTCAGCTGCATTATGGGTACGCAGGGCTTCGTCGTAGCGTCCGATCTGGCGTAAGGCGGCTGCCTGGGCCTCCAGCAGACGTGGTTGCTCACGCGAGGCATGGCCAAGGCGGGCGGCCCAGGCTAGCAGGCGTTCGGCCTGCCCTGCGGTGATCAGGGTCGGGGCATAGGTCACCAGTATCTCGGCTGCATCGGCCTCCGCGCCGATCAGCAAGAGGTGGTGGAGCACCCCGGCGGGGTCGCTGCGGCTACGACAGAGGGCGGCTGCCCGGCGCTGTAACTCGATCCAGTTGGGCAAACTGCGCGTGGCCAGGCGTTGGAGGAAGGCATGAAAGATTGGCTGAATGCGCAACAGTCCTTCATGGTTATGCTCGACAAAAAGACGTCGTCGCTCAAGCTCGCTGATCAGTAACTGCGGGGCCAGTTGATCGGCGAGCAGCCCGCACAGTTCGTGATCAAGCTGGCGTAGGCCGGAGGTTTGTAGCAGCGCCTGGCGCAACTCGCTGGGCAATTCATCAAAGATGGTCTGGCTGAGGTAACGGTCAAGGGGGGCCGCCTCGTCCAGGCCGAGGGTAGTACGCCAGTCACGGGCGCTGAGAGCGGCCTGGATTGCCAGCGCCCAGCCGCGGCTCAACTCGACCAGGGCGGCGAGGTCGGGCGGGGGAAGGTGGTCGGTGCGTGTATAGAGCGTGCGCACCTCTTGCAGGTCGAAGGCCAGATCGTCCGGCTCGATGCTGTGTAGCTCGCCGCGCAGGCGGGCTGTCTCAAGGGCGCTCAGACGCGGTTCCACCCGTGAGGCCAGCACGAGGTGCAGGCGCAGGGGTTGGATCGTGATCAGGCTCTCGATCAGTGCCGTGAGTTCCGGTTGTGCATCGATCAGATGGTAATCATCAAGTACCAGTAGTGTCTCATCATCAAGGGCCGCTGCCAGTTCATTCACGAGGATGTCAAGGGCAGCAGTGAGCGCCCCGTCAGATGTAGCGATCAAAGCGGTGGCAACGCGTGCCTCATCAATCATTGGGGCGACACTGCGGAAAGCCGCCGTCAGGTGGCGTAACAGGCTTTGTGGGTCATCGCCAGCCCGCGCACGACACCAGGCCGCTGGCCAGCCACCATGCGCGGCCAGGGCGGCCAGGGCCGTTGTTTTACCACTGCCAGCAGGCGCGACCACCAGGCAGAGCGGGTGTTCGAGCGCAGCGGCAAGGCGCGTCTCCACGCGCTGCCGGCGCAACAGGCGTGCCTGTTGCGCCGGTGGGGCTAGCCGCGTCAGCAGCAGCCCCTCGCTGGCATCATCCCCGCCGAACTGTCCTGTAACTGCGCGCATTACCATCGCCTTGACCGATCATCAATGTCGAAGGCGCACCGTTTTCCGTACTCGAAAAAAACGCGGTGCGTCATGACAGGATACACCGGGAGGGGCGTTATGGCAAACGAAGAGCTGGAACGTGTGCAGGAGTTGATGCGCAAGCATTACAGCGACACTACTGACGTAATGTTGAGCTCTGTGCGGGCCTGGAACGAGCTGGTGATCGCCAGTACCGACATGGCCTTCGATCTGGTTTTGAAGAATTGGGACTACAGCCGTAGCCTACGCGGTTCGGCCGAACAGGCAATTGCCGATGCGATCAGAATCCAGCAGCGCATGAACAAAGAGATGCGCCAGGCATGGGATGGTTATTCGAGCGATCTGCGCGAGATTGTCGAGCGCAACGGTAAGTAAGAACCGCTTGCTTGCCATTCTCCCCCCGCCCTCCTTCTCCCGCCCCTGCCTTTCCCCGTTCTACATGTACGCACCGCCGTTGACATTGATCTGTCCACCAGTGATATAGTCGGCATCGGCAGCGAGGAAGAGTACCGCCTTGGCGATCTCCTCGGGCATTGCGAAGCGTCCCATCGGGATGCGCGACTTGATCTGATCCTGGACGGTCTCGGGCACCTTGGAAAGCATGTCGGTGAGCGTGAAGCCAGGTGCGACGACATTCACAGTAATGTTGAAGCGGGCCAACTCGAGCGCCACGGTCTTGCTGAAGGCAATGATGCCGCCCTTGCTGGCTCCGTAGTTGGCCTGGCCAAAGGCCGAGGTCTGGCCGTTCATCGAGCTGATATTGACGATGCGGCCATATTTCTGATCGATCATCACCTGCATCGCTGCTGTCGTGCAGAAGAAGACCGCGTTCAGGTTGGTCTGGATGACCTCCAGCCAATCGTCGTCGGTCATTTTGCGGATCGATTTGTCACGGGTAATGCCAGCATTGTTGACCAGCACATCAAGGCGGCCCCAGCGGGCGTGAGTCGAGCGGATCAGTTCACGTGCCTCTTCGGGGTGACTCACGTCGGCCTGCACCGCTACGGCGCGGATTTCGTTGCCCTCGCTGCTTTCGTTGCCACCGAGGCTGCGTGAGCGCTCACGCCAGTTAGCGTGAATCTGTTCAACCACGGCTTCGGCGCGGGCGGCGCTGCTGTTATAGTTCACCACTACCAGCGCACCCTCTTCTGCCAATTTGATAGCGATCGATTTGCCGATGCCCTTTGACGCGCCAGTGACGATTGCTACCTGCCCATCAAGCTTACCCATCAGTCTCCTCCTGCATTCAGGATTGGGCGCGACCCGCAGGTCGCGCCTGGCCAGTTTGTCGAACCAACTCTAAGTCATCGTACTACATGCGCTCGAAGAGCGCGGCGATACCCTGGCCACCACCGATGCACATCGTTGCCAGAGCGTAGCGGGCTCCGGTGCGCTGCAGTTCGTGGACGGCCTTGACCGCCAGGATGGCACCAGTGGCCCCGATGGGGTGTCCGAGCGAGATCCCGCTGCCGTTGGGGTTAGTCTTCTCGGGGCTGAGATCAAGATCGCGGGCGACGGCCAGGGCCTGGGCGGCGAAGGCTTCGTTGACCTCAAGGATTTCGATCTCCTCAAGGCGCACGCCCGTCCGCTCCAGCAGGCGCTTGACGGCAGGTACTGGGCCGATGCCCATATATTTTGGCTCCACGCCAGCATGACTGTAGCCCACCAGGCGGGCCAGGGGCTTGTAGCCACGGCGCTCGGCTACGCTACGCTCCATCAGCACGACGGCCGCAGCTGCGTCGTTGATGCTCGAAGCGTTGCCAGCAGTCACACTGCCATCCTTCTTAAAGACCGGGCGCAGCTTGGCAAGTTTCTCAATTGCCGTATCGCCGCGCGGATTTTCGTCGGTGTCGAATATCTGGACACCACCCTTGACTTTCAGTTCCACCGGCACGATCTGGCTCTTGAAATAGCCAGCGGCGATGGCTGCTGCCGCCCGCTGGTGACTGGTCACGGCCAGGGCGTCCTGATCCTCACGCGAGATGCCCCACTTGGCGGCGATATTCTCAGCCGTCACACCCATATGCACATCTTCGAAGGGATCTGAGAGCGCCCCGGTCATCATATCGACCAGCTTGGCGTCGTTCATACGGGCACCCCAGCGCATCGCAGGCACCGAGTAAGGGCTACGGCTCATTACTTCGGCTCCGCCGCCGATAGCTGCATCGGCATCACCAAGCAGGATGCTCTGGGCCATCGAGACAATTGCCTGCATGCCGCTGCCGCAGAGCCGGTTAAGCGTCATCGCCGGTGCTTCGACCGGGACGCCGCCTTTGACAGCTGCATAGCGGCCCAGGTACATATCATGCGGCTCGGTGTTAATCACATGGCCGAAGGCAACATGTTCAATCTCAGCCGCCTCAATCCCCGCCCGACTAATCGCCTCACGGACTACCAGCGCACCCAGTTCCGAGGGGGGCTGATCCTTCAGACTGCCGCCGAAGCCGCCGATTGCTGTGCGAACCCCGCTGAGGATCACGACCTCACGCTGGTTGCTCATCCTGACCTCCTTGTCTGCCCGCCGTAGTTAGGATGGACGGGCCGCGAATTCTGTTGAGAGCCATCCGGGATACTTGCCATTATAACGCATAATCCGTTGGCGTGCAGGTGCTCTTCGGCTCGCTACCCGACTATTCTTTGTGAGAATTGCGACAGAATTGCAGTAGCGCTAGCCTACGGCTCAGCCACCCCGAATCGGGTGAAGAGATTGCTCGTGTTATGAGATATTTCTTAACCGAAGTAACTCGACTGTAACTATGGCTGGTATAGTTTGGCAAGCTTGAGCAACCCCATATAAAACCACGGAACGTTGCTGTTCCGTGTTCGACAGGAGACATGCCGATGGCCCAGCGCATCGAGGCGGCAGGCAGTGTAGCGCTAAAGAATGGTCGTCATGTGACCATTCGCAACCTCGCCGAGGAGGATCGGGCTGCCCTTGCCATCTTCGGCCAGACCTTGCCGAAGGATGATTTGCTCTACCTTGAAGATGACTTCACCCACCCGGAGATCATCTCACGTCTGGCCAATGCCTCCCACGCCGAGAACTGGCGCCAGATCATTGCTGTGACTGACGAAGGCGAGATTGTGGGCTATACGGCAGCCCTGCGCCTGCCGGGCTGGTCGAACCATGTGGCCAACATCCGCCTGATTGTGTTGCCGCCCTACCGCCGCAGCGGTCTGGGTATGCATCTGGCTCAGGCGATTGTCGATGCCTCGCGCAACCTCGGGGCCACCAAAGTGACGGTTGATATGCTCGCCGCACTGACGGCTGGCCAGGCGATCTTCAGCCACCTTGGTTTTGCCGTCGAAGGACAGCTTGCACGCCATGCCATCGACCGTGACGGCAACCTGCACGACATTGTGATTATGTCGGCTTTTGTGCGCGTCTGACCTGTCCCACGCTCAGAGCACCCCTTTGGTACTTGGAACCGCGCCGGCCAGGCGTGGTTCCAGGCGTGTGGCGGCGGCCAGGGCTCGCCCGAAGGCTTTGAAGATGGCCTCGACCTTGTGATGATCGTTGCGCCCGTAGAGTACCTGGGCGTGCAGGTTCATGCGGGCGGGTGTGGCCATACTCTCAAGCAGGTGGGCGATCAGGTCGGTGCCAAGTTGGCCCAGGCGCGGTGTAACGAACTCGGCCTGTACGACACAGTAGGGTCGTCCGCCCAGGTCGATCGCAACCAGGGCCAGGGCCTCGTCCATTGGCACGAAGCTGTGGGCGGTACGCACGATGCCACGGCGCTCACCAAGCGCCTCATCAATCGCCCGACCCAGGCAAATACAGCTATCCTCGGCTGTATGATGTTCGTCGATCTCCAGGTCGCCACGTGCCCGCAGCTCCAGGTCAAAGAGGCCATGCTTCGCCCAGAGAGTGAGCATATGGTCGAGGAAGCCGATGCCGCTGCTGATGGCTGCCTGGCCACTGCCGTCAAGGTTGAGCGTCAACTCGATGGCAGTCTCGCCGGTGATGCGGCTAATGCTGGCGCTGCGCTGGCTGCTCACTGATCCTCCTGACTGCTACGGTTGCGACTGCGCTCACTCGAGAAGCCCTCAGGGTAGCGCTGGCGCAATTTGGCGATGTTTGCCTCCATCACCTCGCTCAGGGGTAGATCGAGCGTATCACAGGCCAGGGCCACGTACCAGAGCACATCACCAAGCTCTTTGCTCAGGGCTGTCGCGTCAAGCGGGTGGCCGTGGAAGAGGTGTTTTTTGAGTGTATCGGCGAATTCACCCGCCTCGCCGCAGAGTCCGAGGGCCGCATTGAGTAAGCGCTCGTGGCTTTCGCGACCGGGGGCTTCGGTGCGCAGGGCCAGTTGCTGGTAGGTGTTGGCGTCCATCAGCGGATCAACTCCATCAACTCAGCAAAGACTAATCCATTGGTACTAATCGCCTCGGCCCCTTCGATAGTCGGGGTGCCGCGCCAGTCGCTGAAGCTGCCGCCAGCTTCGTGCAAGATGGGCAGGAGGGCAGCAGCGTCCCAGACATTCATAATCGGGTCGAGGGCCACCTCGGCGCGTCCGGTCGCCACAAGTAGGTGGCCGTAGCAGTCGCCCCAGGTGCGGAAGAGTCCGCAGTTGGCCAGGATGCGCTCGAAGGCTTCGGCCTTGCCGTACTGGTCATAGCCGTGGGCGATGGTTGCTACTACCAGGCTCTTGTCCAGGCTGGCAATTGATGAGACACGGCAAGGCCGCCCGTTCCACCAGCAGCCTACGCCTTTGGCCGCATAGACGATCTCGCTGGCTGCCGGCAGGTTGACGACACCGAGCACCGGCGCATCCTCGCGCACCAGCCCGACCATCACGCCATAAAGGGGCACCCCGCGCACGAAGGTGCGGGTGCCGTCAATCGGGTCGAGGATCCAGCGGTGGCTGGCCCCAGTGCCGCCGCTCAGGCCCTCTTCTTCACCGAGGATGGCATGGTGCGGGTAGCGTGCGCTGATCGCTGCCCGTAGATAGGCTTCCGCCTCGCGGTCGGCTACCGTCACGGGCGATTCGTCGGACTTCTGCTCCACGGCTAGGTCACTCTGAAAGTAGCGCAGCGTGATCTTACCGGCCTGCCAGGCGATCTGATGGGCAAAATCGAGTAGCTCGCGTAGCCCTTCGCTCATGGGGGATCGCTCCTCAGAGAAGGATTTAGGAGATAGCAAATCGTGCTCGTAGTCGTATGCAAGCAAAGGTTGGTCACGAATTTCTACGCTCGAAGGCGATCATATGGGGCATGACCGCCCGTCGCAGGTTAACATAGTGGTTGGAGAGCCAGAGGCCGAAGGGTCGAATGGGGTGGATAGGGTGCCGGCGCAGCCAGCGTAAGCCCCGGCGGCCCAGCAGGTGCAACTGGCGCAGCATACGGTCACGGCGGCCAAGCAGAATGATCGCCAGTACCAGGGCTGGCCAGCCAGGGATGACCGGCATTACGATGCCCAGCACCCAGATTACAAGCAGGCTCAGGCCAATTATCCGGCGTAAAGGGGTTGGCAGGGCCAATAAGCTGGTCGAGAGTCTGCGTATCAAGCGTTACCCCCTATTATACTCAGTAGTCTGTCTTCGTGCTGGCTTCGACAGGCTCAGCCAACGCCCGTAGCAGGCAAAAGGCAAGCAGCCCTGGTTGACGAGCCACTTGTGGGTGGCGCGAACGATGTCAAGGGTTACTCTTCTATTGTAACGATAGAAGGCCGTGAGAGGATGCAAGCAACGGTGAAATCTTGATGAGAGTATGGATGTCAGCAGGCAATGCCGGGGGCGATCGGGCTGGTTTGACACCTACCCGGCCCCATGTTACATTGCTAGTACGATTTCGTGTGATAAATCACAACCTGCACGGCCCCACGGCCCGCAAAGGAGCATCACCGTGAGCGCACAGCTAGGAACTGCCGATCGGCCCCTGCGAGTCGCGATTATCGGCGCCGGGCCGGCCGGATTCTACGCCGCCGAGGCCCTGTTGAAGCAAAAAGACCTGGTCTGTCGGATCGACTTCTTTAACCGTTTACCAACCCCCTATGGCCTTGTGCGTGAAGGTGTCGCCCCTGATCACCAGTCGATCAAGGCAGTCACCCGGGTCTACGATAAGCTTGCCTCGGGTAGCGGAGTGCGCTATTTCGGTAATGTGACCTTTGGCCGTGACCTGACCCACGAGGATCTGAAGGCCCACTACGATCAGCTTATCTATGCGGTTGGTGCCCAGTCTGACCGCAAGATGGGTATTCCTGGTGAGGATCTTGCCGGGAGTATGCCCGCGACGATCTTTGTCGGTTGGTACAATGGCCATCCCGATTACCGTGACCTCCAGCCCGATCTTGCTAATGAGCGGGTGCTGGTGGTTGGCAATGGGAATGTGGCCATGGATGTTACTCGCATCCTTGCCTGTGAGCCAGATGAATTGGCCAAAACCGATATGGCCGATCATGCTATCGCTGCCCTCCGCAGCAGCCAGGTGCGTGAGGTGGTGATGCTCGGGCGGCGCGGCCCCGCCCAGGCTGCCTTCACCAACCCTGAACTGAAGGAGTTTGGCGAGCTTGAAGGCGTCGATGTGATCGTTGATCCGGCTGACCTTGTACTTGATGCGCAGAGTGAAGCCGCCCTGGCTGAAGATAAAATGGCCCAGAAGAATGTTGATATGCTGCGGGCATACGCCGCACGCGGTTCAACCGGTGCCCCCCGGCGCATCGTGATGCGCTTTCTGACCTCGCCGGTGGAGGTGATCGGCAGCGATGGCCACGTTGCTGCTGTGCGGGTTGAGCGCAACACACTGGTGCCGAACCCCGATGGCAGCATGCGTGCTCAAGGCACCGGTGTTTTCGAGACCATTCCCTGCGGCATGATCCTGCGCTCGGTGGGCTATCGGGGCGTGCCGTTGCCCGGCGTGCCTTACAACAGTGCTGCTGGCACCATCTCCAACCAGGCCGGACGGGTGACTGAGCAGCCCAGTGGCGAAGTGGTTCCTGGCGAGTATGTGGTGGGCTGGGCCAAGCGCGGCCCCTCTGGTGTGATTGGTACGAACAAGCCTGATGCCGCCGCTACGGTCAATACGATGATCGCTGATCTGCCCAACCTGACTGGCGCTGTCTCTGATGTCGATATGGCCGATCTGCTGCGCCGTCGCGGTGTAGATTATGTTAGCTACGCCGACTGGAAGATGCTTGATGCTCACGAGACCAGTCTCGGCGCTGCCCAGGGCCGCCCGCGGGTCAAGTTCACCCATGTAGACGAAATGATGGCC
Source organism: uncultured Chloroflexaceae bacterium (assembly GCA_964592425.1). Taxonomy (GTDB): domain Bacteria; phylum Chloroflexota; class Chloroflexia; order Chloroflexales; family Chloroflexaceae; genus Viridilinea. The sequence continues at coordinate 130,885 of CAZQCG010000006.1, forward strand.
TTGATCCACAAGGGTCGCGGGTAGTATCGTAATGCGCATCGCCATGCTTGCGCCCTTCGGCATACGCCCGAAGGGCACCCTGCTGGCGCGCATGCTGCCCCTGGCCCAGGCCCTGGCCCGTCGTGGCCACGCGCCGACGATTATTGCGCCGCCTGTCCAGAATCCTGAAGCTGCCGGCACTCGCGTCGTCTACGACGGGGTGCCGGTATTGCATTGCCACCTGGCGCGCCTGCCCGGCCCTGCCGCTATCCTTGAAACCAGTGCTGCCTTGTTGCGTCTGGCCCTGGCGACTCAGCCGGATCTGTTGCACCTCTTCAAGCCCAAGGGTTTTGGCGGGCTGGCGGCCCTGGCGGCACCGCTGGCGAACCTGCCGCTTGTCGTTGATGCCGATGATTGGGAAGGCCCCGGTGGCTGGAATGACCTGCTACCCTACCCCGCCTCTGCCCGGCATCTCTTCGCCTGGCAAGAGCGCGACCTGCCCCGCCGTGCCGCCGCCGTCACTGTCGTCAGCCGCACTCTCGAGAGCCTGGTCTGGGCGATGGGGGTTGCACCAGCGCGGGTCTTCTACCTGCCCAATGGGGCAACGCAGCTTGCCACACCACCGACAGAACCGGCGCTACCGCCCCCCGTCGAAGCCACACTATTGCTCTATACACGCTTCTGGGAGCTTGACCTGGCTGAGTTGGGAGCGGCCCTGGTCGCCATTCACCAGGCCCGCCCGCAGACCCGTCTGCTGGTGGTAGGGCGCGGCGAACAGGGTGAGGAAGCGCACTTGCTGGCCCTGGCCCGGCGGGCTGGCTTCGCCGCGATGCTAGACTACCGTGGCTGGCTGCTGCCTGAGGCCATTCCGGCCACGCTTGCCGAGGCGCAGATCGCCCTTGTGCCTGCCCGTGATACCTTGATCAACCGGGCGCGCTGTTCGGCCAAGCTGCTTGAGTTGATGGGTGCCGGGCTGGCCGTGATTGCCAGTGATGTTGGTGAGGCGCGCAGTTTTGTGCGTCACGAAGAGGTGGGTCTGCTTGTCCCACCGGGCAACCCGGGGGCTCTGGCGAGCGCCGTTCTACGCCTGCTCAGCGATGTGCCGCTGCGCACCCGCCTGGCGCGCGGCGCGCGGGCCGCTGCGGCCCGCTTCAACTGGGATCACCTTGCTCCCTCTGCCGAAGCCGCCTACCAGCTGGCCCTGGGCCAGAGATAGACTTCTACCGATGCTCGACTGGCTCTTTGGCAAACGCAGTATAGCAACCCCGGCGGTGTTGCGTGGCGACTCGGCGCAGGTCGAACCGATCGACCTGCGCGTACTCATGATCACCCACGATCCGCTGCTTGAAGCCTTCGGTGGCCGACGTCTGCACCAGCACTTTCACTGGTACAACCCTGACTTCCTCGCGCAGCAGTATATTGACGATCTGCGCATGGCCTCGGGTGGCATCGCCCGCTACCAGATCGTTGAGCGGATCGTCGTTGATGGCTACCCGGTCAAGGTCGACGGTTTCTGCTACGACGATACGAGCTATGTGCGCTGTTGGACGCAGCGGAGCGGCTTTCATACGCCTGATGCCGCCGACTACCAGCGCATTCTGGACGAGTTCGACATTGTCAGCCGGATTCTCAGCGGTGCGATCGACGAAGTCTGGCTCTTTGCCTTCCCTTATGGTGGCTACTACGAGAGCCAGATGGTCGGTAGCGGGGCGATCTGGTGTAATGCTCCACCGCTGGTGGATCGCCAACAATGTGGGCGGCGTTTTGTAGTTATGGGTTTCAGCTTCGAGCGCGATGTGGGTTGCATGCTGGAAAACTTTGGCCACCGTGCCGAGTCGATCATGGCCCATGTTTACCACAACCACCATGGCGAGCGTAACCTGTGGGAGCGCTTCACGCGCTATGATCGCAGCCACCCTGGCCGCGCCGAGTGTGGTAATGTCCACTTTGCGCCCAGCAGCGAGCGTGACTACGACTGGGGCAACCCTCGTCCGGTACGCTCACGGGCCGATGCCTGGTATCACTTCCCCGACCTGAGCATGCCAGCACGTACGATGCGGGCCGCCGAGTGGGGTAGCGGCGATATGCGTCTGCACCACCTCTGGTGGCTCGAACACCTGCCGCGCGCCCCGGGCCTCACCGACGGCGTGTTCAACAATTGGTGGCGCTACCTGCTGCGCCCGGATGAGGGATGAGGGCATAAGCCGTTGACTTTGCCCCCAACCCCATTCTGCTCTATCCCAACGCCACTGCGCAGCCTACTGCACACTCGCCGTCGTCTGTAGCAGATCACCAAAAGCGTTGAGTAAGGGGCTATCGCTGCCGCGAGCGAAGCAGGCCGCCTGGCTGGCAGCGATCACCACGCATGAGGGTGTGCCGCTCAGGGCCAGATTCTCATTTGCCCGTTGCCAGATCAGCCCATCCTGGCCGGTCCAGGTGGCCAGGAAGAGACTCTGGCCATGGTTGAGTACAAAGAGGGCAATCCGCCCCGCACCCACGGTCGCCGCCGAGGGAGTTGAGCCGATCGTTACCAGATTGCCGCCCTGTTCTGTCATGCCCAGTGGCACGTAGCCGCGCCCGATCAGGACTTCATTCTGGATCACGATCTCTTGCCGTGACAGACTGCCCTGGGTATTGGTGACGAAGCAGTTGATTGTCCCGACCGTCCAGGGCGCACAGGCTGGCGCTGCACGCAGCTCTCCACCCAGGTCATACCAGGGTGACCAGCGCTCTGGTACCCAACCTTTGCCGAAGAGGTGCCCGCCATTGCCAGCGACGAAGATGGCCAGCTGGTTGGGGCGCGGTGCAACGATAATCGGGGCTGAGATCGCCTCACCGCCGAGGCCCTCACGGGCCCATGCCTGTCCATCATAGTAGAAATGCCAAACCTGACGGTCGCCGTCAATCAGGGCTACACAGCTGATCTTGCCAACGCCCCAGGTGGCGCAGGAAGGGGCCGAGCTCAGGCTTACTCCGCCGAAGCCAGCAGGAACACGCCAGCCGGTCCAGCCGCCCTGATCACGGTAGTTCTGGTAGAGTTCCCCACTGCGCCCGCGCACAAAGAGATCGAGTCGTCCAGGCCCCCAGCTTACCACCGACGGGGCCGAGGTTGCTTCAGCGCGTTGGCCGGCGATTGCGCCCATCGCACTCCAGGTGCCAAGGGTTGTCTGTGCCGCGCTTGTGAGTGGCATAACTGAAGTAGGGACGGCAGGGGCGGCCAGAACCGGGAGCAGGCCGGGTAGCAGCAGGGCAACCAGGCCAGCGAGCAGCATCAGCATGAGCAGGCGCAGGCGGCGAAGCCGCAGGGTGAGAGGCGCAGACATAAGCGCTCCTGGGCAACAGTACGATACCAGATAGCCTATAGTATATAGCAGCCAGCGTACAATCGCTCCAGTGATGACGGCAGGTGACTATGGCGCACTGGACTTTTCTGACCAACCATGCCCAGGTATTGCTCTGCATTACTCGCAACCGCAGCGTCACCGCCCGCGAGATTGCGGCTCAGGTAGGCATCACCGAACGGGCAGTGCAGCGCATTCTGCACGATCTGCACAATGACGGCTACATTAGCCACACCCGTGATGGGCGTATCAACCGCTACGAGATCCATAGCGACACCCCGATGCGCCATCCGGCCCAGCAGGGCCATGTGATCCGCGATCTGCTCGATCTGCTGAGTTAAAGCTGGCCTCCCCTCTCCAGATGGGTAGCATAGCACCTACTACCTCGGTGGTTGTACGACAAATAATTCGTGATATTATTGTCGTACACTTTTATTGAACGAGGAGGGTGCATGGATCTGCTCGAGACCGTTGGCCTACTGCAGCGCAATCTCTTCTCCCCGCTTACCTTAGCCTTCGTGCTGGGAATGATCGCCACTCTGGTCAAAAGCGATGTCGAATTTCCCGAACCAGCCTACAAATTCATCGCCTTCTACTTACTCTTTGCCATCGGTCTGAATGGTGGGGTCGAACTAGCTGGCACCAGTTTTAGCGCGTTTGCCCTACCGGCCCTGGCAACCATCGCCCTGGCCATTCTGATCCCAAGCCTCTGTTATCTCTTTCTGCGGCGCTTCTTCGGCTTTGACCCGGCCAATGCTGCCGGGGTTGCCGCCCTCTACGGTTCAGTCTCCTCGGTCACCTTCATCGCCAGCATCAGCCTGGTCGAGGCAGCTGGCCATAGTTTCGAGGGCTTCATCCCAACGATGGCGGCTCTAGCCGAATGGGGCACTATCGTGGCACTCTTCTGGGGTCGTCTTGGGCTCAAGTCACAGCATGACGGGCTTGGCAGGGTGATGCAGGAGACCTTGCGAGGGCGCAGTGTCATCCTGTTGCTTGGCGGGCTGCTGATCGGCTTCAGTATTGGTGAACAGGGTTTCGAGCGCATTGCGATTGTCTTCAGCCAGGGATCAGATGGCCTCTTCCGCGGTGTGCTGGTGCTCTTCCTGATTGAGATGGGCATGGTTGCAGCCCGCCAGTTGCGCAGTTTTGCCCAGGTCGGCCCAAAGATGATGGTCTTCGGCACGCTGATGCCAGTCCTGATGGGTATGTTAGGGGCCAGCCTGGGGGCTGTCAGCGGGCTTTCATTGGGTGGCAGCTTTATCCTGGCAGCGATTGCCGCTAGCGCCTCCTACATCGATGCGCCCGCCGCCGTCCGCTCAACCTTCCCACAGGCCAACCCGAGCATCTACCTCACCTCAGCTCTGGGCATCACGCTGCCCTTCAACTTGCTGGTGGGCCTGCCATTGTTGTATGCCTATACCGGCTGGTTCTGCACAAATCTGGTTGCCTGTCCGGTTTTAGCGCCGGGTATGCTGTAAGGAGTAACTCAGATGCAAACTACCCCAATCACACTCGTAACGATCATTGCGGAAGGTGTCTTGCGTGAACGTCTCCTTGCTGAACTGCTTGGCATGGGGGTAAGTGGCTACACGCTGAGCGAGGTGCATGGCCATGGAAGCAGTGGGATCAGCGAACTCTTCTGGACCGGTGCCCAGGTGCGGATCGAGACCCTGGTCGAGCCGAATCTGGCCGAGGTGATCCTGGCCCATCTGCAGCAGCACTACTTCGACACCTACTCGGTGATTGCCTATACCAGCCTCGTAGGGGTGGTTCGGGCTGCGAAGTATCGCTAAATAGAACCACGTAGGTATCCAGCGGGCTATAGGGGCGCAGCACACCGCGCCCCTACTCACACCGAAAGACTCTCTCGCGTGCGTGCTTGCTCAGAGTGGACGAGCCTGTTATAATTGTGGTCGTTGCGCCCCCATAGTCTAGCGGCCTAGGACGTCACCCTTTCAAGGTGAAGATCGCGGGTTCGAATCCCGCTGGGGGTACCATAATAAGATCTACATGCGGCTGTGCCGCACACTGCCGTGATGAAAAGGGGAGTTTGGGAGGGTCAGGCCCTTCCAAACTCCCCTCATTTTTCTAGACGAGCATCTGGCGGTAGATCCGTTCAAGGGTGTGCTGCGGATCACTACAACGCCCAACGCGCACCGACGATGTCTGCACGACTGTGCTGCGTGGTGCAGTTAGCCAGCGGAAGCGCTCGTAGATTGGCAGGGTACCGATCGGGCCGGCCGCAGGGCCGCCGACACAGACGCGGGGGATGAGGGCGAGTTGTTCGGCCACCGGCTGCGGATCGAGCCAGGGCGCGAGGGCCAGCAGGCGCTGCTGGTCGAGTTGCAGGCGCGCCGCGAGAAAGTTGTGCTGGCGGCAGAGCAGCAGGACTCCGACGTTGATGAATTCGCCGCGATCGACCCGTGGGACGACGCGGATCACCGCGTACTCACAGGCGCTCGCGGGCATTGATTGCCTCCTCGATGAAGTGACGCGGCGCCGCCAGCCGGATGTCCAGGAAGTCGGCGTAGGCCGCCCGGTGTTCGGCAACATCGCTGAAGGGCGTCTCAACTGCTTCGAGCCAGACCGTGGGGATGCTCGCCACGAGTCGGGCGATCAACTCCGGCGTGATCATGGGGGCCAGGGTTGCATCGGCGGCGCGTAGATCGCCTGCCGCTGGTAGCAGCACATGCTCGCGCACCTGGGGAAAGGCCGAGCGGGCACGCTCACGCCAGTTGATCCAGGTGTGATGCATATAGAGGGCTGCGCCATGGTCGATCAGGTAGAGTTGGCGATGCCAGAGTAGCATGTTTGTGTTGCGCGCCGTGCGGTCAACATTAGTGATCAGGGCGTCAAACCAGACGATCTGCGCCGCCAGGGTGGGCTCGATCTGGGTTGCCTGGAGCGGGTCAAACCCCAGGGCTCCAGGCAGAAAATCGAGGGCCAGGTTAAGGCCCGCACTGGCTGTGATCAGGTCGCGGATCTCTTCGTCCGGCTCGTTGCTGCCAAAGTCCGGGTCGAGCTCAACCAGGACGACTTCGGGCACGGGTAGGCCGAGCGCCCGTGCTAGTTCAGCGCAGAGCAGCTCGGCGATCAGGACGCGCGGGCCCTGGCCAGCACCGTGGAATTTCAAGACATAGAGCCCGTCGTCGTCGGCCTCGACGATGGCTGGTAGTGAGCCGCCCTCGCGCAGGGGGGTCACGTAGCGGGTGGCTGTGATGGTGCGGATCATGGCTGAAGCCGGAAGATCAGGCCGTGCTGGGCCGGCAGGCGTTCAAAGGGGGCACTGGCGGCCATGGCTCCGTCGGGGCCAAGCGTGAGGGTGGCGGGTTGGTTGAGCGCTGGGCCAGCCAGTTGGGTGAGTTGGTAGGTGCCCGCAGCGAGTAACGGCTGAGGCGCTAGTTGCAGTTGTACGCCAACGGCCTCTTCGCTGCCGAAGTTGATCAGCACCAGGACGCTGTCCTGCTCGGCAACCCGCAGGAATGCGGCCACGGCTGAGTTGTCGGCGACTAGCGGCAGCCACTCGCCTCTGGCCAGGGCGGGGGTTTGCCCATGCAGGTGGATCAGTTCGCGGTAGGTGTTGAGCAGCGAAGTGGGATCTTCGGCCTGAGCTTGCACATTCTTCTCCGCGTAGTCGGGCTGAGGGGCGCGCCAGGGGATGCCACTGGTGAAGCCGCCGTACTCTTCACGCGTCCACTGCATCGGTGTGCGCAGATCTTCGTCCGGCTTGACCCCCAGCATACCGATCTCTTCGCCATAATAGACATACGGCAGCCCCGGCAAGGTCAGCAGGGCAAAGGCTGCGACACGGGCGCGGGCCATGTCGTTGTCGAGACTTGACATCATGCGATTCTGGTCGTGGTTGGTGAGGAAGGGGGCCCAGCGCTGGTAGGGCAGGCGCGTGGAATTGGTCACGGCCTCAAGGTAGGGCCTGGCATCGCCAAATTCGGCGGCAAGCTGGATGCCGCGCCCGATGTCGAAGGCGAAGTAGTGGCCAAGTTGGTCGGAGTAGTAGGATTCCAGGTCGATGGGGCGGGCCCCGAAGATCTCGCCAATTGTATAGGTGCCGGGGTAGGTCGCATCAAGCCAGGCGCGGTAGTCACGCAGCCAGTTATGGGTCTCGGGCGTACCCTCCTGCATAGCCCGATACTCGATCAGGTGCTTGATCGCATCAAGGCGGAAGCCAGCCACGCCCATCTCTTCAATCCAGAAGGCGCTGATCTTGCGCGCCTCTTCGCTTACAGCAGGGTTGCGGTAGTTCAGATCGGGCATGCCATCCCAGAAGAGCCCATAGTAGTACTCATCGGCGACAGGCGAGCGGTGCCAGACCTGGTTGTTGAACGGCCCTCGGTAGCTCGGCTCGACCTCCGACCAGAGGTACCAGTCGCGGTAGGGCGAGTTGGGGTCATGCAGGGCCTCCTGGAACCAGGGGTGCTGCGCGGAGGTATGGTTCAGCACCAGGTCGATCACCACCTTGATCCCGCGGGCCTCGGCCTCACGCACCAGCTCTTGGAAATCTTCGTTGGTGCCATAGGCGGGATCGACGCGGTAGTAGTCGATCGGATCATAGCCATGGTAACTGGCGGCGGCGGCGATTGGCATCAGCCAGATACAGGTCGCTCCAAGGTCGCTGCGTGTGTTGGGATCGCCATCATTGATATAATCGAGCTTGGCAATCAGCCCACGCAAGTCACCGATACCGTCGCCGTCGCTATCATAAAATGAGCGTACAAAGACCTCGTAGCAGACCGCCTCGTCCCACCAGCCAGCGGGCAGGGGGGCTGGCGGGCTGATCGGTCCGGCGGTGATCAAGGGTGGCGCGGTGGGTAGGCGCGGATCAGGCGTTGGACCGGGGCGCGGCGTAGCAGGCGCTGCTATGCTAGGGGCAGTAGCGCTGGGCGTGGTCGTCAGTGGCGGTGATGTAGTCGGTGGCGTGGTGGCAGGGCTACCACAGGCAGCGAGGAGTAGGGCCGACAGGCCGATCAACAAGAAGAGACGCATAGTATGGATCACTACGATCTGATTATTGCCGGTGGTGGTGCCGCGGGCCTCAGCCTGGCCTACCAGCTGATCAACAGCCCGCTGAAGGAAGTGCGCATCCTCGTTATCGACAGGGGTAACAAGAGCCGCAACGACCGTACCTGGGCCTTCTGGACCGATGAGCCGACCCCGTTTGAGGCGATTGTCTACCACTCCTGGGACGCAATCGAGCTGGCCGGTGATGGCGGCGAGCAGCGGATTGACCTCGAGCACTACCGCTACCAGATGATCCGCGGGATCGATTTCTACCGTTTTGTTCACGCGGCCCTGTCTGCCTGTCCGAATGTTACCATGCTCCAGGCCAGTGTGGAGCGGATTGATGACGGCCCGCACGCAGCCCAGGTGATCACCGACCAGGGAGTCTACAGCGCTAGCTGGGTATTCGACAGTATCTTTCGCCCCGCCGAACTGGTTGAAGATGAGTGCCACCAATACCTGCAACTGCACTTCAAGGGCTGGGAGATCGAGACGCCTGAGGCGGTCTTTGCGCCCGAGGCGGCTACCTTGATGGATTTTCGTACGCCCCAGGCGGGCGAGACGCGCTTCTTCTACGTGCTGCCCTTCTCAGCGCAGCGGGCCCTGGTCGAGTTTACGGTCTTTTCCAGTGAGCGTTTCAGTCACGAGGCCTACGCCGAAGCTCTGCGCACCTATCTGGACGAGGTGTTGGGGGTTGAGCGTTACCGCATCGTGAACGAAGAGCAGGGCGTTATCCCGGCAACTGACCACCCATTTCCGCGGCAAGTTGGCCAGCGTATTATGACTATCGGCACCAAGGGTGGGCGAGTCAAGCCAACCACCGGCTACGCCTTCCTCCGCATCCAGCAGGACACCGCCGCGATCATTCGCTCGCTCTATGCATATGGCAATCCTTTTCATGTGCCGTCCGACTCGCAGCGTTACCGCCTGCTCGATATGGTGATGCTGGAGATGATGGATCACTATGGCGCGCAGCTCAAGCCGATCTTTGAGCAGATGTTTGCTCGTAACCCGATCGAGCGTATTCTGCGTTTCCTTGATGAAGAGGGCACGCCGCTTGAGAATGCACAGATGATTGCTACCCTACCGCCGATGCAGTTCATCCAGGCAGCTATCCAGTGGCAGTTCACCCATAACACCCCGCTCAGGCCCTTCGCCCGGCTCCTGCCGCCAATGGCGGACGACACGCCTGAGTGCAACGGCGACGAGGCCGATCGCCACTTCTTCACCCTGGCCTCACGGATGTTGTAGGTTACTTACGTAGAGCCAGGGCGGTGAGGCCGCTGGTGAGGGCGAGGGCGGCGCATGATTGCGGGTGGCGTAGCCGGGCGGTCACGACGGCAAGGAAGGTGGCACCGATCGGGTTGGCTGCCTGACTTAGCTTGCGGGCGGTGCTATCACCACGCACGCGGGCCAGGTTGAGCATGCCAAGAAAGAGCAGGGCCAGGCCTGAACCGGCGAACCAGGTCTGATTGAGGGGGCTCTCGTTGCGGGCGAAGCGTGGCGTGAGCAGCACATGCACAGCTCCCGCCACACTCAGGGTTGTGGCCAGGCCCAGGTCAAGCAGCGCGAGCGGTTCGTTCGGCAGGCCGAAGACATCCGGTGTGAAGGGGTTGCGGGCCGAGTGCATGGTGATCTCCTTCAAGTATGCTGACCGTTTCATGATAGCATGGCCTGTGGCAGAAGCCGTATACCGCGAACCCGACAGCTCGGATCAAACCGAGTTTGATCGTGGGTGAGCCTGTTTCTTTCGGAAGGGCGTAGCCCCGCCAAACCTTGCCACTATGCAGCTAGATCACCCTGTGCGTGAACATGGCCGCCGGCTTGCCGTGCTGTTCTTCTTTCTCTTGCTCGGGATTGCGCTGACCTGGCCGCTGATCACACGCATAGTCACTGATCTGCCGGGGGGGGCGCACAAGGATGGGCTGGAGGATGCCTACCAGAATGTCTGGAATCTCTGGTGGACGCTTGAGGCCCTGCGGCACCCGACCAATCTCTGGGTTACTGACCGGCTCTTCTTTCCTGATGGGCCGAACCTGCTCTTCCACACTTTGTCGCCAGCCAATACACTGCCAGCGGCACCAGTGACAGCCCTGTGGGGGCCAATCGCGGCCTTTAATGTGGTGGCGCTGGCCTCTTTCGCCCTGGGTGGGCTGGGCATGTGGTTGCTGGCTCGTCCACGGGTGGGGGCCGGGCCAGCCTTGCTGGCCGGGATCGTCTATGTTGCCAGCCCCTTCCACATGGCCGCCCTGGTTACTGACGGCCAGTTGCAGATCTTTGCCCTGCACTGGCTGCCCTGGTATAGCTTTTTTCTGCTTGAGTTGCTACGACCGGACGCTACGCAGGCGTGGCGTCGTCATGCGCTGCTGAGCGGCTTCTTGCTGGTGCTGATCGCCTGGACCGATTGGTATTACACGCTCTTTATGCTGATCTTCAGCCTGGCGGCCCTGGCCTGGCGTCTGCCGGCCTTCTGGCGGGCCGGGGCTTGCGCGGAGCAACAGGCAGCTGGTGTGCGCCTGAAGCGGATCGGGCTCCAGCTAATCCCGCGGCTGGCCCTGGCCGGGCTGGTCTTTGCCCTGGGGGCAGGCCCACTCATTGGGGCTATGCTGCTTGAGGCGGCTCGTACAAACTATGTTGCCAGCCTGCCGCCAAGCGATCCCTGGCGGCTCTCGGCTGACCTGGTGGCCTATCTGGTGCCGCCGCGCCTGCATGCCCTGTGGGGCACTGCGCCGTGGGCCTGGGGGGTCGGCTACGACGTGAACCGGCGTTTTTATCTGGGGCTTGGGGTGGCCCTGCTGGCCACGCTTGCCCTGCTGCGCCGCCCTGCCATCCGCCCGTGGGCGCTGGCAGCCCTGGGCTTCGGGCTGCTCTCCCTTGGCCCGGCGCTGCGGGTGAATGGTGCTGATCTGGGTGTGCCACTGCCCTATGCGCTGATCGCTGACTTGCCGCTTGTGCGCCTGACCCGCCAGCCTGACCGTTTTAATGTGCTGGTGACGATGGCACTCGGTATGCTGGCTGGCTCTGGCGCGGCAGTGTTGGGGGCACGCCTGAGGCGCCCTGCGGCTCGTGTGGCCTTGCTGGCCCTGCTTGGTGTGCTGCTCCTACTCGACTACTGGCCGGCCCCACTTGTCACCCGTACACCCTTGCCGCCAGCTTTTCTGGCTAACCTGCCCGCCGATGCCGGGGCGCTGGTCGAATATCCCTTTCATGTCGAGCGACCCTACCGTGACGCCGAGCGGATGCTCTTCCAGACTACCCATGGGCAGCCGATCAGCGGGGGCTACCACTCACGTGAATATCCACAACCACAACTGGGCTTGCCTGCCCTGCGTGATCTGCGTGCCGGACAGTTGGCGAGTGATATTGTTGAGGGTGATGCAAGCTGGGCGGCAGCCCTGGGTATGCTCGGCTACACCCACATCCTTGGCTACCGCCAGCAGCCACTCGGCCCGCAGAGCCTGAAGCCAGCCGATGAGCTAGCCTTTCGCGCCCTGGTTGAAGCGGGCCTGGGGGTTGCTGGCCCGCTCTACGAAGACGAGTTCTTGATCGTCTATGCTGTGCCGCCTGCTGCGCCAGCACCATTCGTCCAAATTGGTAGAGGCTGGGGGGAAGTGGAAGCAGCGGCATTCGGGCAGCGTTACCGCTGGCTCCCTGAGATCGCCGAGTTGGGCCTGGTCGTCCCGACGAGTGGGCTCTACCGGCTTGAGTTGGCAATCACACCGGCGGGCGGGCCACGCACGTTGCTCGTCGAACAGCAGGATCGACCATTTAGCCTGGCCCTGGCGGCGGGCTCGCGGCACTACCACCTGTTACTGAGGCTGCCTGCAGGGCACACGCTGTTGCGTCTGCGCACGCTCGAAGCGCCAACAACCGGCGCGGCCCTGGAGGGCAATGGCGATCTACGCCCCTTAAGTGCCCGTTTTGCCCAGATCAGCCTGGTGTTGATCGAGGGGCGCTAGCCAAAGGTGCGTGGTGCATCGGGCAGTAGGGGTGCAGCAGCGTACGCTGCTGCACCCCCGTGACCAAATCCTACCCGGCGGGTGGCGCGGGGTCGGCGGGTGGCGCGGGGTCGGCGGGTGGTGCGGGGTC
>CAZQCG010000006.1:143409-159825 GCA_964592425.1 uncultured Chloroflexaceae bacterium
GCGGGGTCGGCGGGTGGCGCGGGGTCGGCGGGTGGCGCAGGGTCGGCGGGTGGCGCGGGGTCGGCGGGTGGTACCGGAGTGACGTTCGGATCCACCGGCGTGGGCACCGGTGTGGCGGTTGAGCGCGAGCGCGGCTTGCCGTCCGGCCCAAGATCGGCCGGATTGACTTCAAAGATATTGGGCCAGGGCTTAAATTTAGTCTCGAAGGTACGCCGCTCGAGCTCCTGGCCGTCACGCTCGATCACGCGGGTGAATTTGATGGTCATCCCGCCACGGGCAGTGTCGGACTGGCGGATGCTACCGCGTGGCCGCGAAGGCTCAGCGACGTAGACTGGCGTGGTTGGGGCCGAGATGCGGTCGGTGGTCGTCGGGCCGATCAGTGAGACCTGCCGGCCATCGTCGGTACCGTAGATACGCACCTCGGCCGTAGTACCGCCAGCATAGGTCTGGATGAGCAGCCAGTTGCCCGTATCATTGACGAATTTCAGATCGAGAGCACCGGTAAAAATAGTTGCATCCATACCGGGGCCGTTGCCATATTCGCCGAAGGCATAGGGGTTGTACCAACTGATATAGAAGGAGTGGCCCCAACGCTCAGTGATCGGGAGACCAGCCCAGAAAGCGGCGCGAAACATCGTTGTCGAGTCCTGGCAAATCCCGCCCCCCCACTCAAGCTGGGTGCGATTCTGCACAATCGCGTAACCTTCGACAAAGCCGTTTGAGGCATCAATCCGGCCAACGGCGTTGTTGAAGGAGAACTCTTCACCGGGGGCGATCAGAATACCGTGCAGTTGACGCATGCCCGCTTTGATATTGGTGATGCGGTAGGCGGCTGAGCCACTGAAATCGCTGCGCCCGACCGAGAGCAGTTCACGCAGGCCAAGCTGGTTGAGGTTGGCAGCCGTGACGGGCGAGGCGATCTTATCCATCGTCAGGTCAAGGTTGCGGGCAGCAGCAGGTGCAGCCAGGGTTGTCATAATGCGGGTGACGGCCTGCTCCTCATCAAGGCGCAGACCGGGTTCGCCCGGCGCAAAGATGCGCGGCTTGCCGTCGTTCCACTCGACCCGTGGGTAGCTGCCTTTGATCTCCGTTTCATCAGCAAGGGCCTTAATGCGGGCGCGCAGGGCTGGCTCATTGATGCTGACCATAAGGCCTGCATCTGCGACGTCGTCGCTGCGCTGAATTTGAACCAGACTGGCCAGGTCTTCAAGCGACCAGACGATCGCTTCGTCGGCATCGGGCAGGTTGAGGCTCAATGGGCCAGCCAGAATGCTCTTGATTGCGGCCTGGGCCGCGTTGACGGACGCATCATCAATGTTAGGCGCTAGTTCCCGTGTGCGCAGCGCGACGGTCTGTGGGTTAAGGCCCTGAAGTGCGGCGGTAATCTCCTGCATTGTCTCAGCGATCAAGACCTGGCGCCCGTTTGCTGCAGGCATGGTGGTGATCGCCGTACCATTGAGCGTCAGATCGGCATCAACCGCTGGCTGCTCGATCTCGCCCACCCGCTCAAGCAGGTAGGTCTGCATAATGGCCTGATCAACCGTCAGATGCAGCGGCAGGTCGAGGCCGTGCTGGTTGATCGCCAGCACCTCGCGCGCATTTGCGAAGAGCCCATTCCCGCGCCCGGAGGCGAGTGCCTCGTCAATGGCGCGCTCAAAATCGAGGCGTACCCCCAACTCAGATGGAGTTGGCGTCCATGTGCGTTCGCCATAGGTCAGGGTGAGGGGTTGGGCAAGAAAGGCGGCAAAGCGCTGCTCGATCAGCTGGTGCGCATCAGCCGGGGCAAGTTCACCGACATTGATGCCACGCACGCTGACATTGGGATAGATGCGCCCGCTATAGCTGTGGTCGAAAGCGTAGACCGTCGTACTGAAGGTGATCACCATCAGCAGCAGGCTGAGCACCAGGCCCACCCAGAGCCAGCGTCCATAGCGACGAAGAATCGTCCCAGCGGAACCTAGCACCGGTGGTACTGAAGATCCGAGAGGCGAAGATTGCTCTACCGACACCAATGCCTCCTAAACTAACCGGCCTCGCCGTGCAGGCAGCGCACGGTGGTATCGCAGAGAATAGCGACACCTTGCGGCAGGCAGGCCTCGTCAATATCGAAGCGTGGGTGGTGATGGGCAAAGCCACTCTCAGCCCCCCCACGCGAACCAAGAAAGAAGTAGCAGCCGGGGATCTCGGCGAGCACGGCTGAGAAGTCTTCGCCGCCAGTGGTGCGAAAGCTGGTGTTGATCTGCTCATTGCCCAGGATCGCGGCGGCAGTTTGATGGAGTATTTCTGTAGGCCGGGTTGCGTTTACGGTTGCATCAACTCCGATATTCACCTTGACCATCGCAGTTGCGCCGAGGCTTGCGGCTACGCCTTCGGCAACCTCTTGCACCCGGCGGTGAAGCAATGCCCGTACTTCGGGATTGAAGCTACGGATCGTCCCGCGCAACTCGGCTGTCTGGGCGATCACATTACCGGCATTGCCAGCCAGGAAGGCACCCACAGAGACAACCCCGGTCTCGTTAGGATCAAGATTGCGGGCGACAATTGTCTGGAGTGCCACGACGATCTGGCTGCCCACCAGTACCGCATCGACGGTCTGGTGTGGGCTGGCTCCGTGGCCACCCTTGCCTTGCACAATAATGCTAAAGCCATCAGAGGCGGCCATTAGCGCCCCATCACGTACAACTGCTGTACCCAGATCATGGCCGGAGGAGACATGTAGCCCGAGGGCCAGGTCAGGGCGTGGATTGTCAAGCAGGCCGTCGGCGATCATCGCTTTTGCGCCGCCAAGGCCCTCTTCGGCCGGTTGGAACATCAGCTTGATCGTACCAGGCAGTTGCTCGCGGTGGCGGGCCAGCAAAGTCGCCACGCCAATGCCAACGGCAACATGGGCGTCATGGCCACAGGCGTGCATCACGCCTGGCGTCTGTGAGCGGTAGGGCACCTCGTTCAGTTCGTGGATCGGTAGCGCGTCCATGTCGAAGCGCAGCAGCACCGTGCGCGAACCGGGCAGTCCCCCTTGCAAGAGGCCCACAACCCCCGTCTTGCCTACCCCGGTCTGCAGTTCATACCCGAGTTCGGCGAGGCGCCCGGCGACCATCTTCGCGGTGCGGTACTCCTCAAAGCCAAGTTCGGGGTGCATATGCAGATCACGGCGCACGGCGACCAGATCGTCGTGCATGGCTTCAGCTTCAGTTAGAAAGGGGATCGCCATGATGCTCTTCCTTGTAACTCACAACCCCTCTGAAACAAAATGTGCCGACCATGCGTGTTGGCTTCGACAAGCTCAGCTCATGCTTGCCATCGGCTCAGCCATCTTTTGCCAGCTGCGCCTGTCGAAGCCGGCACGTAGGCCGGAAAACGTGGTTCCCAGACGAATAAAGATAAAGATAGTCAATAGTAGATTATACCAGAACTTATCTCGCTCTGGGAATGCAGATCCGCTCAAGCCACTTCAAGGCAGAGGGCCTGGGGCTTACCGGGGCCGCCTGCCAGGCTGTGGCACATGATCGGGCCGTGGTGTCCCTGCAGATGCCAGGAACCAGGCAGGTGCAGGTGGCCGCTGACGATGTGGGTTACTTTGCGGTAGCCCGCAACCAGAGATCCCAGGGTGAAGTTGCCCATATAGGCGCGTAGCAGGCTCCAGCGCGTGCGCTCGGGGTAGTCGGGGACGGCAGGGGCGATGATCGGCATATGGGTTACAACCAGAACCTGGTCGATCCGCGGATCGGCCTCGCACGCATCAAGTCGCCCGGTCAGCCCACGGGCCAGATAACGCGCCATGGCCACATCACTCCAGGGCCAGTCGACATAATCGGCGTCATGGCAGACCTGGCCTTTGAGCATACGATAGTCGGCGGGGGCGTAGGGCAGGTGCGGTGCGCGTGACGAGTAGTCATACCAGGCCATAGAGCCGCAAATGGCTAACCGCCCCAGGTTGAAGGTCTGGGCCTCAAGCCAGATGAACCCCTCGTCGTGGGTTGCCTGGGGCAGGTGTTCTTGCCAGAGTTCGCGGCTGGCATATTCGCCCCGGTAGACATCGTGATTGCCAGCGATTAGCAGGCGTGGGCAACTCAGGTCACGAAAGAGCTGGAGGGCGCGCCGAAAGAGCCGTAGGGGATGGCCTACATCCCCTGCGATAATAAAACAGTCTGGCTCAGCTGCCCGTACTAGCTCGGCAAAGGCCAGGTAGGCGGCCCGCTCAGACGGGCGATAGTGCAGGTCGGCGGTGATCAGGATACGCATAGGCCCTCAGAGCGCCAGGCGCGCCCGGCGCAGGCGCAGCGAGTTGGTGACGACAAAGACCGAACTGAAGGCCATGGCACCGGCAGCCAGGATGGGACTCAGTTGCCAGCCGGTGAAGGGATAGAGTACGCCAGCAGCGATGGGGATGAGCAGGATATTGTAGATCAAGGCCCAGAAGAGGTTCCAGCGAATCGTGCCCATCGTCGCTCGGCTGAGGGCAATCGCCTCGCCGATCCCGCCCAGTTCCCCCCGCATCAGGGTAATATCGGCGGTCTCCATAGCCACATCGGTGCCGGTGCCGATGGCGATGCCCACGTCGGCCTGGGCCAGGGCCGGCGCGTCATTGATGCCGTCACCAACCATGGCTACGACGCGCCCCTCGGCCTGTAGTCGGCGTACCTCGCCAGCCTTCTGCTCAGGGCGCACCTCGGCCAAAACCCGCGTAATGCCAACCTGCTGGGCAATGGCTGCGGCCGTTGGCTGGTTGTCGCCGGTCAGCATTGCGACCTCGATGCCACGGGCCTGCAGCGCGCCAAGCGCTGCCGCCGATGTTGGGCGTACCGTGTCGGCCACGGCCAGCACGCCCAGAACCACTCCATCGGCGGCAACAACCATCGCCGTCTTGCCCTCAGCTTGCAGGTGGGCCACGTCGTTGGTCAGGCTGCCAAGGGCAAGCCCACGCTCGTGCATCAGACGGGGTGTGCCAACCAGGATGGCCTGGCTATCGACTTCAGCCTCTACCCCGGCTCCGGCAATCGCCTGGAAGCGGCTGGGGCGCAGCAGCCCCAGCCCGCGTGCCTGCGCCGCCCGCACGATGGCTTCGCCCAGCGGATGCTCACTGCCACGCTCGGCACTGGCAGCCAGGGCCAGCAGGTAGTCTGGATCGATCTTCGTTGTTGCCTGATCAGGGCGAGCCTGCGCGGTTTCCTCCCTGGTGCCAGGCTCAACGGCGTCGCCGCGAGCGGCCCCTGCGATAGCCAGGATGGGCTGTAGCTCGGCAACTTCGACACGGCTAACGATGTCGGTCACTTCGGGTTTGCCCATGGTGATCGTGCCGGTCTTATCGAGCACGACGGTCTGGATGGCGCTGGCCCGTTCGAGGCTCGCGGCATTTTTGATCAGGATGCCACGTGTCGCGCCGACACCTGTGCCGACCATGATCGCGGTCGGTGTGGCCAGGCCCAGGGCGCATGGGCAGGCGATCACGAGCACGGCCACGGCGAAGAGCAGTGCACCGGTAAACCCGACACCGCCAAAGAGCAGCCAGAGGCTGAAGGTGATCAGAGCGATCAGGATGACCACCGGCACAAAGACGCTTGAGACCTGGTCAACCAGGCGCTGCACCGGAGCACGGCTACCCTGGGCCTCCTGAACCATGCGGATGATCTGAGCGAGGGCCATCTCGCGCCCAACCCGGGTGGCACGCATCTGGAAGCTGCCACTGCGGTTGATCGTCGCGCCAATCAGACTATCGCCGGGAGCCTTCTCAACCGGCAGACTTTCTCCGGTAACCATACTCTCATCGACACTTGAAGCGCCATCAAGCAGCACGCCATCAACCGGGATCTTCTCACCGGGGCGCACGAGCAGGATCTCGCCGCTGCGCACCTCGGCCACTGGCACGTCGACCTCCTGGCCGCCGCGCAACACGCGGGCCGTGCGGGGCTGCAGGCCGATCAGTGCTTTGATCGCCGCGCTCGTCTGGCTCTTGGCTCGCGCCTCCAGGTATTTGCCAACCAGGATGAGGGCAATAATCAGCGCCGAGGTCTCAAAATAGACATGGCCAGTCGCACCACTGAGCATCAGCGCCAGGCTGTAGAAGTAGGCAGCCGAAGAGCCCATGGCGATCAGCGTATCCATGTTCGCGGTGCGCGCCTTGAGCGCCTTCCAGGCATGCAGATAAAAGTCACGCCCACTGTAGAACTGCACCGGCGTGGCCAGTATGAGAAAGAGCCAGTTCAGCAGGTCGTAAAAGGCGGGATAAGCGTGACCCATCGGCGCATCAGGCCCCACCACGCTCTCCATCAGTGTGCGCGCCTCAAGGGCTGCCCCAAAAAGCCAGGGCTCGATCAGGCCGAAGTCACGGGCCATCGAGAGCACGAAGAGGGGTACACCACAGGCCAGGGCGACGATCAGCTGGCGTCGTTTATGGGCCAGTTCACGTTCACGGGCGGTAGCCTCGCTATCCTCGGCCTCTGCTGGGTTAGCCCCGGCCACCTCGATCACTCCGTAGCCCGCCTGCTCTACCGCTGCCTTGAGCTCGGCATAGCCGCTGGTTGCGGGTGAGTAGATTACCATTGCTCGTTCGGTGGCCAGATTGACACTGGCTTCAAGCACCCCCGGCAGCTTGCGCAGGGCCTTCTCAACCCGTGCTGAGCACGAGGCGCAGGTCATCCCAGTGACGGGCAGGTCAACCCGCTCGGTGATCACCCCGTAGCCAGCCGCCTCGACGGCCGCCTGGATCTGCTGAGGGGCGAGCAAGGCCGGGTCGAAGCGGATGCTAGCCTGCTCACTGGCCAGGTTGACCCTGGCCCCCTCAACGCCGGGCAGCTTCTGCAGGGCCTTCTCGACCCGCAGCACACACGAGGCGCAGGTCATGCCGGTGACCGGCAGGTTCAACTCATGCTGGGCCATATGAAACCTTGTTCTTAGCTGGCAACCGGGCGCACATCGTCATAGCCAGCTTCTTTGATCGCCGCGATGATTGCCGCTGCGGGTACCTGATCGCCATGTTCGACGGTGACCAGCTTGCTGCTCAGATCAACCTGAACGCTACTGACCCCAACCAACCTACTGACTTCGTTGGTGACGGCTCGCACACAGTGCTGGCACGAGACGGCAGGCACGACAAACTGTTCGATCGCCATAATGGGCCTCCTTAAATAAAGTTACCCTGCTACCTGCGCCAGGTCTCACAGGTCTGCCAGGCCTGTGAGACCTGGAAGGGCGAGTGTTGCGCTAGCGCCCTTTTCATAAATCCTGGAAGGGGGGATAGGAATCAGTATACCAGAACTAGCAAGCCAGGGCGATCTACGCTCATCCCTGGGTTCTTGACTCCTCAGTCAAACTACGCTGAACCAACTGCTTACACAGCTCGGCGCAGAAGAAGATCACCATTCCATTGGCATAGGCCCAGATCTGAATGGCGAAGATTGTGCCGAGGGCACCATAGATGCTGAGCGGGCTGAAGAAGCGGATGTAGATACCTAGCCCGTAGGTGCAGAGCAGCAGGCCCAGCGCGGAGATGAGCCCCGGTAGCCAGACGGCCCGCCAGCGCAGGTGGATAGGTGGTAGCACTTTGAGCAGCAAAATGGTGAGCAGGCTGAAGCCGATCAGCTGGATCAGCGGTTGGAGGATGGCCGTCATCAGGTCGCCAATGATAGGAACATCATCGATCAGTGAACGGGCAAAGATGGTCAGGATCAGCAAGATCAGCCAGAGCACGGCGAGCACTGGTATCAGCAGAATCAGGCCGAAGGCGATGGCAACGTCAATGCTGCGCTGGGTTACCGTCTTGCGCAACCGTGCACCAAGCGGTTTGATCGCTTCACCCTCAGCGTCGGCCCAGATGCGCCGAAAGGCGTAGCGTAGAAAGCGAAAGCTCGAGGTGGAGCTAAACAAGAGCAGCACCAGGCTGATCGTGGCAACCATCAACGATTGGTTCTGCATCCGCTCGAAATAGTCACTGATAATGCTGCTGATCGGGTCGCCAAAGATGGCGGCAACGCTGTCGTTCAGCCGATTCCCCGCCTGCTGGTCGATGAAACGGACGATCAAGCCGGGGAGGCTGGCGATCAGCACCAGCAGCGGTAGCACTGAGAGGTTGAGGTAGTAGACCAGGGCGGCACTGAGTGGGCGACCACCGTCCTCAACAAAGGCGTGCCAGGTCGCCTGGAAGAGTTGCTTGAAATGATCGAACGCCTGCCTGATGCGTGGGCGGCTGAACATCGTCTGATCCTCGATCCCTTATCTAAAGGATTGTTATATTATAGTCACCATGAGTCCTCAGGCTACTCCGCCCACCCTCCGCTCGCTGGAGCGCTGCCGCGCGTGCGCGCTGCCGCACGACCAGGCCCCTCTGCCAGCGCTGGCCCTTGATCAGAGTCAGCAGCAGCTGATTGCCCATGTGCGCTCGTTAATCGAGGATCTCTACCAACTGGCTGAGCCACCTGGCTTTGCCGTGTTATTGGCCGATGCGGCGGCGGTTGCGCTCGACCTGGAGGGTGATCCCGAGTTAGTGGCCCTGGCCCACCGCTGTGGCCTGCGCCCGCCACTCTACCTGGACGAGGCCCACGCTGGTACCAATGCGGTTGACCTGGCCCTGCGTGAGGCCCAGCCCATCCAGACCTGTGCCGACGAGCACTATTGCGCCTGGTTGGCTCCGCTGGCCCTGGCTGCGGCACCACTCTTTGCCGTCGGAGGGCAGCCCCTCGGCGCTCTGGCCATCGTCACCAGGGCTGATGCAGCCCATCCGCACAGCCTGGGCCTGGCAATTGCCGCTGCGCAGGCCCTACACAATCAACTCCGCGCCGACCAGTCGCTCAGCGAAGCGAACGATCAACTAGCTGAGCTTTATGCCACGCTTGAAGCTATGAGCGAGGGGCTGATCTTTGTTGGCCCCGCTGGTGAGATCCGCCGTATCAATCGGCGTGCTGCCGAACTGCTCGCTGTGAGCAGGCGCAGTGTGGCCGGGCGATCCTTTGTGACGGCCCTCCAACCACCGCCCCTGCTGCGGACAGTTATCGAGCGTCACGAGGAGTTAGCCGAACAGGAGTTGCTTTGGCAGGCAGCCGCAGGCACCCTTGGCCTGGTCTGTGCTGTGCGCCCGGTACGTGACCCGACCGGGCGTTACCTGGGGGCGGTGCTGATTATGCGCCCCACGCAGAGTATTCACCAACTTGTGCGGCGCGTGGTGGGAACTGAGGCCCGCTTTACCTTTCGTGATCTTATCGGGCAGAGCCCGGCGATGCTGGCGGCCCTGCACCAGGCTCACCTGGCCGCCAATGCCGCTGGCAGTGTGCTGCTGCATGGCGAGCCGGGGGTGGGCAAAAAGGTTTTTGCGCAGGCCATCCATAATGCCGGTGCCCGTGCTGGTGGCCCTTTCATCGGGCTGAACTGTGCGGCTGTGCCACGCCCTTTGCTGGCCGGTGAACTCTTCGGGCTGGAGGGTGACGCCTTGCGCCCCGGTCAGCCTGGTCGCCCCGGTAAGCTCGAACTGGCCTATGGGGGGGTGCTCTACCTCGAACGGATCGAGGTTCTGCCACCCGAGTTGCAGACCGGCTTGCTGCGGGCGATTGAGATGCGGCGGATCATCCGCACTAACGGCAGGTATCCGCTGCCAATCAACGTACGTGTGATTGCCACCGCCGGGGCCGACCTCGAACGCCAGGTCTACGAGGGGCGCTTCCGGGCTGATCTCCACGCCCGTCTGAGCAACCTCGAGTTGCACATCCCTCCCTTGCGTGAACGTGGCGATGATTTGTTGTTGTTGATCAGCCACCTGTTGCAGGCGATTGGTGAGCGCCTTGGCCGCCATGTCGCCCCTGATCCCGACGCCCTGCAGTCCCTGCGCGCCTATTCCTGGCCGGGCAATGTGCGCGAGTTGGAATTGACCCTCGAACGGGCCCTGGCGGGCAGCGAGAAGAGTGTGCTCACCCTTGATGACCTGCCGGCCACGCTTGTCGCCCTGACCCCGCCCCTTGGTTCGCCGTCTATTGCCAGCCTCGACCTCAGTAGTCGCCATAGTGAGCGTGAGACCATCCTGCGTGCTGGGCGCGAAGCTGGTGGACGCCTCGGACGAACTGCCGCCATCCTCGGTATCAGCCGGGCGACCCTCTGGCGCAAAATGGTACGCCATGGTCTCAGCCGTGACGACTTCTGGCCCCCTGTCTGAAGGTTTTGCAGCATCCCAGGCCCTGGTCTTTGTGCAGGTAGCCCACGAAAACGGCTTGTCATTCAAGCCGTTTTCGTGTATAATCTACACGGAGTAGGATAAGTCGAGCGCCAGGGGATACTATGATCAGACTCGGCTTTGCGGTACGGGCCGTCGGGCGGCCAGGGCTGAGCGGGGCAAGTACCCACCGCAACCAACCCCACCTGAGTGTGTTGCTGACCCGGCTCGGCGATATGCTCGCTTACCTGACCCAGATCGATGTCCGCTACTACCGTGCTTGGTTGCCGCTGTCGGCCGCAGATGGCCTGGCCCAGATCAATGACTGCATGGCACAGATCGACCTGCTGGCAGCCCAACTGGCAGCAGCAGGCGTGCGTATCAGCCTGCATGCCCCTCACGGCCTCAGTCTGGCCTCGCCCGACACCCTGCTGGTTGCCGAGACGACAGCGATTGTCGAGGCCAGTGCTGTGCTTCTGGCAGCGCTTGATGCGCGGCGGCCTGCCGGGCGGATCGAAGGTGTACTGGTGATGCACCTGGGTGCCTCTGCCACCGATCCGGAAGTACCAGCCCGCTTTGTCTCCAGCTACCGTCGTCTCTCGCCCCTGGCCCAGGCCCACCTGGCTCTGGAGCACGAAGCCAATGGGCCAGGGCTCGGCTTCCTGCTTAAGCTGCACCAGCACTGCGGTGTGGCCCTGGTCTTTGATGCCCTCCACTGGGCGCTGCACAATCCTGAGGCCCTCCCACTCGACCTGGCCCTGGGCCTGGCCCTGGCGACCTGGCCCGCTACCACACGCCCCGAAGTACACCTCAGCAGCCAGCGTTCCGAGGCTCATCTACTCCCAGGACGAGCCGGTGATCCGGCCCGGATCGTGCCACCTCGCCCTGGCCAGCACGCCGATTTTGTTGCGGTTGGTGATCTGGACCGCCTGCTACGGGCTGCCCACGGCCTACCACCCTTCGACCTGATGTTGGAGGCCAAGGCCGGTGAATTAGCCATTGCTCGTCTGCGCAGCGAGATCCTCCGCTGTGCGCCAATGCTGGCCATCTCCCTGAGTTGAACCTGGGCTCAAGCTCGAGCCCTGGAAGCAAAATGGTATAATGCGTCGCGCCAGTATGCGCCGCCTGTCTCGCTCGCTTGCTATGGAAGGACATCATGAGTCAGTCGCGTAAGAAAGAAAAGCCGGGTCAGACTCCAAGCAACCCGCTACCGGGGATTGTCTCGGCGGCCGTGGTACTGCTGGTGCTTGGCCTGATCGGCGGTATGCTCTTCAGCCGCGCCGCGCAGCAGGATCAGGCTGCCGCACCGACCAGCATTACTGTTCCTAGCCCCGCTGTACCAGTGCCAACGATGGCAGCCGTTGCACCGACTGCTGCAGCCCCGGAAGTTCCCCTGCCGGGCGCATTGCCTACGGCAACCAGTCGTAACTTCCCCACGCCGCCTCCGATGACAATCGACCCGGCCCGTCAGTATCGCGCCACGATTACCACTCCTCGCGGCCCGATCGTGATCGAGTTGCTACCCGCCATCGCTCCGCAGACCGTCAACAACTTTGTCTTTCTTGCCAGCCAGAACTTCTACAATGGGCTGAACTGGCACCGCGTCCTGCCGAATTTTATGGCTCAGGGTGGCGATCCCAACGGTGATGGCACAGGTGGCCCCGGCTACTCTGTCCCTGCCGAGTTCACCGACCAGATTCTCTTCGATCAGCCTGGTATCGTAGCGATGGCTCGCGCAGCTGATCCTGACAGCGCCGGCTCCCAGTTCTTTATTACCACTGCCCCTGCCTCCTACCTTGATCAACAGTACACAATCTTTGGGCGGGTGATCGAAGGTCAGGCCATCGTGGACGGCATTCCGCTCCGCGATCCCTCTAACCCGGCTGATCTGGCCACCCCTGGTGAGACGATTCTGGGGATCACAATTAGCGAGCAGTAGTATGCCGCGTGGCTGATGACTGCTCAACAGGCTGGGTGAAGGCTTTTTTCAGAGGGGCGTAGCCCCTCTGGCTCCCCAACAGAGGGGTGATCAGCCGCTGTTCTGGGGCGAGCGCTTTGCGGCCTACACCCCCTAGTGTCGTTTATCGCGCTCGTCCGTAAGTGATACCGGAGGCGCTTCGGCAGACTCTTGCATGCGTAGGCTGTCGAGTGATGTGCGCTTGCCCGCATCGCCGCTGCTCACCACCTCGGAGCCGCCAACTGTCAATGGAGCAGTCGTAGCGGATGCGATCGGCTCCGCACTTGTGCCTTTGGGAGTGACAGGTGCAGGTGTCGCATGAGCAGCAGGTGCTGCTTCGTCACGCATTGCAAGATAGGGATTGGGGCCTTTTTCAACCCCTAACGCCACCAACCACTTCCATAGGCGTGTGCAGCGTTCCTTTGTATCAGTGGGTAGGCGCAGTGGGCGTCCACGCGCATCAATCACCAGTCCTAGCACACTCCCTGCCACATCACCGCCCTCTGACGCTACCACCTCACCAGCTGTCGCTGTCCCCACCCGCACACCCTGGGCTGGTTTGATCGTCAATCTTCCGTAACGACCTGGTGGTACGCGCAGGCGGGCCAGTTCGCCATGATGCACGACGATCTGCTCACTTTGCCGACCCAGGATCGTTAACTCAACCTCGGCGGCAACCTCCCCCTCGCGTCCTTCGCCCAAAAGGGTTACGACACTGGCCAGGGGTTGGTTGTGCAACAGATCACGGTCAGTCAGGGTGATCACTGCATCAGCATTGATCGGTGCCAGCGCCCCCGCTACTGTCAGCAACCCGAGGCTATCAAGGGTGATATCTACCACCGGGTGTTCGCCCATGCCAGTTGGCTCTAGCGCATCAAGCAGGGTTAGTAGGGCCATACCCGGCTCGGGCGCGTGGGCCAGTACGCCCCCACTGGCCACGATCCAATCACAGCCTGCGTCACTGGTCTCGTCACGCAGGGCGACGGCCACGGCATGCAAGGCTTCACGTGCCAGGGCATGATCAAGATAGAGATCTTGCCGTGTGACCGGTAACCCATGCGGGTGCAGGATGCGGTTGAGTAACTGCTCGTTCAAGACCACGGGATCGATGGGGAAAGGTAGCCAGCGACTGATTGCCGTGATCTGTTCAGCGCTCAACATATTGCTCAGGCCGTACACCGTACCGGTCGTGCCAAGCACTGCCGGGTGGATACGACCAGGTGCGGCGTAGAAGAGGGCACTGGCTGCCGCACCGACATCGGCAACCAGCACATGGCGTCGGCTCCGCTCGGCCAGAAAGCGAGCCATCACTTGCTCAACATCACATACTGTACGCACTGGCACCCGACAGAGCCGGCTCAGGCCATCGTAGCCGGGCAGTCGGGGTAGGGTCTGTCGGGCATAGAGCCGTGCCAGTTCCTGGCGTGCGGGGGCAAGGTTTCCCTGCTCAAGCGTAGGGCGCAGGTTATCAACCACAAAGATTTCGGCACGGTCGCTAAGGGCCTCGATTACCTGCTCACGGGCAGCGCTGTTGCCCGCATAGATCACCGGGCGCACCGTTGTCTGCTGACGCCGCTGCTGACGAGTGTCACCGGTACTGCTGAAGGTTGTCAGGCCAACAATATGGGCCAACCGGTTCACGGCACTGACAGCCCCATCTTCCAGGCCACCAGCAATCAGCACACTATCGGGTTGGAGGCTGAGCAGTGTCTCGACCTGTCGCTCGATCCAGGAGCGATCATGCGCACTGACAACCGGATGTTCAGCCGCATCATCAAGGGTTACCACCTGCAACAATGCCGTATAGGTGCTCCGGCTGACGTGGATGGCACTACGAGCTGAGAGGTCGGACGAGATTGCCGTGATCACCATGGTTAGTGCGCCCGCTGCACTGCTCACTGCCACCAACTGGTTGATCCCATCGCTCTCGTTGTTCTGGGGGATCAGTAGTTGGCCATCACGCAGCAACTGACGCCCGGTCATTTCGGCAATGT
Organism: uncultured Chloroflexaceae bacterium; assembly: GCA_964592425.1. Taxonomy (GTDB): domain Bacteria; phylum Chloroflexota; class Chloroflexia; order Chloroflexales; family Chloroflexaceae; genus Viridilinea. The sequence goes on from CAZQCG010000006.1 coordinate 157,493, forward strand.
GAGCCGCTCCCTCCAGCACACTATACAGCACATTGGCATAGGGCGGTTCGAGGCTACTGCTGGTCTCGTAATGACCGACCAGTCGGGTCTCGCCCTCCACTTGATCGACCAATGTCACCCGTGTGATCAGGCTCCCAATCTCAGCTACCAGCACTGCGCCCAGATGCTCAGCCATAAACACCATCCTGTGCCGCAACGAGCCCCATGAGCTTCCCGCAACAAGGTCGGAGTTAGCCCAGCGGAGCGCGCAGCCAGTTGATAATCACCTCAAGCCGGGTATTGAGGGCGGTCAGGTAGGTCAGTAGCCCACCAGCCAGGAAGAAGCCAAAGGCCAGCATCAAAAGCCAGCGCCCGATCCTGGCACCGAGCATAACCAGCCGCCCGCTAGGCGTGTGCGTGGGAATGGTGAAGTAAAAGTAACAAAGGGTAAGCACCACACCGATCACCAGTAACACCGCACCGAGAATCTGCGCAATGTCTGAACCGCTCGGTCGTATCGTAGCAAGGATCTGTGGTGCCAGGGTGCCAACCAGTGCCCCGCCTACGGCCATCGCTGTACCGACCCCGAAGAGCAGTGCCAGGGGCAAGTTTGCTAGCCATGACCAGTGTTGTCGTCCACTGATGCGCGTCAGCAAAAGCAAGCCAAGCAGCCACGGTGTTAGCTTGATGATCAACCCGAGCGGATGGTTGAGGCTGCTAAGGCTATCGATCACGGCTGGGAGCAACACCTGATGGTAGACCACCACAAATGCAAAGCCCAGCGAGACCCCGACAAAGAGATATTGGGCGACACGGAAGGCCGGGTTATCGCCAAGTAGACGGCTGAAGACTAGCAGGGTGAGTACGAGCGTGGTCAGGCCACTCAGCAGAATTGTCAGCCCATCAGCGCTCATGCGTACCTCCCTGGCCGGTACCTCTATGGACGATCAACTCGAACAGTGCTCCCACTAGCAACAGCACTACGAAAACCACTACCGCATAGTTGAGTTGGCCCGTCGCGTGGCTGATCGCCGATAGATCGGCGCCAGGATCGTTTGCCTGCAAGGCCAGGGCCCCATGCTGGCCCGCGCTAAAGTAGATCCCCTCCTGGCGCAGGTACGGCTGCACCAATGGGAGGGTTTCCTGGGGCAACAAGAAGACAAAGGGTACATCAGGGGCGGCAGGGCGAACCTGCTCCATCCATGCCTGCACATCCTGGGAAGTATCAGCCATCACGACGATCAGGCTCAGATCGTTGATGCTCGCAAAGCGTGGCTGGCCGTCAGGTGTGTTGGCCACCAGACTTTCGGTTGCATCGCGCCCTCTAAAGTCTGACGTGAGCTCGCCTCGCAGATCCTGTGCAATGCTGCGCAGCGCTAGATCACCACCGGGTCGATAGCCGAGTAGCACATAGTCACGCCCGCCGAAGGTGATCCCGTTCTCGTTGTTATAGCCAGCTTCGCGCAGCGGGCCGATCAGGTCGAATGAAAGCAGGGTGCCTTGCATATCGGTGCTGAGCAGGATCATACGCGTACGATCGGCGATCAGACGACTGATCAAAGCCTGCTCAAGCGGGCGCAATTCGCTGCTGCGTTGCGCCCCCCACTCATACGCAACCAGCGCGACATCTTCCGCATCAAGGCTATCAAGTAAGGCTCCCAATTCCGTCGCACCACGAACATTCGGTGTTGTTGTCTGGAATGGCATCGTTACGATAGGCAGCAGCAAGCCCAGCAGCAATGCCAGAGCCAAAAAGACATAGAGGATTCGATCAATTCCGACCCGCTGCCAGCCTGTCTGCGGCATAGGTATAGCCGAGGTGGCCGATTCCGGATAGGGTGACTTGCTGATCTGTTCGAGCAGGGCCACCGCAGCGATCTGCTCTGGTGTGCGAATATAAGCCGGAGCGGGTCGTGGCTTTGATGCAAGCGGAACTATCGGGGCTGCTTGCTCTTCCTCTGGCTCATTGCCACCCAGTCGCCGTAACCAGCCAAGATCCTGATCCTCACTCTGCTCAGCAGGTCGCTCGGCGACAAGTCCACCCAGCCAGAGCGGTAATTCAGCCCCTTGCAAAAGGCCAGTGGTACCACTCTCATCAATCGCTTGCTCTCTACCAGACGAGGGCGCTTCTTCAGACCGAGGCGGTTCAGTTGAAAGGATTGCTTCCGGCTGATCAGGAATGCCACGTAGCCATGAGGGAAGCGCTGCATCGATGTCACCAAGGGATGCGCTTGTGCCTGTCTGACTCGCTTCGCCCTCGGTGAGCCAGGCTGGGGCTTCGTCAGAACCTGCCGGGCGCTCGCCCTCGGTGAGCCAGGCTGGGGCTTCGTCAGAACCTGCCGGGCGCTCGCCCT
>CAZQCG010000006.1:159925-160678 GCA_964592425.1 uncultured Chloroflexaceae bacterium
CGGTGAGCCAGGCTGGGGCTTCCTCATGCAGAGCAGGAGTTTCGCTCTCGACCGGCTGCGCTGATGGGCTTGCAGGTGGCAGTGATGACCCGATCTCGCGTAACCATGTAGGCAGTTCAGTCTGTTCCGCAGCTACCGGCTCACTCGAAACAGGCGGATGTTCACCACGAAGCCAGGTTGGTAGGTCATCAGCCCCGCCAGCAGGAGCATCAGGTGTAGATGGAACCTCGCCGCTGAGCCATGCAGGTACCTCACCAGCATCAAGGGTTGGTGCAGACTCAGAGAATGGCAAGTCACTGCGGAGCCAGTCCGGAAGTTCTTCCCTCGCAGGAGTAACCGGCTCAGGTGTTGGTGTCTCCCCACTGAGCCAGGCAGGCATCTGTCCGGCATCAAGGGTCGGAGCGGCTTCGGCCAGCCATGATGGGAGTTCCTCGCTTGTCGGAACTTCCGGCTCAGGTGTACCTTCACCCTGTAGCCAGGCTGGCACCCCCTCATCTACAGGTACCACCGGTTCATTAGGTAACTCTTCGCTCCGCAGCCAATCTGGAATGTCGTCGCTTGCTGCCGCCGCCGCTCCTGCGACTGCTGCGCCTGTCATCCAGTCGGGGATCTCTTCCTCCGCTGGGGCTTGTGCTGCCGGGGCCGATTCGGCGAGCCATGAGGGGAGTTCTCCCTCCGCTGGGGCTTGTGCTGCCGGGGCCTGCTCACCACGCAGCCAGTCGGGGATCTCTTCCTCCGCTGGGGCTTGTGCTG